>CAWHNT010000047.1:0-262500 GCA_963830775.1 uncultured Alphaproteobacteria bacterium | reverse complement strand
CAACAATAAATGACGATGTCAAAGAGCATGGCGACAGTCGCTTGCCTTGTGCGCCCACCGGCACACCAGGGTTGCTGATCAATCGCTGGATTTCCGCCCGCTCGGAGCGGCGAACCCCTATTTAAGCGCGGTTCGCCGTTCGATCAAGGCCCCTTCTGCCGCATCCCTCAGGCTCTTTGGAGGAGCCGGTCCGCCGTGGCGGTGGGGTGCGTCGTCGGGAGGCCGCATGTAGGCGGCCGGCCGGAGGCGGTCAAGCACTTCGGGTGCGGCAAGCTGGCAGCCCCCTGCCCGCGCCCTCTCACGCTGCTTGCAGCGATTGACCCCGACCGCACGTTCACCTATCTCCCGCCGACCGGAAGGACCCGGGGGCGGGTCCCGCTGCGCTATGCGCTGCCGACGATAACGACCGCCCTCGCGAAGAGGACCATTTCCATGGCAGTGCCGAAGAAGAAGGTAAGCCCGTCGCGGCGCGACATGCGCCGCGCACACCATGCGCTCTCCATTCCGACGGTGGTCGAGGACAAGCAGACCGGCGAGTTCCGCCGGCCGCATCACATCGACCTCAAGACCGGGATGTACCGGGGCCGACAGGTGCTGGTGAAGAAGGAAGAGGAGGATGCCGGCGACTGACGCCGGCTCCGCATTGCCTGGCGCTGGTAGCGGAGGAGGGATTTGAACCCCCGACCAAGGGATTATGATTCCCCTGCTCTACCACTGAGCTACTCCGCCGTCCCAGGAGGGCCGGGCCCGCGCGAGGGCCGGATTTAGGCAGCGGCCCCGGCCGAGTCAAGGCGGCCGGCGGGCAGGGTCCGGGCGATCCAGCCACCGCCGAGCAGGCGGCTGCCGTCGTAGAGGACGCAGGCCTGACCGGGGGCTACACCGGATTCCGGCTGCTCGAGCTCGACCCGCACGTCGCCGCCATCGCCGATGACGACGCGGGCGGGCACGGCGGGCTCGTTGTAGCGGTGCTTGATCTGGGTGCGTCGGGCAGCTCGGGAACGAGCCAGGTCGTGTCCGCCAAGAAGATCGTGCCGACCTCACCCGCCCTGCGCGGGCCGACCACGACCCGGTGGCGCCGGGAGTCCAATTCCATGACGTAGAGGGGCTCGCTCCCCGCAACGCGCAGGCCCCGCCGCTGGCCGACGGTGAAGCGAGCCGTGCCCTCGTGCTGGCCCAGCACGCGGCCGTCGGCGTGGACGATCTGGCCCTGCTGCATGGCACCCGGGCGAAGGCGGGCGACAAGGTCGCTGTAGTGACCCTTCGGGACGAAGCAGATGTCCTGGCTCTCGGGCTTGTCGGCGAGCGTGAGGCCCAGCCGGTGCGCGTGGGCCCGGGTCTCGTCCTTGGTCAGGGCGCCCAGGGGAAAGCGGAGGAAGGCCAGCTGCTCCCTCGTCGTGGCGAAGAGGAAGTAGCTCTGGTCCTTGGCCTGGTCGCGCGCCCGATGGAGCTCGGGACCGGCCGGACCCAGGCGGCGGTCGACATAGTGGCCGGTGGCCAGCGCGTCGGCGCCGAGGTCGCGGGCGATCTGGAGGAGGTGTCCGAACTTGATCCGCTGGTTGCAGCGCACGCAGGGTACCGGCGTCCGGCCGTCGGCGTAGGTGTCGACGAAATCGTCGATCACGTCGCGGCGGAAGCGCTCCTCGAAGTCCAGCACGTAATGCGGAATACCGAGCCGGTCGGCGGCATCGCGGGCGTCGTGGATGTCACGGCCGGCACAGCAGGCGCCCTTGCGGCCCGCAGCCTCACCATGGTCGTAGAGCTGGAGCGTCACTCCCACGACATCGTAGCCGGCCTCGACCATGAGCCCGGCAGCGACGGCGCTGTCCACGCCGCCCGACATGGCGACGACCACACGGCAGTCCCGCGGCGCGCGGCCGATCTCGGGGTCGAGGTTAGGGATCGATGACATAGTCATTCGAATCGATCGGCGGGGGCTGGCGGTCAAGGGCCTTCGGCCGGCGGAGCCGGTGCTGCGCACCCTTGACCGCCAGCCCCCGCCGATCAGCACACTCGCCATGGCCTGCAAAGGCAGGTCCTGCCTTTGCAGGCCTGGAAGCCACTATCCGAGAAGCGTCGAGCGCGGGACACGGACGGTGAGGCCGTCGAGCGCAGGGGCGACGCGAATCTGGCAGCCGAGGCGGGAGGTGGCCGCGAGCTCGGCGGCGAAGTCGAGCATGTCCTCCTCCTCGGCCGAGGGCTGCGGGAGGCGGTCGATCCAGGCCTCGTCGACATGGACGTGGCAGGTGGCGCAGGCCATCGAGCCGCCACAGGCGCCCTCGACCTCGATGCCGTCCTGCCGGGCCGCCTGGAGGAGGGTGGTGCCCTCGCCTACCTGGACCCCCCGGCGCTCTCCGCCGGGGAGGACGAAGACGACGCGGGGCAAGGCGCCGGGCCTAGGTCCGGAAGCTCTCGCCGCAGCCGCAGCGGCCCTTCTCGTTCGGGTTGCGGAACACGAACTGGGCACCCAGCCGGTCCTCCACCCAGTCGAGCTCGGTGCCCAGCACGTGCATCACGGCCATCGGGTCGATCACGACCTTCACGCCGGCCGCGTCCACCACCTCGTCGCCGGGGCCGATCTCCTTGGCGAAATCGAGCTTGTAGCTGAAGCCGGAGCAGCCCGAGGGCTTCACGCCCAGGCGGATGCCGACGCTCTCGCTGCCCTGCCCCGCCAGGAGCTGCCTGACCCGGTCCGCCGCCGCCGGCGTGAGGGAGATCACCTGCCGCTGCATCCGCTGCTCCTGACCCGAAACGGATCGTCTACCTGAAGCACTATGTCGGCAGCCATGGACCGGAGGCAAGAGCCGCGCCGCCATCCATGGAACGCCTCCAGAACATGCCGGTGCAAGCGTGGCGCGCCTGCCGCCCGGCAGGGTCGCCGCCGGTGAGCAGGCGCACGGGGCCAGTCGAGTCCGTGCTAGTTGGGGAGCACGGCGACGTCGCGGACCGGGACGCTCAGCTGCTTGATCGGGTCGTTGTCGAAGATGGCCCCGCCGATCGGGTCGACCTGCAGGAGCCGGTTGCCGCTCACGATCCAGGCGCGGTTGCGACCGTCTGCGTCCACGTCGATGTCGAAGCCGAACGAAGCCGCGAGCGTGGCACCGGCGATCGGGCCCAGCGCCACGAGCGTCCCGTTGTTGGGCGGAATCTGGAGGTAGAGGGCCGCCGGGCTCGCATCGATGTCGAGGAGCTGCGTCGTCTTGGTCCCGGCGACACTGTTGGTGTAGGCGACGGCGACCACGATCGGCGTCGCATCCCCGAGCGGGTTTGGCGAGGCGAAGTTGATGTCGGCGTCCTCGACCGTCGTCCCGGTGCTGAACGGATGCCTGAGATTGGTGCCGTCGGCGCCCACGATCCGGATCGCATCCGCCACCGGGTTGACGTCGACGCTGAGCTGGCCGCCAGGCAGCGCCACGGTCAGCATGCCGAAGGCGGTCGCGGCCCCGTTGCTCGTGTTGATGGTGACGATCTGGCCGTTGCTCACGACACCGTAGAGCTTGCCGTCCGCCGGGCGGACGTCGATCCCGGCCAGCGCTCCGGCAATGCCCGTCACCGTGACCTGCCGCGCCACGCGGCGATTCTCGACGTTGATGATGACGAGCCTGTTGTCTCCGCTCAGGGCTGCCAGCGTGGTCGCTGCAGCCTCGGGCGCCACCGTGACGGTCGCCGCGGCGATCACAGCCATCAGGGCCGGGGAAGTGAAGGGACGAGGCATCTAGGGTGTCCTCAATTGCGGGGATCAAGCGGCGTGCAGGCTGCGGACGGGGCTTTGCAGCCCGGAGGAGACCGGCCTGCGCCGCTATGCCCCAAGCTCGAATGGGAGCGGATCGAGACCTGCGCCCATCCGCATCGGCACGCCGTCCTGACCGAGGCCGAGGAGGCGGTCGTGGTCGAGTTCCGCAGGCGCATCCTCCTGCCGCTCGATGACGTCCTCGGCTGCTTGCGGGAGAGCATCCCCAGGCTCACCCGCAGCGCCCTGCACCGCTGCCTGGAACGGCACGGCATCTCCCGCCTGCCCAGAGACGAGGAGGCTTCCTCCAAGCGCAAGCGCTTCGCCGAGACCAGGATCGGCTACGTCCACATCGACAGCTGCGAGCTGCGCTCCGCCGAAGGCAAGGTCCACATGTTCCTCGCCATCGATCGCGTCTCCAAGTTCGCCTACGTCGAGCTGCACGCGACGGCTGAGATGGCCACGGGTGCCGCCTTCATGCGCAGGGTGGTGGCCGCCTTCCCCTACCGCATCCATACTGTGCTGACCGACAACGGCGTCGCCTTCACCCGTTGCGCTGCCAGCAAGTGGGACCGGATGGTCCATCCCTTTGACCGCGTCTGCGATGAGCACGGCATCAAGTACATGCTCACCAAGCCCTACCATCCCTGGACCAACGGACAGGCCGAGCGGATGAACCGGACGGTGAAGGAGGCCACCGTCAAGACGTTCCATTACGAGACCTTGGAGAGCCTCAAGGCCCACCTGCAAGCCTTCCTGGCAGCCTACAACTTCGCCAAGCACCTCAAGGCGCTACGATGGCGGACACCTTTCCAGGCCGTCTGCGACGCCTGGAAGAACGATCCCTCCTCGTTCAACATCAACCCGCACCACCTCATCCCGGGACCTAACACCTAGCACTACCTGGGCATTTTAAGGGGTGATGAGCGGCACCATCTCCTCGCGGGTCGCAACGGCCCAAGAGGTGTGGCGTGGTGGAACCCGGATCATCCGAGATCGAGGCGGCCCTGGACACTTGGCTGGCGCCGTTCTTGGAGGTGATCGGCCGCAAGACGCGGCGGCGCTGGGCGCCCTTGTACCTGCACGGCCTGCTCGGTCCGGACGGCCGCAAGAGCCTGCAGCCGCTCGCGGCCCGCCTTGGGCTGGGCGGGCATGACCAGCTGCAGCACTTCATCGCCAGCCCGGCCTGGGATGATGCGCCCTTGCGAGCGGTCCTGGCCGGGAAGGCGGACGCCCTTGTCGGCGGCCCGAGCGCCGTGCTGGTGATCGACGACACCGCCTTGCCCAAGAAGGGCAAGCGCTCGGTCGGCGTCGCCCGCCAGTACTGCGGGGCCCTGGGCAAACAGGCGAACTGCCAAGTCCTGGTCTCGCTCACCCTGGCCCAGGACGAGGTGCCGGTGCCGCTCGGGCTCAGGTTGTTCCTGCCGGACGAGTGGGCCAGCGACCCGGATCGCTGCGCCGACGCGGGCGTGCCGGAAGAACACCGCCGCGCCCTGGCCAAGACCGAGATCGCCCTGGCGGAGATCGACCGGGTCGCCGCCGCCGGCGTGCGCTTCGGTCGTGCCTTGGCCGACGCTGGGTACGGTATGGGGGCGGCCTTCCGCCAGGGCCTGAGCGCGCGCGGCCTCGCCTGGGCGGTGGGCGTCCTGAAGACCCAGAACGTCTACGCGCCCACGGTCGAGCTGCACTGGCCGACCGCCCCCACCGGGCGGCCACGCCGGCATCCCGTGCCGAGCGAAGCCCCGGCGGCGGCCGAAGCCGTGCTGGCGCGCGCCGAGTGGCACCGGATCAGCTGGCGCCAGGGGACCAAGGGACCACTCGCGGCGGAGTTCGCCGCCGTGCGGGTGCGCCCGGCAGAGGGCGCGCAGCTGCGCAACGGCTGGCACCTGCCCGGGGACGAGGTCTGGCTGGTGGGCGAACGGCGCAGCTCGGGCGAGCAGAAGTACTACCTGTCCAACCTGCCGGCCGACACCCCGCTCGACGAGTTGGCGGCGACGATCAAGGCCCGCTGGGTCTGCGAGCAAGCGCACCAGCAGCTGAAGGAGGAGCTCGGCCTCGACCACTTCGAGGGCCGCTCCTGGATCGGGCTGCACCGCCATGCACTGATGACGATGATCGCCTTCGCCTTCCTGCAGCACCTGCGGCTTGAGCAAGCCGGCAGGCGGGGAAAAAAGCGGCCCAGCCCTGGCCGGTCCACCGCCGCAACCCACCCTGCCGGCGGTTCGGCGCATGCTGGTGGAGCGGCTCTGGCGGGTCCTGGCCTGCTGCCCCCATTGCGGCGCCCACCTCAGACTGGCGCTACCCAGTAAAGTGCCCAGGTAGTGCTAGCACTACCCTGCCACGTTCTACCGAGTTGAGCGTTCTTCTCGCAGATCCGCTAACGGCGGAGGAGCGCCATGGAGGAGAGGTTGGCGGAAGGCTGGGGGGCGGAGCTGGAACGCTGGGTCGCGCCGTTCCTGGCGCGGCTGCGGCGCAAGGCGCAGCGACACTGGGCACCCTTCTACCTCAAGGGCTTGATCCTGCCGGGTGAACGGAAGAGCATCGAGCCCATGGCGGCACGGGTAGCACCTGCCGACACCCAGCAGCTGCACCACTTCGTCTCGACCTCGCCCTGGCCCACAGCACCTCTGGAGGAGGAGCTGGTCAAGTCTGCGGACCGGCTCGTGGGCGGACAAGACGCCGTGCTGGTCGTGGACGACACGGCGCTGGTGAAGCAGGGCCGGCACTCGGTAGGCGTGAAGCGGCAGTACTGCGGCCAGCTTGGCAAACGGGCAAACTGCCAGGCGCTGGTCTCGCTGACGCTGGCCAGGGCCGAGGTGCCGGTCTGTGTTGGCCTGCGCCTCTTCCTGCCCGAGGACTGGTGCACCGATGCCGGGCGGCGCACGGCCGCGGGCGTGCCCGAGGCGATCGGCCACCGCCCGAAGTGGCAGATGGCACTCGACGAGATCGACCGCGTGCTGGCTTCAGGCGCCCGCTTCGGCTGCGTGCTGGCCGATGCCGAATATGGCAAGGCGGCCTTGTTCCGCGCCGGGCTTGGCGAACGGCAGCTTGCTTTTGCGGTCGGCATCCTGCCGACGCAGAAGGTCTACCCCGCCGACGTGAAGCTCGCCGTTCCTGAGCGCAAGGCAACCGGCCGCCCGCGCAAGCACCCCATACCTTCGGCTGCAAGCGTGAGCGCCACCGAGCTGATCGAAGCCCAGCCGGAAACGTTCCGCTCGATCACTTGGCGCACCGGGACCAAGGGGCCGCTCAAGGCCGCGTTCGCAGCACGCCGGGTCCGCGTGGCCGATGGGCCAGTTGCTACAGGCGGCCAGCACCTTCCCGGCGAGGAGGTGTGGCTGATCGGCGAGCACCGCGCCACCGGCGAGCGCAAGTACTACCTGTCCAATCTCCCGCCCGATGCCTCGCTCGAGACCCTGGCCGCGCTGATCAAGGCGCGGTGGACGTGCGAGCAGATGCACCAGCAGATGAAGGACGAGCTCGGGCTGGATCACTTCGAGGGCCGGAGCTGGCGCGGCCTGCACCACCATGCCCTCCTCTGCCAGCTCGCCTTCGCCTTCCTCCAGCACCTGCGGCTCGGGGGGAAAAAGCGCTCCCACCCCGCCCGAGCCCGGGCCGCCACCGAGCCCGAGCCTGCCCGCGATCCGGCGGCGCATCGCGGCCGCACTCACCCGTGTCCTCCTGCGCTGCCCACACTGCCGGCAGCGCTTCCACCATCACCTCCGGCTATGATCGTGGCAGAGTAGTGCTAGAACTCCCGTTGCATCGGCAGGCGCACAGCCACTGATGCGGCTGGCACCAGGCCTACCGATCGGGAGAGACGCCTGGATGCAGGATGCTCGGCAGTCGCCGATCACCGATCGGTGATCGGTGATCGGCCGCTGAGACGACCGCTCATCCGGCTGGTCACCGTCGACCAGGCGTCCAGGAAGCGGTCAATATCGGCCGCCACGGTACCCCAGCCCAGGCTGATGCGGATCGCACAAGCCGCGAGTTCCAGGAGGCAAGCCCATGGCCTCCAGCACGTGCGAGCTGCCCACCTTGCCGGAAGAGCAGGCCGAGCCGCTGCTCACCGCCACGCCCTCCAGATCCAGCGCCATGAGCTGGGTGGCGGCCAAAGCCCCGGGGAGGAGGATGCAGCTCGTGTTGGGCAGCCGTCGGCCTCAGCGCCGGCGATCACGGCTTCAACTCCCGTTGCATCGGCAGGCGCACAGCCACTGATGCGGCTGGCACCAGGCCTACCGATCGGGAGAGACGCCTGGATGCAGGATGCTCGGCAGTCGCCGATCACCGATCGGTGATCGGCCGCCGAAACGACCGCTCATCCGGCTGGCCACCGTCGACCAGGCGTCCAGGAAGCGGTCGATGTCGGCCGCCACGGTCCCCCAGCCCAGGCTGATGCGGATCGCACAAGCCGCGAGGCCAGGAGGCAGGCCCATGGCCTCCAGCACGTGCGAGCTGCCCACCTTGCCGGAAGAGCAGGCCGAGCCGCTGCTCACCGCCACGCCCTCCAGATCCAGCGCCATGAGCTGGGTGGCGGCCGAAGCCCCGGGGAGGAGGATGCAGCTCGTGTTGGGCAGCCGGTCGGCCTCAGCGCCGGCGATCACGGCTTCCGGTGCCAATTCCCGCAAGCCGGCCTCGAGGCGGTCGCGGTGTGCTTTCACCGTTTGCCAATCGGTGGCGATATCGATTGCCGCGCCGAAGCCGACGATCCCAGGCAGGTTCTCGGTACCTGCCCGCCGACGCAGCTCCTGACCGCCACCACGCTGGATCGGTGCGGGATCGAGGCCCTCGCGGGCGACGAGCGCCCCGACGCCAGGCGGGCCGCCGAGCTTGTGCGCCGAGACGGTGACGAGGTCCGCACCCAGCTCCGCCAGCGTGAATTGCATCTTGCCGAAAGCCTGCACGGCATCGGTGTGAAGGAGTGCGCCGTGCGCGTGAGCCAGTGCTGCCGCATCGCGCACAGGCTGCATCACGCCCGTCTCGTTGTTCGCGAGCATGACCGAGACGAGCCTCGGGCGCTCGCGGGCAAGCAGCTCGGCCAGCCGTTCCAGATCGACGGTCCCACTCGGCCCTGCTGGGATATGCCCGGCGTCCGGATCGGCCTCGAGCACCGATGGATGCTCGATCGCCGACACGCAGCGCGGACCCGGGAAACCGAGCAGCGCCAGATGGTTCGCCTCGGTACCGCCGCTCGTGAAGATCACCCGGTCGGGTGCAACGTCCAGCCGCTCGGCCAGCCTGCGGCGCACGGCCTGGATGCGCGCACGCGCGGCACGGCCGAACCGATGCACGGAGCTGGCATTGCCCGGCTCCGCCATGGCATCGGCCATGGCCGCCACCACCTCCGGCCGGACCGGGGCGGTGGCGTTGTAGTCGAGATAGACCGCCGCTTTCGGCACCGAGGCTAGGCGGCGCGCGACTTCCCGCTCTCGACCTCGCCCAGCCGGGCCTCGAGCTCGGCCACCCGGTCGTTGAGCCGGTCGAGCGTGCGGGCGATCGGGTCGGCAACGCTGGCGCCCGGCGTAGCACCGTAGGGGCTGAAGCAGAGCACCTCGTCACGCACCGGCTGCGGCCCCATCTGCCGGGCCGGGATCCCCACGACGGTCGCCCCGGCCGGGACCTCCCGCAGCACGACGGCATTCGAGCCGACGCGGGCACCTTCATGGACGGTGAACGGCCCGAGCACGGCAGCACCCGCCCCGATCACGACCTCGTTGCCGATCGTGGGGTGGCGCTTGCCGGGATCGAGGCTGACGCCGCCCAGCGTGACACCCTGATAGAGCGTGACATCGTCGCCGATCTCGGCGGTTTCGCCGATCACCACGCCCATGCCATGATCGATGAAGAAGCGCCGCCCGATCTTCGCCCCGGGGTGGATCTCGATCCCGGTCACGAAGCGGCTGACCTGGGAGACGAAACGGGCGCCGAGCTTCCAACCCGCTGTCCAGAGCCAATGCGCCAGGCGATGGAACAGCAGGGCATGGATGCCCGGGTAGCAGAGGACCACCTCAAGTCGAGATCGTGCAGCCGGATCACGCTGGAAGACGGAATTGATGTCCTCGCGTAAACCCTTGAACATGGCCCTCGCCTTGTTATATCAACCCGTTGCTCTTAACGCTGCCCTGACCGCCAGAACAGCGACGGGCCCAAGGAGGTGCGCCTAGGTGCGCTTCCGCTCGGAAGCACCGGAGCAGCCGCGTCGAGCGGCTTATAGGTTGGGACGGTAGAGGTCAATGTCGAGGCCGGCCACTCGCGTGCGCCTGGAACAAGGGGTGCGGGGGTGCCATGCGTCCCGATGGGGGACGGCCGGGTAGGGGGTTGAGGCATGCCAGAAGTAATCTTCAAGAGCGGTGACTACCGCCTGGAGGGTCGTTACGTGCATGGTGAGGGGCCGACGCCGCCGCTCGCCCTGATCCTGCATCCGCATCCGCAGCATGGCGGCACGATGAACAACCGCATCGTGCACAGCATGTTTCACATGTACTCGCGCCGCGGGTTCTCGACGCTGCGCTTCAACTTCCGCGGCGTCGGCCGCTCGCAGGGCGTGTTCGACCACGGCCAGGGCGAGCTGCACGACGCGGCCTCGGCCCTGGACTGGATGCAGAGCCACAACCCGAACAGCACCGGCTGCTGGGTCGCGGGCTTCTCGTTCGGCGCCTGGATCGCGATGCAGCTCCTGATGCGGCGGCCCGAGATCGTGGGCTTCATGTGCGCCGGGCTCCCGGCCAACATGTACGACTTCAGCTTCCTCGCCCCCTGCCCCGCCTCGGGCCTGATCGTGCACGGCGAGCGGGATACGGTGACGCCCACCGAGTCGGTGGTGAAGCTGGTCAACAAGCTGAGCCAGCAGCGCGGGATCACCATCGATTTCCAGACGATCGACAGCTCCGACCACTTCTTCACCCAGCACATGGACGAGTTCGAGGCGATCTGCGAGGCCTACCTCGACAAGCGCCTGAAGCCGGTGGAGAAGCCGCTGGCGCTGGCGCGCTGACCGCCGGGCATCCGACACAAAGCCGCTCCTCCTCTTCTCGTCATGGCCGGCCCTGGGCCGGCCATCCAGCGTCCGCCGCCCAGGACTGGATGGCCGGCTCAAGGCCGGCCATGACGGTAGTTGCGTAGCGTTCTGATCAGGCGACGAGCATGACCACCTTCCGCTCCGACCTCCTGCGCGAGCTCGAAGCCCGCGGCTTCATCCATCAGTGCACGGATGCCGAGGCCCTGGACGCGCTCGCCGCCAGGGAGCCCATCACCGGCTACATCGGCTTCGACTGCACCGCCGACAGCCTGCACGTCGGCAATCTCGTCTCGATCATGCTCCTGCGCACCATGCAGCGCACGGGCCACCGCCCGCTGGCGCTCGTCGGCGGTGGGACCACCAAGGTCGGCGACCCTTCGGGCAAGGACGAGAGCCGGCAGCTCCTGACCGAGGAGCGCATTGCCGCCAACAAGGCGGGGATCAGCCGCTCGCTCGCGAAGTTCGTGGATTCTGAGCCCCGGCGCTGGCATCCTTGCCGACAATGCCGAGTGGCTGGACCAGCTCCGCTACATCCCCTTCCTGCGCGACTTCGGCACCCACTTCACCGTCAACCGCATGCTGACCTTCGACTCGGTCCGCCTGCGGCTCGAGCGCGAGCAGCCGCTGACCCTGCTCGAGTTCAACTACATGGTGATGCAGGCCTACGACTTCCTCGAGCTCGCCCGCCGATACGAGTGCCGGCTGCAGATGGGCGGATCGGATCAGTGGGGGAACATCGTCAACGGCGTGGAGCTCGGGCGCCGGATCGACAACCGCCATCTCTTCGGGCTGACCACGCCGCTGATCACGACCGCCGCCGGCGAGAAGATGGGCAAGAGTGCCGGCAACGCCGTCTGGCTGAACGAGGACCGCCTCGCCCCCTTCGAGTACTGGCAGTTCTGGCGCAACGCCGACGACGCGGACGTGCCCCGATTCCTGCGCCTCTTCACCGAGCTGCCGCTCGACGAGGTGGACCGGCTCGGGCGGCTGCAAGGGGCCGAGATCAACGAGGCCAAGAAGGTGCTGGCCTTCGAGGCCACGCGCCTGTGCCATGGCCTCGACGCCGCCGAGCAGGCGGCGAGCGCAGCACGGGCCGTGTTCGAGGGCGGCGATGACGCCTCTGAGCCTGCCGGTGGTGAGCTGCGACGCGGCCCGGCTCGAGACCGGGCTGCCGGTGCTCGAGCTCTTCTTCCTGGCCGGGCTCGCCTCGTCGAACAGCGACGCAAGGCGCCTCGTGCGCGGCGGCGGAGCCCGCCTCAATGATGAGCGCGTCGAGGACGAGACCATGCTGGTGACCCAGAGCGCCCTGCGCGACGGCCAGCTCAAGCTCTCCGCCGGCCGCAAGCGCCACGTGCTCGTCCGCCCGTCCTGACGGCGCTGGCGCCGGCCCGGGCGAGCATCGCAAGAGGCGGGGCGCCACCACTACTTTAGGTGGTATATCTAACTTTCGGCATGGCTGGCTGTTCGAGATCGACCTCGACGTCTGGCGCGAGCTCGGTCCCAAGGACGCCGTCACCGCCGCGCTCCTGACCACGCCCGAGACCGAATGCCCGGTCGAGGGCAGGTTCGGCTCGCGGTCGATGGTCTGCGGCGGAGGGATTCTGGTCGCCGGCCGGAGCGCTCGTGGTGCCGGGGCCGGCCGGGCCGGAGCTGATCGTACCCACCGGGAACGGCCGGCTCGATCTCGGGCGCAAGGACTATGCCCAGAGCCTCATGTGGACGGGGCCAGGCCTCGCCTTCGACCCGGCGTGCGATGCGCAGCTCTGCCGCTCGTTCGATCCGCTCCGGGCCGACGAGCCCTGCATGCGCTCATGCCGGAACCTGTTCATCCCGCGCCTGCTGCCGGGGGACAGGCCCTTGCGGCCCGCGTCCGGCGAGTGCAGCGGCAGGGGTTTCTTCGAGTGCCTGGCGCTGCACGACTATGATCTGGGCGCCAATTCCCCAGTCCGGGTCGAGCTCGAAGGTGGACCCGCCGTCCTGGTCCAGCCCGGCAAGGAGGGTGGCCTCTATCTTCTGGACGCCGAGCACCTGGGCACCCTCTACGACCGCCAGCAGATCGTGCCCTTGTGCGGGACCGAGGACGATCCATGCGGCATGGAATGGGCGGGCATGGCGGTGACGCAGCCCGTGGTCGCCGAGGTCGATGGCCGACCCGTCGTTCTGGTCGCCACCTTCGTCCCCGACCAGACCCATCCCGGCGGCGTCGTTGCCCTGGCGATCAAGCTCCAGGACGGACGGCCCGCGTTCGAGTTCCTGTGGCGAGCGCCGTCGCCCGGCACCCGCGAGGCCAGGCGCCGCTTCCGGTACTGGCCCAGCCGGGTAGCCTTGGCAGCAGGCCAGGCCTGGGTGGTCGACTACAGCCCCGGTCAGCCGGGCACGCTCCTGGGCATCCGCCTCCAGGACGGCAGCGTCGCCTCTCGCACCCCGCTGCTCGGGCAAGGACAACGTCACACGCTGCCTCTGGTGAGAGGCGAGCTGCTTTATCTCCCGAGCACCGCTGTCGATGGCAGCGGCGCTTGGCTCGAGGCCTACCGGATCGTGCCAACGCCGGAGAGGGCCGCTGCCCTCGAGGATGCGCGATAGGCAACCTTGAACCGACGACGAGGAGACCCCGCCAATGTCGAGCTTGACCGCCAAGCTGCTCGCCCTGGCCCTGCTTGCCAGCACCGCCGGATGCGCCTCCTCCAACCCCTCAAAGGCTGCGCGCAGCCTCTACGAGGCAGGCAGGCCCGCCGAAGCCAAACCCTATGCGGAGATAGCGCTGGCCCGCGCGCAGCGGGGGCTGGCCTCGGATCATCCCGCGGTCGGCCGGCGCGTCTACGAGCTGGCCCAGATCGAAGACGCGCTGGGGAATTATGCCGAGGCCCAGCAGCTGTACGGGCGTGTGCTCGCCATCCAGACCAAGTCCCTGGGTCCTGAGAGCCCCAAGGTCGGCAAGATCTTGCACCTCCTGGCCGGCACCTACGCCGCCCAGGGCCAGAACACGCAGGCGCAGAATCTCTATCGCCGTGCGCTGGCCATCCGCGAGAAGGCTGTGGGTCCGGACCACCCGCAAGTGGCCCAGACACTCCTGGCGCTCGGGCGACTGCACCTGGACCTGGGCGGCTACAGCAAGGCCGAGCCCTATCTGCGCAGGGCGCTGGCGATCCAGCTAAGGCCCCCGAGCCGAACCGGCGCGAGATTGCGCGGACCACGGACGCCCTGGGCACGGCCGAAGCTGGCCTGCGCAGATATGCGCAAGCCGACCGCCTGTTGCGCGAAGCGCTTGCGATCCGGCAGGCGACCCTGGGACCCGACCACCGCGAGGTCGCCCAGAGCCTCTATCATCTGGGCCGCCTCTATGCCGAGCGGAAGCAGTACGCGTAGGCCAGGACCGTGCTGACCAGGGCGGCCACGATCCAGGAAAAGGTGCTTGCCCCCGACCATCCCGAGGCGGAACGCGTGCGCAGGCAGCTGGCCGCCGTCACGCGGACGACCCGCCCGTCGTGACGGCTGCATGCCGCGTCCGGATCACCTCGCAGCGCGCGCCGGGACCTCGCCGCGACCGACCGTGAGCGTGACCGGACGCCGGCGCACGGTCTCGCGCCACAGCGTGTAGAGGCCACTGGCGACCACGATGCCAAGGCCCAGGAACAGCACCGGTGCAGGGCTGTCGCCGAACACGGTGACGCCGAACAGCACCGCCCACAGCATCTGGCTGTACTGGAAGGGTGCCACGATGACGGCCGGCGCGTCGCGCGTCGCAAGCACGAGGCCGGTCTGTCCCGCACCCTGCAGGAGCCCGGCCATCGCCAGGACGAAGAGCTCGCCCGGGGTCGGCATGACGAAGCTCGTGAACGCGAACGGGGCCGTGACGAGAGCGATGGTGAAGAAGAGCGAGAACAGGATGGGTGCGCTCTTCTCGTGCGGGCCCATCTTGCGCAGCACGATGAAGCTCAGGGCACCGAGGCCGGCGCCCAACAGGACGAAGAGGTGGCCGAGGCCGACGGTGGCGAAGTCGGGGCGGATCATGATCAGGACGCCCAGGAACCCGACGCCCGAGGCGGCCCACCGCCGCCAGCCGACCTGCTCGCCGAGCAGCGGGACGGAAAGGGCCGTGACCAGGATCGGCGAGGCGAACAGGATCGCGTAGCCGTCGGCCAGCGGCATCATCCCGAAAGCCTGCCAGACGAGAAGCGCGCAGGCGCTGGTGAGCAGCGCGCGCATCAGCACGAGCTTGGGCAGGGTCGGCCGCAGCGCCCGCAGGCCGCCATGGCCGCGGGTGAGCACCAGCACAGGCATCAGCGCGAACACGGACAGGGTGAACGCGATCTGGAAGACCGAGAAATGGGCGCTCGACAGCTTCACCATGGCATCGGCGGTGGAGAAGCAGGCATAGCTCAGGAGCGCGAAGCCGATTCCGCGAGCTACCCGGCTGTCCTGGGCGCTCGTGGCGGCGGAGGAGGTCATGGACGTTCTCGTCTCGAGGTGGCGACGCACCGAGACATACGCCCCAAATGTTTCAGTTTTCACGCACGCCAGCATCAATGCTGCTATGCAGCATCACCTGTGTCCCCACCGCCTCAGCACCGGGGCGCCGGGCCGGCGCGGGCTTCCGGGCCTCGCCTACAGCTCGGTGAAGAGCTCGGTGGAGAGGTAGCGCTCGGCCCCGGACGCCACGATGGTGACGATCCGCTTGCCGGCCATGCCGGGCCGGCTGCCGACCTCGAGGGCGGCCGCGATCGTGGCGCCGGACGAGATGCCGGCGGGGATGCCTTCTAGGGCAGCGGCACGGCGGGCGGTGGTGAAGGCGGTCTCGTTGCCGATCCGGATCACCTCGTCGATCAGCGAGCGGTCGAGGTTGCCTGGCACGAAGCCGGCGCCGATACCCTGGATCTTGTGCGGGCCTGGCCTTCCGCCCGAGAGCACGGGGCTGTCCTCGGGCTCGACGGCGATGACCTGGAGACCGGGCAGGCGCGGCTTCAGCACCTGGGCGCAGCCGGTGAGCGTGCCGCCGGTGCCCACGCCCACCACGAGCGCGTGCAGCCGGCCGCCGGTGTCGCGCCAGATCTCCTCGGCCGTCGTGCGGCGATGGACAGCCGGGTTGGCCGGGTTCTCGAACTGCTGGAGCATGATCGCGTTGGGATGCTCGGCCAGGATGCGGCGGGCGGCGGCGAGCGCACCGCGCATGCCGAGTGCCGCCGGCGTCAGCTCGAGCTCGGCGCCGAACATGCGCAGCATCTTGCGCCGCTCCAGCGACATGCTCTCCGGCATGGTGAGCACGAGGCGGTAGCCCTTGGCAGCGCAGATGTAGGCGAGCGCTATGCCGGTGTTGCCGGAGGTGGGCTCGACGATCAGCGTGTCCGGCTTGATCCGCCCGGCCCGCTCGGCGGCCTCGATCATCGAGAGGGCGATCCGGTCCTTCACCGAGGACAGGGGATTGAAGGTCTCGAGCTTGACCAGGAGCTCGGCCTCGCAGCCGGCCTCGGCCGGCAGCCGTTGCAGGCGCACGAGCGGGGTGCCGCCGATCACCGCGCAGATCGAATCGTGGATCCGCTCCGTCCCGCCCACGGGGGGCTGCTCGTTCTCCCTAACCATCACCAAGGCTCCCCGCGGCAGCACGACGATCCGTGCCGCCGGCAGGTGCAGTGTGCCAGGATCAGATCACGAAGTCGAAGTTGCCGCGACCTTCGCTCTCGAGCGACTGCGACTCGGCCTCGCGGCAGAGGTCCTCGATGGTCACCCGGTCAAGCCGCTCCATCAGCTCGCGCGAGACCCGCTCCCAGAAGGGGTTGACCACGGCAGCACCCAGGGGCGAGCCCGACCCGGCCGGCACGTCGCTGGGCTGCTCCTCGCCACCCTCCAGGACGCGGATGACCTCGCCCACCGTCACCCGCCGCCGCTCGCGCGCCAGCCGGTAGCCGCCCCGCGGCCCGCGCACGCCGCGCAGGACGTTGCAGCGGACGAGTTGCTGCAGCACCTGCTCGAGATAGCGCCGCGGAAGCTGCAGGCGCCTGGCGATGTCCTGGCTCTGCACGGGCTCCGCCCCGCCGTGGAAGGCGATGTCGACCACGGCCTCGAACGCCAATGCCGTCTTCTTCGAGGGCTTCAGCATCGCTCCTCCCCCCTCCCCGCTAGACCGGTCGAGCCGAAGCCCCCCGCACCGCGCGCCGTGGGGTCGATGGCCCCCTCCTCCCAGCGCAAGCGCAAGACCGGGGCCAGAACGAGCTGGGCGATCCGGGCCCCACGCTGGATCGCGAAGGCGGCGGACCCGTGATTGACGAGGACGACGCCGACCTCGCCGCGATAGTCGCTGTCGATCGTGCCCGGGCTGTTCAGCACCGTCACCCCATGCCGCAGCGCCAGACCCGAGCGCGGCCGGACCTGGGCCTCGGTGCCCGCCGGCAGGGCGATCTTGAGCCCGGTCGGCACCAGCACGATGGCGCCGGGCGCAAGCGTCAGGCCCTCGGCCGGCACGGCGGCCAGCAGGTCGAGCCCGGCCGCACCCTGCGTGGCGTAGGCCGGAAGCGGCAGGTCGGCAGCATGCGGCAGCCGCTCGACCCGCACCGCGACCTCAGGCAAGGGCTGCCTTCGGGGCGGTGAGCTGGGCCGCGATCCGGGCCACCAGCCGGCGCGCCAGCTCCTCCTTGTCGAGCAGGGGCCAGGCCTCGCGCGTGCCGTCGCGGCCCAGCAGGAGGACCCGGTTGCGCGCGCCGCCGAACACGCCCGTCTCGGGGGAGACGTCGTTCGCCAGGATCCAGTCGCATCCTTTCCGGTCGAGCTTGGCAGCAGCATTCGACTCGAGGTCCCCCGTTTCGGCCGCGAACCCGATCACGAGCCTTGGCCGGTCTCCCTGGCGGCGCGCGATCAGACGAAGAACGTCCGGGTTCTCCACGAGTTCGATAGTTGGTGCTGAATTCCTGTCGCTCTTCTTGAGCTTGCGGGTGGCCTCGACGGCCGGCCGCCAATCCGCGACCGCGGCTGCGAAGATCGCGATGTCCGCGGGCAGACAGGCCTCCACGGCGGCCAGCATCTCGCGCGCGGTGGTCACATGCTGCGTCACCGTGCCCCTGGGATCGGGCAGGGCCACCGGCCCCGTCACCAGGGTCACGGCGGCACCGGCATCGGCCAGTGCCGAGGCGATCGCGTGCCCCTGCCGTCCTGACGAGCGGTTGCCGATGAAACGCACAGGGTCGAGCGGCTCGTGCGTCGGCCCGCTGGTCACGACGGCCCGGAGACCCACGAGCGGACGGGCTGCCGGCTCGAGCAGGTCGAAGATGGCGGCCAGGATCTCGGCCGGCTCGGCCAGGCGCCCCGCACCCTCCTCGCCGCACGCCATGTCGCCGCCGTTCGGGCCCACGAAGTGGATCCCGTCCGCCTGCAGCCGCTCGACGTTGCCGCCGCGTCGCGGCATGCGCCCACATGAAGGGGTTCATGGCCGGGGCCACCAGCACGGGCTTGTCGGTCGCCAGGAGCACGGTCGAGGCCAGGTCGTCGGCGAGCCCGTTCGCCATCTTGGCCAGCCGGTCGGCCGTGGCCGGCGCCACCACCACCAGGTCCGCCTCGCGCGAGAGCCGGATGTGCCCGATCTCGGCCTCGTCGGTGAGCGAGAACAGCTCGGTGAACACCTTCTCGCCACTGAGCGTCGCCAGCGAGAGCGGGGTCACGAACTCCTGCCCTCCGGCGGTGAGGATGCAGCGGAAGGAGAGCCCGCGCTCGCGCCCGCGGCGGATCAGCTCCAGGACCTTATAGGCGGCGATGCCAGCACCGATGATGAGGAGGATGCGCCTCACGTGACCGGGTCTCCGCGATGGCGGGGCCGATTGCCCCACTCGATAGTGGTATTTCAGCGGCCCAGGGCAAGCCCGGCGGCGAGGCCCACGGCCAGCGCCAGCAGCAACTCCAGCATGCGCTGCCGCCGGGCGTGAGCGGGCTCGACCGGTGCCGCGAGATCGAGCTTCAGCCGGCGCTCGGCCAGCACCACGAGGTCGGGCAGCCGGCCCGCGGCCTCGGCGATCCGGGCGAGCTCGTCCCGCAGCCGCGCGTCGGGCCCGAGATTGCCGCGGATCCAGTCCTCGACCAGGGGCTGGGCGAGCTGCCAGATGTTGACCCGCGGGTTCAGCCGCCGCCCGACCCCTTCCGCCACCACCATCGTCTTCTGCAGCAGCACCAGCTCCGGCTGCTGGTGCATCTCGAACTGCTGCGCCACGGTCAGGAGCTGGCCCATCAGCCGGCCCATCGAGATCTCCTCCAGCGGCAGCCCCAGGATCGGCTCGCCGACCGAGCGGCAGGCCTGGCGGAAGGCCTCGCGGTCCTGGTGCGGCGGCACGAACCCGGCGCGGATGAAGACGTCGGCCACCCGCCCGTAATCGCGGCTGAGGAAGCCCAGCATGATCTCGGCCAGGTGCCGCCGGTTGGCGAGGTCGATCCGGCCCATGATCCCGAAATCGAGTGCGACGATGTCGCCCTTGGCGTCGACCAGCATGTTCCCGGGATGCATGTCGGCGTGGAAGAAGCCGTCGCGGAACACCTGGTTGAAGAAGACCGTGGCCGCCCGCTCCATGATCCGGTCGGGATCGAAGCCCGACGAGATCAGCAGCTCGCGGTCCACCACCGGCAGCCCGCTCACCCGCTGGAAGGTGGCGACCCGCCGCCCCGTCCGCCGCCAGTCCACCCGCGGCACCCGGAAGCCCTCGTCCGCGGCGCAGTTCTCCGCGAACTCGCTGGCCGCCGCCGCCTCCAGCCTGAGGTCCATCTCCCGTGCGGTGACCACGATCAGCGTGCGGATCGTCTCCACCAGCCGCAGATGCCGCAGGCCCGGCCGCCAGCGCTCGATCAGCTCGGCCACCCACAGGAGCAGGTCGAGATCGCGCCCGATCGCCGCCTCGATCCCCGGCCGCAGCACCTTGACCGCGACCGGCTCCCCCTCCGTCGTCACCGCGAAATGCACCTGCGCGATCGAGGCCGCCGCCACCGGCAGCTCCTCGAAGCTCGCGAACAGCTCCGCGATCGGCCGCCCCAGATCGGCCTCGACGATCGCCCGCGCCTCCTCGGCCGGAAACGGCGGCAGCCGGTCCTGCAGCATCTCCAGATCGCGCGCCACCGCGGGCCCGATCAGGTCGTCCCGCACCGCCAGGGACTGCCCGAGCTTGATGAACGCCGGCCCCAGCTCGCTCAGCGCCTTGGCCAGCCGCTCCCCCGGCGTCCCCGGCACGCCCCGCGCCGCCGCCAGCTCGGCGCCACGCAGCACGGCCCGCGGCAAGGGCATGAGCGCCAGCGGGAACAGGGCATCATGGCGGGCGAGCATCCGTGCGGAGGCAAGGAGCCGCCAGGCATTGCGCGTGCTGCGGATCATCAGGTCCGGATCTGATAGGCACCCGCCCGCGGCAGGCTCTGCTAACCCGCAGCCTGCCGCCGGTCCTCAAGCTCGTAAAGCCGGGCCATCTCCATCTCGAAGGCGGCGCACAGGCGCGCCGCCTCCTCCTTCGGCAGCCAGCGTGCGATCGAATGGAAGCGCATCTCGCCCAGCATGGTCTGGGTCAGGTCCGGCCAGGGAAACCGCTCGACGCCGCGCACGCTGGCCAGAGTGCCCTCCAGCTCCCGCCTGATCTGCCCGATGAACTCCGGCGACGGCTTGTAGTCGTGGGGCTGAACTCGGGCACGGCCGGCGGTGGCCGAATAGGTCGAGTTGCGAGCCTGCCATGCACCCTCTCCTAGCAGCGCGCAGCATCACATCGCCAGCCCTTGCGGCGGCGGGCACCCTCCTGCAAGGATGCGCGTATGCCATCGTCCTGGCGTCAGACCGAGCTTCCCGAGATCGTCGCCAGGCTCAGCGTCCGCCCGGGTCACGAAGCCGTCCGCACCTTGATGACGGACATTCTCCGGCACGGCTTCGGCGCGTCCTATGCTGCGTTCGATCACAAGGTCCGCCTTCCCGAGGTGCGCGGCCGCGCCGACATGCTGTTTGGCGCCACCGTGCTCGAGTTCAAGTCCGACTTGCGCCGCGAGATGGGCGACGTGGAAGCGCGGCTGCCCGATTATCTGACCGCGCGCGAGCAGCAGAGCGACCGCCGCTATCTCGAACTCGCGACCGATGGCGCTCTCTTTGTGGCGTTTGAGCTCCGTGACGGAAACCTGGTCGAGATCGGCCGTCACGAAGTGCGGACCAGCGATCCCGAAGCGCTGCTGGCGCGGCTGGAGCCGGCGCTTGCCGACCGTGACGACCTCTTGCCACAGCCGCTGACCTTTCAACGCGAGTTGGGCCGCGCGAGCCTCACCTTCGGTCGCGCCCGCCTGACCCTGGAACAACTGTGGGAGGCGTTGCGGACCCATCCCGAGGTCGCCGTGAAGCGCGAGCTATGGGACCGGCTCCTGCGCGAGGCCTATGGCTCGCCGGTTGGCGACGATTCCCTCTTTCTCCAGCACACCTACCTTACTGTCATCGCCAAGACGCTGGCCGCCCGGGTGCTCGACCTGCCGGCGGACAATGCGGCAGCCATCCTCTCGGGCGAGGCGCCTGGCAGATGCCGGCATCTACGGTGCGGTCGAGAGCGACTTCTTCGACTGGGTGCTGCTCGATCCCGTCGGGCGCGATCTCGTCGTCCGCCTCGCACGGCAGGTTGCGCGCTTCCGTCTGCGCGACGTTGAGGCGGATGTGCTGAAGGCCCTCTACGAGGCCTGATCGACCCCGCCCAGCGACGCGACCTTGGCGAATACTACACACCGGACTGGCTGGCAGCGAAGATCGTCGGGACGGTGCTCACCGATCCCCTCGACGCGACGGTTCTGGATCCGGCCTGCGGTTCGGGAACTTTCCTCTTCCATGCACTGCGGCGGCTCCTCAGTGCCGCCCGTGACGCCGGATGGAGCGATGCCAAGGTCGTGGCAAGGGCATCGCTCCAGGTCCGCGGCCTCGACGTGCATCCGGTCGCCGTCATCATCGCGCGCGTGACCTGGCTCCTGGCGCTGGGCGAGGCAGTCCGGGAGCGCGGCGAAGCCCTGCATGTCCCGGTCTATCTCGGCGACGCCATGCAGTGGAACCTCAGCCGGATCGGTGACGTGGACGAGGTCATGTTGCCCGTCCCCGGCGAAGGGCCGCTCTACGTCCCGGCCGGTATCGCTCAGGACCAAGCCAAGTTCGACCCGGCCTTGCATGAGCTGAGTGAGGGGCTCGAGACCGAGGCGAAGCCCGAGCAGGTCGAGCGGGCACTGGCACGCATCCCTGGCGTGGAGGCGCAGGATGCGGCGATCCTGGCGCAGACTTTCGCCCGTATTCAGCAGCTCAAGGCACAGGGCCGCAATGGCATCTGGCCCTTCATCCTGCGCAACCTGATTCGCCCGGTCTGGCTGTCCCGGCCGGATCAGCAGGCCGACGTGCTGATCGGCAACCCGCCGTGGGTCGCCTACCGTCACCTCAGCCCCGAGATGAAGACCCGGCCGCGCGAGGCCTGTCAGGCGCTGGGCCTCTGAAGTCGGCGGCGTGTTGGCCACGCAGCAGGACCTCTCGGCCCTCTTCTGGGCGAGGGGTACCGAACGCTACCTCAAACCCGGCGGTACCATTGCCTTTGTGATGCCGTACGCCGCGCTCAACCGACCAGCCTTCGAGGGCATACGCCGTGGCAACTTTGGCGGCGCCAGCGTGCGGATTAAGGAAGCATGGAACTTGGCGCTCCTTCGCGAGATCTTTCCTACTTCTTCTTGTGTTTTGATCGGCTGTCGCGCAAAAGCAGGACCGCTACCTGGCGAAATTGTACTCTTCACTGGGACGTTGCGGCGCAACGCAAACGAGACAGAGGCAGATCGAGCTCTCACACGTGTACGGGTGCCATGGCCTCCGATCACCACTCTGGAAGGCGCTTCGGTCTATCGAGCGCGCTTCCGAAACGGAGCGAGCGTGTTCCCGCGACGGTTCTTCTTGGTTGAACCTGAGCAAGCAGGTCGCCTCGGCGCAAGTAGGAGCGCTCCGCGTGTGCGTGGCCGAGAGAGCTCGATGGATAAACGGCCCTGGTCGCAGATAAGTCCACCTGTGGGTCCGGTCGAAGCAGAGTTTTTACGACGCGTACTTCTCGGTGAGAACTTAGCTCCACACCAACTCCTTGGCTCAGTTTTGGCAGTCATTCCTGCCGAGAAGGGTCGCGTACTGGACGCACAGAATGCAACTGAAGCTGGACATCGTCATCTTGCAGGATGGCTCCGAGATGCCGAGAGCAAGTGGGCGACAGAAGCGTCCCGCAGCACTGATGGCGAACTGCGTATGACGCTCCAGGAGCGTCTTGATCACATGCGAGGTCTGTCCCAGCAACTCGGAATAACGGGACCGCGCGTCGTCTATACGAAGGCCGGCACTCGGTTAAGCGCGGCATTGCTGGAAGATCCCAGTGTCATAGTAGATCATATGGCCTACTGGGCATCAAGTCGCAGTTTGGCTGAAGCTCACTATCTATGCTTGATTATCAACAGCGACACAGCTCTCCAGCGTATAATCCCCATGCAACCGCGCGGCTGGCGTGATCCACGCCATTTCGACAAATTGGTTTGGGAATTGCCGGTTCCAGAGTTCGACGAGTTCTCTCCGCTCCACCAGGATATTGCAACTGCTGGGGCTGCAGCGCAGGCGAGGGCCGCGGAGGTACCACTTCCCGAGGTGACTTCCGACGCAGCGACAGCCATCCGGGAGGCGCTCGTGAGCACTGGGCTTCCCGCCCGAATGGAAGCTGTTGTCCGCCTGTTGGACGGCTGACGCCTACAACCGCCACCCCGAGTGGATCGCCGCGATCCCGCCCGACAGGTTGCGATACCGCACCTGCCCAAACCCCGCGGCCTTGATCAGGCCCGCGAACGTCTCCTGGTCCGGAAACCGCCTGATGCTCTCCGCCAGGTACCGGTAGCTGTCCGCATCCCGCGCCACGAACCGCCCCAGCGTCGGCAGGACGGTGAACGAGTACGCGTCATAGACCCGCTCCAGCGCCGGGATCGCCACGCGCGAGAACTCCAGGCACAGGAACCGGCCGCCGGGGCGCAGCACCCGGTAGGCCTCGGCCAGCACCCGGTCGAGATGGGTCACGTTGCGGATGCCGAAGGCGATCGTGTAGGCGTCGAAGCTGCGGTCCGGGAACGGCAGGCGCTCGGCATCGGCCGTGGTCCAGGCGATCTCCTTGAGCCAGCCGCGGTCGAGCGCCCTGTCGCGGCCGGTGCGGCAGCATGGCCTCGTTGATGTCGGCCAGCGTGACCTGGGCCTCGCCGTCCAGGCGGTCCAGGAGGCGGAAGGCGATGTCGCCGGTGCCGCCGGCGACATCCAGCAGCTCGATCCCGGGCCGGGGGGCCAGCCAGTCGAGGAGAGCCTCCTTCCACAGGCGGTGGACGCCGCCGCTCATCAGGTCGTTCATCAGGTCGTAGCGGCGGGCGACGCGGTCGAAGACGCCGCGGACGAGCCCGGCCTTGGCGGCGGGGTCGACCTCGCGGTAGCCGAAGGACTGCGCCAGCCTGCCGGCGGCGTCGGTGGCGTCGGGCTCGCTCATGCGCTGGACGGGATCCCTTGAACGGGTGACGGGCTGATGTAGGAGACGGCACCCTAAGCAGCAAGCGAGGGGGGCTGGCCTGTGCCGGAGCTGCCGGAGGTCGAGACGGTCGTGCGGGCGTTGCAGGCGCGGCTGGCCGGGCGGCGGATCACGGCCCTGGTCCAGCGCCGGCCGGACATCCGCTTCCCCCTGCCGCCGGACCTCGAGCGCCGCCTGGTCGGCCGCCGGGTCACCGGCTTCGGCCGCCGGGCCAAGTTCATCCTGGGCGAGCTCGAGCCCGACCTGACCGTGCTCCTCCATCTCGGCATGTCCGGGCGCCTGCTCTTCGACGGCGAGCCGCGCGGGGTCCACGAGCATCTGACGCTCACCTTCGACGACGCCACCGTGCTCCGCTTCGTCGACCCGCGCCGGTTCGGGATGCTCGATCTCTGCGCCACGGCCGAGCTCCCTTCCTGCCGCTGGCTCCGGCACCTGGGCCTGGAGCCGCTGGCGCCGGCCTTCGATGGGCCGGCACTGCAGCAGGCCCTGGCGGGGCGGCGGACGGCGCTGAAGGTGGCGCTGATGGACCAGCGGCTCGTGGTCGGGGTCGGCAACATCTACGCCAGCGAGAGCCTGTTCCGCGCCCGGCTCTCGCCGCGCCGTACGGCGGGTCTCCTGCGCCCAGGTGAGGCCGTGCGGCTGGCAGCCGCCATCCGCGAGGTGCTGGCGGAAGCGATCGGGGCCGGTGGCTCCTCCTTGCGCGACTACGTCCAGGCCGATGGCGAGCTCGGCAGCTTCCAGCGCAACTTCCGCGTCTACGACCGCGCGGGCCTGCCCTGCCCTGTCTGCGGCAGGCCGGTGCAGCGCCTGGTCCAGGGCGGGCGGGCCACCTTCTTCTGCGCCCGCTGCCAGCGTTGAGCCGTCAGCCCGATCCTGGCTCTGGACGTGGCGGGGTGGGCTGGTGTTAAAGGCGCCCCACTTCCGCCGCGGCGCAGCATCTCCGCCGCGGCAGGCAGGGGGATTCCATGGCTTACGAGACCATCCTGGTCGAGCGCCGCGGCGCTGTCGGCCTGATCACGCTGAACCGGCCCAAGGCGCTGAACGCGCTGAACGCGCAGCTGATCGGCGAACTCGACCGGGCCCTCTCCGAGATCGACGCCGACCCCTCGGTGGCGGTGGTCGTGCTCACCGGCTCCGAGAAGGCCTTCGCCGCCGGGGCCGACATCAAGGAGATGGCCGAGAAGGACTTCGCCAGCGCCTTCCAGAGCGACTTCATCGCCCCCTGGGCGCGGATCGGGCAGCACCGCAAGCCGGTGATCGCGGCCGTGGCCGGCTATGCGCTGGGCGGCGGCTGCGAGCTCGCCATGATGTGCGACGTCATCCTGGCCGCCGACAGCGCCAAGTTCGGCCAGCCCGAGATCAATCTCGGCACCATCCCCGGAGCCGGCGGCACGCAGCGGCTGGCCCGCGCCATCGGCAAGGCCAAGACCATGGAGATGGTCCTGACCGGACGGATGATGGACGCGGCCGAGGCCGAGCGCAGCGGCCTTGTCGCCCGGGTGGTGCCGGCGGCCGATCTCCTGGAGGAGGCGATCCGGCTGGGCGAGGTGATCGCCGCCAAGTCGCAGCCCGTGGTGCAGATGGCGAAGGACGCCGTGAACGCGGCCTATGAGACGCCTCTGGCAGAGGGGCTGAGGGTCGAGCGCCGCCTCTTCTACGCCACCTTCGCCACCGAGGACCGGCGCGAGGGCATGGCCGCCTTCACCGAGAAGCGGAGCCCCAACTTCACCAACCGCTAGGCTTGGCCGTGCCGGGCCTTGCATTCCGAATGCGCCGGCCGCAAGGACGATCGCGACGGGCTGGCTGGCCCTGCGGCGTGACCGTCCGCGCCGGCGGGTGGCGTTGACGCTGGCCGGGGGTCACGCTAGAAGCCCCGCTCGCATTCGCAGGATGGGGTTTTCGCGTGGCGCATCATCGTTCGGCCAAGAAGCGGCTTCGTCAGACGGAAAAGCGCACTGCCGTCAATCGAGCCCGCACGAGCCGTATCAAGACCTTCCTACGCAAGGTTGAGGACGCGGTTGCCAAGGGCGACTACGAGACGGCGCGCACCGCCTTCGCGGCGGCCGAGCCTGAGATCCGCCGTGGTGTCACGAAGGGCGTGTTCCATCTCAACACTGCTTCGCGCAAGATCTCGCGCCTGTCACGGCGAGTGAAGGCCCTGCGCGCACCCGAAGGTGCAGCCGCGACTGCCGTATAGCGGCTCCGCGTCTTCCTCGACTGACTGTCCGTTTGCCGGCCCGCGGAGAGTTGCGGGCAAAGTATATGCTGGGAGAGCGGTATTCGCGCTCCCTCGGTAATTCTGCGGCCACTCTCAACCGGCGCGCGAAAGTGAAATGGTAACCTTCAATGCCCTTGCCAGGGCACGGCACCGGCGATAGCTTCGAACCCCACGTGCTGAGCTCAACGGGCGGGCACGGACATACGAAACTGCTGTGTGTCGCGTGACATGCCGGGTGGCGGTCCTGCCGTCGCGTTGGTGCGTACCTGCGGTCATCGGGTACCGCACGGCAGAGGGAGAGGCAGCTTCAGGGCAGGAACCGTGCAGATGGTCCAGGTTTAATAGCGGGCAGCTTGGTCGGCCGGTCGGAGTCGACCGGATAGGTCGGCTTCTCCTCCGGGGGGCCGTGGTCAGGGCACAGCGGGCGGGACGGTAAGCGAGCAATGCCTTTCGCTGGAGCCGAGGTGCGAACGGTCGTGCCGCACTCGAACGACATGGTGCAGCAGTGGGGTCAGGTGCGGGGCCTGCTGCGTGCCGAGTTGGGCGACACGGCTTACGCGACCTGGCTGCAGCCTCTGGATCTCGCTCAGTGCGACGGCGATCGGGTGGTGATCGCCGTGCCGACCCAGTTCATGCGCGACTGGGTGGTGGCGCACTATGCCGATCGCATCCGGGCGATCTGGACCTCGATCAACCCCACCGTCCGCTCGATAGCGCTGAACGTGGCCTCCGCGGCATCTTCACCTGCCCCGCCGCCACAAGCCCAGCCCGAGCCGGTTGCTCTGCCCGTTCCCCGACAGAGCGATGCCGGCACGCAGCCGACGGTGCTCGAGCCCTCGGCCCTGGACGATCTGGGCGCCCGCCTCGATCCCCGCTTCACCTTCGAGACCTTCGTCGTCGGCAAGCCCAACGAGTTCGCGATGGCGGCGGCCGAACGGGTGGCCGTCTCGGACAAGCCGCCCTTCAATCCCCTCTTCCTCTATGGCGGCGTGGGCCTGGGCAAGACCCACCTGATGCACGCCATCGCCTGGCGCGTCCGCCAGATCGACCCGTCGCGCCGCGTGGTCTACCTCTCGGCCGAGAAGTTCATGTACCAGTTCGTGCGCGCCCTGCGCTCGAAGGACACCATGAGCTTCAAGGAGCTGTTCCGCTCGGTCGACCTGCTGATGGTCGACGACGTCCAGTTCATCAGCGGCAAGGACAGCACCCAGGAAGAGTTCTTCCACACCTTCAACACGCTGGTGGACCGCGGCCGGCAGATCGTCATCTCGGCCGACCGCAGCCCCTCCGACCTCGCCGGGCTGGAGGAGCGCATCCGCTCCCGCCTGGGCTGGGGCCTCGTCGCCGACATCCACCCCACCACCTACGAGCTGCGCCTGGGCATCCTCCAGGCCAAGGGCGAGCAGCTCCGCACCGAGGTCCCGCAGCGCGTGCTGGAGTTCCTGGCCTCGCGCATCACCTCCAACGTCCGCGAGCTGGAGGGTGCGCTCAACCGCATCGTCCACCAGGCCACCCTGATCCAGCGCCCGCTCTCGATCGAGATGGCGCAGGAGATCCTGCGCGACCTGCTGCGCGCCAACGACCGCCGGGTGACGATCGACGAGATCCAGAAAGCCGTGGTCGAGCACTATGCCATCCGCATGGCCGACATGACCTCCAGCCGCCGCTCCCGCGCCATCGCCCGCCCCCGCCAGGTCGCCATGTTCCTGGCCAAGCAGCTCACCCCCCGCTCGCTGCCCGAGATCGGCAAGAAGTTCGGCGGCCGCGACCACACCACGGTCATGCACGCCGTCCGCCAGATCGAGAAGCTCAGTGCGGAGGACCGCCAGCTCGCCGACGACCTGGAGCAGCTCAAGCGCCGCCTCCAGGGGTAGCGAGGCGCCGACCTATCCAGCCATCGGGGAAGCCATCGGCAGCCGAAGTTGCCAGTTGGCGCTGGCGTCCCGGTCAGTTGGCGATCAACAGCTCCACGCGCCTGTTCGCCCGGCGGCCCGCAGGTGTGTCGTTCGTTTCCACCGGCTCGGCACTGCCTCTCCCGTCGATCTCGAACCGCGCTGGATCGCAACCGCACGCAGAGATCAGATAGTCGCGCACGGCGCGTGCCCGCCGCAGGGACAATTGCTGGTTGGCATCGGCGTCACCAGTGGTGTCCATGTGCCCGATGATGCGAACCGGGCCTGCCGTCTGCCGGATCAGCGCTGCTGCGTGCTGCAACGGGGCGGATGCGCGCGCCGCAAGCTGGTCGCTGCCCGGGACGATGAAGATGTCACCTTCCAGAACGGTCTTGCGCCAGCTGCCCGGCGCGTCGCCCGAGGGAAGCTCCGGCGCGCCGAGGCGCAGTTCCTCGGGCTTTGCTGACAGGCGCTGGGCTTCCGCCTCGCTCCGCGCGGCCGCCTCGCGCGCACGGGCAAGCTCAAGCTCAAGCGCCGTGACCCGCTGATCCCGGGCCGCGAGTGCCGCGGTGGCCTGGTCGCGCGACTGGGTCACGCTCGCGAGCTGCTGCTCGAGGACCGCGCGCCGCTCCTCGGACTGCTGCTGGGCCGCCGTGAGCTGCTGGCGGGCTTGGCCCAGCTCGCGTTCCAGCGCTGCACTCTGGCCTGCGCTCGCCCGCAACTCGCGCTCCTTCTGCTCCAAAAGCTCAGCACGGGTACCGGCCTCCCTCTCGAGCCGGCCTTGCGCCTCATTCGCGGCCCGCAGGTCGGACGCGAGACGCTGAAGCTCAGCCGCCTGTTGCTCGCGCTGCCGCTCAGCCTCGCCGAGACTGCGTTCTAGCGCCGCAATGCGCTGGTCGCGCGAGCTGACCTCCTGAGCGGCCTCGCCGCGGTCTCGGCCGGTCTCGGCAAGCTGTCGTTCAAGGTCGGCGCGCGATGCCGTCAGCGCCTCGACTTGGCGGGCGAGTTGCTCCGCCTCATCGCGGGTCTGTTGGGCCGTCCCTGATGGGTCGGTCCGGGGCTCCGGCGAGGAAACCGCCGCCGGCATTCCTTCGACCTGAGGAGCGCTGGTGAGCTGCACAACCGCCATGCCTCCGGCCGTGACGATGCCCAGGCCGCAGAGCACCAGTGCCGCCCAGAGCATGGTCGTGCGCCGGCGGAGCAGTTGTTCCAGCTCCTCGGCTCTCGCCGCCAGATGCTGGATCTCGGTCCGCTGGTACTGCACGAGCCAGCGCCGGTGTTCGTCGTCGTCCGCCCAGGCAAACTCTGGTTGGACCAGAGGCTCTTGCGAGGACCGGAGCTCGCTGGCCGCCAGGTCCCTGTCTCCGGCTGTAGGGTTGTTGCGCACCCGACCTGCCCGCCCTGGCAAGGCGAGGCCTGATCGCGAGTGCCGAACGAGACCATAGCCCGTCCTCGTTCCCTCGCCCAGTTGTGTGAAGCTCTGCAGGCCATCGCTCCGCGAGGCTTCGGCCGAGCTTGGCCGCACGACGGCTACGGTCGGAGCGCGGCGGCCCGCGCCGTTTCATGCAAAAGGGGTCAACGCCTTCATTTCTTTCTGCTAGCTTGCGCGTCCCGCAAAGAGGCGGGGGGAGCACGGGCCCGATCGCCCGGGTGCCGACATCGTGCAGGCCTGGGTCATGAAGCTATCAATCGAGCGTTCGGCGCTGTTGCGGTCACTGGGCCATGTGCAGAACGTGGTCGAGCGGCGCACGACCATCCCCATCCTCTCCAACGTCAAGCTTGTGGCCGAGGCCGACCGGCTGGGCCTCACCGCCACCGACATGGATCTGTCGCTGGTGGCGCAGGAAACGGCCGATGTCGGCCGCGCCGGCACCACCACCGTCTCCGCCCACACCCTCTTCGACATCGTCCGCAAGCTGCCGGACGGCAGCGAGATCGCGCTCGAGCAGAACGGGGCCGCGGGCGAGATCACGCTCCGTGCCGCCCGCTCCACCTTCAACCTCCCCACGCTTCCCGCCGACGAGTTCCCGGCGATCGGCGAGGAGCAGTTGGGGGTGCGCTTCTCCATTCCGGCCGCCGATCTCGCCAAGCTGATCGACAAGACCCGGTTCGCGATCTCCACCGAGGAGACGCGCTACTATCTCAACGGCATCCATCTCCACGCCACCCGCGCCGGTGCCACCTCCATGCTGCGCGGTGTGGCCACGGATGGCCATCGCCTGGCCCGGGTCGAGGTCGCCCTGCCGTCCGGGGCGGAGCAGATCCCGCCCATCATCGTCCCGCGCAAGACGGTGCACGAGGTGCGCAAGCTCGTGGAAGGCGACAATGGCGAGGTCGAGGTCAGCGTCTCGCCGGCGCGGATCCAGTTCTCGGTCGGCCGGGCGGTGCTCGTCTCGCGCCTGATCGACGGCACTTTCCCCGACTATGAGCGCGTGATCCCGACCGGGAACGAGAAAGTAGCGCTCTTCGATACCAAGCTCTTCACCGCCGCGGTCGACCGTGTGGCCACCATCTCCACCGACAAGGCCCGGGCGGTGAAGCTGAGCCTTGTCCCCGGCACCGTCACCATTAGTGCGGTCAGTGCCGATGCCGGGCGTGCGGTCGAGGAATTCGATGCGGATTACCAGGGTGAGCCCCTCGAAATCGGCTTCAACGCTCGCTATATACTTGACATGCTTGCCGAGGTCGACGGTCCCAAGGTTCGCTTCGAGATGTCGAGCGCTGCCGCACCCACGCTCGTGCGTGACCCCGAGGACGCGGGCACGCTCTACGTGCTGATGCCGATGCGGGTATGACAGCGGCCCCCCTGGCTCGTGCGGAGCCGGGAGCAGCAAGCCGCCCCGCCCTCGCCGTCCGGCGTCTGACCCTCGATGATTTCCGCAACTACGCCCGCCTGAGCCTGGCCTTCGAGCCCGGCCCCGTCGTCCTCGTGGGCGAGAACGGTGCCGGCAAGACCAACCTCCTGGAAGCCGTGTCGCTCCTGGCCCCCGGCCGCGGCCTTCGCCGTGCCCGCCTCCCCGATCTCGACCGGCGGCAGGGTGCAGCACCCTTCCGCTTGGAGGCTCGGGTCGCCGGCCGCGAGGGACCTTGTGACATCGTCACGGCGCGCGAGGGCGATGGCGAGCGCCGCCTGGTGGAGCAGGACGGCTCCCCGCTCCGCAGCCAGAACGAGCTTGCCGACATCCTGAGCCTGCTCTGGCTCACGCCCTCCATGGACCGCCTGTTCCAGGAGAGTGCCTCCGGCCGCCGCCGTTTCCTCGACCGTCTGGTGCTGACGATCGACAGCAGGCACGCCGCCCGCGTCTCCACCTACGAGCGCCTCCTGCGCGAGCGCTCCCACCTCCTTCGCCAGGGCCGGCACGACGCCACCTGGCTCCGTGCCCTGGAGCGCCGCCTGGCTGAGGCCGGCGTTGCCGTCGCCGCCGCCCGCAACGAGCTCGTGCGCGACCTCAACGCTGCCCTGGCCGAGCCCGGCCCCGCCTTCCCGCAGCCCAGGCTCGCCGTCGAGGGCGAGGTCGAGTCCTGGCTCGCCGGCTCCCCTGCCCTAGACGCCGAGGAGCGGCTGGCCGAGGGCCTGGCCGCTTCCCGCGTGCACGACGCCGAGACCGGCGGCGCCGCGCTAGGGCCCCACCGCAGCGACCTCGCCGCCGCCGACAGCTCGGGCGAGCCCGCCGCCTCCTGCTCCACCGGCCGCCAGAAGGCCTTCCTGATCAGCATCGTCCTCGCCCAAGGACGTCTCCGCCGCCGCCGCTTCGGCGATCTCCCCGTCCTCCTCCTCGACGAGGTGACGGCCCATCTCGACGCCGGCCGCCGCGCCCTCCTCCTGGAGAGCCTGGTCGAGCTCGGTGCCCAATGCTGGCTCACCGGCACCGACGAGGCCCTCTTCGCGCCCCTCGCCGGCCGCTGCCAGCTCCTCCACGTCGCTCATGGAACCGTCAGACCCGCATGACCGAAGCCCTCCGTACCGAGCCCGTCTACGACGCCTCCTCGATCCAGGTCCTGGAAGGCCTGGAGGCCGTGCGCATGCGGCCCGGCATGTATATCGGCGACACCGACGACGGCTCGGGCCTGCACCACATGGTGTTCGAGGCGGTCGACAACGCCATCGACGAGACCCTGGCCGGTTACGCCACGAAAGTCGGCGTCACCATCAACGCCGACGGCTCGGTCACCGTCTCCGACGATGGCCGCGGCATCCCGGTCGACATCCACGAGGAGCAGGGCGTCTCGGCGGCCCAGGTGATCATGACCGTCCTGCACGCGGGCGGGAAGTTCAACCAGAACTCCTACAAGGTCTCAGGGGGCCTGCACGGCGTCGGCATCTCGGTCGTCAACGCCCTTTCCGACTGGCTGGATCTGCGCATCTGGCGCGACGGCAAGGCCCACTACATCCGCTTCGAGAACGGCGGCGAGCCCGTGGCCCCGCTCACCGAGACTGGCCCGGCGGAAGGCCGCCGCGGCACCCAGCTCACCTTCATGCCCTCGATCAAGGTCTTCACCAAGACCGAGTTCAGCTACCAGGTCCTTGAGCACCGCCTGCGCGAGCTGGCCTTCCTCAACTCCGGCGTCCACATCACCCTCAAGGACCTCCGCATCGAGCCGCCGAAGGAGGAGACCCTCCATTATTCAGGCGGCATCGAGGAGTTCGTCCGCTATCTCGACCGCAGCAAGCAGGCGCTCCACCCGCCGATCGTGCTCAGCCAGGAGCGCGACGGGGTCACGGTCGAGGCCGCGCTGCAGTGGAACGACGGCTACCACGAGACCCAGCTCACCTTCACCAACAACATCCCCCAGCGCGACGGCGGCACCCACCTCACCGGCTTCCGCAACGCGCTGACCCGCACCATGAACGCCTATGCCGAGAGCAGCGGCGTCACCAAGCGCGACAAGATCCAGCTCGCCGGCGAGGACATGCGCGAGGGCCTCACCTGCGTCCTCTCGGTCAAGATGCCGGACCCCAAGTTCAGCTCGCAGACCAAGGACCGCCTGGTCAGCTCCGAGGTGACACCTGTGGTCTCCTCCGTGATCGGCGACGGCCTCGCCCGCTGGTTCGAGACCAACCCGGCCATGGCCAAGATCATCACCGGCAAGTTCGTCGAGGCCGCCACCGCCCGCGAGGCCGCCCGCCGTGCGCGCGAGCTCACCCGCCGCAAGACCGCGATGGACGTCGCCAACCTGCCCGGCAAGCTCGCCGACTGCCAGGAGCGCGACCCCGCCAAGTGCGAGATCTTCATCGTCGAGGGCGACAGCGCCGGCGGCTCCGCCAAGCAGGGCCGCGACCGCAAGTTCCAGGCCATCCTCCCCTTGCGCGGCAAGATCCTCAACGTCGAGCGCGCCCGCCTCGACCGCATCCTGGGCAGCCAGGAGATCGGCACCCTGATCACCGCCCTCGGCACCGGCATCCGCGACGACTTCGACCTCTCGAAGCTCCGCTACCACCGTATCGTCGTCATGACCGACGCCGATGTCGACGGCTCGCACATCCGCACCCTCCTCCTCACCTTCTTCTATCGCCACCTCCACGACATCATCGAGCACGGCCACCTCTACATCGCCCAGCCGCCGCTCTACCGCGTCAAGCGCGGCACCAAGGAGCGCTACCTCAAGGACGACGCTGCCCTCGAGGAGTTCCTGATCGACGAGGCCATCGAGGAAAGTGCTTTTGTCCCGGCCCGGGACGGGGTTCAGATTGGGGGCGAGGCGCTCGAGGCGCTGGTGGCTCAGGCCCGCACGATTCGGCAGCTGCTGCACCAGCTCGCTCGCAGCTTGCCCGTCGACCTCCTGGAAGCCGTGGCCCTGGAGCGGGGCTTCGTCGACCACGCCCTCGACGACCCCACGGCCGCCCTCGATCTCGCCCGCCGCACCGCCGCCCGCCTCGCCGCCTCCGGCCGCGGCTCCTGGCAGGCCACCCGCAGCGACGACGGCGAGCTCCTCTTCTTCCAGCAGCGCGGCGAGCGCCGCGAGCGCCACCGCCTCAAGCCCGACCACCTCCGCTCCCCCGAAGCCCGCCGCGTCGCCCAGATCCTCGCCGAGATCGGCAACCTCGCCACCGAGCCCGCCAGCCTCGACCGCAAGGACCAGTCCACCCCCGTCCACGGCCCCGTCAGCCTGGTCGAAGCCCTCCTCGCCCAAAGCCGCAAAGGCTTGACGATCCAGCGCTACAAAGGCCTAGGCGAGATGAACCCCGAACAACTCTGGGAAACCACCCTCGACCCCGACCGCCGCACCATGCTCCAGGTCAAGGTCGACCACGCCGACGAGGCCAACGAGATCTTCAGCACGCTGATGGGGGATGTCGTGGAGCCGCGGCGAGAGTTCATCCAGGAGAATGCGTTGCGGGTGGTGAATTTGGATGTGTGACGGTGAGCTCCACTGGCGCCTCTGATCCGAGAAGCTGTGGGCAGAATTTTGATGAATAAGGATCATCTGCTGGCGAGACTTAGACGCACGTTGTCGCGGCCGGATACTGTGATTTTTGTCGGCTCTGGCTTATCAATGTGGTCAGGGCTTCCGAGTTGGTCTGCCCTTCTCGCGCTGCTCGCGGCTGACGTAGAACATTATGGTCGCGACCCCTCGCCGATACGTCGTGCTATTTCTGCTGGAGACTTGCTTGTTGCTGCCAGCCTTGGCTTTGCCGAGCTTGGCGCAGCAAAGTTTAGTGTGTTTCTCCGGCAGGCCTGCCAATTTGAATGCGCGCAACCCGCCGAGGTGCACAGGAAACTCGTTCAACTCGGGCCGACTTGCTTCGTCACCACAAATTATGATCCTCTGATCGAGCTGGCTGCTATTGAGGGGGGCTTCACCTTTCTAACGCTGGTCCTATCTGCCGAGCTTTGGGCGTGTAGGGATGGTGGGAGGGAGTGATGGACGAACGCCCGTCTGGCTGCCCTTTGTGCGGCGGCGCGGTGCTGGTCCGGTCGGGTCATGCCTGCGGCCGACAGCGTTGGCGGTGCAAGGGTTGTGGCCGGCAGTTCACCCGGACCGAGCCACGCGGCAAGCCGGCGGCCCTCAAGCGCCATGCGATCGAGCTCTACTGCCTGGGCCTGTCGATGAACGCGGTGGCCAAGCGGGTCGGCGTCTCGGCCCAGAGCATGCTGCGCTGGGTCCGGGATCATGCCCGGCAGCACTGCCCCAAGCCCGAGCCGACCGGGAGCACGGCCGTCGTGGAGCTCGACGAGGTCTGGCACTTCGTCGAAAAAAATCCTGCAAGCTCTGGATCTGGAAGGCGTTCGAGCGCGGCACCGGCCGGCTGATCGACTGGGAATGCGGCGACCGCGACCAGGCCACGTTGCAGCGTCTGCTCAAGCGCCTGGAGCGCTGGGGCGTCCGGCTGTTCTGCACCGACGACTGGGCGCCCTACGCCACAGCGCTGCCCGCCGGCCGGCACTATATCGGCAAGGACCAGACGCAGCGCAGCGAGAGCAACAATGCCCGACAACGGCACTGGTTCGCCCGCTTCCGGCGCCGTACCTGCGTGGTCTCGCGCTCGGTCGCGATGGTCGACGCCACCATGGCGCTGTTCGCCTACTACCACTGCAACGGCGGCGAATTCAGCTCAGCGTTAGTCGGGTGAAACTCTCTTCTTGTGAATGAGTGCCTGAGAGATGCACGGTGGGATCACACTCTCTTCCTCGCAGCAAGCATTCTCGAGACAGAGGTAAGCGTCGTCTGATGCGGCACCTTGCGGGCTGGCTGACGAGCGACGAGGATGAAGGGCCCGAGAGGATCGGAGCGGGCCCTGCTCCTATGCGTAATCATAGTAGTACGACTAGTACGAACGCCGACAGCTTTCGCCGGGTGGAGGTGATCACCGGCGTTGGCCGGCGGCGGCGCTGGACGGACGAGGAGAAGGCCTGGATCGTGGCCGAGAGCCTCGATCCGGCGACGACGGTCTCGGCGGTGGCGCGGCGCTACGGGCTGCACGCGAGCCAGCTGTTCACCTGGCGGCAGCAGCTCGCGGCACCGGCGGCGCGCGAGGCTCCCGCGTTCGTGCCGGTGGTGGTGGCGGAGGACGGCGCGGCCCCGGCCGAGACGGCGGGCCGGATGGAGATCGCGCTCGGCCCGGCTGTGGTCCGCGTCGGCGCGGATGTCGATGCCGCAGCACTGCGCCGGGTACTCGAGGTGGTGCGAGGCCTGAGGTGATCCTGGTCCCGCCCGGGGTGCGCATCCTCTTGGCGGCGCAGCCGGTCGACTTCCGCAAGGGCATGGATGGCTTGGCTGCCCTGGTGCAGCAGGCGCTGCGGGCCGACCCGTTCGCGGGCGACGTGTTCATCTTCCGCCCCAAGCGCGCCGACCGGGTGAAGATCCTGGTCTATGACGGCACCGGCCTGTGCGTCCTGTCATCACGACACCTCTGTAGAGCAGGTTGGGCCGAGTGGCCGGAAGGGCTTCGGGGTGCGGAGCCTCTACCTCACCGGCGGCATCCACTGCGGGCGGGCATGGCGGCGTCTGTCATGGTCGATGGCATCCTGCAGCCGGACGAGCCAGAGGTCGTGGCGGACTGCGGTGGTCTTGCGCGCCTTGAGCTGGCCCGTGTGCAGCCAGCGATAGATCGTCCCCTCCGGCACATCGAGCCGGACCGACAACTCCGCCACCGTGCATTCATCCGGCGCGCGGTCCACGACCGCGCTCGGGCGGTGGCGCCCATCCGGCAGCAGGCCTTTGCGCTGGAGCAGCGAGCGGGCCGCGTTCTCGCTGAAGGGCCGGTTGCGCACCGTGCGCCAGCCCTCGGCGTTGAGCCGGCGCGCGATCTCGGGCGGGCGGCAGCCTTCGCCGAACATGGCCTCGATCCTGGCGACGAGCTCTCGGTGGTGCCGGAGCTGGCGCAGCCGCCGCACCGGGCGGATCACTTGGTGGGATGTGCGGCACCCGCCGGCCCAGTGGCACTCCACCGTCATCAGTTCGCTCTCGCCGACGACCGTGACCACCACCCGGTCGAGCATCAGCCGGACGATCTCCTGGCGCGCGGTCGGCGTCGTCGTCGGGGCGTGCCAGATCGCCGGGATGTCCTCGGCCAGCCGGCGGATCTGTTCGCGCTCGGCTGCGGTCAGCCTGGCAGGCTCACGGGCCATGAACCGGGCGTGCTCGGCCTCGAGTTCGGCCTTGGTGGCCAGCGCCTCCTCCCAGCGCTTCTCGAGCGTCCGCGCGACCAGCCGGTTCTCCGGTTCGACGCGGTCGTACTGGCGCTCCGCCCGCTCCACCTCGTAGCGCGCCCGCTCCAGGCGCAAGGTCCAGTGGCGGTGCTGCTGCGCCCGTTCAAGCTCGATGTCCTCGGCCAGCTGCAGGCTGACCTCGATCGCCGAGGGACGCAGCGCGGCCAGCACGAGGTCGGTGACGAAGGCGTCCAGGGTGCGCCCGGCGAAGCACTGGCAGGCGGCTTCGCCGCGGTTCACCTGCAGCCGGGTGCAGCTGTACTGCACGCCGCGCGCGTTGGTGCGGTAGTTGGTGGCCATGCGGTAGCCGCATCGGCCGCAAACCAGGAGCCCGGCCAGCAGCGACGGGCCGCCGCGCGCGACCCCGACATGCTTGCTCCGGTTGGCCGCCAACTGCCGCTGGTTCCTCTCGTAGGTCTCCCAAGGAATGTAGGCCGGTAGGCGGTCCTGGATGAGGATCCGCCAGTCGCCATGCCGGGGAAGGCGGCGTTCCGGACGGCCCGGGCTCGGCCCCGTGGCACGCCGGCCATAGGCGTAGGCGCCGGCATAGGCCGGGTTGGTCAGGATGCCGAGGACGGCGACGCGGGTGGGCGGGCGCCAGGTGATCTCACCCTTGGCCGGGCCATGACGGGCCCGATCCGGCAGGTCGACATCGTGCGCGGCCAGGTAACGCACCACGCCGTGGGCGCTGCGGCGCCGCTCGAAGATGTCGAAGACCAGGCGCAGCGTATCACGCACCCGCTCGTCGGGATCGAGGATGATCTCGCCCGAGGGGCGGCGCAGGAAGCCGCGCGGCAGGTTGAAGCCCAGCTCGCCGCGCTCGGCCTTGTTCCAGCGTCCCTCCTCGAACCGCGCCCGCATGATGTGGAGCTCGGCCTCGCTCATGGTGCCCTTGAGGCCCAGCAAGAGGCGGTCGTTGTAGAGCCCCGGGTCGTACACGCCGTCGTTGTCGGCGATGAGGGTTCCGGCCAGGGCGCAGATCTCGAGCAGGTGGTACCAGTCCCGGCAGGAGCGCGCGAGGCGCGAGACCTCGAAGCCGAGCACCAGGCCGACATGGCCGAGGCCGACCTCGGCGACCAACCTCTGGAAGCCGGGCCGCTGCGCCGCCGAGGCGCCGGAGCAGCCGAGGTCGTCGTCGATGACGATCACCCGCGGGCGGGCCCACCCGAGCAGGCAGGCCCGGTCAGCGAGGGCGTACTGGACCCGGGTCGACTCGCGGTGGTGCTCGAGTTGCTGGAGGGTCGACTGCCGGACGTAGACAATGGCCAGCCGCTCGAGGTGGCCGTCTTGGATCTTGCTCGGCAGTGTCCCTGCCTTCGGCCTCAGGGAACGGCTCATGGGCGGTCTCCGCTGCTTCCGGAGCCGTGCCGAGCCGTCGCCGCGCCATCCGCCCGATCAGCACCGCCAGCCTGTGGCGGCGCCCGGCTGGCAGATCGGACCAGCTCACCGCTCGCTCCTGTCGCTGCTCCCGCGCCATGACGCCTCGCCATCCATTGAGCTAGCGCGCGTAGGGCCTCGATGCCTACGCGAGGTGACGCATCCAACCGCAGGTCCTTTGCAGCGGTTCCTTGGAAGGGAGACGTGCCTGTACGCGAAGAGGCTGGAGGCCGGGCGGTTCAGCTGGCCCTCACCGGCTGACGGCGTGGCGCGCTTGAGCGCGGCGCAGCTCGCGACCCTGCTCGAGGGCTTGCCGTGGCACCGGCTCCAGCCCCGTGCGATCCCTCGCCCGAGCACGGCCTGGTGAGCGGAAGTCCTGGCCTTCTAGGTCTTATAGCCAGTAGAATAGCAGCCATGTCGCTGGCGCTGGATGATCTTCCACAAGATCCTGGGCTGTTGCTGCAGCATCTGCAGCAGACGATGGAAGTCGTCACCGCGCAGCGCTTCAGGATCGCTTCCCTCGAGGACGAGCATGCTACTGCTCTGGCTGAGCGGGACGCCGTCTGTGCCGAGCGCGACGCGGCACAGGCCGAGATCGAGAAGCTGCGGCTGTTGATCCGGCAGCTGCAGCGTGGGCAGTTCGGTCGGCGCTCGGAGCGCCTCGACCCCGACCAGCTCCAGCTCGGCCTGGAGGACCTCGAGCAGACTGCGGCCGCTGCTGAGGCGGCGCAGGAAGCTGCTGCTAGGAGCAGCGGCGCCTCTCGGCCGGCCCGGTCTCGGCGACGCAATCTGGGCGCCTTGCCGGCGCACCTGCCACGGGTCGAGGTGCTGGTCGACGTCGAGGACAAGAGCTGCCCCTGCTGCGGCGGGGCCTTGCACGTCATCGGCGAGGACACGAGCGAGATGCTCGACATCGTCCCCGCCCAGCTGCGGGTGAAGGTGATCCGCCGACCCCGCTACGGCTGCCGGGCCTGCGAGGAGGCGGTGGTGCAGGCCCCAGCACCGGAACGGCCGATCACCGGCGGCATGGCCACCGAGGCGCTACTCGCGCACGTGCTGGTGGCCAAATTCTCTGATCATCTGCCGCTCTATCGGCAGGCCCAGATCTTTGCCCGGCAAGGGATCGAGCTCGACCGCTCGACCTTGTGCGACTGGGTGGGCCGGGCCTGCTGGTGGCTGGAGCCGCTGTGGCGCCTCTTGCGCCAGCACGTCATGAGCTCGACCCGGATCTTCGCCGACGACACCACGCTTGCCGGTGCTCGATCCCGGCCGGGGCCGGACCAAGACCGGGCGGCTGTGGGGCTATGCGATCGACGACCGGCCCTGGAACGGCAGCACCCCGCCGGCGGTGGTCTACCTCTATGCCGAGGACCGCAAGGGCGAGCACCCGGCAGCCCACCTGGCCGAGTTCCAGGGCATGCTGCAGGTGGACGGCTATGCCGGCTTCAAGAGCCTGCTGGAGAGCAGCCCGGCGGGCCAGATCCAGCTCGCCTTCTGCTGGGCGCATTGCCGGAGACGCTTTTACGAAATCCACCAGGCCACCGGCTCGCCTTTGGCGGAAGAGGCGCTGCGCCGGATCGGCGAGCTCTACGCGATCGAGGCCGAGATCCGCGGCCGCCCGGCCGAGGAGCGGCGTGCGACCCGGCAGGAGCGCAGCAAACCGCTTGTGGACGCCCTGCATACCTGGCTCACAGCCCAGCTGGGGCGGGTCTCGGGCAAGTCCACCCTGGCCGAGGCGATCCGCTACGCCCTGCGCCACTGGCAGGGGCTGGTGCTGTTCCTCGAGGATGGCCGGCTCGAGCTGGACACCAACACCGTCGAGCGGACGATGCGTGCCGTGGCCCTCGGGCGTAAGAATAGCCTGTTCGCCGGGTCAGATGGCGGAGCCCGCCACTGGGCGATCGTGGCCAGCTTGGTGGCGACCGCGAAGCTCAATGGGGTCGAGCCTTTGGCCTGGCTCACCGACGTGCTCGAGCGGATGGTTTCGGGCCGCACCAAGGCCCATGAGCTCGAGCGGCTGCTGCCCTGGGCCTGGAAAGCCGAGCGGCTTGGAGCTGCCGTCGGCGCATGAGCGCCGCGAAGATAAGACGACGCTTGCAGACAGAGGCCTCGGCCGCGTTCTACGCCCGCATCGTCGCTGCCGATGTCGTAGCGGCCCTGCGAGCAGTCCACTTCCTTGACCATGACCGCAGCGGCGCTGTGCAAGGAGTTCTTGCAGGCTACGCTAGAGTATGTAAAGTATCCTGGCAAGGACTGGGATTACCAATTCAGGCTTGCGCACGCATTGGAAGATCTTCCAGTTGAACGAGAACACCTCGACAAGCTGGAACAACTCTCGCAGCTTGATAATGCGATTGGAGGTGCTGCGGCAGGTCTGGTCTGTCGGTTAGCGCCCGACCATCGAAGGACTATGCTTACTCAAGCCATCGCTCGCAGCTACAATTACTGCGCGAGAATAGTCTCTATCGGGAAGTCTGTATTCGATGTGGGTGATGTCTGCTTTGTTCTGGACTACGCCAGTGCGGAGCAGTCTGATGCTACCAAGTTACCCGAAAACCTAGGCCAACTTGGTAAGCTTCTTCTTTCACTTCCTGAAACCGAGCAAATCATTGTCATTGAGAGATATCTCACGCGCGGAGACGGGGTCAAAGCTGTTGTCTGCGCAGCCCTGGCCGAGTGGGACTCGGCCTTTGCGCGGAGTAAACTCGCTCAGCTCGTCAAGCAAGGCTTCGCCGCCGCGATTGTCCCGTTCTACTTCAACGTACGGTTGACCTCCGAGGAAAGAACGCCGGACTTTCAGATAGTTGATGATGATCTGGCCGCAGCTCTGTCGACCTTTGTGGACGAGAGCGAGGAGGCCGGATGGGCTGTAGCGGCTATGAGCGAGCTCATACGAAGGAATTCTGCTTGGCAGGACGCATTCTCAGCGCAGCTCCAGCGCCTGTCCCCGGCGGCTAGCCTGACGCTGCAGCTAGAACTAGCCAGTGACTTGCAAAGTCCGCACAGGTCTACTGGAGGAGCTGCTTAACCTCGTCAACACGGGATCAGTTGATAGCAAGGCTCTCCGAGTACTGGGTGAACTCGGGGTGTGGAGAGATGCACCTGACGAGTACGTCCTGCGCGTCGTACTATCTCGCATACCAGTACTCGTCGAATCAGTGTTGCAAGACCGTTCAAGGACAACAACATGGGTTGCCCTTATTTGACGTAAAGCCTCTGGACTGGTGGTTAGATTGGCTAACTCGAGCTTACAACCGAACAGGAGCGCTTCTTTTCTAGCTTCCTCATTGGAGGTTTCCTCGCCCGTGGCGACGCTTCAACTCGGAACCGGCTTCTGGCAGAATTCAACAAGGCAATAGAACCGTCATACAGATTGCTGGGCCAGCTCGTTTTGTCAAAGCTTGAAGGTCTCACGACAGACGATCTTTCGTCGGCAGTACTTGACCGGCTGCTGCTTGAACTCGATAGACCGCTTGTCTCTGTACTCGGGGCCGAGCCTCTACTTGGGATTTTAGCGACTGAGGCATTTGTACGACGTGAGCTGCTCCCGCGCCTCAGGCGCCATGGCCTAAACGAGGCGTCGCGGCGTGGACTGACTCAGAGCCTGCTTGTAGCGGGACGGCGACACAACAAGCGTTATGTTTTCGCCAATGAGATGCCGCGATAAGGCGAGCCGTCCAGTTATTGGATCAGTGCGCCAGAATTTGCTGACAGAAACAGCTTCGTCCGCTCCGACCGCGGGTTGGCGAAGAACTCCATCGGCGGCGCCTGCTCGACGATCTCGCCCTTGTCCATGAACACCACGAAGTCCGCGACCGCGCGCGCGAAGCCCATCTCGTGGGTGACGCAGATCATGGTCATGCCCTCGCGGGCGAGTGCCACCATGGTGTCGAGGACCTCCTTCACCATCTCGGGGTCGAGGGCGGAGGTGGGCTCGTCGAAGAGCATCACCTGGGGCTTCATGCACAAGGCGCGGGCGATGGCGACGCGCTGCTGCTGGCCGCCGGAGAGCTGGCCCGGGTATTTCGGCGCCTGCTCGGGGATGCGGACGCGGCCGAGATAGTACATGGCCGTTTCCTCGGCCTCGGCCTTGGGGATCTTGCGGACCCAGATCGGGGCGAGGGTGAGGTTCTCCAGGACGGTGAGGTGCGGGAAGAGGTTGAAGTGCTGGAACACCATCCCGACCTCGCGGCGGATGGCGTCCACGTTCTTGACGTCGTTGTTGAGCTCGATCCCGTCGACGACGATGCGGCCGGCCTGGTGCTCCTCCAGGCGGTTGACGCAGCGGATCATGGTCGACTTGCCCGAGCCCGAGGGCCCGCAGACCACGACCTTCTGGCCCTTGCCGACGGCGAGGCTCACGTCCTTCAGGACATGGAACTGGCCGTACCACTTGTTGACCCGATCCAGCTGGATCATGGCCGCACCGTTCTCGGTCGTCATGGCGAGGTCGTTCCTTAGTGCCGATGGCCGGTGTTGAGGCGGCGCTCGAGGCGCTGGGAGAAGCGGGACATGGCGAAGCAGAAGATCCAGAAGCCGAAGCCCGCGAAGATGTAGCTCTCGACGTCGTGCCCCAGCCAGTCCTGCCCGACCACGATCAGCTTGGCGATGTTGAGCAGGTCGTAGAGGCCCATGATGAAGACCAGCGAGGTGTCCTTGAACAGGCTGATGAAGCTGTTGACGATGCCCGGGATGACGAGCTTCAGGGCCTGCGGCAGGATGATCAGGAACATGCTCTGCCAGTAGCCCAGGCCCATGGCCTTGGCGGCCTCGTACTGGCCCTTGGGGATGGCCTGGAGCCCGCCGCGGATCACCTCGGCCAGATAGGCGCCGGAGAAGATGGTGACCCCGATCAGGGCCCGGGCCAGCTTGTCGATGTTCCACCCCGGCGGGAAGAAGAGCGGCAGCATCACCGAGGCCATGAACAGCACGGTGACCAGCGGCACGCCGCGGATCAGCTCGATGAAGGCGACGCTCAGGCTCCTGATGATCGGCAGGTCGGAGCGGCGGCCCAGCGCCAGCAGGATGCCGATCGGGAACGAGGCCGCGATGCCCACGATCGAGATCAGGAGGGTGAGGAAGAGGCCGCCCCAGAGCGTGGAATCGACCTGGGCCAGGCCGAACACGCCGCCCTCGAACAGGATGCTGGCCAGCATCGGGTAGACGATGACGAAGCCCAGCCCGTACCAGGCCTTCTTGGGGAAGGCCTTGAGGAAGAACGGGACCAGGCCCGCCAGGAGGAGCACCGCACCCAGGATCACCCGCCATTGCTGGTCGATCGGGTAGAGGCCGAAGATGTACTGGTGCAGGCGTGCCGGCACGATGCCCCAGCAGGCGCCGTCGGGCCCGCACTGCTCGCGCGTCTGGGCCACCCAGGTGGCATCCAGGATGCCCCAGCGCACGACCGGCGGCACGGCCCAGACGAGGATCAGGGCGATCAGCACGGTCAGCGCGGTGTCGGCGGGCGTGGCGAACAGGTTCTTGCGCATCCAGCCGATCGGGCCGGTGCCGACGATGGCCGGCGGGGCGATCGTGGGGGAGGCGGTCTGGGCTTCGGTGGCCATGCTCAACGCTCCACCAGCGCCATGCGGTTGTTGTACCAGTTCATGAAGAACGAGGTGAGCAGGCTGAGGACGAGGTAGACGCCCATGGTGATCGCCACCACCTCGACCGCCTGCCCGGTCTGGTTGTTGATGGTGCCGGCGATGTTGAAGAAGTCGGGATAGCCGATCGCCACCGCGAGCGAGCTGTTCTTGGTCAGGTTCAGGTACTGGTTGGTCTGCGGCGGGATGATCACCCGCAAGTGCCTGCGGGATCACGATCAGGCGCAGGAGCTGGCCGCGGCTGAGCCCCAGGGAGCCCGCCGCCTCCCACTGACCCTTGCTGACCGAGAGGATGCCCGAGCGGACGATCTCGGCGATGAAGGCGCCGGTATAGAGCGAGAGGCCCAGCGTCAGCGCCACGAACTCGGGCTGCACCACCATCCCGCCCTGCGGCCCGAAAGCGCCCCATCTGCGGCAGGTCGAAGTCGAGTGGCCGGCCGGTGATCAGGTAGACGATCGGGATCAGGACCAGGAGACCCAGCGAGATCTTGCCGGCGGGAAAGCTCTTGCCGGTGAGCACGCGCCGCTTGGTGGCCGTGCGCAGGAGGATCGGGATCGCGATCAGGATCAGGATCGTGAGCCCGAGCACGATCCCGAAGCCGGGTAGCGCGACCGGCTTCGGCAGATAGAGCCCGCCGGTGTTGAGGATCACAAGGCCCAGCAGCGAGGCGCTCTCGCGCGGCTGCGGCAGGGTATGGAGGATGATGGCGTAGACGAGGAGGAGCTGGAGCAGCAGCGGGACGTTGCGGATGGTCTCGACATAGAAGGTGGCGATCTTCGCCACCAGCCAGTTGCGCGAGAGCCGGGCCACGCCCATGACGAAGCCGATCAGGGTGGCGACGATGATGCCGATGAAGGCCACGATCAGGGTGTTGATGAACCCGACCAGGAGGGCGCGGGCGAAGGTCGCCGTCTCGCCATACTCGATCGCACTCTGGCCGATCGGGATGCCGGCCGGGCGATGCAGGAAGCCGAAGCCCGAGGCCACGCCCAGCCGTGCCAGGTTCTCAAGCGTGTTGCTGACAAGATAGGCGCCTGCCAGCACCACGATCAGAACCACGGCCACCTGGTAGACGACCGACCTCACCCGCGGGTCGTTGTAGAAGGCGGGCTTGGGCGGCGTGGTCAGCCGCCGGCTGTCCGTGGCCATCGGCGTTCCTTCCGCTGCTAGCTCTTCGCTCGGTGCCGCGAACGGGCGGGTACCGGACCAGGCCCGGCCCCGCCCGAGGCTCGAATGCTCAGCGGAACGGCATCGCGTACATGAGGCCGCCCTTGCTCCAGAGCGCGTTGACGCCGCGCTCGATCTTGAGCGACGTGCTCATGCCGACATTGCGCTCGAAGCTGTCGCCATAGTTGCCGACCTGCTTGATCACCTGGTAGGCGAAGTCGTTGGGCAGACCCAGACCCTTGCCCAGCTCGTCGGACGTGCCCAGGAAGCGGGCGATGTCGGGGTTCTTGTTGTCGGCCTTGATCTGGTCGATGTTGGCGCTGGTGATCCCGAACTCCTCGCCCTGGATCATGGCGTAAAGCGACCAGCGAACCACGTCGGCCCAGGCGCTGTCGCCCTGCCGGACGGAGGGACCCAAGGGCTCCTTGGAGATGATCTCGGGCAGGATGACGTGCTCGTCGATGTTGCCCAGCTTGACGCGCGTCGAGTAGAGGCCCGACTGGTCGGTGGTGAGCACGTCGCAGCGGCCGGCCTCGTAGGCCTTGTTCACCTCGTCATTGTTCTCGAATACGACCGCGTTGTACTTGAGATTGTTGGAGCGGAAGTAATCGGCAAGGTTCAGCTCGGTGGTGGTGCCGGCCTGGACGCATACCGAGGCGCCGTCCAGCTCCTTGGCGCTGGACACGCCCAGCTCCTTCTTCGCCATGAAGCCCTGGCCGTCATAGTAGTTCACGCCGGTGAACTCGAGGCCCAGCGCCGCATCGCGCGACAGCGTCCAGGTGGTGTTGCGGGCGAGGACGTCGACCTCGCCCGACTGCAGGGCGGTGAAGCGCTCCTTGGCGGTAAGGCCGGTGAACTTCACCTTGGTCGCATCGCCGAACATCGCCGCCGCCACGGCCTTGCAGAGATCGATGTCGAGGCCGGACCAGTTGTTCTGCGCATCCACACTGGCGAAGCCCGGCAGACCCGAGCTGTTGACGCCGCACTGGACGAAGCCCTTCTGCTTCACGCCATCGAAGATAGCACCGGCATTGGCGTCGGCACTGATCAGTGCCACCGCGGCCGCAGCACCGGCCATGAGCGCAGAGACGATGCGCATGTTGTACCTCCTTCTGTTCTACCGCCCCTCGATCCGGGTAGCCGAGGGCTCCGACTCCGTACCCTCGGCGCGGCTCTGGGGTGGATTGATGACACGCCACGATCCAGCTGCCAACTGCCGGCGCACGCCACGTCTCCCAGCACTTGCAAGATGCATGCTCAGACAGGCGCCACCGGAGCCGGCTACCTCAATGCCGCACCCTCGCCGCCTTCACCTCGGCTTGGCATGAGCACGGACCTTGCAACCACCTCTCCTGTCACCCCGGGCTTGAGCCGGGGTGACAGCCTGTGTGGTGTGGATGCCGAAGCTTGCGGCAACGCTCGCCTTCTCAGCTCCGTTTAAGGCAGCTCCAAAGAGATGCATGTCCCAGGCGGCTCGACCACGCGGTCCAGGCAACCATGCCGGCGGAGTGGCCGCCGGCATGGCGCTGATGGACGCGACAGCCCTGCTCGTGACCTGCTACGGCTTCGCCGCGACCTCCGCCTGGGGCATGGGTGTCCCCCAGAGCTCGGCCAGCCGCTGGTCGCGGCCGCAGTTCCAGCGGTAGAACTTATACCGGACCGGGTTCTTCTTGTAGTAATCCTGATGATAGCCCTCGGCCTGGTAGAAGGGCCCGGCCTCGACGATCTTCGTCACCACCGGCTTGAACCGGTGCGACTGGTCCAAGGCGGTCTTCGAGTCCTCGGCCAGCCGGCGCTGCTCGTCGCCGTGATAGAAGATCTCGGTCCGGTACTGGTCGCCGCGGTCGCAGAACTGGCCGCCCGGGTCCTCGAAGTCGACATGGTGCCAGAACACGTCGAGCAGCTGCGCGTAGGTCACCTTGGCCGGGTCGTAGCGGATCTCGACCGCTTCCGCGTGCCCGGTCCCGCCCCAGCTCACCTCCTCGTAGGTGGGGTCGGCCTTGGTGCCGCCGATATAGCCCGACACGGCCGAGAGCACGCCCGGCACCTTCTCGAAGTCGGCCTCCGTGCACCAGAAGCAGCCGCCGGCGAAGGTGGCGACCTGCTCCTCCGCCGCCACGGGCTGCGTCATGCCGATGGCCACCAGGGCTGCCAGCCCGAGAAGTGCCCGCCTCATGACGCCACTCCCGGCATGTCCGGTCCCGGCACGAAGTTCAAGGCCACGCCGTTCATGCAGTAGCGCATGCCCGGTGGGCGGCGGTCCGTCGTCGAACACGTGACCCAGATGCCCGCCGCAGCGGCGGCAATGGACCTCGGTGCGGGTCATGAAGAAGCTGCTGTCCTCCGACGTGCCCACGGCGTTCGGCAGCGGCTCCCAGAAGCTGGGCCAGCCGGTGCCGCTGTGGAACTTCGTCTTCGAGGAATAGACCGGCAGGTCGCAGCCGGCGCAGTGGTAGAGCCCGGTCCGCTCCTCCCCATCCAGCGGGCTGGAGCCCGGCGCCTCGGTGCCCTGCTCGCGGAGCACGCGGTAGGCCGCGGGCGAGAGCAGCTTGCGCCATTCCTCCTGGCTGTGAGTCACCTCGTAGACCGCACCGGTGGCAGTCACCGCCGCCGATCGCCGCGACCAACCGGCGAGTGCCGTCCCCGCCAGGAGCCCTGCCGCTCCGCCGAACAGCAGCAGCCGCCGACGCGACAATGCTGTTGAGTTCATCACCCTTGTCCTTCCGAACAGCGGTCAATGCCGCCTGCGCGCTAGATGGTCCTTCCTCCGACACACCCGAAGTCACGGCCGCATGAGCGGGCGGGCACGGACGCAGCCCTCCCGCGCTCGTGACCCCAAGTCCGGCCCGGCTTCCGGCGAGGGGACCCCCGTGCTATCGCCGATCCGTCCTCAGACCCAGAGCCGCGCACGGGTTCTCCCACGATGCACGACGCCACCCTCGTCACCACGCTCGGGCGCGCGCCCGAAGAGCAGCACGGGATCGTCAACCCGCCCGTCTACCACGCCTCGACCGTGCTCTTCCCGACCGTCGCGGCCCTGGAAGCGGCACGGCCACATCGCAGCATCTATTACGGCCGCTACGGCACGCCCACCAGCCATGCCCTCCAGGATGCGCTGGCCCGGCTGGAAGGCGGCTTCAACTCCTTCGTGGTCGGCTCCGGCAAGGCCGCCATCACCGCCACCCTCCTGGCCCTGCTCAAGGCCGGCGACCACCTGCTCATCGTCGATTCCGTCTACGCCCCGACCCGACGCTTCGCCGACCACACGCTGAGCCGCTTCGGCATCGAGACCACCTACTACGACCCCCTGATCGGCCATGGCATCGCGAGCTGATCCGGCCCGAGACCCGGGTCGTGTTCTGCGAGAGCCCGGGCTCGGTCACCTTCGAGGTCCAGGACCTGCCGGCGATCGCTGAAGCCGCGCACGCGGCCGGGGCCGTGGTCATCACCGACAACACCTGGGCCTCGCCCCTCTACTTCAAGCCCTTCGCGCACGGGGCCGACATCTCGATCCAGGCCGCCACCAAGTATGTCGGCGGCCACTCCGACCTGATGATGGGCGTCATCACCACCACCGAGGAGCTGCACCACCGCCTGCGGACCCCGCTCTACGAGGTCGCGAGCGTCGCCGCCCCCGACGACTGCTACCTTGCCCTGCGCGGCCTGCGCACCCTGGCGGCCCGTCTCGAGCGCCACCAGCGCAGCGCGCTCGAGCTCGCCCACTGGCTGAGCCACCGTCCCGAGGTCGCCAAGGTCCTCTACCCGGCCCTGCCCGGCGCCCCTGGCCACGAGCTGTGGAAGCGCGACTTCCTCGGCGCCTCGGGCCTGTTCGGCTTCGTCCTCCGCCCCTGCTCGAAGACGCAGCTCGCCGCCATGCTGGACCATATGGAGCTGTTCGGCATGGGCTACAGCTGGGGCGGCTATGAGAGCCTGCTCATCCCCACCCACCCCGAGGCGATCCGCACCGCCGTGCCGTGGCGCACCGAGGGCCCGCTCCTGCGCATCCATGTCGGCCTCGAGGACCCGGCCGACCTGATCCGCGACCTCGAGGCTGGCTTCGCCCGGCTGACTGCCGCCTGACCGCATCCGGAGCGCCCCAGCTGACCGAGCCCGGCCGCTCCGCCACATCCGCTACCTCGGTCGTCGGCGTCGTCGAGCGCGTGCTGCACCACCGCGTCGACACCGGCTACACCGTGCTCCGCCTCACCACCGCCGACCAGGGCCTGATCGTCATCGTCGGCATCCTGCCCTCGGCCGAGCCCGGCGAGCTGCTCCGTGCCGAGGGCGAGTGGTACCAGGACCGCGTCTGGGGCCGCCAGTTCCGCGCTCGCGCGATCCAGCTCGAGCCGCCCGCCAGCGAGGAGGGCCTGATCACCTATCTCGGCTCCGGCCGGATCAAGGGCCTGGGCGAGGTCACCGCCCGCCGCCTCGTGGCCCGGTTCGGCCAGCAGCTGGGCGAGGTGATCGAGAAGGAGCCCGACCGCCTGCGCGAGGTCCCGGGCGTGGGCATGAAGCTCGCCGTCCGCATCGCCGAGATCTGGAAGGAGCAGCGCCAGAACCGCGACCTCCTCCTCTTCCTCAACAGCCACGGGATCGGTCCGGCCCGGGCCGCGCGCATCCTCAAGGCCTATGGCGTGAAGACGCGCGAGAAGGTGCTGACCGACCCCTACGGCCTCGCCCGCGAGGTCCGCGGCATCGGCTTTCGCACCGCCGACGAGATCGCCCTCAAGGTCGGCCTCCCCGCCACCTCCCCGCTCCGCCTCGGTGCCGCCGTCGGCGAGGCCCTGCGCGAGGCCGCGGGCGAGGGCCACACCGCCCTCTACCGCGACGCCGCGGTCGAGCGCGTCGGCCGCCTGCTCGGCATCGAGACCGATGCGATCGAGCCCGCGATCGCCCAGGAGCTGGCCGAGCACCGGCTCGTTGCCCACGCGGAGGCCGGCGACACCCTCCTCATGCTGCCCGAGCTCGACACCGCCGAGGCCACGATCGCCCGCCGGCTCGCCACGCTCGCGCAAGGCGCCCCGCCCTGGGGCGAGATCGCGATCGGGCCCGCCCTGGCCCTTGCCGAGACGGCCCTCGGCGTGGCGCTGGCACCGCTCCAGGCCGACGCGATCCGCACCGCGCTCACCACGAAGCTCCTGATCGTCACCGGCGGCCCCGGCACCGGCAAGACCACGCTCGTCCGCGGCATCCTCGAAGCCCTCAGCTCCGCGGCACCCGGCGTCCTCCTGGCCGCCCCCACCGGCCGCGCCGCCCGCCGCCTCGCCGAGAGCACCGGCCGCGAGGCGCGCACCCTGCACCGCCTTCTCGAAGCCGACCCCGAGCGCCATTTCCGCCGCCATTCCGGCCGCCAGCTCGAGTGCGACCTCATCGTGGTCGACGAGGTCTCGATGGTCGACACCAGCCCTGATGGCGGCCCTGCTCGACGCCCTCCCCCGAACCGCCGCCCTCCTCCTCGTGGGCGACGCCGACCAGCTGCCCTCGATCGGCCCGGGCCAGGTGCTGGCCGACCTGATCGCCGCCGGCACCGTGCCCGCCCTGCGCCTGACCGAGGTCTTCCGCCAGGCGGCCGAGAGTGCGATCGTCCGCAGCGCCCACCGCATCAACCGCGGCGAGCTGCCCGACTTCCACCACGGCGAGGCGGGCCTGGGCGACCTCTACGGCATCCGCGTCGACAGCCAGGAGGACGCCCAGGCGAAGCTCCTGGAGCTGGTGACCACCCGCATCCCCGAGCGGTTCGGCCTCGACCCGGTGAGCGAGGTCCAGGTCCTCACCCCGGTCCATCGCGGCCTGCTCGGCACCCGCTCGCTCAACGAGGCCCTGCAGCGCCACCTCAACCCCACGCCGCAAGCCTCTCTGATCCGAGGCGAAACCCGCTTCGCGCTCGGCGACAAGGTGATGCAGCTCGAGAACGACTACGAGCGCGACGTCTACAACGGCGACATCGGCCGCGTCGTCGGCGTCGACGCCACGGCAGGCTCGGTCGAGGTCCTGATCGACGGCCGCACGCTGCGCTACACGGGCGACGAGCTCGACCGCCTGGCCCCCGCCTACGCCGTCACCGTCCACAAGGCCCAGGGCTCCGAATACCCGGCGATCGTCCTACCTCTCCTGCGGCAGCACGGCCGGATGCTGCGGCGCAATCTGCTCTATACCGCCGTCACGAGGGCAAGGCGGCTGGCCGTCCTGCTGACCGAGCCCGAAGCCCTCGAGCGCGCCGTGCGCGATGCCGGCGACGCGCATCGCACCACCCTCCTGCGCAGCCGGCTGCGTGATCTGGAGTTGCACCCATGAGCGAGACCGATCTGGCAAGGCGACTCGAGGTTGCGGAACGCGTAGCTAAGGAAGCGGGCGCCCTCGCCCTCGACTACTTCCGCAACCGCGACCGGCTCGCCATCGAGCACAAGGGCAAGCAGGATCTCGTCAGCATCGCCGACCGCGACGTCGAGACCCTGATCCGCCGCGAGCTGACTGCCGCCTTCCCCGGCGACGAGTTCATCGGCGAGGAGGAGGGCGGCACCGAGGCCGACCGCCTCTGGGTGATCGACCCGATCGACGGCACCCTCAACTTCCTCCGCGGCATCCCCTCCTGGGCCGTGGTCATCGCCTGGGTCGAGCAGGGCCGCACCCTGCTGGGCGTCACCTACGACCCCGTCCACGACGAGCTCTGGACAGCACGCCGCGGCCACGGCGCCTTCCGCAACGGCCAGCGCATCGCGGTCACCTCCACCGCCAGCCCCGACCAGGCCGTCGTCGGCCTCACCTTCAACTTCAAGCAGCCCGCCGAGCCCTATGCGGCCCTCGTCCGCCAACTCGCCGAGCACGGCTTCGAGCACCGCCGCATGGGCTCCACCGCCATCCAGCTCTGCTACGTCGCCGACGGCCGCATCGACGCCCTCGATCACCCTCAACTGCTCGAGCTGGGACGTCCTCCCCGGCCTCCTCACCGTCGAGGAAGCCGGCGGCCAGGCCACCGACTTCGTGGCCCAGCACGGATTTCTCGGCAAAGGCGGTGCCATCGCCAGCAATGCCGGGCTGGCGGAGGTGGTGAGCGAGGTCGCCGGGCTCGGGTTCGGCGGAGCCTGACCGAAGCTTCCGCCCCAGACTCCGGTCAGTCACCTGCCGCGAGCTGGTCCACCATGGCCTCGGTGGTCTCGATCGTCTGCCGCCCGGCAGCGCACCCGGCGTCGAAAGCGGCGTGAAACGCCCGCAGCCGCGCCGCCACTTCCGTGGGGTCGAGGTCACCACGGATCGGAACGGCGTCCGGCCCCCGCGCCAGCCTCTTCAACCGGCTCGCCACGCCCGCAACCTCGCTCCCGCCGAAGGGCTCGTCGAAGAGAATGCCGAAGTAGAACCCGGGATGACCCGGCCGGTTGTCCGGCTTCAGCCTGATCTCGGCAACTTCATCGAGCCAGTTCACCAGCTCGCCCTTCCAATGCACGAGATTGTCGGCCCGCACCTGTCCGGCCGGCACTGCCAGGAGTTTGAGCAGGTGCGTGTTGATCGGCTTCTCCAGGCCGGTGATGACAGCCTCGGCCTTATTCTTCCTGTAGGCCATCTCGAGCACCGGCCGGCTCATGATCTCGCTCAGCAGCATCGCCGCACTCCTGCCAGGAGCAACCAGTAACCTCGACGACGCTGAGGTGGCAAGCAACCGGATGAACCGCGCGGCAGGCTGCGACGGCCAGCGGCGCGCCCTCAGAACGACCGCCACGGCGCCAGGATCGGCTCCAGGCTCGCTCGCCAGACCCGGTTGCCCTCGATGCTCAGATGCAGGCCCTCGTGACGCTCGTGATAGCGCGGATCGAGATTCCCGGTCGCGTCCTTCAGCTTGTCGCTCGTATCGACCCAGGTGCAGTTCGGGTGCGCCGCGCACATGCGCGCCATCACCGCGTTGGCGGCCGCGATGTCGGCGTTGGTGTAGGCGTCGAAGAGACGCTCATCGACCGGCAGGATGGCGTTGAGCATCACCGGCACGTTCGTGCGGCAGGGTGCGGAAGATGCGGGCGAAGGGCTTTTCCATCTCCGCCGGCGTGCGGAAGAAGAGGTCGTTCGTGCCGACATGGAGGAAGATCAGCTTGGCCTGGTCCATCCTCCTGTAGTCGCGCAGCCGCGTGGCCACCCGCCGGGCCGTGTCGCCCGGGATCGCCAGCTGGACCGCACGGTCGGTCAGCGCGCTGGTGTCGAGCGCGGCAAGCTGGCTGTCGCCGATGAAGAGCACGGCACCGGGCTCGACCGCGTTGGCCCGCCGCTCGGTCTGGTTCCGCCGAGCCTTGAAGAAGCGGTCGAGCTCGACCCAGCGCGAGCCCATGCCCAGCTTCCACACGATCAGGCCCGGCCATTGCGACTGCCAGAAAAGACCCAGGGCCACGACATGGATGCCCGCCAAGTAGAGCGCCATGCCGGCCACGATGAGCGGCCGATGCGCAAAGTAGAACGCCCAGGCGGATTGCAGGAGGCGGCGTCCAAGGTCGCGCAGCGGGCCGGGCCGGCCTGCGCTCACGCGCGAACCGAGCATGCGGGATTTCCACTTACTGTCGGCATCGAGGCGCTATTCCACACGGTCCCGGCAAGGCAAGCCACAACGCCGCTGCGATCACGCCGGCTGCCCAGCCGCTCAGCCTACTGTCGCCGCCGGGCGACGTGCCGCGTAGGCCTCGGCCATGGCGCGGATGCGGCCGACCATGGCGTAGAGCCCGTTGGCGCGGCCGGGGGTGAGGAAGCGCTGGAGCCCGATCTCCTCCAGCACGTCGGGTGGGTTCTCCAGGATCTCGGCCGGCCGGCGACCGTCATAGAGGGCCAGCAGGAGGGCGATCAGCCCGCGCACCAGGATGGCGTCGCTGTCCGCCCGCAGGCGAAGCCGGCCCGACCTCGGGCTCCATCTCGGCCACCAGCCACACCTGGCTCTGGCAGCCGCGCACCTTGTTGCCCTCGGTCTTGAGCTCGTCCGGCAGGCCCGGCAGCCGCTTGCCGAGGTCGATGATGTGCTCGACCTTGTCGCGCCAGTCGTCGAGGAACCCGAAATCCTCGCGCAGCCGGTCGGCGGCCGCCTGGACGCTCGCTGCCTGCTCCATCAGCACTCCTCTGGGCTCGCCCGAGATATGCGCGCGCCGCAGGTCCGCCTTCAACCAACGCCCTGCCAGGCTTCGAGCCGGTCGTGCGGCACCCGGAACACGCGCTCGGCCCCCAGCAGCATGGCGGCGAACCCGCCGGGAAACAGCCCGGCGATGGCCGGGTGCATCACGTCGAGCCCGCCCGTGTAGCTGCCGAACGCCGGCAGCACGAGCCGCAGCCCGTCGCTGACATAGCACGGCCGCGACAGCCGCAGCCTGGTGCCGACCAGCCGCGCCTTCGGATGCAGGTGCCCCGCCACCTCGCCCGCCTCGCCGCACGGCGCATGCCGGAACAAGAGACCGGCCACGCTCAGCTCGGCCACGGCCCTGCCGCCCAGGCCCGCCGGCGGGTCCGGGTCATGGTTGCCCCTGACCCACACCCACTCGACGCTCCCCGTCAGCCGCCGCACCTGCCGGGCCAGCTCCGGCTCCAGCAGCTCCGCCCCGCGCCGGTCATGGAAGCTGTCGCCGAGGCTCACCACCGTGCGCGGCCGCAGCCGCTCCAGCACCGCCTCCAGCCGGCAGCAGCGTCGCATGAGTGTCGTAGGGCGGCAGCATCAGCCCCGCGGCGGGCGAAGGCGCTGCCCTTCTCCAGGTGCAGGTCGGCGACCGCGACGAGCCCGCGCTCCGGCCAGTGCAGCAGGCCCGCCGGATCGAGCTCCAGCGCCTGCCGCAGAGCTCCAGCCTCACGGGGCCGCCGGCTCCGGCTCGCCGAACGCCTCGGCCACCAGCTCCTGCACCAGCTCGTCCAGGCTGTCGTCGAGCGCGTCGTCGGCCACGAACTCCTTGCCGATGCCGGCGATGATGGCGATGGCGAAGGGCGAGATCCGGCGCAGGCGCTCGTGCCGGATATGGCCCTGGACGCCGACCAGGAAGTCGGCGAGGCGGCGGATGTCGGTCATGCCGAAGGCGGCCTCGGCGCGCGCGGCCCGCAGCAGCACATGGTCCGGCTCATACTTGCGCAGCACGTCGTAGATCAGGTCCGAGCTGAAGGTGACCTGCCGCCCCGTCTTCTCCTGGCCCGGGATGCGGCGCTCGATCAGCCCGGCGACGACGGCACAGTTCCTGAAGGTCCGGCGTACCAGCGAGCTCTCCGCCATCCACTCCTCGAGCTCGTCGCCCAGGATGTCGACGCTGAACAGATCGGGAACATCCTCTACCGGGCGCAGGCTCCAGACGGCAAGGCAGTAGTCCGTGGCCGAGAAGCCCTGCGGCCTCAGGCCACGCCGCTCCATCCGCCGCGTCAGCAGCATGCCCAGCGTCTGCTGCGCGTTCCGCCCGGCAAAGCAGTAGGCGACCAGATAGTGCCGCCCGGCGCGGGCGAAGGTCTCGACCAGGAGCTCGTCCGCCGCCGGCACCGCCGCCCGACGCTGCCTGCGCCTCCAGCCATTCGCGCACGGCATCGGCAGACGGCCCAGCGCTCCCGGTCGGCGATCAGGGCCCGCACGCGATCCGCCAGGTGCGTGCTGAGCGGCAGCCGCGCCCCGGCATAGGTCGGCACCTTGGGATCGCCACGGTCCTTCGCCAGGGTGACGATCGCCTCCCCGTCGCGAATGCTCTCGAAACGCAGCAGCTGCCCTGCGAACAGGAAGGTGTCGCCCGGCGCCAGGGAGGCGATGAACATCTCCTCGACCTCGCCCAGCCGCTTCCTGCCCAGCCGGATCCGGATCAGCGGGGCTTCGACGATGGTGCCGATGTTCATCCGGTAGCGGCGCAGGATCTGCCTGTCGGCCAGCCGCCAGCAGCCCGTCCTCGCCCTCGCTCCAGCCGCCGATAGCGCTCGTAGGTCCGCAGCGCGTAGCCGCCCGTCGCCACGAACTCGACCGTGTCGTCGAACTCCTTGCGCGTCAGCGCCGGCGAACGGTGCCGCCGAGCGCACCTCCTCATAGAGCTCCCCGGCCTCGAACGGCCCGGCACACGCCACGCCGGTGATGTGCTGCGCCAGCACGTCGAGCCCGCCCGGGAAGATCAGCCCGCCATCCAGCGTGTGCTGGGCCAGCGCGTCCTCGGCCGCCATGCATTCCAGCACCTCGAACCGGTTGCCGGGGATCATCACCGCCCGGCTCGGCTCGTCCAGGCGGTGGTTCGCCCGCCCGATCCGCTGCAGCAGCCGTGCCGCCCCCTTGGGTGCCCCCACCTGCACCACGAGGTCGACATCGCCCCAGTCGATGCCGAGATCGAGCGACGAGGTCGCCACGACCGCCCGCAGCACGCCGCGCGCCATCGCCGCCTCGACCTTGCGCCGCTGCTCCACGTCGAGGCTGCCGTGATGCAGGCCGATCGGCAGGTTCTCCCGGTTCAGCCGCCACAGGGCGCCGAAGATCAGCTCCGCGCGGGCCCGCGTGTTGACGAAGACGAGCGTCAGCCTGGCACCCTCGATCAGCCGGTAGAGGTCCTCGGCCGCGTAGAGCCCGACCGTGCCGCCCCACGGCATCGGATGCTCCGGGATCAGCAGCCGCACGTCGGGCTCCGCACCCGGCGGCCCCTGGACCAGCACCGCCCTCTCCGGATCGGGCGTGAGATAGCGGAGCAGTGCCCCCGGATCGGCGACGGTCGCCGACAGACCCGCGAACGTCGCCCGTGGCGCCAGGCCCCGCAGCCGGGCCAGCCCCAGGCTCAAAAGCGCCCCGCGCTTGCTCTCCGCCAGCGCATGCAGCTCGTCGAGGACGACCCGCCTGACGCCGCCGAAGAGGCCCGGCGCCTCGGCGTAGGACAGCAGCAGCGCCAGCGATTCCGGCGTGGTCAGCAGCATCTGCGGCGGGTCCCGCAACTGCCGCTTGCGCCGGTTCTGCGGCGTGTCGCCGGTGCGGACCTCGTAGCGGATGGGCAGCCCCATCTCGCTCACCGGCAGTGCCAGGTTGCGCGCGATGTCGTTGGTCAGCGCCTTCAGCGGCGAGATGTAGACCGTGTGCAGGCCCGGTCCCGGCCGCGGCCCCCGCCAGCTCGACCAGGCTCGGCAGGAAGCCGCCCAGCGTCTTGCCGCCGCCGGTGGGCGCTATCAGCAGCGCATCGCGCGTCGCCGCCGCGGCCTCCACCATCGCCGCCTGATGCGCCCGCAGCCGCCAGCCGCGCCGGGCGAACCAGTCCCGGAACAGAACCGGCAGGCCCAGCTCCTCGTGACGCTTGCGAAGCACGGGCGGGCCTGCGTCGCCTGACCTCACTACGGGAACCGCTCCGACCTGCCCAGGGTTGACCTTTCGCACAGACTGCATGGCGTTAGGACGACATTAAGCATGCCCGTCTATCCTCGACAGTCTGGGATACGGAGCGAAGGCATGCTTCCGGACACGTCGCTGCTGATGCTCCAAGGGCGGGCTGGCACTTGGAACCTCCGGTGCGGCCTTGGGCCTCGCGGCCCACTCCGCCCTGCTGACCGCGGGCCTGGCGCTGCTGGGCCCGGTCACCATCGCCACGGCTGCGGCCTTCGGCCTCGGCGTTCGGCCGCTTGCCGAAGCGGCCCTGCCGCCGGCCCCATCACCTCGTCAATCCTCACCGGGCCCCAGCACCGTGCCCTCGGCGCCCAGCCCGTCGTCAGCATCGGCGACGGCCGGCCCGTCGCCGCCGTGGCGCTCGAGCCTTCCTTCCGGGCCGCCACTGGCGAGGAGATCGGCGCCGCCGCGGTCAGTGGGCAGCGCATCCCGCCGCGGCTCCTGGCCCGTCTCGACAGCCACCATCCTGGCCCGCGGCCTGGCCCTGGCCCACCACATGGCCGGCACCGGACGGCGCGAGACGGTGATGCTCGGCATCGCCGCCGGCAGCCTCGCCGACCGCACCGTGCTCCAGCTTATGGCCCACGCCTTCCAGGCCGAGGAGGCGGCCCGCCCGCCTCTGCTCGTGCTCATCCGCGGCGGCTCCCGACAGCAGCCAGGCCATCCTCGGCCTGCCCTCCTCCTGGCATGCCCGGATCGGCCTGCACCTCGACCTGCCGCCGTGCGACGAGCCGGCCCTGCGCCGCTGCCTCGAGCTGCCGCTGGGCTGCCTCGAGGTCGAGGCCGGCCTGCTCGCGGCAGGCACCCCCGGCGCCGACCTCACCGGCCGCCTCGTCAGCCGCGTGGCCCTGGGCCCCGTGCCGGTGGTGGTGAGCGGCGTCACCGAGGAGCGCGTCGCCCGCAACCTGCGCCGCTGCCCCAGCCTCTTCGCCCGCGGCTCCTGGTTCGGGCGCCCGGCGGCCCTCGCCGCCTGACCAGGGCGGCCGGCCCGTGAGAGGGAAATTCCAACGTCGCGTTAATACCTACCCCTCATCATGGCACGCGCGAACAGGGAGCATGCCATGCCTTTGCCGCAGAGGCGGGCCCGTCCAGAGTCGGAGCCCGAAAGGCGGCTGCTGCATCTGCAGAGCCGCTTCCGCAAAGTTTCATCCCGACTGAGCTGGCCGCGAAGGATCCGCCGGCTCGCCGCCGGCCCGGCCTGGAGTTCGACCGCCATCACCCTGCTCGCCGTCGCCATAGCCGCCATAGGGCTTCTGCCGTGGCCCTGCCGAGTCTCAGCAGGCATCTCGCGGCACTCCCGAGCTGTGCCGCCGCCCGGGCCGTCGGCTTCGACAAACCCCGCCGTGGCGAGCTGGCTATTGGCAGCGCTACGACGCGGACCGGACGGGATTGCTTGCGAGTGGGGTGCCACGGTTCAGGGCAGCCGCCTCCTCCTGCCCTGCTCTCAGACCAGGCGGACATTCCCGACGAAGGCGCGGCCGTCGCTGAGCTGCCCGCCCGCAGCCGCTCGGCCACCAGCACGGCCAGCCGCTCGGCGCCACCAGCCGGTAGCTCCGGCGCACCAGCATCGCCACCTCGCCCCAGTCCGGCCCGCCGTCGAGCCGCATCCCGACCCATCCCTTGGGCCCGACATAGGGCGGCACGAAGAACCGCTCCGGATCGGCCCCGACCAGCCACCCTGGCTCCCCGGCGGAGCCTTGCACCAGAGCGAGTCCCGGCCGTCCCCCTGCTCCGCCATCGCGAAGACTGGGTCCTGACCCGCCAGGTCGGATCGCCCCAAGCCTCCTCCTCGGCCGCTTCGGGCAAAGCGAGGCAGATCGCGCGCAGCGGTCGACAGGTTCCTCCGGCATGGGCCGATTGTAGCGGCCCCGAGTGCGGAGCAGGAGCCCACCCTTGCCTTCCCGCCATGGCGCATGGCCGATGCGGCCGGCCCGCGACTCAGGCTTCAGCAGCACGATTGGCGACGGCACGGCACCATCGCCGCTCTCCGCCCTGACCGCGCAGCCCGGCCGTCACACGGCCTGCACCGCTTCCGTGTCCCCGGCCTTGGCCCGGACCGCCCGGACCGCGTCCTCGACCGTGCGCATGTAGCGCACGTGCGGTGCGCGGAGGCCGTGGGTCAGGAGCGTGTAGCGGATGCGGGGCGTTGCCCCGGTGATCAGGAGCTGCACCCCGTGCCGTGCCGCCTTCTCGCCGAGGCCCGCGATCGTGTTGGCGGCCGTCGAATCGAGGAACGGCACCGCCGCGAGGTCGAGGATGAAGGCCTTGTGCCGGTCGGCGATGCGGTCGAGGGCCGAGGCCACGGTCGAGGCGGCGCCGAAGAAGAAGGCGCCGGCGATCCGGTAGACGACGATGTCGGGATCGGCGGCGAGGCTCGGGTCATAAGGCTGCCGGTCGCCGTCGGCCTCGTCCGACCGGTCCCTGACCGCCAGCGATCCCTCTCCCTCGATGGTGATGGCCGAGGCCATCCGGTCGATGAACAGCACGGCCCCGATCAGGAAGCCCACCACGATGCCCTCGGTGAGGTCGCGGAAGACGGTGAGCAGGAAGGTCGCCAGCAGCACCAGCGCGTCCCCGCGCGAGGAGCGCACCAGGGTCGTGAAGGCATGCTTCTCGGCCATGTTCCAGGCGACGAAGACGAGGATCGCCGCCAGGGCCGGAAGCGGCACGTAGCCGGCGAGCGGTGCCGCCAGCAGCATGAAGAGCAGGATGAAGAGCGCGTGCAGCATCCCGGCCACCGGCCCGCGCGCCCCGGCCCGCACGTTGGTGGCCGTCCGCGCGATGGTGCCGGTGGCCGGCAGCCCGCCGAACAGGCTGGAGGCGATGTTGGCCGCCCCTTGCGCCACCAGCTCGCAGTTCGACCGGTGCCGCCGCCCGGTCATCCCGTCCGCCACCACGGCCGAGAGCAGGGCCTCGATCGAGCCCAGGAGTGCGAACGCCACGGCATCGGGCAGCACGGCCACGGCCTTCTCGAGGCTGAGCGGCGGCAGGGCCGGCAAGGGCAGCGTGCGCGGGATGCCGCCGTAGCGGCTGGCGATGGTCTCGACCGGAAGGCTCAGCAGCCAGCTGACGACCGCGGCCACGACCAGGGCCACCAGCATGCCGGGCCACGCCGGCCGCCACCGCTTGAGCCCGACGATGATGCCCAGCGCCAGCAGCGCCACGCCGATCGGCGGCGGGGCTGGCCGTGGGCAGCGCCGCCCAGAGCGCCATCAGCTTGGGCACGATCGGCCCCGGCTCGGCGCCGGCGAGCGTGAGCCCGAACAGCTCCTTGAGCTGGCTGGCGAGGATGATGACCGCGATCCCGGCCGTGAAGCCCACGGTCACCGGATAGGGGATGAACTTGATGTAGGTCCCGAGGCGCAGGAAGCCGATGCCGAGCATGAAGATGCCCGCCATCCCGGTCGCGAGCATCATCCCGTCGACACCGTGCTGCGCTATGCAGGCGGCCACCAGCACGATGAAGGCGCCGGCCGGCCCGCCGACCTGGAACCGGCTCCCGCCCAGGGCCGAGATCACGAACCCGCCCACGACCGCCGTGTAGAGCCCGCGGTCCGGCGTGGCACCGGCAGCGATCGCGATCGCCATCGACAGCGGCAGCGCCACGATCGCCACCGTGAGCCCGGCCACGATGTCGGCCCGGATGTCCTTGAGCCCGTACCCCTCGCGCAGCACGGTGACGAGCTTGGGCGTGAACAGCTCCGCAAAGCTGGGCTCGCCGGGGCCTGCGCCCTGCCCAGGCCGGATGGCGTCCATGGTGCTCCACGTCAGAAAATAGGGAAGGCTCCGCGGCCCTCGCACCGCGACAGGCTGACGGGCTGGCGGCCGTCGCGAAAGCCGGTATTCTGACGCTGGCTCCTACGCCTCAGCGCCACAGCCTCCGCACCCTCCAGCACCGTCTCGAGCATGGCCGACGAACGCGAGCTCCTGGCCTCGTCCAAAGCGTGGCCCGTCACCGAAGCCCTACGCCTGCTGGAGCGCGTCCGCCGTGCCCCGCCGCGGAAGGGCTTCGTCCTCTTCGAGACCGGCTACGGCCCCTCGGGCCTGCCGCATATCGGGACGTTTGCCGAGGTCTTCCGCACCACCCTGATCCGGCAGACCTTCCAGCACCTCTCCGACCTGCCGACCGAGCTCTACGCCTTCTCGGACGACATGGACGGCCTGCGGAAAGCCCCCGACAACATCCCCAACCGCGAGATGGTGCTGGAGCATCTGGGCCGGCCGCTGACCTCGATCCCCGACCCGTTCGGCACCCACGAGAGCTTCGGCCACCACATGAACGCGCGCCTGCGCGCGTTCCTCGACCGGTTCGGCTTCAGCTACAGCTTCAAGAGTGCCACCGACTGCTACCGGTCGGGCCTCTTCGACGCGATGCTGCTGCGTGCCCTCGAGCGCCACGCCGAGATCGTCAAGGTCGTCACACCCATCCTCGGCCCCGAGCGCGCCGCCACCTACAGCCCGTTCCTGCCCGTCTCGCCCAGGAGCGGCCGCGTCCTCCAGGTCGCAATCGAGGAGCTGCACCCCGAGCGCGGCAGCATCGTCTTCAAGGACGAGGACGGCACGCTGACCGAGGTGCCGGTGACCGGCGGTGCCTGCAAGCTGCAGTGGCGGGCCGACTGGGCGATGCGCTGGGCCGCCCTCGAGGTCGACTACGAGATGTCCGGCAAGGATCTCATCGATTCGGTCCGCCTCGGCAGCCAGATCTGCCGCGTGCTGGGTGCCGTGCCGCCCGAGAACCTCACCTATGAGCTCTTCCTCGACGAGCAGGGCGAGAAGATCAGCAAGTCGCGCGGCAACGGCCTCACCATCGAGGAGTGGCTGCGCTACGGCACGCCCGAGAGCCTGGAGCTCTTCCTCTACAAGGAGCCGCGCAAGGCCAAGCGCCTGTTCTTCGACGTCATCCCCCGCCACGTCGACGAATACCTGGCGCTGGTCGAGGCCGCCGGCCGCCAGGCGCCGCCCGAGCGCCTCTCCAACCCCGTCTGGCACATCCGCGACGGCAGGCTGCCGACCGACCGCCTCCCGCCTGGCCTCTCCTTCGCCATGCTCCTCAACCTCGCCGGCGTCGTGAACGCCGAGGAGCCGGACGTGCTCTGGGGCTTCATCTCCCGCTACGCCCCCGGCACCACGCCCGACACCTCGCCGCAGCTCGCCGCCCTGGTCGAGCGCGCCGTCGCCTACTACCGCGACTTCGTCCGCCCCACCCGCACGCACCGCGCGCCCACCGCCCAGGAGCGCGCCGCCCTGGACGAGCTGGCCCTCTATCTGCGCGGCATCGAGGAGGGCACCGACGGCGAGACGATCCAGAACGAGCTCTACGAGATCGGCAAGCGGCACGGCTTCACCCAGCTCCGCGACTGGTTCCGCGCCCTCTACGAGGTGCTGCTGGGCCAGAGCGAGGGCCCGCGCTTCGGCTCCTTCATCGCCGTCTACGGCGTCCTCAACAGCCGCACCCTCCTGGAGCAGGCCCTGACCCGCGCCGAGGTGGCGGCATGAGCGGCCGCCAGACCGGCTGGCACGGGCCGCGCGATGGCGACGGCGGCCAGCGCCTCGCCCGCCGCAAGCCCGGCAGCCGCGAGCCCCGGGACACGCCCGAGCCGCCGCTCGCCGCGCCCAAGAAGCCCCGCCCACCCACGACCACGGCCCGCCGCGTGGCGCTGGACGTGCTGAACCATGTCCTCGGCGAGGACCACCAGCCCTTCGACGAGGCCTTCCAGGGCCATCCCGGGCTGGAGCGGCTGGCCGTCCGCGACCGCGCCTTCGCCCGCCTGCTCGTCACCACCGAGCCTGCGCCGCCTGGGCCAGATCGACCGCGCCGTGCTGCCGCTGATGCGCTACCGGCCGAAATCGCACAGCGTCACCAACATGCTCCGCCTGGGTGCTGCCCAGCTCCTCTTCCTCAGCACGCCAGCACACGCCGCCGTCGCCGAAACCGTCCGCCTTGCGCAGGCCAGCCACGCCCGCGAGGTCCCCCTCCTCAACGCCGTGCTCCGCCGCGTCTCCTCCGAGGGCAAATCCCTCCTCGAAGGCCAGGAACCCGCCCGCCTCAACACGCCGCGCTGGCTGCTGGACAGCTGGACCGCGGCCTATGGCGAAGCCACTGCCCTTGCCATTGCCGAAGCGCACCAGACCGAGCCCCCGCTCGACCTCTCGGTCAAGCGCGATCCCGAACGCTGGGCCACCGAGCTCGGGGCCGAGCTCCTCGCCACCGGCACGCTCCGCCGCCGTGCGGGCGGCCTGATCGAGGCCCTCCCCGGCTTCGAGGAAGGTGCGTGGTGGGTCCAGGATGCTGCCGCCGCCCTCCCGGCCCTCCTCATGGGCCAGCTCCGCGGCCGCCGCGTGCTCGACCTCTGCGCAGCACCCGGCGGCAAGACCGCCCAGCTCTGCGTGGCCGGTGCCAACGTCACCGCCGTCGAGCGCTCGCCGCGCCGGGCCGAGTTCCTGGCCGGCAACCTCGCCCGCCTGGACCTCAGGGCCGAGATCGTGGTCGCCGACGCCAACGAATGGCAGGCCCCCGAACCCTTCGACGCCGTGCTGCTCGATGCCCCCTGCACCGCCACCGGCACCATCCGCCGCCACCCCGACATCCCCTGGGCCAAGGAGCCCAAGGACGTGGCCCGCCTCGCGGAGGCACAAGCTCGCCTCCTCGCCACCGCCACCCGCCTGACCCGTCCCGGCGGCACCCTCGTCTACGCCGTCTGCTCCCTCCAGCCCGAGGAGGGCCCGCAGCTCGTGGCCGCCGCCCTGGAAGGCGCCCCCCTCGAGCGCGACCCCATCCTGCCGCGCGAGCTGCGTGGCCTCCCCGTCGACCTCACAGCCCTAGGCGAGGTCCGCACCCTGCCAACCCACCTTGCCAGCTCGGGCGGCCTGGATGGCTTCTACATCGCCCGGCTGCGACGCCGCCCCGAGTGAGATGACCCTCCGCCCGATCCGCCGCGCCCTCCTCTCCGTCCACGACAAGACGGGCCTCGTCGACCTCGCCCGGGCCCTCGCCGCCCACAATGTCGAGCTGGTCTCCACCGGCGGCACCGCACAGGCGCTCCGTGCCGCCGGCCGGGCCGTCACCGAGGTCAGCGAGATCACCGGCGCGCCCGAGATGCTGGGCGGCCGCGTGAAGACCCTCCACCCCACCATCCACGGCGGCATCCTCGCCCGCCGCGACAACGCCCACGACATCGCCACCCTCGAGCAGCACCTGATCCCCGCCATCGACCTCGTGGTGGTGAACCTCTACCCGTTCGAGGACACCCTGGCCCGCGGCGCCGACCCCGCCCGGTGCATCGAGGAGATCGACATCGGCGGCGTCGCCCTGATCCGCGCCGCCGCCAAGAACCACGAAGCCGTCGCCGTCCTCACCGAGCCCGCCGACTACCCGGCGCTGGCCCGGCACCTGGATCAGGAAGGGGGCACCGACGAGCCCCTGCGCCGCCGGCTCGCCGCCAAGGCCTTCGCCCGCACCGCCGCCTACGACGCCGCCATCGCCGCCTGGCTCGCGAGCGAGACCGGCGACCGCTTCCCCGACCGCCTCACGCTTCCCGGCACGCTCCGCCAGCGCCTGCGCTACGGCGAGAACCCGCACCAGGCGGCCGCCTTCTACACCTCCGGCCCGCCCCGGGGCCTGGCCGCCGCCACCCTCGCCCAGGGCCGCGAGCTCTCCTACAACAACCTCGCCGACGCCAACTCCGCGCTCGCTCTGGTCGCCGAGCTCGCCGACCCCGCCGTCGCCATCATCAAGCATGCCAACCCCTGCGGCGTCGGCACCGGCCAGACCGCCATCGAGGCCCACGCCCGGGCCCTCGCCTGCGACCCCACCAGCGCCTATGGCGGCATCGTCGCCTGCAACCGCCCGCTCGATGCCGAGGCCGCCGAAGCCATCACCGCCCTCTTCACCGAGGTCGTGATCGCCCCCGCCGCCGACGAAGCGGCCCAGGCCGTCTTCGCGAGGAAGCCCAACCTCCGCCTCCTCCTCCTGGACCACATGCCCGACCCCTGCACCCCCGCCCTCGAGCTGCGCACGATCGCCGGCGGCTTCCTCGCCCAGGAGCGCGACACCGCCACCCTCGACGAGCGCGACCTGCGCTGCGTCACCACCCGCGAGCCCACCCCGGCCGAGCTGCGCGACCTCCTCTTCGCCTGGACCGTCGCCAAGCACGTCCGCTCCAACGCCATCGTGCTCGCCCGCGACGGCGCCACCGTCGGCATCGGCGCCGGCCAGATGAGCCGCGTCGACGCCGTCGACCTCGCCGTCCGCAAGGCCCAGGCCAACGCCGGCCCGGCCCGGGCCGTCCTCGCCTCCGACGCCTTCTTCCCCTTCCCCGACGGCCTCGAAGCGGCCAGCGCCGCCGGCATCACCGCCGCCATCCAGCCGGGCGGCTCCTTACGCGACGAGCAGGTGATCGCCACCGCCAACGCCGCCGGCATCGCCATGCTCTTCACCGGCCAGCGCCACTTCCGGCACTAGAGCGAACCCGCTCTCTGATCGGGCCGGTCCGCAGCGAGCACCGGGGACCCGGACAGGTAGCCCGGCGCTTTGAAGGCTTCTTTCTGACGCACCACCTATGCGCACTTGTTTTGAGGCGTCATATTGATCTATGACGTGGGTTCCGATATCGGGTGGTGGCGCAACCGAAGCGCCAGAGGAGCTGGGTGCCATGCTACGCACGAGTATCGCCGTCGCGGCGATCGGTTTTCTGCTTGCCGCCTGCGGCGCCAACCGGCTGGACCGTGGGATGAGCGGCGGTGCCATCGGTGCCGGCCTCGGGGCCGCCACGAGTGCCGTGACCGGAGGCGATGCGGTGAACGGTGCGGTCCTCGGCGGTGCCGCCGGCGCTGCCACGGGCGTGCTGACCAGCAGGAAGCGGATCAATCTCGGCCGGCCGCTCTGGCGCTGAGCCGGGCCGGACCGTACCGAGGGCTCTTGACGCGCGGCACCCGTCGTTCACCTGCCATGACCTGCCGAGGCTGATCTCTGCCTTCGCAGACCCGAAAGCCGATCGTCGGAGGAGCCAAGACCATGCGCGTCGCAATCGTCGCCCCGGGCGAGATGGGGGCCGCCATCGGCGGCCGGCTGCGGCGGCACGGGGTCGAGGTGGTCACCTCCCTCGCCGGTCGGAGCAGGGCCAGTGCCGCCCGCGCCGAAGCCGCCGGCCTGATCACGGCCGCCGGCGACGACGACCTCCTGGCCGGTACGGACATCCTCCTCTCCGTCGTCCCTCCCGCGCAGGCCGTGCCCCTTGCCGAGCGGCTCGCCCCCGCCCTCGCCCGCACCGACGGCCGCGTCACCTACGCCGACTGCAACGCCATCGCCCCCGAGACCACGAAGGCCGTCGCCGCCCGCGTCACCGTGACCGGCTGCCCCTTCGTCGACGCCGGCATCATCGGCGCCCCGCCCCGCGGCGACGATCCCGGCCCCCGCCTCTACGTCTCGGGCGACGCCGCCCATCGCCTGTAACCCCTGGCCACCCTTGGCCTCGACATCCGCCCGATCGAAGGCGGCATCGGCGCCGCCTCGGCCCTCAAGCTCGCCTACGCCTCCCTCACCAAGGGCCTGACTGCGCTGGGTGCCGTCGTCGCCCTCGCTGCCGCCGCCGGCGACACCCGCGAGACGCTCCTGGCCGAGCTCGCCGCCAGCCAGCCCCAGCTCCTGGCCTGGCTCACCCGCCAGGTCCCGAGCATGTACCCCAAGGCCTATCGCTGGGTCGCCGAGATGGAGGAGATCGGCCGCTTCCTCACCGCCGCCGGCCACCCCGACGCCGGCGCCATGTTCACGAACGGCGCCGCCCCCCTCTACACCCGTATCGCCCAGGACCATTCGGGCGGCCGCACCGGCGAGATCGCCCTGCTCGACCGGCTCTACGCACCGACAAACAAATCATAAGACCAAAATCCTTGTCTTTGCTTCATAGTTCCTATATCGTCCCACGCCATGCTCGCCACCGCCCACTACGCCACCCGCAAGGGCCTCAACCGCCCCTTCGCCCGGGTCACGGCCCGCGACCGCCGCATGGGCCAGAAGCTCTCGCATGGGCCTCACGCCCAAGCAGGTGGCCCGGCTGGAGGGCATGGTCCCGGCCGACGTCGAGACCCTCGTCGCCGAGCCCGAGTTCAAGGCGCTCATCGACGGCTACAACACCCTGCACGCCATGCCCGAGGACGAGCAGCGCCGCATCCTCACCCAGCTCGCCCGCCACCTGCTGATGGAGGCCACGGCCCTGGGCGACGTGCGGGTGGCCATGTTCATCCTGCTCCAGGAGCGCATGGGCAAGGACCCGGCCCGGACGCTGGCCGACGGCGTGATCGCCGCCAACAAGCGTGCCGCCCAGCCGGCACCGGCCCCTCGCACAGCCAGCCCCTCGCCGCGCGCGCCCCGCCCGTCCGACGATCCCGACCTGCGCACGATGCAGCGGGTGGAGAGCCGCCTGCGCGGCGAGCTGCAGCAGGAGCATGCGGCGGTCCACGCCGCCGTGGCGGCGGACGAAGCCTCCTCCCGTCGCGGAGGAGGCGGCTCCGACCCGGAGCCGCCGCAGCGGCAGCGCCGCTCGCCTCGGCCGTCCTCGACCCCGGTCCTCAGCGATTACCAGAGCCGCGCCATCGAGGCCCTGCTCCTGCTGAAGAACGCGGCCCCCGACGAGCCGCCGACGCCGCGCGCGCAGGCGCCGTAGGGCAGCCGGAGCCCGGCGCTCAAGGCTCGCGCAGGCTCTCGTCCAGGCCGCGGATCACCGGGTACAGGATGTAGCTGAGCACGGTCCGCTCCCCGACCTTGATCTCCGCCGCCAGGCTCATGCCGGGCAGGAGGTGGAAGTCGGGGCGGACGTCGCGCAGCTGCGTGTCCCGCAGGCCGATCCGGGCGCGGTAGACGAGGCGCGCGGGAGCGCCGGCGCCGGCACCCTGCGGCTGGTTGAACGCGTCGTCCGTGATGGTGCGCACGGTCCCCTCGACCACGCCGTGGCGCTGGAAGGGAAAGGCCTCGAGCTTGACCCGCACCCGGTCGCCGACGCGCACGTCGCCCACGTCGCCGGCCTCGATCTCCGCCTCGGCCTCGATCTCGGTCGCCACCGGCACCAGCGTGAAGACGGGTTGCGCCGCCTCCACCACCGAGCCGCGCGAGTAGTGCTCGCTCACCTCGAGCACCACGGCGTCCTCGGGTGCGGTAAGGTTCACGAGATTGTGCCGCCGGTCGGCCTTGGTCAGCTCCTCCCGGGCCGCGTCGCGCTCCTCCTCGACCTTGGCCAGCGCCTCGGCCACGTTGCGCACCCACTCGCGCTCGTAGGCCGCCCGGCTGGCGGCGAGGCTCGCCAGCTTGCCGTTCAGCTCGCGCTTGCGGCTCGTGAAGGCGGCCACGCTCTGCTCCAGGTTCAGCCGCTCGCCATTGGCCGCCAGGAGCTGGATCTTGGAGTTGTTCTGCTGCTGCCAGAGCTCGATGCGCATGCCCTCGACCTCGCGCGCGAGCTCCAGGCGCTTCTGGGTGAAGGCGAGGTCGGAGGCCACGCCCTGGAGGTCGGCCTGGATCTCCGCCGCCTGCTTGTCGAACACGGCCCGCCGCGCCGTGCGCTCGGCCCTGCGCTGCTGGAACAGGATCAGCTCGCGCCGTCTCTCCGGCGTTTCCACGCCCGCCTCGTAGTCCACGTCCTCCAGCTCCGCGCTCAGGCGGGCGATCTCGGCCTCGGCACCGGCAAGCCGGTGGCTCAGGACGGCCGTGTCGGCGGCGGCGAAGGTGGGGTCGAGCTTGGCCAGCACCTGCCCACCCCGCACGGAGTCCCCGGGCTTGACCTCGATCGAGCGGATGATCGCCGTCTCCAAGGGCGCCACCACGAGCTTGGGCTCGGTGGTGACCAGCTTGCCGGGCGCGCGGACGATCTTGTCGATCGGCGCATAGGCGGCCCAGGTGAAGGCGATGCCCAGGGTGACGGCCACGAGCAGGATGGTGCAGCGGGCCCAGCGCGGTGCCGGCTGCAGCTCGATGGCGGTGACGTCGCCCTGGAACGGGATCGCGTCCCGGGCCGGCGGGCGCCTGCGCGCCGGAACCGCCCCCGGACCTGCGACGACGACAGCGCTCATGCCGCGAACCTGTTCTGCTGGAACCAGAGCTGATGGTAGAGCGGGCAGGAGCCCAGGAGCTCGCGATGCTTGCCGGTGGCCACCAGCCGGCCCTTGTCCATCACCACGATCACGTCGGCCCCGGCGATCGACGACAGACGATGGCTCACGATGAGCACCGTGCGGCCTCTGGCGATGCGGGCCAGGTTCTCCTGCACGATGAGCTCGCTCTCGGGGTCGAGGGCGCTCGTGGCCTCGTCGAAGATCAGGATCCGGGGCTCGGCCAGGAGGGCGCGCGCGATCGCCAGCCGCTGCCGCTGGCCGCCCGAGAGGTTGGTGCCGCTCTCCTCGATGGCGGTGTCGAAGCCGCGCGGCAGGCGGGTGATGAACTCGGCTGCACCCGCAAGCTCGGCCGCGCGCACGACCTCGCGCATCGAGGCATCCGGCCGGGTCACGGCAAGGTTGTCGCGGATGGTGCCCTTGAAGAGGAAGTTCTCCTGCAGGACGACGCCGATCTGCCGGCGCAGATGGACCAGGTCCAGCTCGCGCAGGTCGTTGCCGTCGATCCGGATCACCCCCTCCTCGGCACCGTAGAGGCCCTGGATCAGCCGGGTGAGCGTGGTCTTGCCCGAGCCCGACCGGCCCATGATCCCGACCAGGGTGCCGGGCTGGATCTCGAGGTCGAACTCCACCAGCGCCGGCGACGGGCGGCCGGCATAGCGGAAGGTCACGCGCTCGAAGCCGATCCGCCCTTCGAGGTGCGTTCTGAGCCCGCCCACGGCCCCCAGGCTCTCGGTCGGCGCGTTCATGATGTTGCCCAGCATCCGCACCGACATCGCCGTCTCCTGATAGGCCTTCAGGAGGGAGACGATCTGGACCAGCGGCTGCACGACGCGGCCCGCCATGATCTGGATGGCGATCAGGGCGCCCAGCGTGAGCTGGTGCGCGAACACGTCCAGCGCACCCACCGCGACGATGGCCACCGTCATCGCCGTCTGCAGCGACTGGACGATGGCGTCGGCCACGGCCGAGATCCGCCCGACCCCGAACTGCATCCGCACCGTGGCCGCGGCCCGCCGCTCCCACTCGCGCTGCCGGTTGGTCTCGAGCGCCAGCGACTTCACGGTCTGGATGCCGTGGACCGATTCCACGAGCAGGGACTGGCGCGCACCGTCGGCCATGTAGAGGGCTTCCAGCCGGCGGCGGAAGGGCCCGATCAGGACCAGGATGGCCAGGGCGATGAGGGCGCCGAAGCCCAGCGTCACCAGCGTCAGCTTGGCGCTGTAGAACCACATCAGCGGCAGGAAGATCAACAGGCCGAACCCGTCCAGGACGGTGCCGAACAGGCGCCCGGTCAGGAACTGCCGGATGCGCTCGGTCTGCTGCATGTGCTGGGTCAGCACGCCCGCCGTGTTCTTCTCGAAGAAGGTGAGCCCCAGGCTCATCAGCTTCTCGAAGGTCTTGCGCGCGAGACGGATGTCGATCCGGTTGGTCGCGAACAGCAGCAGGTACTGGCGGAGGTACCGGAACAGCCCGTCGAGCACGAGCGCGAGGCCGACCCCGATCAGGAGCACCGTCAGCGTGGTCGGGCTCTCGTGGACCAGCACCTTGTCGACCACGAGCTGGAAGAAGATCGGGCTGGCGAGCGAGAGGAACTGGAGCACGATGGCGGCGATCGCGACATCGCGCATGATCGAGGACTGCTTCAGGATCTCGGGGATGAACCAGCCGATCCCGAAGGTCTTCTCGGCGGTCGGCGCGTCCCGCACCGGCCGCAGCAGCGTGATCTTGCCCGAATAGGCGCGGAGGAAGGCGCGGCGCGGTACCCTGAGCTGCGAGCTGCCCTCCGCCAGGGGATCATGGACGACCGCCTTGGCGACGCCCGCCTCATGGACGATCGCCAGCAGCGCCACCGTGTGGCCGTTCTTGAGCCGGGCCAGTGCCGGCAGGGCCTCGCCCAGGCGGCAGAGCTTGCGCCAGGAGGCGCGCACGACCGCCGCCTCGAAGCCATGGTCGCCGGCGATCCGGGTGACGAAACTGTCGTCGAGCTCACGGCCGTCCAACCCATAGTCGCGGGCGAGCCTCGCCGGCTCGAGCTCGCGGCCATGGTGGTTGAGAAGGCCCGTCAGGCAGAGCAGGGTCGTGTTGATCGTGGGGTCGGGAGGGAGGACGGCGCTCATCCCACCTCGCCGAAGTTGGGCGAGCGTGCTGCCCGGCGCGCCTGCTGGTTGTTGGGCAGCAGGCGCACGCCCTGCTGCTCGAGCGCCGCCTCGAGCTGGCCCGCCATGGCGAAGAGGGTGCCGGGCGGCATCACGAGCCGGAGGCAGGGGACCGGCCGCATCTCGTCGCGCAGGCTCACCGGGTCCTTCTCCCTGGACGTGAGCTCGACCCGGACGAACCCGCTCTCGACCGAAGCAGCACCCACCCCCTCGACCAGGGTCTCGGGGATCTGGAAGCGGGGCTCCTCCACCCGGTGCGGCGGCGGCGCCAGCGCGCGCTCGGCACCCATCCCTGCGGCCTCAAGCTGGGCCACCAGGTTCTTCAGGGAGGTCGCGAGCTCGGTCAGGGTCCGGCGATGCAGCACGATCCGGCGACTGACCTCGGCCCAGGCACCGCTCTCGCCCTGGGTCCGCGGCAGGATGCTCAAGAACTCGAGCTTGACCACCCCGCCGATCGTCTCGATCGCACCCAGGGCATCAAAGTAGAGGACCGGACCCATCAGTGGTGTGCCCCATGCGAACGAGCCGCCGCATTCCAGCCCTCGGCATGCCGTCTCGCCTCAAGCGAGCAGCGCCTGGTCATTGGATGCAACCAGGGAAGGGCCCGCCTCATACGCCCGGACTCGCCGACGAAGACCCGATCCTTCCCAAATTCATCCCCAAGCTCCCCGATTGCGTTCTATGGTCAAAGGCCAGGCACGCGAGCAGCTCCTACGCGACCGAGAAATCGATGCGGCCGAGCGCGGCAGCCTGTACTCCTTCGAGCGTGATCTGGTCGGCGGTCCCGCCGAGACGGACCAGGGCGTTCCACTCCTGGTTGTCCACAATCCGCCACCAGCTCCACAGGGTCCGTGTATCCGCAAGCTGCGCCCACTACAATCATGCGTGATCAAAGCTCGAGGCCGAGGATCCGGTCGGTGCCACTGCCGACCACCGCCACGCAGGAGGTCGTTTCCCGGCCCGGCATCGAGAGGATCGTCTCCCGCACCGCCATAAGAGGACCAGTGTCTCATGACGCCGATGTCGTGGTTGGTCTTCGATTTACCCGGCGCATGCAGGTAGATGACCTGCTTCATCCTGGCGATCGTCTGTGTCCGACGAAGATGAGCAAGGGCCCGGCCCCGCTCGTCGCCGGGTCGGGCCCAACTGCTGCAACGCTGCTTGAGCGACGGACGGGTTAGACGACGCCCGTGGCCTGCTGCCCGCCGAGCTACCTTGCCAGCCGGCCTCGGCCCGGTAGAAGGCGCGCCTGGGCAGTCGAGGAGCGGGAGAGGATCGGATGCTGATGCGGATGGTGCGACGGCGGGTCACCACGGGCCTGCTCGCGTTGGCGGGGCTTCTCCTGGCGGGTCCGGCGCGAGCAGCCCCGGATACCATCCTGAACGTGTCCTATGACATCGCCCGTGAGCTCTTCGCCCAGATCAACCCGGCCTTCGCCGCGGCCTGGAAGACCAGGACCGGGCAGGACATCAAGGTCGACCAGTCGCACGGCGGCTCCTCGCGCCAGGCCCGCGCCGTCCTGGAAGGTCTCCAGGCCGACGTGGTCACCTTCAACCAGGTGCTCGACGTCCAGGTCCTGCACGACAAGGGCAAGCTGATCGCCGCCGACTGGCAGTCACGCCTGCCGCACGGCAGCTCGCCCTACTACTCGCTGCCGGCCTTCCTCGTCCGCAAGGGCAACCCCAAGGGGGTGAAGGACTGGGCGGACCTGGTCCGCGACGACATCCAGGTCCTGTTCCCGAACCCGAAGACCTCGGGCAATGCCCGCTACACCTACCTTGCGGCCTATGCCTCGGCCCTGCGGCAGGGCGGCGGCGACCAGGCCGGGGCCGAAGCGTTCGTGAAGAAGCTGCTGGCCAACGTGCCGGTCTTCGACACCGGCGGCCGCGGTGCCACCACCACCTTCGTCGAGCGCGAGATCGGCGATGCGCTGGTCTCGTTCGAGGCCGAGGTCAACGGCATCCGGCGCGAGTACGGGGCCGACCGGTTCGACGTGGTCATCCCCTCGCTCAGCATCGAGGCCGACTTCCCGGTGGCCGTCATCGACGCCGTGGTCGACAAGCGCGGCTCGCGCGAGGTCGCCACCGCCTATCTCGAGTTCCTCTACACGCCCGAGGGCCAGGACATCCTTGCCCGCAACTTCAACCGGGTGCGCGACCCCGAGGTCGCCGCCCGCCACAAGGCGCAGTTCCCCGAGGTCGAGCTGGTGACGGTCGATGCCGTGTTCGGCGGCTGGGCCGAGGCGAACAGGGTCCACTTCGCCGAGGGCGGCGTGCTCGACCGGGTATTCGCGAACCGCTAGGCGGCTGGCTTTTTCGTGGTGCGCGGCGCCCGACGCGGCGTCATGCCTGGGTTCGGCCTCACGCTGGGCTGCACGCTGGCCTACCTCGCCCTGATCGTCCTGCTGCCGCTGGCGGCCCTTCTGCTCAAGGCCGGCAGCATGAGCTGGGCCGACTACTGGGCCATCGTCAGCGGGCCGCGCGCTCTCGCGTCCTACCGCGTGACGCTGGGGGCCGCTGCCCTGGCCACGGCCTTCAACGCCGTCTACGGCCTGCTGCTGGCCTGGGTCCTGGTGCGCTACGAGTTCCCGGGCCGGCAGGCACTCGACGCGCTGGTCGACCTGCCGTTCGCCCTGCCGACCGCCGTCGCCGGCATCGCCCTCACCACGCTCTTCGCGCGCCAGGGCTGGTTCGGGCAGTGGCTCGAGCCTTGGGGCCTCAAGGTCGCCTACACGCCCATCGGCATCGCGGTCGCAATGGCCTTCACGAGCCTGCCCTTCGTGGTCAGGACGGTGCAGCCCGTGCTCGAGGACCTGGACGCCGAGGTCGAGGAGGCGGCCCGCACGCTCGGAGCCTCGGACCTCGCCATCGTGGCCCGGGTGATCCTGCCCCAGCTCGTTCCAGCACTGCTTGCCGGCGCGGCACTCGCCTTCGCGCGCTCGCTGGGCGAGTTCGGCGCCGTCATCTTCATTGCCGGCAACCAGCCCTTCCGGACCGAGATCACCTCCCTGCTGGCCTTCATCAGGCTCGAGGAGTTCGAGTACCCGGCAGCGGCGGCACTGGCGACGGTGATCCTGGGCGCCGCCTTCGTCATGCTGGTGATCGTCAACCTGATCCAGGCCTACCACCTGCGCTATGCGGAGCAGTCCGGCATGAGCGCCATGCCCGACGCCGCCGTGCCCGGCGGCGCGGCACCGCCGGCGCGACGGGCGGGCGACGGGCCGCTGGCACGCCGTCTCCTGATCGGTGCAGCCCTCCTCCTCACCCTTCTCTTCCTGGTGGCCCCGATCCTGGTCATCCTCGCCCGCGCCTTCTCGGCCGGGCCTGGCACCTATGTCGCCAACGTCCTCCATGCGGAGACGCTGCACGCGATCGGCCTCACCCTCCTCACCGTCGCCATCGTGCTGCCGGTGAACCTCCTTTTCGGCCTGGCTGCCGCCTGGGCGATCACCAAGTTCCGCTTCCGCGGCAAGCGCCTCCTCATCGCCGTGATCGAGGTCCCGTTCTCGATCTCCCCGATCGTCGCCGGCACGATCTACCTCTTCCTCTACGGCAGCCAGGGCCTGCTCGGTCCCTGGCTCATGGCCCATGACCTGCACGTCATGTTCTCGTTCCCCGCCATCGTGCTGGTGAGCCTGTTCGTCACCAGCCCCTTCGTCGCCCGCGAGCTCATCACGCTCATGCAGGCCCAGGGCACGGACGAGGAGGAGGCCGGGCTGACGCTGGGTGCTTCGGGCCTGCAGGTGTTCTGGCGGATCACCCTGCCGAACATCCGCTGGGGGCTGCTCTACGGCGCCATCCTGTGCACCGCCCGCACCATGGGCGAGTTCGGTGCCGTCTCGGTCGTCTCGGGCAACATCCGCGGCCAGACCAACACCCTGCCGCTGCAGATCGAGCTGCTCTACAACGACTACAACGCCGTCGGCGCCTTCGCGGCAGCGACCGTCCTCACGCTCCTGGCCCTGGTCACGGTGGCAGCCAAAGCCTGGCTCGAGTGGCACGTCCAGGGGCCGCAAAGGGCGTAGCCGCCGACGGTAGCCGATCGAGACGGCGGTCTACTCCAGGCACCTCTTCCCGGCCGAAGCCAAGTCGGTCATTTATCATGGCGAGACCATGCAGGCCCGGCTCGCCTGCCGCGCCCCTTGCCGGATGCCCGCTCCGATCGACGGAGCACCCGGCCAAGCTTCAAGGCCAGCACGATGAAGATCGCCGACCGCCGCTGCCTGGTGTGCGATTGCGAGGGCACGATGCGCCTGGATCCCCGGGCCATCGCCCGTGCCCTGGGTGCCGGGGCCGAGCCCGTCATCCACACCCAGCTCTGCCGCAGCCAGCTCGACCGCTACCAGGCCGCCCTGGCCACGGGCGAGCCGCTTCTGGTCGCCTGCACCCAGGAAGCACCGCTCTTCGCCGAGGTCGCCGGCGAGACGGCCGAGCCCGTCCTGTTCGCCAACATCCGCGAGCGGGCCGGCTGGTCCGACCAGGGCGATCGCAGCTCGGCCAAGATCGCGGCCCTGCTCGCCGAGGCCGTGGTTGCCATCCCGCCAGCACCGGCCCTGACCCTGCGCTCGGAGGGCCGCTGCCTTGTCTACGGCGAGGCCGAGACCGCACTCGAGGCGGCGAAGGCGCTGGCGGACCGGCTCGCGGTCACACTCCTGCTTCCTCCCGGCACCGACAGCGTCCCGCCGTCGGTCAGCGCCTTCCCGATCCTCCGCGGCCGCCTGCGCCGGCTCACCGGCCATCTCGGGACCTATCGGGCCGAGGTAGAGGAGCTGGCCTCGCCGGCTCCTTCTTCCCGCCAGCGGCTGCGCTTCGTGGCCCCGATGCGGGAGCCCGGCGTGCTCGAGGCGGATCTCGTGCTCGATCTCTCCGGCGGCACGCCTTTGTTCCCCGCGCACGAGAGGCGCGACGGCTATCTCCGGCCCGACCCGCGGGACCCCGCCGCCGTGGCCCGTGCGCTCCTGGAGGCCACCGCCCTCGTCGGCGAGTTCGAGAAGCCGCGCTATATCCACTTCTCGGCCGAGCTCTGCGCCCATTCCCGCTCGCGCCGCACCGGCTGCACCCGCTGCCTCGACCTCTGCCCGACCGGTGCGATCACGCCCGCGGGCGACCACGTGGCGATCGACCCCTTCGTCTGCGCCGGCTGCGGTGCGTGCGCCGGCATCTGCCCCACCGGGGCCGCCGCCTACGCCTCGCCCGGTGCGAACGCCCTGCTCCAGCGCCTGGGCACGCTGCTCGCCACCTACGGCCGGGCGGGCGGCGAGGCGCCTGTCCTCCTGATCCACGAGGCCCGGCACGGCGACGAGCTGATCGCCTACGCCGCCCGTCTCGGCCGTGGCCTGCCGGCCCGCGTCCTGCCCTTCGCGGTCGGCGAGCTTGCCCAACTTGGGCTTGAGACCCTGGCCGGCGCCTTCGCGTATGGCGCGGCTCAAGTCGTGCTTCTCGTCCCTCCGCGAAAGGTTGAAGAAGTAGCGGGCCTGCACGCCAATACCGGCTATCTCGCGGCCCTGCTCGATGGGCTCGGCCATGACGCAACCCGGCTCGCGGAGCTGGCGACGGACGATCCGGACGAGTTGGAGGAGCAGCTCTGGTCCCTGGAGCGCCGGCCGGCCATGACAGCCGCCAGCTACCTGCCGATGGGCGGCAACCGCGCCTTGATGCGCCTGGCCTTCGACCATCTGCACGCGACCGCACCTGCTACCGGCCGACATGGTGCCGATGCCCACGGGCGCCCCGTTCGGCTCGGTGGTCCTGGACCAGGAGGGCTGCACGCTCTGCCTCGCCTGTGTCGGCGCCTGTCCGACCGGGGCGCTGCTCGACAATCCCGAGCGGCCGATGCTGCGCTTTCTCGAGGATGCCTGCGTCCAGTGCGGACTGTGCCAGAACACCTGCCCCGAGCGCGTCATTCACCTCGAGCCCAGGCTCTCCTTCCGCCCCGAGGCCCGGAGCCCGCGCGTGCTGAAGGAGGAGGAGCCCGCCACCTGCGTCCGCTGCGGCAAGCCCTTCGGCACGAGGAGCACGATCGAGCGCGTGGTCAGCCGCCTGGCCGAGCGGCACTCGATGTTCCAGACTCGCGCGGAGGTTGATCTCATCCGCATGTGCGACGATTGTAGAGTGATCGCCCAGCTCGAGCGCCGGGACAATCCCCTGGCAGGGGGCGAGCGGCCCCGCCCACGCACGGCGGAGGACTATCTGCGGGCGCGGGCCCGCCCTGACGGAGGCGATGGATGAGCATGCACGCGGGACCGGCACCGGCTCTGGGCTATCTCGTCCGCACCTGCCTGGCGCTATCGCTCCTGCTGGCCTCCGGGCCAGCCAAGGCCCTCAACTGCGCCGTGTTCCCGCCCGACAATCCCTGGAACCAGCGCGTCGACAGCCTGCCGGTCCATCCCCGCTCGGCCGACTACGTCGCCAGCATGGGTGCCGGCCTCTACCTGCACGCCGACTTCGGCAGCTATGCCGGCTACGGCATCCCCTACAACGTATCCGCGTGTAGGCGACCTCACGCCGCTGCCACCACAGGCCGGTGCGGGTGTCCCGGCACCAGGTGCGGCGCGTGACGCGCACGATGCAGGCGACGAAGGGCTGCCAGTCGGGATCGAGCCGCTCGGCGGCGAAGACCTCGATGCGGCGATGCTCCTCGCGACCGTGGGCGTGATGATCGATGGTGTCGAGGTGATCGATCGGGGGCTGGACGGCGCACAGGCCGGCCAGGCACCAAGCAGGCGCGGCTGGTTGTCCTTCACGCGCACCAGCAGCGCGTTGCCGGTCGCGGCCGTGGCGGCGAAGGTTTTTTTGACAGTGTAGCGCATCGGCGGTGAACAGGACGCCGCGCAGGCCCAGCCGCTCGATCAGCGCCTGGGCCGCCGCGATCTCGTCGCCCTCGGCGATCTCCTGGTGGGCCAGGATGAGCGCCGCCTCGCCGGCGAACGCGCTAGCACCTGCGCCGCGGCCCGGTCGTCCAGGTAGAGAGAAGTTTTGGTCGGCAAGAAGACGCCACGCGTGCAGGTGAAGTTCGTCGAGTACGGCGCGGAGAGCGACCGCGTTCCCTACCCGATTCCCTCCAAGCCCAAGATCGAGGGCGGCAGCGACAAGCACATGCTCCTGGTCGACGACCAGGCCTGCAAGCTCTACGAGCTCTACCATGCCAAGAAGACCAAGAAGGGCTGGCAGGCGGGCTCGGGTGCTGTCTTCGACCTGCGCGCCAACACCTACCGCCCGGCCGGCTGGACCTCCGCCGACGCCGCCGGCCTGCCCATCTTCCCGGGCCTCGTGCGCTTCGAGGAGGTGGCCCAAGGCGTGATCCGCCACGCGCTACGCTTCACCGCGGTCCGCACCCAGCGCGCCTACATCCACCCCGCCCGCCACTGGGCCTCCTCCAGCACCGACCCGACGCTGCCGCCCATGGGCCTGCGCGTGCGGATGAAGGCGGGCTACGATACGAGCTGGATCAGCGGCCAGGCTCGCGTGATCGTCGAAGCCCTCAAGCTCTACGGCCTCATCCTCGCCGACAACGGCACCAGCTGGTTCATCACCGGCACCAGCCACCCGAACTTCGACGACGAGGACCTGGACCAGCTCAAGCGCGTGCCGGCCAGCGCATTCGAGGCGGTGGATACGGGGCCGCTGGTCACGCCGTAGCGTCCCTGCTCCAAGCCCTTCGACCGGCCCGACACTGGCAGACTTATGTGGTATCTTCGCGCTCTCGGCCGGGCGGCGCCGTCCGGCTCCGCGGGGAGCAAACCATGCACGCCAGCATCCGCGTCTACCGCAGCCTGCGAGACTTCGACGAGGCCACCCGGCGCGTGGAGACCGGCCTCGTGCCCCTCCTGAGAGGTATCCAGGGCTTCAGAGGCTATTACGCGATCGAATGCGGGGATGGGGTCGCCGTCTCGGTCAGCCTGTTCGATGAGGAGGAGGGCGCCCGGCTCTCGAGTGAGAGGGGCGCCGTATGGGGCCGGGAGAACCTGGCCGACCTATCGGACGGCCGCCCACCCGAGATGATGGCCGGCAGGGTCCGGGTCGCCGCCGGCGGCTGAGATCCGCAGCGATACCGCCGACCCCGGGGGCCGGCGGTATCAACGGCCCGTGTAGGTCCGTTAGTTCTTGATCCGGGCCTTGTCCTTCTCGGTGTTGTAGACGCACTTCACGGAGTCGGTGTCGCCGCCACTCTCCGCCTCGCCGGTGACCACGACCTTGTCTCCGCCGTCGCGCTTCCTGGCCTTGTCGACATCGACATCGTCATAGCCCTTGTTCGCGAGCTTGTCCTCGCAGGCCTCGGTCGCGTCCGCCTTGGCACCCCCTGCATGCGCCAGGCTCTGCCGAGACGAGCCATGCAGCACCGAGCAGCGCGGTACAGATGGACAGGTACTTTGAGGGATTCATCGCGGCTCCTCCACTCGGGCGTCCGCGGTGCGGACGCGATTGCAGCTGGAGCCTAAAGACTCGCGAGAGGGCTGGAGTTCCCTACCCGGCAGTTCAAGGTGAAAGTGGAAGCTGCGATTTCGCCGTGCTGACAGTTCTTATCCATGCCAGGACCCGCGTCGTAACCGGGCATACCAGGGCAGGCATATGTGCTCAACGTTGATTATGGCTTTTGCCGCGCTCAGGCGACGCAACTCTGAGGCTACCAAGCTGCTCTCAATCATTACCACCGCGAACGCGCCTCAGTTCATCCGATCCAGCACGCCCACGATCCGCCGCAGCGCCTCCTCCAGACGCGGCGTGTCGATGGCGGAGCAGATCCGGAGATGGCTCTCGTTGCCGGCGCCGAACGTGTAGCCGGCGGCCGTCCCGACCTTTGCCTCGGCCAGGATGCGCTGCGCCAGGGCGAGGCTGTCGGCACAGCCCTCCACGCGCAGGAAGGCGTAGAAGGCGCCCTCCGGCTGCAGCAGGTTCACGCGTGGGTGGGTCCCCAGGATCGCCATCACGAGGTCGCGGTTGCGGCGGCAGCGGGCGTTGAACTCCTCGACGAACCCCTCGCCCTCGCGCAAGGCGGCAATGGCGCCGTATTGCACGAAGGCGGTGGGGCCGGTGTTGTTGACCTCGGCCAGCATCGAGATCGGGACCGCCAGCCGGGCCGGGTGGACCATCCAGCCGATCCGCCAGCCGGTCATGGCCCAGGCCTTGGAGAAGCCGTTGAGGATGAAGACGGGCTCCTCGGGGCCGGCCAGGGTCAGGAACGAGGGGGCGGGGTTCGGGCCCTCGAAGACGTTGCGGTGGTAGACCTCGTCCGCGATGAGCGCCAGGCCGTGGTGGCGGCACAGGCCCAGGAGTGCCCGCGCCTCGGCCTCCGCCATGACCCAGCCGGTCGGGTTGGAGGGCGAGTTGACGTAGATCGCCTTGGTGCGCGGGCCGATGGCGGCACCCACGGCCTCCATGTCGAGCGACCAGCGTCCCGGCCCCTCGCGCAGGCGGACGTCGACCGTGCGCCCGCCCAGCACCTCCACGACGGTGCGGATGTTGGGCCAGTAGGGCGAGATCAGCACCACCTCGTCGCCGGGCTCGATCAGGCACTGGCCGGTGAGCATCACCGTCAGCATGGTGGAGCCGGGGGCGCTGATCCGGTCCGGGTCGAGGTCGATGCGGTAGATCCGGTCGAGATAGGTCTTGAGCGCGTCCCGCAGCGGCCGGTGCCCGCGCGGATAGGAATAGAACGTCTTGCCGCCCTCGAGCGCCCGCCTCGCCCCCTCGCGGATGAAATCCGGCGTGACGATGTCGCTCTCGCCGAACCAGAGCGGGATCACGTCGGGGTCATCGAGGGCGCCTTGCGCTACCTTGCCGATGCCGGAAAGCTCGAGCTTCTCGATCAGGGGTCGAATGGGGGACAAAGGCCTGAACCCGGGCTGGCGTTCGCGAGGAGCGGAGCCCTACCACAGCCCGGGATAAAGGTCAGGCGGCCCAGGGCTCAGCCGCGCGCGATCACGATCCGGTAGGCTCCGCCGTCCTCGCTCTGCCCGATATGCCGGTGCCCCGCCTCGGCGCAGAAGTGGACGAAGTCGTCGGGAGCCTTGGGATCCGTGGCGAGAACGACCAGGCGCTGGCCCGGCTGCATGGCCATCAGCCGCTTTCTCGCCTTGAGCACCGGCAGCGGGCAGTTTAGGCCACGGGTGTCGAGCGTCTGCTCGCCCTCGGCCGCTTGTGGATCGTTCATGCCCCTTGCAGATCCGTCATGAAGGTCATCGGCATCGTCGGCTGGAAGAACAACGGCAAGACCACGCTGGTGGTCCGTCTCCTAGAGCACCTGACCGCACGCGGCTACCGGGTCTCGACCGTCAAGCACGCCCACCATTCGGCCCAGCTGGAGGAGCCCGGCAAGGACAGCCACCGCCACCGCATGGCGGGTGCGGCCGAGGTCATGCTCGCGACCTCGCGGCGCTGGGTCCTGTTCCACGAGCTGCAGGGCGATCCCGAGCCACCGCTGGACGAGCTGCTGGGCCGGATGGCCCCGGTCGATCTCGTCGTGGTCGAGGGCTTCAAGCGCTTCCCGCATCCCAAGGTCGAGGTCCACCGTCGAGAGCGCGCCACCCCGCTGCTCGCCGCAGACGACCCGTCGATCATCGCCGTCGCCTCCGACGAGCCCCTGCCCGGCCTCCGCATCCCGGTCCTCGACCTCGACGATGTGCCGGCCATCGCCGCCCTGATCCTGGAACGCCTGGAGCTGGAGTGCCGCCCGTGAGGCGCCCTGCCGACGACTGCTTCGCCTATGGCGGCGAGCGCCTCTCCGTCCGCGCCGCCCTCGATCTCCTGCGCGAGCGCGCCCTGCCGGTGACCGGGACCGAGCGGGCTCCCCTCGCCCGCGCCTCCGGCCGCGTCCTGGCCGAGCTCGTGGTGAGCCCGCGCAACGTCCCGGCCTTCGACAATGTCGCCGTCGACGGCTTCGCCTTCGCCTACGAGGACGGGATGGGCGAGCGTGCCGCCCGGCTCGAGCTCTGGCCCGGCCGTGCCGCCGCCGGCCACCCGTTCGGCGGCCAGGTGCCCTCGCGGCACGCGCTCAAGGTCCTGACCGGTGCTGCCATCCCCGCCGGCACCGACACCGTGGCGCTGCAGGAGGCGGTCGGCCTCGAAGGCGAGCACGTCCTGATCCCGCCCGGCCTGAAGCGCGGCGCCAACCGCCGCCGCGCCGGCGAGGACATGCACCGCGGCCAGGCGATCCTGGCCCCCGGCCTGCGCCTGGGCGCGCACCATGTGGGTGTCGTAGCCGAGCTCGGCTTCCCCGACCTCCTCGTCCACAAGCCGCTCGAGGTCGCGATCTTCTCCACCGGCGACGAGCTGGTCAGCCCCGGCCGCCCGCTGCCCGAGGGCGGCGTCTACGACGCCAACCGCTTCATTCTCCTGAACCTCCTGCACGGCCTCCCCGCCCGCGTCCACGACCTGGGCATCCTCCCCGACGAGCCCTCCGCGGTCCGCACCGCGCTGCAGGCCGCAAGCCAGCACCACCACGTCATCCTGACCAGCGGCGGCGCCTCCCGCGGCGACGAGGACCACATCACCCGCACGGTCGGTGCCCTGGGCCGCCTCGACTTCTGGCAGATCGCGATGAAGCCCGGCCGCCCCTTGGGCTTCGGCCGCATCCGCGACGCCGTGGTCATGACCCTGCCGGGCAACCCCGTCGCCACCCTCGTCTGCTTCCTCCTCTTCGCCCGCCCGCTCCTGCTCCGCCTGGCAGGTGCCAGTTGGAGCGAGCCGCGGCGCTATCCCCTGCCCGCCGCGTTCAGCTTCAGGAAGAATCCCGGCCGCAGCGAGTATCTCCGCGGCCGCATCACCGCCGGCCCCGACGGCAGCCCACGCGCCACCCGGATCGAGCGCGAGGGCTCCGGCATCCTGACGTCGATGATCGAGGCCGACGGGCTCGTGGAGATCGCGGACGAGGTGAGCATGGTGCGCGAGGGCGACGCCGTCCCCTTCCTCAGCTTCGCTGAGCTGGGGCTACTGACTTAGCCGAGGACGCCAGCGACCGTTCCGAGGCGCCTAATCCTCGGCCGCGTGCTCCACACGACGCGAGCCCCTGAAGTACCTGACCGCTGCTCGTCAGGCCGGATCGACCGAGGACGAGCGCCATGAGTCATCTCGGTTTAGCCCGCACTCCGAGGCAGGTGACGTGATCAAGGGTGCGGGCTGCGCCAGGAAGCATGCGGTTCGCAGATCGAGGCAAGGGCAAAGTGGCAGCTACCGCGTCATTACGTACTCGCGGGTGATGACATGCACCTCTTCCTGCTCACGGTGTTCAGCAAGGGCGACGCGGTCCGACCTTTCGAAGCGGACCTGCGACGTTGCGGGTGACCTTGGCAAGCTGCAGCGGTCTATCGAAAGGAGCCGAGGGCAATGACGGAGCTGGGCAAAGATACGACCGGAGCGCGTCAGGCCTTGGCCTACGCGCGTGGCGACACCAGACGGCTTCGTCGTGCACGATCGAAGCAAGGCTCGTTCTCGATCGAGCCCGCATTGCTCGACGTCCGCGCGATCCGCGACCGGCTTGGCCGCTCCCGGCCTTGAGTTCGCCCGACTCTTCGGCTTTGGCGTCGAGAGCGTCCGGGACTGGGAGCTAGGGAAACGTGCTCCTCAGGGGCTGCCCGGGTACTGCTGCGGGTGATCGACCGCGAGCCCGATGCAGTGTCGCGAGCGCTGATCGATAGCCGACTACCCGACGATCTCCACCCCAGCGAAGAAGAACGCGATCTCGGTCGCCGCGTTCTCCGCACTGTCCGACCCGTGCACCGAGTTGGCCTCGATGCTCTCGGCGAAGTCCTTGCGGATGGTGCCGGCTGCGGCCTTGGCGGGGTCGGTGGCACCCATGACCTCGCGGTTCTTGGCCACCGCGTTCTCGCCCTCGAGCACCTGCGCCACCACCGGTCCGGAGGTCATGAACCCGACCAGCGAGCCGTAGAACGGGCGCTCCTTGTGGACGGCGTAAAAAGCCTCGGCCTGCTGCTGCGTGAGGTGGAGCCGCTTCTGCGCCACGATGCGCAGGCCCGCCTTCTCGAAGCGGTCGTTGACGGCCCCGGTGAGGTTGCGGCGGGTGGCGTCGGGCTTGATGATCGAGAGGGTGCGCTCGGTGGGCATGAGGGCTCGCTTCGCGTGATGGGGCTCGGTTGGCGCGGCTTATAGCGAGGGGGCTTGCGAGCGTGAAGGCTCGCGGGCGGACGTGGCACCCCGGGCCCAGCCGCCGCGCTCGTTCTGCTGCCAGTAGGTGACCTGATGGCCGGCAGCGGAGACCGCGCGCCAGCGCTCGCGGGCGCGGGCCACGGCCTCGCCGTCGCGGCCGTCGAAGAGGTCGAGACAGCGCTCGAAGGAGCCCAGATCGTCGGCCGGGGCCGCGTCCACCAGGACCAGGATTCCGGCACCGTTCGGGTTCTCGGTCCCACCGGTCAGGTAGACCGGCTGCTCGTCGGCGAAGCCGTCCGAGCGGGTGCCGTGCGGCAGGAAGGAATCGGTGGTGTAGGTCCACAAAGCCCGGTTGAGCAGCTCCAGCCGGTCCGGATCCGGGACGCGCAGCACGGCCCGCTTGCCCGACGCCAGCACCTTCTCCAGCAGCTTCGGCAGCGCCTCCTCGAGCGGCGTGCGGGTCAGGTGATAGAACCCGACCTCGCTCACTGCGTCGCGGTCTCCAGGCCCTTGAGGTAGCGGTCGAGCAGGCGGACGCCGAAGCCGGTCGCCCCCTTGCCGGTCAGCGGATGGTCGCGCGAGGTCCAGACCATGCCGGCCACGTCGAGATGCGCCCAGGGCACGCCGTTCGTGAAGTGCTGCAGGAACACGGCCCCGGCGATGCTGCCCGCCTCCCGGCCACGGCCGACATTCTTGATGTCGGCGATGTCGGACTTGATGTGCTTGTCGTAGGCCTTGCCGAGCGGCATCCGCCACAGCAGCTCGCCGCTTTCCTCGCCGGCATCGAGGAGCTGCTTCGCCAGCGCCTCGTCGCTCGCGAACAGGCCCGCCCGCTCGTGGCCGAGCGCCACCACCACGGCCCCGGTCAGCGTGGCGAGGTCGATCATCGCCCGTGGCTTGAAGCGGTCCTGCGTGTACCAGAGCACGTCCGCGAGCAGGAGGCGGCCCTCGGCGTCGGTGTTGATGACCTCGATCGTCTTGCCGGCAAGGCTGCGCACCACGTCGCCCGGCCGCTGGGCGGTCCCGGACGGCATGTTCTCGGCCAGGCCCGACCACGCCCACTACGTTGAGCGGCGCCTTGCGAAGTGCTGTGGCACGCATGGCGCCGAACACGGCGGCGGCACCCGCCATGTCCCATTTCATGTCCTCCATCCCGCCCGCGGACTTGATGGAGATGCCCCCGGTGTCGAAGCAGACGCCCTTGCCGACCAGGGCCACGGGCGCCTCCTCGCCCCCGCCCTGCCAGCGCATCACCGCCACATAGGGTGGCTGCACGCTTCCCTGCGCCACGCCCAGGAGCGCCCGCATCCCGATCCGCTCGAGTTCCGCCTGGTCCAGGATCTCGACCTCGAGCCCGTCCGCGGCGAGACCGGCGCAGGCCTCGGCGAAGGCCTTGGGGGTGAGGACGTTGGCGGGCTCGCTCACCAGGTCGCGGGCGGAGCTCACCGCCAGCGCCAGCTCGCCGGCGCCGCGGACGTGCAGGCTCAGCTCCAGGCGCCAGAAGCCGCACGCGCAGGAGCGGGCGCTCATCCTCCGGCGGCTCGCTGCGGTACTTGGTGAACCGGTAGGCACGAAGACCGAGCCCGAGTGCCAGGAGCCCGGCCGCCTCGGCCGCCGGCATCGGCAGGCTCAGGCCGTCGAGACCGGCGACCGTCGCCTCCTGCACCTTGAGCTGCCGCAGCTTGGGCACCAGGCCGGCACCGAGCTCGATCATCTCCTGTGCGGTCGGCGCCTCCGTCCCGCCGACGCCGACGATCAGCAACCGGTCCAGGCTGAGACCGGCCGGCAGCATCAGGTCGACGATCCGGCCGTGCTTCAGCCCGCCATCGACCTGCTCGACCGCCCGGCGCACGAGCCCGCCCGACATGCGGTCGATCTCGGCGGCCGCGGTGCTGAGCCCGCCATCATGCGTCACGGCCACGACCAGCGTGCCCCGCTCGGGCAGGCCACCCAATTCGACCGTGATCTCCATTGCCAACCTCCATCGCACCGCCACCGACCGGCCATCCCTGCGTCGCCGTCGCATCGCTTGTCAACCGAGGGCCGATTGCCCCGCACCGTGCGTGGACGGGTCCGGGCGGCCCGGTTAGAACATCCGCCACAACTTGCCCAACCAACGAAGGCGTGCCGGTGGCCGGAGGAGACGAGAGGGTGTGGTGGCCGGGTCTCCGGTGCGCCCTGGTTGGCCTCGTGCTGATGCTGCTGGCCACCGGCCGCAGTGCTGCAGCGCAGGACGAGCAGCCGTTCCTCCTGATCGCCGACACGCTGACCTATGACGAGGCCACCCAGCGAACGGTGGCCCGCGGGCACGTGCAGATCGACAGCGGCGAGCGGCGGCTCCTGGCCGACGAGGTCACCTACGACCAGGCCCGCGACCGGGTGCTGGCGCGCGGCCATGTCGTCATCAGCGAGGAAGGCGGCGACACCTATTTCGGCGATGAGGTCGAGCTCACGGAGGACCTGCGCGACGGGTTCGTCAACAGCGCCCGCATCCTGCGCGCCGACGATTCCCGGGCGGCCGCGATCCGGGCCGTGCGCACCGAGGGCCGCTACACCGAGCTCGACAAGGCGGTCTACTCGCCCTGCCCGCTCTGCGAGGACAGCGGCATGCCGCTGTGGCAGATCCGGGCCCGCAAGGTGGTGCACGACCAGGCCGAGCGCACCGTCACCTACCGTGACGCCGTGCTGGAGATGTTCGGCGTCCCGGTGGCCTACACGCCCTGGTTCACCCACCCCGACCCGGGCGTGAAGCGGGCCACGGGATTCCTCACGCCCGGCTTCGGCTCCAGCACCGAGCTCGGCCTCTTCGCCGAGGTTCCCTACTACTGGAACCTGGCGCCAAACCGCGACTTCACCTTTACCCCGATCCTGACCCAGTACGCCGGGCCTGTGCTCGCCGGCGAGTATCGCCAGCTGCACGAGAGCGGCAGCACCGAGCTCGACGCCAGCTTCACCTACACCGACGCCTATGCCCGGGAGCCGGGCGAGTCGGAAGGCAAGGAGCTGCGCGGCCACATCCGCGGCGAGGGCCGCTACGACTTTCGCGATGACGGCCAGACCGGGTTCGACCTCTTCCTCACCAGCGACAACTCCTACCTCAAGCGCTACGACTTCGGCAGCAGCAGCACGCTGGAGAACCGGGCCTTCGTCGAGCGCTACCCGGACCGCAACTTCATGGGCCTCAACGGCTACTACTTCCAGGGCTTGCGCGAGGACGACAACCAGGACCGGATCCCGATCGTCCTGCCGCTGGCCGAGAGCCGGCTTGTCAGCGAGCCCATGCGCTGGGGCTCGCACTGGACGCTGGACAGCAGCTTCCTGGCCCTGACCCGCCTGGACGGGCTCGACACGCGGCGCCTCTCCAGCACCGCCGCCTGGGAGGTGCCGACGATCGGGCGCTTCGGCGAGGTCTATCGCCTCGAGGCCAGCCTGCGCGGCGACGCCTACTACACCGAGGGCAATCCCGAGTCCTTCTCCAGCACCGGCGGCAGCAACGCGACCGGTCGGCTCCTCCCCAGGGTCACGGGCGACGTCTCCTGGCCCCTGATCGGCGACGGCTGGGGCTGGACCTACGAGCTCGAGCCCCTGACCCAGCTCAGCCTGGCTCCCGAGGGCGGCAACCAAGACGACATCCCGAACGAGGACAGCCGCGACTTCGAGTTCGACGAGACCAACCTCCTGGAGCCGAACCGCTTCCCCGGGCTCGACCGCAACGAGGGCGGCGGCAAGCTCGCCTACGGCACCCGGTTCAGCGGCTTCGGGCCGCGGGCGCTGCAGGTGAGCGGCATCCTGGGCCAGAGCTGGCGCATGTACGGCTCCTCGCCCTTTCCGGAAGGGTCCGGTCTCGACGACCGGCTCTCCGACTATGTCGGCCGGCTCGACGTGCGACCCAGCGAGTACCTCGATCTCGGCTTCCGCTTCCGCCTCGCCAACGACGAGCCGGAGCTGCGCCGCAGCGATCTCGGGGTCAGCGTCGGCCCCTCCTGGCTGCGGGTCAGCGTCGACTATCTCAACCTGTCGCGGGAAGCCGACGCAGAGGAGGAGGACGGGTTCGATTCGCGCGAGGAGGTCGTCTTCGGAGCCCGCGCCCAGGTCACCGACCGGCTGACCCTGGCCGGGCAGACCCGCCAGGACCTGACCCGCAGCGCCACCGTGGCGAACCAGCTCGGCCTGCTCTATACCCACCCCTGCCTGACCTTGCTCGCCGGCTTCGAGCAGAGATTTACGACCACGGGCGAGATCGACGACGAGACCACGATGCTGGTCCGGATCGCGCTGCGGAACCTCGGGCAGCTGCAGACCGGCAGCTTCCTGGGACTCTAGGGGGAGCTCTGGCTTTGCGTCGTCCTGTCCTAGCCGTCATCCTGGGTCTTCTTCTGGCCGGCTCCGTGCCAGGAACGGGCGCCCTGGCCCAGGTCGGCGGCCAGCAGCGCATCGCGGCCGTCGTCAACGACGATGTGATCACGAGCCAGGAGCTGAGCACCCGGGTCAACCTCGTGCTCGCCAGCAGCGGTGCGCCCAGCGACCCCGAGACCCGGCGCCGGCTGATGCAGCAGGTGCTGCGCGCGATCGTCGACGAGAAGCTGCAGATGCAGGAGGCCAAGCGGCTTCAGCTCACGGTCAGCGACGACGAGATCACCCGCGCCTTCGCCGCCATCGCCCAGCGCAACCGCCTCGACGTCGGCGCCTTCAAGGCCGCACTGGCCGAGCGCGGGATCGGCGAGAACGAGATGCGCAACCAGCTGCGCAGCCAGATCGCCTGGGCCAAAGTGGTCAACCGCGAGCTCAGGCCGCGGGTAGCGGTGACCCAGGACCAGGTTGACCTGGCGCTGAAGGAGGCGGCCTCGGGTGCCCAGGATCTGGAGCTGGCCGTCTCGGAGATCCTGCTGCCGGTCGACTCCCCGGCCGACCAGGCGCGGGTGCTCCGCGAGGCCGGCGACCTCGTCGCCACCTTGCGCAAAGGTGCCGATTTCGGTGCGCTGGCCCGGCAGGTCTCGGTGGCCGCCAGCCGCGAGGCCGGCGGGGACCTGGGCTGGGTGCGACCCTCCATGGTCCTGCCCGAGATGCGCGAGCGCCTGATGGCCCTGCCCCCGGGCGGCATCTCCGACCCGGTGGCGAGCCCGGTCGGCGTGCACATCTTCCAGCTGCGCGAGCGGCGCGACCCGAACCGGCCCGAGCCCGTGCGGCGGATGACGGTGAGCAAGGTGTCGCTGGCGCAGGTGATCGTGCCCCTGGCACCCGATGCCAAGGAGGCCGCGGTCAAGGCCGCCGAGAAGCGGGCGGCAGCACTCGCACCCCGGCTCAAGAGCTGCGGCGACATCGAGGCCTATGCCCGGAAGAACGAGAGCGACGGCTCCGGCAGCCTGGGCTGGCTCGACGTCAAGGATCTGCCGCAGGCCCTGCGCCAGCTGGTGGCCCAGCTCGAGCCCAGCCGGATCAGCCCTGCCTTCCGCGGACCTTTGGGTGTCCAGCTGCTCATGGTCTGCGATCGGCAGGGCCGCGAGGAGGCAGTCGAGGCACCGCCACCTCCGCCGCGCGCGCCCGTGACGGCGGAGCAGATGCGCAACCGGCTCGAGGACGAGCAGATGGAGCGGCTGGCAACCCGCTATCTGCGCGAGCTGCGCAAGGATGCCTTCATCGACATCCGCCTCGGGGTCTGAGCGGCTGCTGCCGGCCGACGTCCTGCGTCGGCACGGGATCCGCGCCGACAAGCGCCTGGGGCAGCATTTCCTGCTCGACCCCGGCATCCTGGGCCGGATCGCAGGCGCTGCCAGCCCGCTCGCCGGCCGCACCGTCCTGGAGATCGGCCCCGGGCCCGGCGGCCTCACCGCGGCACTGCTGGCGGCCGGTGCCGCCCGGCTGGTCGCCGTCGAGCGTGACGCCCGGTTCCTTCCGGCCCTGACGGAGCTGGCGCAGCGCCATCCGGGCCGGCTCGAGATCGTGGCAGCCGATGCGCTCGGCTTCGATCCGGCCGGGCTTGCCGGCCCGGCTCCGCTGATCGTAGTCGCCAACCTGCCCTACAATGTCGGCACCGAGCTCCTGCTCGGCTGGCTGATGCGGATCGAGCTGTTCGAGCGGCTCGTGCTGATGTTCCAGAAGGAGGTGGCGCTGCGCCTTGCAGCACAGCCCTCGACCCCCGACTACGGCAGGCTCGCCGTGCTGGCGCAACGGCTGTGCCGGGTGGAGCGGCTCTTCGACCTGCCGCCTGCCGCCTTCACCCCACCGCCCAGGGTGAGCTCCAGCGTCGTCCGCCTCACCCCGCGCGACGACCGGCCGGCGGCCGTCCTCGTGAAGGCACTGGAGGCGGTCACGCGGGCGGCGTTCGGGCAGCGCCGGAAGATGCTCCGCAGCAGCCTCGCCTCGCTCACGCCCGAGGCGCCCGCCCTGCTGGCAGGTGCTGGCATCGACCCGACCCGGCGGGCCGAGACCCTGACGCTGGACGAGTTCGAGCGGCTGGCCCTCGGTTGGCGTGCGATAAGCGCTCGTTAACCATTGGCTGCGAGACTGGCGGCATCCCGCGGGCACGACGACCCGCGCTGACGGAGACCGCCCGTGCTGCAGCCTCGCTGGATCGCCCGATCGCTGATCGGCACCCTTGCCCTGGTGCTGGCGACCCTGGTCGCCGGCTGCTCGCCGCCGACCTATCTGCAGGACGCACCGTCCGACTTCACCTTCTATCCGGCCAGGGAGAAGATCCCGGGAGCGCTGGTGGCCTCGAACCCCGTCAAGCTCGACCTGCGCGGCCGCAAGCGGGCGCTGGTGGTGGCCGAAGGGGCGGCCGAGCGGCTGATCGTCAATGGCGTCCCGGTCGGTAAGACGGCCCGGGTCAAGCCCGGGAGCAAGATCAAGCTCGTGGTCCGGGCACCCGACGGCTATGGCGAGACCGCCGTCGGCACGGTCAGGATCAGCGGCGTGGTAGCCGAGTTCCCGGTCACCTCCTTACGCAAGAAGCCGCTTGCCGAGCTCAGGCTGGGCGAAGCCCAGGCGAAGCCGGGCCGGCTCGCCATGTCGCGGGTCGTGGCACCCACCAACTTCAAGCCCGGCTCCGAGCTCAAGGTCGATGCGCCCGGCATCAGGGTCGAGACGCGCGAGGGCGAGGTCTCGCCGCCCGTGGCCCTTCAGCCGGGCGAACCGTTCCGCCTCGTGACCCGCGTCCTGCAGGGCACCGAGGAGCCGACCGAGGTCAAGGTCACCCTGGGCTCGCTGACCGACGTCTGGCGCATCCGCATCCCGGAGCAGGAAGTGGCGGCGAAGCCGCAGCCCTGAGCCGGGTCAGCCGGGTCCTGCCATCACTGAGATCGAGCCCGTCAGCTGACCGCCGGGCTCGATCTCGATCTCGCCGTACCGCACGGTGCCGCCGACCCGGCCGGTGGCCCGGATCAGGAGCCGGCGGCGCACGGTGAGCTCTCCCTCGTAGACTCCGGCGATCTCGGCCTCGTCGACCTCGGCCCGACCCCTGGTGAACCTGCCGCTCTCGGCAACCTCGATGCAGCGGGTCCGCTTCAAGGTCACCTGCACGCTGCCCTGGACCACGAGCCGGTCGCAGGCGGCGATCTCGCCCGAGAGGCTGATCTGCGGCCCGACCGTCAGCCACTCCGGCGGACTGCCCGTGGTCTCCTGCTGGCTCGGTGCGCGGGTCCCGGCCGGCTCCCCGTAGAGCGCTGCTCCCTGGAGAGTAGCCTCGGACGTCGCGGCGGCTGATGATTGCTTGTCCCGCGCACGCAGCATTCCCTCATCCTCCATTGAAAAATTGTCGTTCACACGGGCGTGATTCGCGCATGATGCACGGACACGTTCTGCACCGCAACATGTATGAAGTGTGACAGAAGCGGTGAGTGAAGTAGAAACGACACCATCGATGTAATCAGTGCAGATGGCGGAACAAATATCGCGAGATAATCTATAGCTGAAGGCTGCTATATTCAGGGTTGTTGGTCTGTTGCGGCGCGAAACTGCTGCACGAAGACATTCAGGGCGGGATGCCGGCGGCGGCGGAGGCGCTCGGCATCGAGGATGGCACGTAGGGCGCCGCAGCTCTGCTCGAGATCGCGGTTGATCAGCACGTACTCGTACTCGGCCCAGTGGGTGACGTCGTTGGAGACCTGGGCCAGGCGGTAGCGGACGGTGGCCTCGCTGTCCTGGGCCCGAGAGCGCAGGCGGCGCTCCAGCTCCGGGATCGAGGGCGGCAGGATGAAAACGCCCACCATGTCCTCGGACGCGGCGCCGCGGAGCTGCTGGGCCCCCTGCCAGTCGATGTCGAACAGGACGTCGCGGCCGGATGCCAGGGCGGTCTCGACTGCGCCGCGCGGGGTGCCGTAGGAATGGCCGTAGACCCGGGCATGCTCCAGGAGCTCGCCACGGGCGACCATGGCGGCGAAGCGCTCCTCGCTGATGAAGTGATAGTGGACGCCGTCGGTCTCGGAAGGGCGGCGCGGTCGGGTGGTGACGGAGATGGAGAGCGTGACCTCGGGCTCCTGCTCGAGCAGGCGGCGGGTGAGCGAGGTCTTGCCGGCCCCGGATGGCGAGGAGACCACCAGCATGAGCCCGCGGCGGCGTACCGGGTCCGGCATCGTGTCACGGAACAGCGACATCACCCATCCCCGTCTCGGCCCGAACGCAAGGCGTTCATAGCCCGATGCCGCAATCCTACCAACCGGGAGCGCCCGGCCACGTCCTGATCACCGGTGCGAGTAGCGGGATCGGCACAGCGCTGGCCCTGCTCTACGCCGCCCCCGGCGTCCGGCTCAGCCTGCAGGGGCGCGACGGCATGCGGCTCGGTCAGGTGGCAGCCGCGTGCCAGGCCGTGGGGGCCAAGGTCACGACGGCGGCCCTCGACGTCCGCGACCGCCCGAGCTGTGCCGCCTGGGTCGAGGTGGCCGACGCCACGGCACCGATCGACCTGGTGGTCGCCAACGCCGGCATCTCGGGGACCGGGGCCGATGCCGTGGCGACGACCGAGACCAACGTCAACGGCACCTTCAACACCGTCGAGCCCCTGCTCCCGCGATTGACCGCACGCGGCCGCGGCCAGGTGGCCCTGATGAGCTCGCTGGCCTCGTTCCGCGGCACGGCACAGGCACCTGCCTACTGCGCCAGCAAGGCCGCCGTCCGGCTCTGGGGCGAGGGCCTGCGCGGCCGGCTCCTGCGGCAGGGTGTCGTCGTCAGCGTGATCTGCCCGGGCTTCATCGCCACACCGATGACGGCCCGGAACCCTTTCCCGATGCCGCTCCTGATGACCGCAGAGCGGGCGGCCGCCATCATCGCCCGCGGCCTCGCCCAGGGCCGGGCGCGCATCGCCTTCCCCTGGCGCCTCTATGCCCTGGCCCGCCTTTACGCCACCCTGCCACAGGACCTGGGCGACCGGCTGCTCGCGGGCTATCGGAGCAAGGAATGAGCAGCGGCAGGGCACCGCAGAACAAGTACGACGAACCGGCGTTCTTCGCGGCCTACAGCAGCATGCCGCGCTCGGTGGCCGGGCTCGACGCGGCCCTGGAGTGGCACGCTTTCCGTGCCCTCCTGCCGGATCTCAGCGCCCGGCGCGTGCTCGACCTCGGCTGCGGCTTCGGCTGGCACTGCCGCTACGCCAGGCAGCAGGGTGCCGCGTCCGTGGTCGGCGTCGACCTCTCCTCGCGCATGCTGGCCCGGGCACGCGAGCTCACTGCCGATCCCGCCATCGCCTACCGCCGGGCCGCCATCGAGGAGATCAGCTTCCCGGCCGGCACCTTCGACGTCGTGATCAGCTCGCTGGCGCTGCACTATGTCGAACGTTTCGACCTCGCCTGCCGAGCGGTCCACCATTGCCTGAGCACGACCGGAGCCTTCGTCCTCTCGGTCGAGCATCCGGTCTTCACCGCCCGTGCCGAGCAGGACTGGTGCCACGGCCCCGACGGAAGGCGCCTGCACTGGCCGGTCGATCACTATCAGCAAGAGGGTCCACGGCAGACGAGCTGGCTGGCGGACGATGTCCGCAAGCATCACCGGACGGTCGCCACCTACCTCAACACCCTGATCGATTCGGGCTTCCAGATCGCCCGGCTGGCCGAGCCGAAGCCACCGGACGCCATGCTCAGCGCACACCCCGACGCCCCGGACGAGCTCCGGCGCCCGATGTTCCTGCTGATCCTTGCCGTGAAAGCATGAGGGCGGTGCTTCTGAACGGCAGACGTGACCGCGCCGCTACAGCGGTATGTTACCGTGCTTCTTCCACGGGTTCTCCAGCTTCTTGTTTCTCAGCCACCTGAGTGACTGGGCCACGCGGCGCCGCGTGCCGTGCGGCATGATGACGTCGTCGATGAAGCCGCGATTGGCGGCGACGAAAGGGTTGGCGAAGCGCTCGCGGTATTCCTGGGTGCGGGCTTCGATCTGCAAGGCGTTGCCGATATCCGAGCGGAAGATGATCTCGACGGCACCCTTGGGACCCATGACCGCGATCTCGGCCGTGGGCCAGGCATAGTTCACGTCGCCGCGGAGATGCTTGCTGCTCATGACGTCGTAGGCACCGCCATAGGCCTTGCGGGTGATGACGGTGACCTTGGGCACGGTGGCCTCGGCGAAGGCGTAGAGCAGCTTCGCCCCATGCTTGATGATGCCGCCATATTCCTGGGCCGTTCCCGGCAGGAAGCCCGGCACGTCGACGAAGGTCAGGATCGGGATGTTGAAGCAGTCGCAGAAGCGGACGAAACGGGCCGCCTTGCGCGAGCTGTCGATGTCGAGGCAGCCGGCCAGGATCATGGGCTGGTTCGCGACCACGCCGACCGTGGAGCCCTCGATCCGGGCGAGGCCGATGATGATGTTCCTGGCATAGTCCGGCTGGATCTCGAAGAAGTCGCCCTCGTCGGCGACCTTCGAGATCAGCTCGCGCATGTCGTACGGCTTGTTCGGGTTGGCCGGCACCAGCGTGTCGAGCGAGAAGTCGTCCCGGTTGGCCGAATCCTCGGTCGGCCGGACGGGCGGCTGCTCGCGGTTGTTCAGCGGCAGGAAGTCGACGAAGCGGCGGACCTCGTGCAGGGCCTGGACATCGTTGTCGTAGGCGAGGTCGGCCACGCCGGAGCGCTGGGTGTGGGTCGAGGCACCACCCAATTCCTCGGCCGTCACCACCTCGTTGGTCACCGTGCGCGCCACCTCGGGCCCGGTCACGAACATGTAGGAGCTGTCGCGGACCATGAAGATGAAGTCGGTCATGGCCGGGCTGTAGACCGCACCGCCGGCGCAGGGACCCATGATGACCGAGAGCTGCGGCACCACGCCCGAGGCCATGACGTTGCGCAGGAACACATCGGCATAGCCGGCAAGCGAGGCCACGCCCTCCTGGATGCGGGCTCCGCCGGAATCGTTGAGGCCGATGACGGGCGCTCCGACCTTCACCGCCCGGTCCATGACCTTGCAGATCTTCTCCGCATGCGCCTCCGACAGCGAGCCGCCGAAGACGGTGAAGTCCTGCGAGAAGACGAAGACCAGCCGGCCGTTGATGGTCCCGTGCCCGGTCACCACGCCGTCACCCGGGATCCGCTGCTCGGTCATGCCGAAGTCGGAGCAGCGATGCTCGACGAACATGTCGGTCTCTTCGAGCGAGCCGGGATCGAGCAGCAGTTCCAGCCGCTCGCGGGCGCTGAGCTTGCCGCGCGCATGCTGCGCCTTGATCCGCTTGGCGCCGCCGCCAAGCCGCGCCCCCTGCCGCTTCTCCTCCAGCCGCTCGATGATCTCCTGCACGATGCCCGATCCTCCTGCCCAGCTGCGGCGTGAGCTAGCATGATGCGGTGCTGTCGGACATTGCGACAGTGGCGCCGATCAGGGCTTGGCACGGTCGCCGCGCGTGGACTGGCTTCTGCTCAGCTCCAAGGACTTCCGTCCTTCCAGAGTGCGGGCGACGATCGGAAGCGTCGAGCCCTCGCAACGGTCACCCCAGCACCGGTGGTCGAGGGGCTGCTGGCCGCGACGGCGTGTGAGCACGACCTTCCCTAGGCGCTCGGTGACCGGAGGCAGCACCTTTGCAGCTGCCGCCGCGGGCAGCGATTACGGGCTCTCCTAGGGAGCGCCGGTGCTGTCGGCAGTCAGCATGGCAGCAGTCTCAGGAACCGCTCGGCGGCCTCGAGATCACGGCGCAGATTGGCGTGCCGCTGGCGCTGCTGTGGCTCCTCGCCCCAACGCTCGATTTCGTAGAGCTCGTCCAGGAGAGCGGTCTCGAACAGACGGCCGGCGTCGATGAGGCCCTCCTCCAGCGCCAGGGCCAGGACGAGCGAGCCCGTGAGCGTGGCCGCCGTGTGCAGGCCGACCAGGCGCCAGTCGTCGAGCCGCTCGACCGCCCGACGCAGTGCCAGGAGTGCCGTCGCGGGCTGCTGCAGGGGATCGATGGTGTGGGCGACGACCAGCGTTGCATCGTGCTGGCGCTGCGCCCAGTCGAGCCAGGGCTGCCACGCGGCCTCCTGGCGTTCAACCAGGGTCCGCGGATCGGCAGCCCGGTAGCAGAGGAGGTCGGTGCCGGCATAGCCGGCGGCCTCGTCAACCGCGTCCCCGCGCCGTCCCGGCATCAGGTCGAGGGTGGTCGTGGCGAGCCGGGTCAGCGGCATGGCGGCAGGCACGATCTCCTCGCTCTGTCCACGCCACTCCTGGGCCACCGCCTCGGCCAGCGCCGCGGTCGGGAGCGTCAGCACATGGCGGGCCGGCGTGCGCACCGGGCGCTCATCCAGGCGCACCACGTAGCCCACCCCCTCCGGAACGGTATCGACGGTCCGATAGAAGCGCTTCACGCGGGCAGCAGGTCCAGAAGCTGGTCGAACCGGGCCAACATGTGCCGGGCGCCGGCAGCACGGAGCTCGGCTTCCGGATGGTTGCCCCAGGCGACTCCGACCGGCACGGCACCGGCCGCCTTCGCCATCAGCACGTCGAAGGTCGTGTCGCCGACCAGCATGGTCTCCTCGGGTGCGGCACCGGTCTCGCGCATGGCCGCCTCGAGCATGGCGGGATGAGGCTTGCTCGGGTGCAGGTCGGCCGTCTGCAGCGTGATGAAATAGCGCTCGATGCCATGCCGGGCCAGCACGTGCCGCAGGCCGCGCATCGCCTTGCCGGTGGCAACCCCCATGAGCAGGCCGCGAGCTTCAAGTGCCTGGAGCAGTTCGATGGTGCCGGGGAACAGGGGCTCGTCATGATCGGGCCGGCAGCGCCGGTCCAGGAAGGCAGCGCGGTAGCCGTCGGCCAGGCGCTCGGCTGCCTGGGTGTCGGGCACAGGCATCAGCTGCAGCACGGCCGTCGTGAGCGAGAGCCCGACCACGCGCTGCACCGCCTGCGCCTCCGGCGGCTCGAGCCCCTGCCGCTCGAACGCTTGCCGCATACAGGCCACGATCACCGCCTGGCTGTCGACCAGGGTACCGTCGCAGTCGAACACGACGAGGCGGATCGGGCTCAAGCGAAGTACCTCACGGATCGGCGCGGAGAGCGCACCGTGCGCTGCCACAACAGGCTCGACAGGACGAGACGCCGACCGCAGGCTCCATCGGGCAGCGAAGCGGAGATGCGGATGGACAGCCCGCGACGACTGGCCGGCAGAGCCGCGATCGTGACCGGGGCCGCGCGTGGGATCGGCCTTGCCATCGCCACCCGCCTGGCACGCGAGGGTGCTGCGGTGGTGCTCGCCGACATCGACACCGATCCAGCGGAAGCGGAGGCGGACCAGCTCCGCCGGGCGGGCCTGGCTGCCGTCGCAACCCACGTCGACATCGCCGATCCGGCCTCGGTCGAGCAGCTGGCGGGCATGGCCAGAGACCGGTTCGGGGCCCTGCACATCCTGGTCAACAACGCCGCTATCCTGGACATGACCGGGATCGAGCGCCTGACCCTCGCCCGGCTCGAGGAGGTCCTCCGCGTCAACCTTGGCGGTGCGGTAAGCTGCACGCTGGCGCTGCTCCCGATCATGACCTCGGGCTGGGGCCGGATCCTCAACATCGGCTCGATCATGGGTCTTCGGGGCCAGCGCTGTTCCATCCCTTACGCCACGGCAAAAGGCGGGCTCATCAACTTCACCCGGGCGCTAGCGGCCGATCTCGGCCCACGCGGGATCACGGTCAACGCCCTGGCCCCCGGCTTCATCGACACCCGCATGGCCCATCTCCCCGACGGCAGCGGCCACGAGCACGATACCACCTGGTTCAAGGACATCTACCTCCGGCACGGCCGCATCCTGCTCGGACGCGCCGGCACCCCGGAGGATGTGGCCGGCCCGGCATTCTTCCTCTGCAGCGAGGATGCCCGCTACGTCACCGGGCAGATCCTGGCGGTCGACGGCGGCGTGACCTCCACCTTCTGATCCGGCCACCTGCATGGCCCGGCCCACTTCCCGGCCGGCAAGCACAACCCGGTCGCGACCGGATGCCTTGGCCGCATAGAGCGCCCGATCCGCCCGCCGGGTGAGTTCCTCCAGCTCATCTTCCGGCCGGCCGATGGCGACGCCTACACTCAGCGTGACACCGAACCCGGCTCTGGTGACCTCCAGTTGCACGGCTGCCACGCCGGCGCGGAGTCGCTCCGCAACCGCCAGAGCGTCCTCCTGCGTGGCACCGGGCAGGAGCAGGATGAACTCCTCCCCGCCCCAGCGCGCGAACAGGTCGCCGGGCCGCAGCCGCTGCTGACATGCTTCGCAGACCCGGCGCAGGGCCTCGTCCCCGGCCGCATGGCCCCAGCTGTCGTTGACCACCTTGAAGTGATCGATGTCGAGCAGCAGCAGGGCCACCGGCTCCCCGCCCTGCCGGCAATGAGCTAGCAGCCGAGCGCCGTCCTCAACGAAGTAGCGGCGGTTGAAGGCTCCGGTCAGCGTATCCGTGGTGGCGAGCCGCCGCAGCTCCTGCTCGACCTGTTTCAGATGCGTGACATGCGCGCGCAGCAGCACGATCCAGCCATTCGGCATCCTCTGCTCACGGACCAGGAAGGCCTTGCCACGAAACCATACCTCGACCGGCGAGCCGTCGGCCCGGGCGTGCCACTCCAACCGGGTGCGCAGCCAGGTCTCGAACGCGTGGTCCTTGAGCTCCAGGCCCTCGCTGTGCCAGGGAACCCGCTGCAGATCCTCGAACCGCATCCCGACCAGCGCCTCGGCCGGCCGGTCGTAGAAGCTGGCGAATGCCTCGTTGGCGTGGGCCAGCCGGTCCTCCGGGTCGAACAGGGCAAAGCCCTCGGTCATCACGCCAGTCGCCATGTGCAGGAGATCGCGCGCCTGCTCGGCCTCGGCCTTGAGGCGCCGGATCTCCTCGGCCGCGTGCTTCTGCTCGGTGATGTCGCGGCTATGCCCGACGAACCCGTCCACGTTGCCGTGCCGGTCGCGCAGCGGGGTCATCAGCGAGCAGTGCCAGCCCGGCTGTCCATCCATCCGCAGGCAGGGCTGCTCCAGAATGACAAGGTCGCCACCCCGCTCGAAGAAGGCGTCCTCGTCGGCCTTCCACGGATCGGCGAGCTCGACCGGATAGAACTCGTGGTCGGTCTGCCCGATCACCTCCGCCACGGAGCCGGCGCGCATCAGACGGGCCGTGGCTGCGTTAGCGGCGAGATAACGACCGGCCCGGTCCTTGGCGTAGATGAAGTCCGGCAGGGCATCGATCATCGTGCGATAAAGCTCGTTCTCGCGGCTTCGCGCCTGGAGTGCCAGTTCCGCCTGAGCCTGGTCGGTGACGTCCTGCATGAAGCCGAAATAGCGCCGGACGCGGCCATCCCGGTCCGTGCGTGCCCGCCCCCGGCTGATGACGTGAACGATCGTTCCGTCCGGCCGGACGATCCGGCCCCGCACGTCAAATGGGCGCCGCTGCGCTACCGCCGTCTGCACCACCTCGGCGCACCGGGCCCGGTCGTCAGGATGAAAGATCTCGAAACGGCTGCGGAGGTCGGGCCTGAAGCTGGCAGGATCCCGGCCGGCGATGTCATAGAGTCGGCTCGACCACTCGACCGCACCATGCTCGTAGTCGACCTCCCAGTAGGCCAAGCGGGCAAGCTCGCATGCAAGATCAAGGCAGTCATGCTGACGCGCGCGCTGGGCTTCCGCGAGGCGGACGGCAGTCACGTCCCGCGCGGTACCGAAATAGCCGACGAACTGGCCGTCCTGTCCGAAGGCCGGCCTGCCGCTGACCGTCATCCAGCAATCACGGCCGGCACGGTCCTTGAACGAATAGACGAGGTCGCGGAAGGGACGCCGGGCCTCGAGGTCCGCCTTGTGCGCAGCCCAGAACGGATCGGCATCGGGATCGCTGACGCCTGCGATGTCCCACCGGGTCCGGCCGAGGAGCGCCTGCGGGTCGACACCGTGTCGCTCGACATCGCCCACCAGGGCGGAGAGCCGGAGATCGGGGCCCATCTCCCACGCCCAGTCGCTGGCGGTGGCCAGGTAGGCCCGCAGGCGCTGCTCGCTTTCGGCCAGCCGTCGCTCCGCCTCCTTGCGGGCGGTGATGTTGCAGGTGGTGCCCCGATAGCCGCGGAAGCTGCCATCCTCGTCGAAGATCGGGGTCCCATTGACCTCGCAGTAGACGCGCGTCCCGTCATCGGCAGAGGCGGTGTACTCGAACTTGCGGAAGGGACGGCGAGCCTCGAGATCCGCAAGGTGCGCCCGCCAAGCCGGATCGCTCTGCGGGTCCTCCACACCTGCAAGGTCCCAGGGAGTGTGGCCCAGCCGTCGTTCGTAGCCAGCGTCTCCTGGCCGCTCATCGCTCGTGTGCAGCACGAAACGGTTCTGCTCGTCGGTTTCCCATAGCCAGTCGGAGCTGCTCGTCAGCACCTCGCGCAGACGCTGCTCGCTCTGCGCGAGACGCCGCTCGGCCTCCTTGTGTGCGGTGATGTTGCACGCGGTGCCGCGATAGCCACGGAAAGTTCCCTGATCATCGTAGATGGGCGCGCCGCTCACCTCGAGGTGCGTAGGCACGCCGTCGTCGTCAAGGGTGCTGTACTCGAACTTACGGAAGGGACGATGGGCCTCGAGGTCGGCCAGATGGTCTCGCCAGACCGAGTGCGCCTGCGGGTCGGCGACGCCGGCCAGCTCCCAGCGGGTGCGCCACAGCACGCGGCTCTGGCCGACATTGCTCTTGCGCCGGTCGTCGGTGTTCAGCACGAACCGATGCTGCTCGTCGGTTTCCCACAGCCAGTCCGAGCTGCTCGTCAGCACCTCGCGCAGACGCTGCTCGCTCTGGGCTAGCCGCAGCTCGGCATCCTTGCGCGCGGTCACGAACTCGCTGAAGACCGTGATCCCGGCGATGTCGCCCAGGCGGTTGCGGAAGGGATGGACCTCCCAGCGCACCCACTCCCGGCTGCCGTCCGGGCGGAGGTAGAAGTCCTCCTCGCACCGCTCGACGGTACCCTCGGCGAGGCAACGGGCATAGATGCGCCGCCAGCGCTCCGGCGTGTCGGGCAGCACGTCGTAATGACAGCGGCCCACGATCTCCTGCTCGCGGATGCCGAAATCATCGAGCCAGCGGTCGCTGGCCACGAGGTAGCGCATCTCCGAATCGAACATGGCGACAGCGGCCGGCACGTGGCGCACGAAGAGGCGCAGCGCCTGCTCCTGGTTCTCGCTCAGGAGACGCGGCAGGGCCCGGGCCCGTGGCCACAAGGCGGCGTCGAGCCTGCCGGCCGGGAAGGCGAAGTTTCGCGCATAGGTGGAGATGCCGGCACGATCCAGCGGCGGAGCGAACAGGAAGCCCTGGACATAGCGGCAGCCGCGGCTGGCGAGCCAGGCGAGCTGGGCGTCTGTCTCCACACCTTCCGCTACCGGCTTCAGCCCCAGGGCACCCGCCATGCCGAGGATGGCATCCGCCAGCCTGCCATCCCGCTCCAGCCGGGCGATGAACCGCTTGTCGATCTTCACGATGTCGATCGCGAACCGCTCGAGATAGGCCAGCGAGGAGTAGCCGGTCCCAAAATCGTCGATCGCCACCTCGACCCCGGCGGCCCTGGCCGCCGCCAGGGCTGCGACCGTAGCCGGCGAGGCGTCCAGGACGGCGCGCTCGGTGATCTCCAGCGTCACCCGCGCGCAACCCACCGTCGCCAGCCGGGCGAGCAGGTTCGCCGTCTGCTGCGGCTCGATCTGTGCCGGGACCAGGTTCAGTGCGAGGCGAAGGTTGGGATCGCCCGCCATGAGCTCCTTAAGATCAGCAGCCGAGCGATCGATGAGCCACTCGGTCACCGGCCGGATCTGCCCCAGCTCCTCGAGCAGCGGCACGAAGCGCTCGGGCGAGACGGCGCCCAGGGTCGGGTGGCGCCAGCGCAGCAGCACCTCCACGCCGTGCAGGCGGCGCTGCGACAGGTCGATCACCGGCTGGTAGAGCAGGTCGAACTCGCCGCGGCCGAGGGCGCCGCGCAGGGCCGTCAGAAGCGAGCGCCGCTCCATCACCTCGGCTGCCAGCGCATCGTCGAACACGGCACTCGCGTTGGGCCCGCTGCGACGGGCCGCTGCGAGGGCTATGCTGGCGGCACGGCAAAGCTCGGCGGCAGAGCGGCCGTGCATGGGGATAGATCGCCACGCCGGCAGCCATGGCACCCAGGCGCTCCAGCCCCTCGAGGCCGAGCGCCCCATCGCCGATCTCACGCACGAGATCGAGAGCCCGGGCGGGCTGGCCGCCCTCCAGGAGCACGGCCAGCACGTCGTCGCCGAGTTGGCAGGCGAGCCGGACGTCCGGCACCTGATTGAGTCGGCGCATGACCCGCCCGATCAGCGGGTCCCAGAACTCGAACCCGCCGATCAGGCTCGACTCCTCCACCTGGAGAAGGAGCAGCACGGCACCTGTGCTGCAGCGCTCGACCGCACCGATCAGCCGCTCGAGGGCACTCCGTCGGGCGGCACCGGTGAGATCGATGACGCCGTCCAGCATGTGGACGAGCCCGCGGCGCCGCCGTCGCCCCGATGCCGCAACGGTGAAGCCGAACGTCGCCGGCTGGCCGTCAGGATCGAGCAGCTTCAGCTCCACCGGTTGCGGCGGAGGCGGGCCGTGCAGGAGGCCCTGCGGCGTGCGCTCGTCCTGCCCGGGCAGCCGGGCCAGAAACTCGTCCAGGCTCAGACGGCAGGACGGCCGGCCGGTGAGGTGCCGGGCGACGGCACCACGCAGGAGCAGCATCCGCTGACTGGCGTCGAACGACCAGCGGTCGGCCGCGGGGACCTGGCCCGGCGGAGCGGTGATGGGACGTGGCAGATGCGTGGCCGACATCGCTCCAGGCCGACGGCAGACTTCGGGCCGAGCCTATCGAGGCGGGCATGGAACCCGCCCGGATCGACGCTCGGACCTCGACCCGGCGCCAGCTCTACCATGCCGCATCCTACCTCCAGGTAAACGCGCGGCGGATTGTCAGGGCGCCGCCGGAGCGCGCGCCGCGTCGGGATCCTGCCCGATCTCGGCCCGAAGCGTGGCGGCGAAGGCATGCTCCGCCGCAGCTCCGGCCTCGAGCAAGGGGTCGGCTCCGCCCGCCTGAACCGCATCCGAACGCGCGAACTCGTCGAGCTCGGCCGAAAGCTCTTCCAGCTCACGTCCGCCGGCCATCATGGTGAGGAGCTGCTCGCGCGCAATGGCGCCACGGGCGAAGGTGCCCAGCGTCCGGCCGCGATTGAGCACCGTGAACTTGTCGCCCACGGCCCAGGCATGGTGGACATTGTGGGTGATGAAGATGACGCCGAGCCGCCGGGCGCGCGCCTGGGCCACGTAGCGCAGCACGACCGAGGCCTGCTTCACGCCCAGGGCCGAGGTGGGCTCGTCCAGGATCAGCACCCTGGCACCGAAATAGACCGCACGCGCAATGGCGACGCACTGGCGCTCGCCGCCCGAAAGCGTGCCCACGGCCTGGGTCGGATCCCGCACGTCGATCCCGATCTTCGCCATCTCGTCGCGGGCGATGCGGTTGGCGGCGGCAAGGTCGAAGCGGCGCAGCGGCCCCCAGCCGCGGACCGGCTCCCGGCCCATGAAGAAGTTCCGGGTGATGCTCATCAGGGGGATCATCGCCAGATCCTGGTAGACGGTGGCGATGCCCCGATCCAACGCGTCGCGCGGGCTGGCGAAGGTGGCGGGCGCGCCGTCGAGCAGGATCTCCCCCGCGGACTGTCTGTGGACGCCGGAGAGGGTCTTGATCAGGGTCGACTTGCCGGCCCCGTTGTCGCCCAAGAGGCAGTGGACCTCGCCCGGCCAGACCGCCATCGAGACCCCGCGCAGCGCCACGACCGAGCCGAAATGCTTGCTGAGGTCGCGCACCTCGATCAGCGGTGCCGCCATCAGCGCGCCTCCGTCACCTTCTTGCGGATATGGTTGTTGAACATCACCGCCAGCAGCACCATCGCACCCACGAACACCTTGAACCAGTCGGTGTCCACGCCGGTGTAGAAGATGCCCATCTGCACGGTGCCGAAGATCAGGGCACCGAAGGCGGCCCCGATCGCCGAGCCGTAGCCGCCGGAGAGCAGGGTGCCGCCGATGACGACGGCGATGATCGCCTCGAACTCCTTGAGCAGGCCGCGCTGGGTGTCGGCCGAGCCGTAGTTCATCACCTGACAGGTCGCGAACACGGCGGCGGCAAGCGCAGTGAAGACGAACAGGATCACCTTCACCCGGTTCACCGGCACGCCGACATTGCGGGCCGCGTTCTTGTCGCCGCCCGCGGCGAAGATCCAGTTGCCGAACCTTGTGCCCATCAGGAGCCAGGTGGCCAGTGCTGCCAGCACCAGCCACCAGACGATCGACATCGGCACGCCGGTCACGGCAGGCGCCCCGTTGGGCAGCTTCGCCACGAGTCCATGAGCGCTCGCCCAGGCGAACAGGCCCTGGAAAGCCTGCCCGCCGAACCATGGGGCCAGCGGATCGCCCTGCGAGAGCTGGGCCATGCCGGGGATCTGGGTGCGGCCGGTCATGGCGCGGGTGATGCCGATGGTGAGCCCGCGCAGGATGAAGAGGCCGCCCAGGGTGACGATGAAGGATGGCAGTCCGGTCGCCACCACGAGGAAGCCGTTGATCCAGCCAACCGCGGCCGCGACGGCGAAGGCGAACAGGATGCAGGTCCAGACCGGCCAGCCCCACTGGGTCGCCGGGATGGCGATGCAGATGCCGGCAAAGCCGATCATCGAGCCCACCGAGAGGTCGAACTCGCCGCCGATCATCAGGAGGGCGGCGGCCGTGGCGATGATCCCGAGCTGGGCCGAGACCTCGAGGAAGTTGATGATCCCCTTGGCCGATGAACATGCCCTTGTCGCCGGCCACGACGGCGAAGAAGGCGAAGACGAGGATCGTGCCCGCCATGGCCCCCAGCTCCGGCCGCTGCAGGAGGCGGCGGGCGAGCGAGACCTGGCGCACGCGCTCGTCACGGTGCAGGTCGAGGGCAGGATCAGCGGTGGCCATGGTCGACGTCCCTCACCAGGAGCGGTGCCCCGGGGTGCCGGCGCACCCCGGGCGGGATCAGCTCACCGATAGCCTTCCTTCGACCACTGGATCACCTTGGACGCATTCTCCTTGGTGACGAAGCCGGGTCCGGTCAGCACGTCGGCACCGGGCATCAGCCCGAACTTCTTGTAGAGCCGCAGGAGGACGACCGGCAGGTAGCCCTGCATGTACTGCTGCTGGTCGATCGCGAACTCCATCTTGCCGTCGGCGCACCGCCTGCAGGATGCCCTCGGAGAGGTCGAAGGTGGCAGCCTTCACCTTGCCCGCGAGACCGGAGCTCTCGATCGCGTCGAGCGCCGGCATCGCGGGGTCGGAGCCCAGGATGAAGATCGCCTGGGTGTCGGGATGCGAGGAGAGGTAGGCGGTCACCGCACCCTTGACCTCGGTCGGGTCGATGGTGGTGGGCACGATGTCGACCGTCGTCCCCTCGCCCAGCCCCTTCTTGAAGCCCTCGCAGCGGACGTCCAGGGCGACGTTGCCGACCTCCTGGTTGATGCAGGCGGCCTTGGTGACGCCCATATTGTGCATCTTCACGCCGCCGCCGATGCCGGCCTCGTACTCGGTCTGGCCGACATGGAGCATGACGCCCAGGCTTTTGGCCACGTCGCTGCCCGAGTTCATCGAGATCACCGGGATCCCGGCCGCGACCGCCGCCTTGATCGACTTGCCGAGCGCGTCGGCATCGGGGATCGAGACCACGAGCCCGTCGGGGTTGCTGGCCACCGCGGCATCGACGAGCTGGGCCATGGTGACCATGTCGAAGGTCTCAGGCGCCCGGTACTCGACAGTGAGGTCGGGGAAGTCCTTGGCCGCGTCGTCGACACCGCGCTTGGCCACCGACCAGAAGCCGGAGGCCGCCTGACCGTGGGTCACGACCACGATCCGAGCCTTCTCCTGCGCCGTGGCGGCACCGGCTGCCAGGGCAGCGGCGGCAAGCGCAGCCGTCGCCAGCAACGTCCTCAGAGCCTTCATCTCTCCCCTTCTCCCTGATCCGCGGGTCGAAACGGCCGCCCGCTCACCTGCCTTGTTCGGTGGTCAGTCGGCTCCGCGCATCGCCTGCTGGAGGTCGCGGAAGCCGATCAGGACGATCCCGCGATCGCCGGACGCGCTCGAGGAAGGCGTCCTCCTGGAACATGCGCCACTCGTCCGTGCGGCAATGGCAGCGCGGCGGGTCGATCGCCTCGATGTCACCGGGACGGTTCGGGTGCAGGCTCAGGAAGGTGAGGCCGGGCTCGATGCGGTCCAGCATCCGGGCGTAAGCCTGCCCGCTCTCCGCGGACGCGACCCAGGGCGTCTCGTAGCCGTTCTCGAACAGGGGGTTGCCGCGCGCCTCGAGCTCACGCTCGGTCTCCTCGTAGGCGGAACGGTCGGCAAAGGCCTTGGCGGCGTCGCCGTTCCAGGCCCGGGTGTAGAGGACGGGAACGCCCTCCTCCTGGCCCAGGCGGCGATAGATGCCGATCAGCTCGGGCGCGAACACGGCTCCCATGTGGCAGTCGAGATGGGTCATGCTGATGCCGGCGGCCTTGGCAGCCTCGATCTGCGCCCGCAGCTCGGCCTCGACCGCCCCGGGATCGGCGTGCTCGCGCACCTCGGCCGCGGATGGCCACATATAGCCGTCGTCATCGACCAGCCCGCCCGCCTTCGAGCGTGCCGGTGAGCGGCCGCCAGCGATAGTGCTTCCACTCGCTGGTGAGGGTCAGGTGGACGCCGAGGTCGAGCTCGGGCCTGGTGGCCGCGAGCTCGGCCGCCTCCAGGAACCAGGGGCAGGGCACCATGGCCGAGCCGCAGGTGATGAACCCGCGGCCGGCAAGGTCGGCGAACGCCAGGTTCGCGCCGTGGCACATCCCGACATCGTCGGCATGGACGACGACCAGCCTGGCGTCGGCAGGTTGGCCCAGGTGCTGGGCCAGCCCCGCTACCGACATCTCAGCGGATGCCCTGCTCGGAGAGCTCGACCACGCTGGCCGCATCGGCCTTGGTGACGAAGCCGGGGCCGGTCGGGTAGTCGGCCAGCGGCTGCACCTTGTAGCGCTTGAGGAGGTCGAGCATCACGACCGGCATGTAGCCCATCAGATATTGCTGGGCGTCGATGCCCCACTCCATCCGGCCGGCGCTCACCGCCTGCAGGATGCCGGGCGAGAGATCGAACGTGCCGAGCTTCATCCTGCCGGCAAGCCCGGCCTCGTCGACTGCCGCCAGCGCCGCCTCGGCCGAGGCCACGCCGCAGCCGAGCAGAAACTCGGTGTCGGAGTGCGCGGAGAGGTGGGCCAGGACCCGGTTCTTCATCTCGATCGGGTCCATCACGCCGGCCACCACCGGGACCTCCTGGCCGAGGCCCTTGGCAAAGCCGGCGCAGCGGTCGTCGAGGCTGACATTGCCGACCTCGTGGTTCAGGCAGGCGGCCTTGGTGAGCCCGAGCTTGGCGACGCGCTGGCCCGCCAGCACGCCCGCCTCGTACTCGCTCTGGCCCATATAGAGGAGGCCGCCCAGCTTCTTCGTCAGCTCGACGCCGCCCGAATCGATGACGATCACCGGGATGCCGGCTGCGATCGCGTCCTCCACATGCTTGGAGAGCGCGTCGGGGTCGGGGATCGAGACCACGAGCCCGTCCGGCTTGCTGGCGATCGCCGCATCCATGAGCTCGGCCATGCGGGCGACATCGAAGGTCTCGGGCGCGAAATACTCGGCCTTCACCTTGAGGGTGGCGGCCGCATCGTCGACGCCCTTCTTCACCACCGACCAGTAATGGTCGGCCGCCTGGCCGTGGGTGACGAACACGATCCGGCTCGGCTGCGCGTCCTGCGCCAGGGCCGGCAGCCCCGGTGCCGCGAGTGCCGCTGCCGCCAGTGCGAGTGCCACGAGCACGCGCCGCCCGATCCCGATCATCCCCGCCTCCAACCCTCGTGACGGCTCTCTGGCCGCTGCATGGCCGCAGCATAGCACGACGAACGGGAGTTTCCAGGCTTGCCGTATGCCGGAACAAATGTTCTACTCGTATACGATCTTCAGCATCGGGGCGGCTATGACCGTAGCGATCGGCATCAACCCGATCACGTGGACCAACGACGATGTACCGGAGCTCGGCGGCGACACGCCGCTGGAGACCTGCCTCACCGAGGCCAGGGAGGCGGGCTATGCCGGCATCGAGCTTGGCGGCAAGTTCCCGCGGGAGGCATCCGAGCTGCGCCCGATCCTGGCCGGCCACGGGCTCGAGCTGATCTCGGGCTGGTTCGACGGGCGCATCCTGGAGCAGGAGGTCGGGGCCGAGTGGGACGCCGTCCTGCCGCATCTCACCCTGCTCCGCGACATGGGCTGCCGGCACGTGGTCTATGCCGACACCTCCCGCCGGGCGGAGAACGACCTGTGGGGCCCGGTCTCCCGCCGGCCGCACCTGGCAGAAGCTGACTGGCCGGCCTACGGCCGCAAGCTCACCGCGCTTGCCGAGCGGATGGCTGATTTCGGCGTCGCGATGGCGTTCCACCACCACATGGGCACCATCGTCGAGACCGACGAGGAGGTGGGCCTCCTGATGCAGCACACCGGCGCCGCCGTGGGCCTCCTCTACGACACCGGCCACTGCCTCTTCGCCGGCGGCGATCCGCTGGCCCTGGTCCGGCGCCACGTCGACCGGATCGTCCACGTGCACTGCAAGGATGCCCGCCCGGCCGTGCTGGAGCGGGCCAGGGCGCAGGACATGAGCTTCATGGGGGCCGTGGTCGAGGGGATCTTCACCGTGCCGGGCGACGGGATGGTGGACTATGCCTCGATCCTGAAGGTCCTGGCCGACCACGGCTACGAGGGCTGGCTCGTGGTCGAGGCCGAGCAGGACCCGAAGAAGGCCCCACCTTTCCACTATGCCCAGCTCGGCTTGCGGAACCTGACCCGGCTTGCGGCCGTTGCCGGCTTCGAGGTGAAGCCACGATGACCATGATGACCGTCGAGCGCGCCATCGACTTCGAGGCGCTGAGGTCCCTGATCGCCGCCAAGCACGGCGACATGCCGCCCGTGCTGCGCCGGATTGCGGAGTTCGCGCTCGACCACCCGAACGAGGTGGCGCTGGAAACGGTGGCCGAGCTGGCGCGGCGGGCCCGCGTGCAGCCCTCGGCCGTGGTGCGCTTCGCCCAGACCCTGGGCTTCGCCGGCTTTTCGGAGCTGCAGCGCGTGTTCCGCGCCCGCCTCACCGAGGACCGGCTCAGCTACAGCGAGCGCCTGCGCCGGATGGGCTACCCGGAGGAAAGCGGCGATCCCATCACCGTGCTGCGCCATTTCGTGGCAACCGGCGTCCAGGCCCTGGAGCAGCTGGAAAGCGAGCTGAGCGCCGGCAGCCTCGAGCGGGCCGTGGCCCTGCTCGAGGCCGCCGAGACCATCTACGTGGTGGGCCAGCGGCGCTCCTTCGCGCCCGCAGCCTACATGTGTTACGCGCTTGGCCGCCTCGACCGCCGGACGATGCTGCTGGACGGCGTGGGCGGCATGGTGGCCGAGCAGGCTCGCGGCATGGGCCCGCGCGACGTGCTGATCGCCGTGACCTACCGTCCCTACGCCCGCGACACGCTGAGCATCGCCCGCGCCGCAAGCGAGCGCCGGGTGCCGATCGTGGCGCTCACCGACCGCCCGGTCTCGCCGCTCAAGCACCTGGCCGCCGTGTCGCTCGAGATCGACGAGGCGGCGGTCCTGGAGTTCCGCTCCATGACCGCCACCATGTGCCTGGCCCAGACCCTGGTCATCAGCCTCGGCCGCCGGCTCCTCGCCGAGCGGCCGGAAGGCATGGACAACTGAGGCCGGATCAGCCGCAGCCGCTGGTCCGTATGGTGTCGACGCCGCCGAACTCCGCCGCTGCCGGGGTCTGGGCGGTCACCCCGAGCTTCGTGTCGCCGGCGACCAGACCGGTCTGATTCGGCCGGAAATAGAAGACGAGGTCCTTCTCGCTGTCGCCGTTCACGCGCGCGGTGTCGCCAGCACCAGACCCGTCACGGCGGCCATGGCACCGACCAGCAATCGTAACACAAGCATTGATCGTCTCCCCCCACGAGCCACCCCGGAGGGTGGCTCGGCCACTCTGGGCTGCGGGGGTCCGATCCGCCTTGCGCTAGGTCAAAACCACTCGGGCTAGCGTCTCAGGACCGCTTGGAGCTGCGCGGTGAGACGGTCCGGCTCTGCATGCCCGGCACCATCCATGCGCCCGACCAGAAGCGCATCGTCTGCTTCATCATCTCGTTCATCATCGCGGTCTGCTGGCGCTGCATTTCGGCAGCCCAGAAGCCACGGCCGGCACTGGCGGCGGCATTGGCTCCACTCAACCAGAAGCTCAGGAAGGGGTTCTTCATCAAGGAATTCTCCACTGAATGACGGGAATATTGTCACCTGCATGTGGTGACGATCTCGGCACGCTCAACCGTGCATTCTGAATCAGGCCGGCGCCCCGGCCGAAGCCGGGGCGCCGGTGCTCTGATCAAGCGAGACGTGGATCAGACGCGATCGCGCACATTGCCGGTCAAGCGCTCGGCACCTGTCCGGGTGTCCTCGACCTCGACTTCCTGCTTGCGCACCGTGTCGCGCACGGTCTCGGTCCTGGTATCCACGTCCTTGCGGATCCCGATCTCCTCGACCACCCGCGCCTGCTTGTCGATGACGGCTTCCTCACCGCGCTCGGTGGCCGAGATCTCCCGCTCCTGGAACACGGCATCGCCCGGCTGCACCGGACGGTCGACAGGCCGGCGCTCGACCTCCACCCGCTCCTCGCGCAGGCTCACCTGCTCCTCGACCGGGCGCTCGGTCACGTAGCTCCGTACCCGCACGCCGCCGCGGCCGACCTCGCGCTTGCCGACGCGCAGCTCCTCCTCGGCACGCTCGACCACGTCCTCGTCGCGGCCGGTCCGGACGGATGCGGCCCCAAGGCCCAACCCCGTACCGGCCGTCGTGGAGCCACGACGCTGCTCGTCATAGTCCTCGTTCTTCAGGCCGACCGCCTCGGCAGCGTCGCCGGCGGCGTCACTGGCGCGATCGCCGAACGAGCGGCCGGATCCAGCGGTGCCGTAGTCGCGCGTGCCCGTCGACGTGCTCTCGCCGTAGGCGGCCCGATAACCGGCTCCCGTCGTGCCGGAGGTGCTGTCATCGTCGGCGACCAGGCTGCTCCCCTCCGTGTAGGCCTGGGAGGTCCTGCCGGAGGTGCCGACCGCACCGGTGCCGGCGCTCTGGTAGCCGGCCCACCCCGTCTGCCGCCAGCTCTCGGCACGCTCGTCGATGTCGGCCGGATCGTAGCGCTCCAGCACGTCGGTGGCCTGATCCTCCAGGCCGTCCGGCACCCTGGCGCTCAGCAGGAACCCGCCGCGCCGGATGCCCTCGGCATAGGTGTGCCGATCCTCGTCCGGAAAAAAGAAGTCGGCGAGGCTGTCGAGAAAGCCCTTGTCCTCTGTCGCTGAACTTGTCGTGCTCGTCGTGGTACCGCCCTCGGTGCCCCGGATGGAGATGTTCGCACTCGGGATACCGAGCGCGACGAGCTCGTCGCGTGCGCTCTCGGCCGCACCCTTGGTGTCATACATCGCCGTCATGGTTCGGTCGGCCATTGGCGTTCCTTTCCTCGATACTGGAGTCATTAAGGTTACGGCCTTGCAGCCGCTCGATTTCCACCCGCTCCGAGCGGAGCCGCACCGGCTCGCGAACGATCTCCGTGCGGCTCTTCTTGGTGATTCTTATTTCTTCCTTGAGGACGAGCTCGGTAGTGACGACCAGCCTCTCCTCGACGACGGGAACAATCAGGACGCCGTCAACCTCCCGCACGTCCGGCATGGCCTCGACGACAACATCGCGCGGGACTCGCTCGACCTCCACCTCCTGCTGAAGCAAGGCGGCTTCGGCAAGCTCTTCCCGCTCCTCGATCCGGGTACGGACGACGACGCGGCCACGTTCTACTTCGCGCTTGGAGACCTCGAGCTCCTCCTCTTTGAGCTCGATTGTCTCCGTGCGCTCGTTTCCTGTCATTGACCAAGGCTCCCGAGCTTGCGAGCGAGAACTGCTCGACTCGGGGGGAGTTCCAAACTACAGGATTAACTTGCCAGTTTGACCGTTCGATATCTTGCAGCCAAGTGTCCGGCCGGCCGGCTGCGCGGCGGTCAGCCCTGGATGGGCCAGTCGCGCAAGGAGGCGCCGGCCGGATTGCCGCCATCAATCCCGAGCCAGCCCAGCGCCTGCTGGAAGTAACGCGGCGGCTCGGCTGCGAGCCGCAGCGGCCTGCCCTTCGCCTGCGGCAGCTCCAGCTCGCGGGCGTGCAGCATCAGCCCCTTGGGCGCTTCGGCCAGATGCACGGCCTTGCCGCCATACTTGCCGTCGCCCAGGATCGGCGCCCCGATTGCGGCACAGTGGGCACGAAGCTGGTGCGTGCGGCCGGTGAGCGGCACCAGGGCGGTCCAGGCGGCGACCTTGCCGGCCCGCGCCAGGACCCGGAACGCCGTCCGGGCCCAGCGCCCGTCAGCCTCCTCGTCGTCGGTGACGGTCATGCGCTCGGCCCCTGCCCCGCCCCGCTTGGCGAGCGGCAGGTCGATGATGCCCTCGTCGCGCTCGGGCCCTTTCAGCAGGATCGCCCAGTAGAGCTTGCGCACCCGATGCTGCTGGAAGGCGTGCATCAGCTCCTTGGCGGCGGCCCCACTTCGCGCGAGCACCAGCAAGCCGCTCGTGTCGCGGTCGAGCCGATGCACGAGCCGGGGGCGCTCGCCCTTCTTGGCCAGCGCGTCCAGCATGCCGTCGACATGCCGGGTCGTGCCGGTCCCGCCCTGGACCGCCAGGCCCGCGGGCTTGTTCAACGCCAGGAGCCGCGCATCCTCGTGGATCACCAGCGAGCGGATCAGCCGCTCGTCCTCCGGCCGCACCGAAGGCTCTCGCCGCCACCGGCTGGGCCGGCGGCAGCGGCGGCACGCGCACGGTCTGGCCCGAGGCCACCCGGTCGCCAGCCTCGACCCGCTTGCCGTCGACCCGGAACTGGCCCGTCCGCAGGAGCTTCTGCAGCGTGCCGTGCGGCAGGCCCGGAAAACGGTGCCGGACCCAACGGTCGAAGCGCCAGCCCTCCTCCGCCGCGGCCACCGCCTCCTGCCGGACCCCGCTCACTGCTCCTCCCCCCGCTTCTTCCGCAGTGCCTCCAGCCGCTCCAGCCGGCGGCCGAGCTTGGCCTCCTCGCCCTCGCCGGTCGGCTGGTAGTAGCGCTCGCGCGCCATGCCCTCGGGGAAGTAGTTCTGGCCGGAGAAGCGCTCCTCCGCATCGTGGTCGTAGGCATAGTCGCGGCCGTAGCCGAGCTTCTTCATGAGCTTGGTCGGGGCATTCCGGATGTGGAGCGGCGGCATCAGCGAGCCGTTCGCCTTGGCCGAGCGGCTGGCGGCACCGAAGGCCGTGTAGGCCGCGTTCGATTTCGGCGCCAGCGCCAGATAGATCACCGTCTGCGCCAGCGCCAGCTCCCCCTCCGGCGAGCCCAGCTGCTCGTAGGTCTCGGCCGCTGCCCGGGCGAGGAGAAGCGCCTGCGGGTCGGCAAGGCCGATATCCTCGACCGCCATCCGCACCAGCCGCCTGGAGACGTAGCGCGGATCCTCCCCGCCCTGCAGCATCCGGCCGAACCAGTAGAGGGCCGCATCCGGGTCGCTGCCGCGCACCGACTTGTGGAGCGCGCTGATCAGGTTGTAGTGCGCCTCCTGCGCCCGATCGTAGAGCGGCAGCCGGCGCTGCAGATGCCGCCCCAGCGCCTCGGCATCGAGCACGGGCTCGGACGGCAGGTCCGACAGCGCCTCCACCATGTTGAGGAGAAAGCGCCCGTCGCCGTCGGCCTGCTCCAAGAGGCGAAGCCGTGCCCCCTCGTCCAGCGGCAGCCCGTGCCCGAGATGCTCCTCCGCCCGCCCGAGCAGGGAACCCAGCGCTTCCGTCCCCAGCCGCTCCAGCACCAGCACGTGGCAGCGCGAGACCAGAGCACCCGTGAGCGCGAACGAGGGATTCTCGGTCGTGGCCCCGATCAGTGCTACCGTGCCGTCCTCGACCTCGTGCAGCAGCCCGTCCTGCTGGGTGCGGTTGAAGCGGTGGATCTCGTCGATGAACAGCAGCGGCCGCCGCCCGCGCGCCCGCAGCCGGCGCGCCTCATCGTAGCTCTTGCGCAGGTCGGCGACCCCGGCCATCACCGCCGAGAGCGCCAGCAGCGGCTCATCCACCTCACGCGCCAGCAGCCGGGCAAGCGTGGTCTTCCCGCAGCCCGGCGGCCCCCACAGGATCAGCGAGGCCAGCCGCCGCCGCGCCAGCATCCGCGCCAGCGGCGCCTCGGCCGCCAGCAGGTGCTCCTGGCCCACAAGCTGGCCCAGCTCCGTCGGCCGCAGCAGATCGGCAAGGGGCCGGTCGCGCGCGGCGCTGGGCAGTTCCGGCGGCGTTTGCGCAAACAGATCGGTCATGGAAATAGGCGCCTCGGGCCCTTCTCGGACGCGTCCTCGAGCGACCGCAGCTCCGCCCACACCAGCTCGTGCGGCAACAGGCGCTGGTCGAGGGTGCGGACAGTGAGCCCGTCATCGGCCAACCCGATCGTGCGCTGATGCTCGGCCGTCGATCAGCATTCCCAGCACCAAGGTGGTGTCAATCCGGCACCGGATATGGTCGCTTGCACCCGACCGCGCGAGAGCGCGGACGGCTACCAGACCATGACGAACAACGCTGTCGGGGTCGTCACTCAATGCCGCTCTCCTTCCATCAACGGCACTCGCGACAGGCGAACCATCGCAGCCGGCCCGCCAGCGCGAAGGGTAAGGACCAGGCGCACGGCGGGGCGTGCTACGTAGAGGTCGGGGTACCACTCCGCTTCTTCCGCCTTCAGCGGGGCGTCCGCCTCGATCGTCACTGCGACCGATCCGCATCGTAGGATGCCGCGTTGCCCATCCAGCTCCACCGTGCAATCCGGGTGGAGCAGCAGGCGGCTCACCGCCTCCTGGCCGGCACCGCCCTCGACGCGGTCGCGGATCACGAGCCGGCCGGGGGCTGCCTCGACCTCGCGGCTATGGCGTGGCCGCCCGGGCAGCCTGTCGAACCCGTCGTGCGTGCCCGACAGCCTGACGCTGTCACCTTCCGGGTGCCATCCGAGGAGCTGTGCGCGCGCCCGCCTGCCGCACCGGAACGCACCGTAGATGTCGCTCTGCTCGGCCCCGGCGACGCTGACCGTGTTGTGGTGGAGCGTGCTCCGGGATGCGCGTCGGCGAGGGCCGGCGGCGTACTGGTAGGTGCCCTGGTCGACCAGGATGCGGCGGCCTCCGGTCGACCATTCGAGCGAGAGGATGTCGCAGTGCGCGTGGCCCGGCAGGTAGGCCGGGCTGAACGGTCCGCAGTCGATCACCAGGCGCTCGCCCGGGGCCTTCAGGCCCCAGTAGCCGGCCTCGGGCAGGGCGAACGGGCCGTCGGGTGCCGTAACGGTCAGGCCGGTGAGCCGCTCGAAGGCGGAGGCGAGCTCGGCCGGCGGCCGGGCCATGGTGAGGCCGCCATCGTTGAAGCCGGCGACCAGCCCGTCCGGATGAGCAAGGAGCAGGGAGGCGCGGACCATCCGCGCCAGGGCATCGTCCAGCCGCCGCCTCAGCTCGCCTTCCGGCAGGGCGGCCCGACACTCGATCAGGTCCTCCAGCACCTGGCACTGGTAGGCCGGCGAGCGCTCATAGTGACAGCCGTCGGCCAGGACCTGCTCGTCCAGCTCGCGCGCCAGGAGCCGGCTGCCGAGGTCACGCCATCGATCCGCCTCCGTCCCGGCGAAGACAGCGCCGCCCCAGAGCAGCCCGCGCAGGTTCTTGATCAGGTGGTTGCCGCGCAGGTCGGTCTCGAGATGGCCGGCCAGGAAGCGCAGCTGTGCTGCCAGCGAGGCCGCCATCCGCTCCCGCACTGTCGGCGGCAGGCGCTCTCCGCGGCGGGCAAGCTCCCGCGCCCAGGCTGCCACCCGCAGCGAGAGATTGTACGGTCGCCACGCAAACCGTACCGCACCCGGCGCACCCAGTGGGTTGGCATCGATCCAGGAGGTGACGAACGCCGCCAGCGCCGCGTCGTCGAGACTCTCGGCATAATCCATGTAGTGGAGGTTATTGAGCTCGCCCGCGTCCTGCGCCGCCGCACCGCTCGGCTGCCAGGCGAGCGGCTCGGGGAAGGTCACGCCACCCCACGGCAGCAGCAGCCGCCAACCCCCGGCCGTGCGGACGATCCGGTCGGGCCGTGGCGTGAATGGCGAGGTGGGCATGACCGTCGCCAGCGGTGGTGCCGCTCCCTCGACTCCTGCCACCCGCGGTGCCAGCCGCAGCCGGACCCGCAGCTCTGCCCGGCGCAGGAGCTGGCCCGGCGGCGTGTTGCGCAGCGTGTGCGCCAGCCTCGCCGCCCGCGTCCAAGCTCCGGCACCCATTCCTATCCCCTCGGCTGTGCCTGGACCTTGCCACAGGAGGCGGGAGCTGTCTCGGCTGGGCAGAGGGCGTTGCGCGTGTAGCAGCCCCTCCACTATCCTCGACGCTGGAGCCTGATACGGGAGGGATCGCATGCTGCGACGCAGCCTGCTGGCGCTTGTCTTCTTGCTCGGCCTCGCGGCTCCGGCCTTTGCCGGCGAGACCCTGAAGCGGGTGACCGATTCCGGCACCTTGCGGATGTCGACGGACCCCGAGTACCCGCCGCAATCCTCGCTCGACGAGAACAACCACTTCGTCGGCTTCGACATCGAGGTCGGCACCGAGATCGCGCGCCGTCTCGGTGTGAAGATCGAGTTCGTCACCCCCGGCTGGGACGTGATCACCGCCGGCCGCTGGGCCGGCCGCTGGGACGTTTCGGTGGGCTCGATGACCCCCACCACCCCGCGCCGCGAGGTGCTCGACTTCCCCGGCGTCTACTATTTCACGCCGGCTTCCCTGGCCGTGCACAAGGACAACACCACGATCGCCGAGCCCAGGCTCGCCTCCGGCAAGCGCATCGGCGTCGGCCAGGCCACCACCTACGAGAGCTACCTGAAGAAGGACCTCAAGATCGACGTGGAAGGCGTGCCGGCACCGACCTTCGTGATCGACGGCGCTGCCATCCAGACCTACGAGACCGACCTCCTGGCCCTCGACGACCTTCGCCTCGGCGACGGCGTGCGCCTGGATGCCGCCTTCACAGCCCTGCCGACGCTCCTCGATGCGATCAGGCGCGGCTATCCCCTCAAGGTCATCGGCGAGCCCTTGTTCAAGGAGCCGCTGGCCGTCGCTGTCGACAAGGGCGATCCCGAGTTCACCCTCAAGATCGCCTCGATCATCAAGGAGATGCACGCCGACGGCACGCTCGCCCGCCTGTCCCAGAAATGGTACGGCACTGACCTCACGAGCTGAGCCGGCTGGCGCTGGCGCCGCGACTGCCGGGCGTGACCGGCCCGCTCGAGCTGCTCGAAAAGCCGAAGGTCCGGCGCGGCCTTCTCCTGCTCGTGGTGGCGGCCCTCGTCCTGCCGCTGGACTGGGCCGGGGTCGGACAGCACCTCTTCGGCATCGACCTGCCCGCCTGGCCGGCTGCCCTGATCGGTGCCGCCCTGGTGGCAGCGATCGTTGCCGCCAACCTCGCAGCTCTCGCCCGGCTGCCGTTCGCCGTCCAGGTGCCGATCGTCTGGCTCGAGCTCGGCCTCCTGTTCCTCCTCTTCTTCCTCAGCTTCGGGCTCGATCTCGGCTTCATCCTGAGCCGCCTGCCCGGGCTCGCCGGCTTCGTCCGCGGCGAGGGTGCGGTCCTGCAGGGTGCCGTCCTCACCTTGTTCATCTGTGCCGTCTCGATCACCGCCTCGACCGCGCTGGCGCTCGTGGCGGCCCTGAGCCGCCTCAGCCGCAGCGGCGTGGCGTTCGGCATCGCCACCTTCTACGTCTCGTTCTTCCGCGGCACCCCGCTCCTGCTCCAGGTGCTGCTGATCTATCTTGGCCTGCCGCAGCTGGGCCTCGTGCTCAGCGCCATCCCGGCGGGCATGATCGCCCTCTCGCTCTGCTACGGTGCCTACATGGCCGAGATCTTCCGCGCCGGCATCCAGGGCATCCCGCGCGGGCAGTGGGACGGCGCATCCTCCCTGGGCCTCTCGCCCGGTCAGACCATGCGCCTCGTCATCCTCCCCCAGGCCGTGCGCCTGATCATCCCGCCCACCGGCAACCAGTTCATCGCCATGCTGAAGGACAGCTCGCTGGTCTCGGTCATGGGGGTGTGGGAGCTGATGTACCTCGCCCGCAACTATGGCCGGGCCGAGTTCAAGTACATGGAGATGCTGATCACGGCGGCCGTCATCTACTGGCTGCTGTCGGCCGTGTTCGAGCTCGTGCAGGCCCGGCTCGAGCGCCGCTTCGGCCGCGGCGTCAGCGTCTGACCGCCCGCACCTCGGGGAGCTGAGCCCTTGCGCTATGCGCAGCGTGCAGCGGGCCTTGGCGGCCCCGCCGCCGAGACCTGGAACATCCACTACGAGGCGGTCCGACGCCGCCGGCGCGGAGAGGACGTAATCCTCCTCACCGTAGGCGATCCCGACTTCGGCACGCCGCTGCCCGATCGTCGAGGCCGCCAAGGCCAGCCTGGACCAGGGCCGCACCCACTATGCCGATGTCGTCGGGCAGCCGCCTCTGCGCGCCGCCATCGCCGCCCAGCATGCGAGGCTCACCGGCCAGCAGGTCTCCCCGGACCAGGTAGTCGTCCTTGCCGGCGCCCAGTGCGCCCTCTTTGCGGCCTTCCAGTGCCTGGTCGACCCCGGCGACGAGGTGATCGTCTTCGAGCCCGCCTACGTCACCTATCCCGCCACTGTCGCCGCCGCCGGTGCTGTCCTCGTTCCCGTCCCGCTCCGCCCCGAGAACGGCTTCCACCTCGACCCGGCCGACCTGCGCCGCGCCCTCACCCCGCGCACCCGCGCCATCCTGTGGAACTCGCCGAACAACCCGACCGGAGCGGTCGCCACCGCCGAGGAGCTGGCCGCCCTCGCCAGCATCGCCTGCGAGCACGACCTCTGGCTGGTTTCCGACGAGGTCTACGCCACCCTCGTCTTCACCGGCCAGCACCGCAGCCCCGCCGCCCTCCCCGGCATGGCCGAGCGCACCGTCACCGTCTCCAGTGTCTCCAAGTCGCACGCCATGACCGGCTGGCGCCTGGGCTGGCTCATCGGCCCGGAGCCCCTCGCCCACCATGCCGGCCGCCTCGCCTTGTGCATGCTCTACGGCTCACCCGGCTTCATCCAGGACGCGGCGACCACTGCCCTCGCCCATGACCTCCCCGAGCTCGCGACCATGCGCGAGCGTTTCCGCCGCCGCCGCGACACCGTCCTCGACCACCTCGCCAACCTGCCCGGCATCCGCTGCCACGAGCCGGCCGGCGGCATGTTCGTGATGCTCGACGTCCGCGGCACCGGCCGCTCCGCCACCGACTTCGCCCACGGCCTCCTGGCCGCCGAGAACGTCTCCCTCCTGCCGGGCGATGCTTTCGGCTCCCCGGCCGCCGGCCATGTCCGCCTCAGCCTCACGGTATCCGAGGAACGGCTGGTCGAGGCTTGCGGGCGGATTCGACGTCATCTTCTGGCACTCGCGGATCGCTGACTGGTTTCGATATTCCCCGCGATATGCTATACGCCGCAAGATGCGGGTCGTGCTCGACACTGACGTCGTGGTAGCCGCTCTGCGCAGTACGCACGGCGCATCACGGCAATGGCTGCGGGCCGTGCTGCGCCGGGAAGTCGAGCTCGCCTTGTCGGTCCCGCTTGTGCTGCAGTACGAGGAGGTGCTCCTGCGCGCGGGGACGTTGGCCGCCATCAAGGGAACGGAGACGCGCGTGTTGCGGCTCCTGGATCTCGCCTCGGATGCGCGCTGGGATAGACGGTACTCGTACAGCTGGAGACCGGCACTGCGCGACCCCAACGACGAGATGGTTCTGGAGACGGCAATCCATGGTCATGCCGATTGGACGTTTCCGTTGACCGTTCAACCTCCGGGACTTCGCAGGAAGCGAGCGGTTCGGCATCGCCGTCGAGCGGCCCGGACCCGTGTGGCGACAGTGGAGAGGTGATCAGCGATGAGCCGTTCGAACTATGCGCTTCGCCTGTCGACCAGCCTCAAGGCGGAAGCTGAGCGCGTCGCCAAGGCGGATGGAACGACGCTCAACCAGTTCATTAATGTTGCGGTCGCCGAGAAGCTCTCCGCCTTGCGGACCGTCGATTACTTCCGCGAGCGGGCGAAGCGAGCCAATCTGGAGGAAGCTCTGACCTTGCTCGACAGCTTCGGCACTGATGAGCCCCCGCGCGAAGGGGATGAGCTGGATGATCCGTCGGCCGAGACCGTGGAGCATCGGCGTCGGCGTGTGATTGATCTGACCCGAAGCAGCGCCGAGGCTGCCCACGGCACCTCCGACCCCAAGCCCTTTACCCCCTAAGCGCCCCGTGTATGCTGCCCCGGCTTGTAGCTAAGAAGAGCCGCCCCGAGCGGCTGCCGAGGGAGGTTGGATGGCTCTGCTGGAGCTCCAGGGCGTGGCCAAGCATTTCGGCGCCATCGAGGCGCTGAAGGGCGTCGATCTCACGATCGAGCCCGGCGATGTCATGGGCCTCATGGGCGACAACGGGGCCGGCAAGTCGACCCTGGTCAAGATCATCGCCGGCAACTTCCCACCGTCCGAAGGCGAGCTCAGGATCAACGGCGAGGCCAAGCACTTCCACAAGCCCGTGGACGCGCGGGCCGAAGGTATCGAGGTCGTCTACCAGGACCTCGCTTTGTGCGACAACCTGACGGCAGCCGAGAACGTCTTTCTGGGGCGGGAGAAGAAGCGCAGCTTCGGTCCGTTCAAGATCATCGACTACGGGGCGATGTACACCCGTGCGGCGGCGCTCTTCGGCGAGCTCAAGTCCGAGACCCGGCCGCGCGACCTCGTCAAGCAGATGTCGGGCGGGCAGCGCCAGGCGGTCGCCATCGCCCGCACCCGCCTCTCCGATTCGCGGCTCGTCCTCATGGACGAGCCGACGGCCGCGATCAGCGTCCGGCAGGTGGCCGAGGTGCTGGACCTGATCCGCCGCCTGAAGCACCAGGGTATCGCCGTGATCCTGATCAGCCACCGCATGCCCGACGTCTTCGCCGTCTGCGACCGCATCGCCGTCCTGCGCCGCGGGACCAAGGTGGCGGACAAGGTGGTGGCCGACACCTCGCCGGAGGAGGTGACCGGCCTCATCACCGGCGCCATCCGCACCGCCTGAGACCGCGAAGGACGATCCGGCATGCAGTCGACCAAGGCCGGCCACACCGGCATCGCGATCGAGGAAGTGACCGGGCTGCGGGAGCGCAACTTCCTGCAGAACATTCTCGGCAGCCAACCCTTCTGGGTCTGCATCGCCCTGCTCCTGATCTGCCTCGTCATGAGCTGGCTGCAGCCGGCCGCCTTCGCCACCACCGACAACTTCTTCAACATCACCCGCAACTTCGCCTTCATCGGGATCATGGCGCTGGGCATGACGGCCGTGATCCTGACCGGCGGGATCGACCTCTCGGTCGGGTCGATCATGGGTGTCGTCGGCGTGGTCTGCGGCCTGATCCTCCAGGCCGGGCAGCACTGGATCCTGGCCGTCATCGGCGGCCTGCTCACCGGCGCCCTGGCAGGCGCTGTCAACGGCGGCCTGATCGCCTATGTCGGCCTGCCGCCCTTCGTCGTCACCCTGGGCATGCTGTCGATCGCCCGCTCGCTGGCGATCGTGCTCTCCCAGAACAAGATGATCTACGAGTTCGGGCCCTATGGCGACACGTTCGTCAATATCGGCGGCGGTGAGATCCTGGGCATCGCCAACCCGGTCTGGATGCTGATCGTCCTCACCCTGGGTTTCGCCTTCATCTTCAACTTCACGGCCTGGGGCCGCTATCTCTATGCCATCGGCGGCAACGAGAACGCGGCCCGGATGACCGGCGTGCCGGTCGACCGGATCAAGCTCCAGGCCTACATCGTCTCCGGCCTGATGGCGGCTTTGTCCTCGGTGATGATCGTCGGCTGGCAGGGCTCGGCCATCAACGCGCTGGGCCAGGGCTATGAATTGCGCGTGATCGCGTCCACGGTGATCGGCGGTGCCAACCTGATGGGCGGCGAGGGCGGTGCCTTCGGCGCCTTCATCGGCGCCGCCCTGATCGAGGTCATCCGCAACAGCCTCTTGATGGCCGGCGTGGATGCCAACTGGCAGGGCACCTTCGTCGGTGTGTTCATTGTTCTCGCGGTTCTGCTGGAGCGGATCCGCGGCAGGCGCGCGGGCTGAGAGGGCTCGGTCCGCATCTGGTCTTGGGAGGTTAGGAGTTATGGTGAAGATCTTGATGGCCACGGCAGCCGTTGCCGTCGCAGCCCTTGCCGGCAATGTCCCGGCACAGGCGGCCGAGTACACCTTCGCGCTCGTGCCGAAGAACATGAACAACCCGTTCTTCGACCAGGCCCGCGACGGCTGCAAGAAGGCCGAGGCCGAATCCGGCGGCAAGTTCGCCTGCGAGTATATCGGCCCCGGCGAGCATGGCGGCGGCGAGGAGCAGGTCCAGGTCGTCAACGACCTGATCACCAAGAAGGTCGACGGCATCGCCGTGAGCCCGTCCAACGCCGCTGCCATGGGCTCGGCGCTGAAGCAGGCCAAGGAGGCCGGCATCCCCGTGCTGACCTGGGATTCCGACCTGCTCGACAAGGACAAGGCGCTCCGGATCGCCTATGTCGGCACCAAGAACTACGATATCGGCGTCAATCTCGCCAAGATCGCGCAAAGCATCAAGCCGCAGGGCGGCACCATCTGCATCCAGTCCGGCGGCGCTGCGGCCGCCAACCACAACGAGCGCATGCAGGGCATCCGCGACACGCTCTCCGGGAGCAAGAGTGCCAGCTCGCCCGGCGAACGTCTCACCGGCCAGAACGGCTGGACCGAGAACGACGGCTGCCCGCTCTACACCGACGACGACTTCCCGCGTGCGGTGCAGCAGTTGGAGGACATCCTCGCCAAGTACCCGAAGCTGGATGCCTTCATCCCCACCGGCGGCTTCCCGCAGTTCATCCCGCAGGCCTACAAGCGCGTCGCCGAGAAGCACAAGGCCCGCATCGCCGACAAGTCGCTGGCGCTGATCGTCGCCGATACCCTGCCGGTCCAGATGGACCTTCTCAAGGCTGGCCTGTCGCTGGGCCAGGTCGGTCAGCGGCCCTTCGACATGGGCTTCCAGACCATGAACTTCCTTTACCAGATCAAGGCCGAGGGCAAGAACCCCTCGGACCCGACCTACACCGGCCTCGACGTCTGCACGCCCGAGACCGCCGACACCTGCATCGCGAAGTAGGCTGAACCGGACCTCTCACCCCGGCGCCGAGCGCCGGGGTGAGAGCCTCCTTGCCCACGCCCGCCACCAATTCTAGGCCAGTCCCCGGCAGACACGTCCAGGGACCACGCCGATGCTCAAGGAATTCCGCGAGTTCGCCCTTCGCGGCAACGTCGTCGACCTCGCCGTCGGCATCATCATCGGCGCCGCCTTCACCTCCATCGTCACCTCGCTCGTCGACGACATCATCATGCCGCCGATCGGCGTCCTCATGGGCGGGATCGACTTCTCCGACCACTTCCTCCCGCTCACCCTCGCCGACCAGACCTACCCGTCCCTCAAAGCCGCCCGCGACGCCGCCATCCCCGTCATCGCCTACGGCTCCTTCATCAACGCCATCATCAAGTTCCTGATCGTCGCCTTCGCCCTCTTCCTCGTCGTCCGGCAGATGAACACCCTGCGGCGCGTGGTCGAGGGCGAGGCCACCGGGCAGGAGAAGCCATTACCGGCGGATATCGTGCTGTTGACGGAGATCAGGGACTTGTTGAAGACACAGCGTTGAGCAGTGCCGCGCTCAGGCTGGCGGCGATTGCTCCAGCCCCGTCCGGCTCCCTGGAGCGCCGCTGTCCAGCTCGATGCGCATTGCCTCCACGGCCGCGGCAAGCGCGTCGAGCTCCTTCGTCCCGATATTCCATAGAATGGAAACATCGACCTCGTCGTAGTCGTGGCGGAGAACGTTGCCGATCCCGGCTATGTCCGACCACGGGATCGCGGGGTGTCGAGCCTTGAGCTCGGGATCGAGCCGCCTCGACGCTTCCGAGATTCGCTCGAGAAAGCGCTCCATGGCCGCAACCGCGACCTCATCATCGGCAAGGCTGGCTCGCGTATGACCCGCGATCAGGCGTTTTGCCGCCGAGATCGTTTCGTCGATGTGTCGGAGGTAGTCCCGTTGGCGATCCGGCAAATCAGAACACCGGGATCAAGTCACGTGCGATCCGCGCCCGAAGGTTCGGGTCCATCCGACTGGAGAATGCGAGCCCCACCGGGCGACCCACAAGGTTGCGCACCTCCTCGATCAAGCTGACCACCCCGAAGCCCAGGTCGGTGTCGGCATCGAGTTCGGCCAGGAGATCGACATCGCTGGCGGGCCCGGCATCGCCACGCGCAACCGATCCGAACAGCCCGAGATGCCGGATGCCGCGTCTTCGAAGCTGCGGCGCACGTGCGCGTAGCAGGCGCAGGATCTCCTCCCGCTCGTTGACGGACGCCGGACTCACGCTCGCCTGCATTCCGCGCACTCCGATCTCGAGTGGCCCTACACCCACCCCCCATCCACGATATAGCTCTGGTTGGTCATTGCCGAGCTGTCGTCCGCGCACAGGAACAGCACCACTCGCGCGATATCGTCCGGATAGAGCTTCCGCTTCAGGCACTGCCGCGTCATCAGCTCGCGCTCGCCGTCGGGCGTCAGCCACATGCTCTGCTGCCGCTCGGTCATGATCCAGCCCGGTGCCACCGAGTTGACCCGGATATTGTCCGGCCCCCAGTCCCGCGCCAGGCTCCGCGTGAGGCCCAGGACCGCCGACTTCGCCGCCGTGTAGGCCGCCATGCCGCCCTGGCCCACCATCCACGAGGTCGAGCCCATGTTGATGATCGAGCCGCCGCCGGCCTCCTTCATCATCGGCTGGACCGCCTGGGCGGCGAAGAACTGGTGCCGGAGGTTGACGGCGAAGCGCTCGTCCCAGAACTCCGGTGTCACCGTGTCCCAGGCGTGGCGGTCGTCGCGGGCGGCGTTGTTCACCAGCGCCGTGATCGGCCCATTGGCGGCGGCAGCCTCGGCCACCGCCGACTGCAGGGCCGCGATGTCACGCAGGTCGCAGGGCAGGAAGAGGGGTGCCGGCCGGTCGCCGCCCGTGATCTCCTGCACGAGCGCCTCACTGGCGGCCCGGTCGACGTCGATGAACGCCACCTTCGAGCCCTGCTCGCAGAAACGGCGCACGATCTGCGCCCCGATCCCGGAGCCGCCACCGGTGACGAGGACCGAGCGGCCCTTCAGGCTCGGGTAGACAGCGAAGCTCGACATCGTCCCTCCATCATCCTTCGTCAGGCGGCATCCCCGGCTGCCGGCTCAGGCAGAGCACGGGCCGGCCGGCGGACGGCGGTCACGACGATCCAGGTCCAGGCTGCGAGCGTCACCACGCCCAGCACGGCCGCGATCGGGCGGTCGAAGAAGGCCATGAGATCGCCGTTCGACTTGATCATCGAGGTCATGAAGTTGGCCTCGATCATGCCACCCAGGACGAGGCCCAGGATGGCGGGTGCGAGCGGGAAGCCGTTCTCCTCCATGAGATAGCCCACCACGCCCAGAAGCAGCATGATGCCGACGCCGAAGATGCTGTTGTTGATGGCGAAGGCGCCCACGACGCAGAAGACGATGATGAGCGGCATCAGGATCTCGCGCGGTACCCCGAGGATCCGGCGGAAGAGCTTGATCGCACCCCAGCCCAACGGCAGCAGGAGCAGGTTGGCAAGGAAGAAGGTGAGGAAGATCGAATAGAGCAGATGGGGCTGCTCCAGCATCACCATCGGCCCCGGGTTCATGCCCTTCATGTAGAGCACGCCGATCACGATGGCGGTGATCGAATCGCCGGGGATGCCGAACACGAGCGCCGGCACCCAGGCCCCGGCCAGGGCCGAGTTGTTGGCCGTGCCGGCGTCCACGATGCCTTCGATATGCCCGGTGCCGAACTTCTCGGGCTCCTTCGAGAAGCGTTTCGAGACCGCATAGGTGATCCAGGCCGCGATGTCGGCCCCGGCCCCGGGCAGGATGCCGATGGCGGTGCCGATGCCTCCGCTGCGCAGGACATTGACCCAGTAGCGGCGGAGAAGGGCGAGCTGGCCTTTGAAGACGTTGCCGAGCTGGCGCTGTGCCAGGCTCACGATCTCGCGGGGGCCCGTCACCCAGCGCAGCACCTCGCTGATCGCGAACATGCCGATCATCGCCGGGATCAGGTCGACCCCGGCCATCAGCTCGACGCTGCCGAAGGTGAAGCGTGGGTGCCCGGCCGTGGGGTCGATCCCGACGGTGGCGAGGAACAGGCCCAGCAGCACCGAGGCGAAGCCCTTCACCGGATCGCCCGTGGAGACGAACACGGCACAGGAGAGGCCGAAGAGGGCGAGCCAGAAATACTCGAACGAGCTGAAGTTCAGCGCCACCTCGGCCAGTGCCGGGGCCGCCAGCACCAGCACGATGGTGCCCATCAGCCCGCCGATGACGGAGAAGACGAGATCACAGCCCAGGACCAGCTCGGCCTTGCCCTTGAGCGTCAGCTTGTAGGAGTCCTCGACATAGGCAGCCGAGGCGGGCGTGCCCGGGATGCGGACGAGGGCACCCGGGATGTCGCCCGAGAAGATGGCCATCGCGGTCACGGTGACGATCGCCGACAGCGCCGGCACCGGCTCCATGAAGAAGGTGACCGGCACCAGGAGGGCTACCGCCATCGTGGCCGTGAGGCCGGGCATGGCCCCCACGAACAGCCCGAACAGCCCGCTCGCCAGCATGACCCAGAGATTGTAGGGGCTGAAGACGAGCTCGAAGGCCTGGATCACGGGGTCCATGGCGAAGCCCTACCAGATGATGCCGGTGAAGGGACCGAGCGGCAGCGGCACGAGCAGGAGCCGGCGGAAGCTCCAGTCGATGACCAGCGCCAGCGCCAGCCCCAAGGCGAGCGAGCTGACGGGCCGGCCGCGGAAGCGGGTCATCAGCGCCCCGGCATAGGCGGTGGCACCGAGCAGGAAGCCCACCGGGTTCCAGACCAGGATCCAGGCCACGAGCCCGCCCACGATCAGCAGCACGTCGCCGAGCCTGCCGCCCCACCCGCCTTCCCAGCCGCGGACATGGAACAGGCCCTCCGTCCTGACCCGCGGCAAGGTGCGGACCAGCAGCACGAGGCCGCACAGGCCGAACCCTGCAGCGATCAGGGTCGGGAACAAGGCCGGCCCGTAATCCTGCCCCGGCATCGCGGGAAAGCCCTGCGCCAGCACGATGATGGCGGTGGCCAGCAGCAGCAGCACGACGCCGAACACCGCGTCGCTCACCCACATGGTGGCACTCCCCCGCCCTTCGCGGCCCGGCCAGGCCGGGCCACGGGATGCCGCTTCACCTGAAGGCCGGCGCTGCTACTTCGCGAGCCCGATCCCCTTCATCACCTCGCCCAGGCTCTGGTCGCGGGCCTCGGCGAACTTCGCGAACTCCTCGGGCGGCATGTAGATGACGCCGAATCCGCGCTGGCCCATGAAGTTCTTGTAATCATTGCTCTCGTAGACCTTGGCGAAGGCCGGCACCAGCTTGTCCGTCACCTCCTGCGGCAGGCCCTTGGGGCCGGCGAAACCGCGCCAGGCGCCGATGGTCCAGGAAATCCCGGTAGCCTCCTTCAGCGTCGGCACGTCGGGGAAGGCCGGGTTGCGCTGCTCGGACATCACGGCCAGGCTCTTCACCTTGCCGGCATCCATGAGCGACTTCGCCTCGGGCACCGAGCTCGGCACGATCTGCACGCCGCCCGCCACGAGATCCTGAAGGCCCGGGGCCGCCCCCTGGCTCGGCACCCACTGCACCTGGTCGGGCGGCAGCCCGGCCTCCTGCAGCATGCCGGCGATGGCCAGGTGCCAGATCCCGCCCTGGCCCGTGCCCGAGGCCTTCATCTCGCCCTTCTGCGTCCCCTTCACCGCCTCCAGCAGGTCCTTGGCGGTGGCATAGGGCGCGTCCGCCGTCACCTGCAGCCCGGCCGGATCCTCGTTGAAGAGGGCCAGGGGCGTGTAGTCCTTGCTGGTGAGCTCGGTCAGGCCCTGCCAGTGCATCATCCCGATCTCGACCGTGAGGATCCCCAGCGTGTAGCCGTCCGGGGCCGCCGTCGCGATCGCCGAGTGCCCGACCACGCCGCTGCCGCCGATGCGGTTGACCACGTTCACCGGCACGCCCAGCTCCTTCTCGAGCAGGCTCGCCACGATCCGCGCCGTGGCGTCGGTGCCGCCGCCCGCACCCCAGGGGCAGATCAGCGTGATCGGCCGATCCGGATAGGCGGCCTCGGCAGCACCTGCGGCCGCGACCAGCCCCAGGCCAAAGGCCAAGCCCACGAGATGACGCCTGCCCAGCATGATTGCCTCCCCTGTTCGCTCGCCCCCTGCGGCGGCCGTGCCTGCCTTCTAGCGAAGGGCACACCATGCGGGAAGCGGCCGCGGTGCTGCGCCTGCGCGTAGGACACTCCTCCAGCGTTGAACGCGGGCACCGGATGGGCCCAAACCACAGCCCGGGCCGGCGGATGACCGTGGCGCCATAGCCGAACTTGTTGAATGATTAACACCTTCTCGACCCGCGATCTTGTATTGACGCAGGGGGGCCGTTCCCTAGACTATTGGATTGTCGGGCGGGATGTGCCGGGGCGACCCAGCGTAGACGTCGGTCGTTCCTGGCCAGCGTGTGAGGGTGCAAGCGATTAGCGTGAGTGATCGTGTCCCAACGGCGTGGCCGGCCCACTGGCGCCACGCGCAGACGGCTGACCGCGATCTCATCGGGCACTCTCATCCCCTCACCGGGGCTCGATCAACAGCAGATCACATTTGCGGGCTGGTCGCCGCGGCGCGGGAGCCTATCCCGGTCGTAGCCGCTATGTTCCGTACAAGGGCCGAACTGGCGCCGGAAGAGCAAGCCATGGCCCGTAGGCGGTTCGGGGGAGCGTCGTGACGGTCACACGAGCCAGGGTCCGAGTGCATGTCAGGTGAGACGATCGACTTCGCAACGCTGATCGAGCAGGATCGCGCCGAGCGCCAGAAGCGCGAATGGTCGGGCACGTTCCTGCAGTATCTGGAGCTGGTCAAGACTAACCCGCATCTGGCCGATCTCGCGCACAAGCGCATGTACGACATGATGGTGGCGCCGGGCGTGGCGCCGCTCGACCTCGAGGCCGATCCCAAGGCCAAGCGCGTCTTCGGCGACGAGACGGTCACCATCTACGGCTTCTTCAAGGACGAGTTCTTCGGCATGGAGCGCACGCTCGAGAAGATCGTGCGCTACTTCCACTCCGCGGCCATGGGCGGCGAGGAGAGCCGGCAGGTGCTCTACCTCATGGGCCCGGTGGGCTCGGGCAAGAGCTCCCTGGTCGAGCGGCTGAAGCGCGGGCTCGAGGACACCGACCCGATCTATACGATCGAGGGCTGCCCGATCCAGGAGGACCCCCTCCACCTCATCCCCCGCCACCTGCGCCTGGCCTTCGAGGACATGCTCGGGGCCAAGATCGAGGGCGACTTGTGCCCGTCCTGCCGCTGGCGGCTGATGAACGATTTCGGCGGCAAGTACGAGACGGTGCCGATCAAGACCCTCACCTTCAGCAAGCGCGCCCGGCGCGGCATCGGCGTGGTCCCGCCGGTCGACCCGAACAATCAGGACACCTCGGTCCTCATCGGCTCGGAAGACATCAGCAAGCTGGACCGCTACAGCGAGGGCGACCCCAGGGTCCTGGAGCTCAACGGCGCCTTCAATGTCGGCAATCGCGGCATGGTGGAGTTCATCGAGGTCTTCAAGAACGAGACCGAGTATCTCCACACCATGATCACCGCGACGCAGGAGAAGTTCGTGCCTGCGCCCGGCCGGCACGGCACCATCTATGTCGACACGGTGATCGTCGCCCACAGCAACGAGGCCGAGTGGCAGAAGTTCAAGGCCGACCACACCAACGAGGCCATCCTCGACCGTATCGTGGTGGTCAAGGTGCCCTACAATCTTCGCCTCACCGAGGAGGTGAAGATCTACGAGAAGTTCCTGCGGCGCTCGAAGTTCAAGGCCAGGATAGCGCCGCACACGCTCGAGATCGCCTCGATGTTCGCGGTGCTCTCGCGGCTGGAGCCGACGCCCAAGTGCGACCTCGTCACCAAGCTCAAGCTCTACAACGGCGAGGAGGTGCTGGAGAAGGGCAGGCCCAAGAAGCTCACCTCGCATGAGCTGCGCGACGACGGCAAGCGCGAGGGACTGTTCGGCATCAGCACCCGCTTCGTGATGAAGGCGCTGGATACCGCGCTTACCCGCAACGACGGCTCCATCCACCCGATCAGCGTCCGCGAGGCGCTGATCGGCATGGTCAAGGAGGCCGACTACCCCGACGACACCAAGAAGCAGTATCTCGAGTTCCTCCAGGACACGCTGCACAAGGTCTATCTGGAGATGCTCGAGAAGGACATCACCAAGGCCTTCGTCTACAGCTTCAAGGACCAGGCCGAGACACTGTTCCACAACTATCTCGACAATGCCGAGGCCTACGTCACCAAGACCAAGCTCAAGGACCGCACGACCCGCGAGGAGATGCAGCCGGACGAGGGCTTCCTGAAGTCGATCGAGGAGCAGATCGCGATCATCGGCCCGGCGGCCGACGGCTTCCGGCAGGAGGTGATCGCGTATCTGTGGGCGGCGACCCGCCGCGGCGAGAGGATCGCCTACACCTCCTACGAGCCGCTCAAGGAAGCGATCGAGAAGAAGCTGATGAACTCGGTGCGCGACATCAGTCGCATCATCACCAAGGCGCGCACGAGGGACGACGAGCAGCGGCAGAAGTACGACTCGATGGTGGAAAACCTCATCGGCCAGGGCTACAATGAGGACAGCATCGACACGATCCTGAAGTACGCGGCCAACCACCTCTGGAAGGACTGAGCAGGGGCGCGGCGCCTTCGGGCGGCCGCCCCGGCGCCACCCGATGAGCACGGTATTCCGCCCCTACAACGAGTCCGATGCGCTGCGCTCCGACCGGAGCGCAGGCGATCGCAAGCGTCACCGCGAGAAGCTCAGGAAGTCGATCCGCGAGAACATCGCCGACATCATCGCCGAAGAGAGCATCATCGGCCGCGACCGGGACCGGATCATCAAGGTCCCGATCCGCGGCGTGAAGGAGTACCGCTTCGTCTACGGCGAGAATGCGGGCGGTGTCGGCACCGGCAACGGTGACACCGAGGCCGGCCAGATCGTGGGCCAGGCGGGCAAGAAGGGTCAGGCACCCGGTCCCGCTGGCGGCGATCCTGGCGTCGACTATTACGAGACCGAGATCACGCTCGACGAGCTGGTCGACATCATGTTCGAGGATCTGGAGCTGCCGGACCTCGAGCGGAAGATCCTGAAGCAGGCGATGAGCGAGCGGGTCGCCAAGCGTCAGGGCTACCGGAAAGCCGGGATCCGGGTGCATCTGGACCGCCGGCGCACGGTCCGCGCCAAGCTCCGCCGCCAGATCGCCTCGGGCGTCGGCTTCGCCCAGCCCGAGCCCGATCCGGAGCGTGCCGACGCGCCGGAGGGCGAGCCCGAGCCGCAGCGTTTCCCCTTCCGCAAGGAGGACCTCACCTACAAGCGTCTGGTGCTGGACGAGCGCGAGGAGAGCAACGCGGTCGTCATCTGCATCATGGACACCTCGGGCTCGATGGACCGCCTGAAGAAGTATCTGGCGCGCAGCTTCTTCTTCCTCCTCTATCAGTTCCTGTGCACCAAGTACCAGGCGGTCGAGATCGTCTTCGTCGCCCACCACACCCAGGCGAAGGAGGTGACCGAGGACGAGTTCTTCCACAAAGGCGAGAGCGGCGGCACCCTGATCTCCTCGGGCTACAAGAAGGCCCTGGAGATCATCGAGCAGCGCTATCATCCGGCCCACTGGAACGTCTACGCCTTCCACTGCTCGGACGGCGACAATTTCGAGAGCGACAACGAGGAAGCCCTGCGCGCCGGCCGCGAGCTCTGCGAGCTCTGCAACCTTTTCGGCTACGGCGAGATCAAGCCGATGGGCTCGCACTATTACGAGAGCTCGATGCTGGAGCGCTTCCGCCGCCTCGAGGCCGAGAACTTCCAGTCCGTGCTGATCGAGCGCCGCGAGGACATCTGGCCCGCCTTCAAGAGCTTCCTGGCTCGGGACCGGGCCGGAGCGGAGTGAGGCTCGCGTGGCAGCCCAGCTCGAGAAGCTCTACGACCGCGACTACTATGCCTGGGCGCTGGGCCAAGCCGACGAGATGCGGCGGCTCTCTGGAGCGCCTCCTTGAGGAAGACTGGTACCCCGCCAACCGCCACGGCCTGATCGACGAGGACTGAGCGGCGGCCCGGGAACCGGGGCGGTTCCGCCCGCGTTCCCAAGGCATGCTGGGAAGCACCTCCTCCGAACCCGCCCCGATCGGCAGCAGCTACGCGCCGCTCGCGGGCTCGCCCCCACCGGCCTCTGACCTCGCCCCGCCCGAGGCCGACCAGTTCTACCGGGACAGCCTGCGCCTCCTGGCCGGCAGCGGCATCCCGTTCCTCGTCGCCGGCACCTTCGCCGTGAACTGCTACACCGGCATCAACCGGGCGACCAAGGACCTCGACATCTTCTGCAAGGCGGGCGACTTCCCGCGCATCCTGCTGCACTTCAAGGACCAGGGCTTCGAGACCGAGATCGAGGACGAGCGCTGGCTGGCCAAGGTTCGCCGTGGGCTGTGCTTCTTCGACGTGATCTTCAGCTCGGCCGTGGCCGTCGTCACCGTCTCCGACCAGTGGTTCCAGGAGAGCCACCCGGCCGAGCTCTACGGAGTCCAGGTCCAGCTCACCCCGCCGACCGAGCTGATCTGGTCCAAGGCCCTGCTCCAGAACCGGCACCGCTACGACGGCGCCGACATCGCCCACATGATCCTGCGCCAGTCCGAGCGGATCGACTGGAAGCGCCTGCTCATGCACATGGAGCAGTATTGGGAGGTGCTGCTGATGCACGTCCTCAACTTCCGCTTCATCTATCCCACCGAGCGCGAGAACGTGCCGCGCTGGCTCTACGAAGAGCTGCTCCAGCGCGCGCACGAGCATGCCGACCTGCCGATCCCGCAGACCCGCGTCTGCCGCGGCCGCCTGTTCTCGCCCGAGGACTACCGCATCGACGTCATGGAATGGGGCTTCGCCGACGTGGTGGGCCCGGCCCCCTCGCCCGCCGCCACCTGACATGCCCGACGGCCGCCCCTTGCGCGTCGCCGCCATCGGCGACGTCCACGCCACCCCGAGCGCCCCCGGCCGCTGGCGCGAGACCTTCGCCGAGATCTCGCACGAGGCCGACATCCTCTGCCTCTGCGGCGACCTCACCAACCACGGCACGGTCGAGGAGGCCCAGGCGCTGGCCGAGGATCTGCGCTCCTGCACCGTCCCGGTCCTGGCCGTGCTCGGCAACCACGACCATCACGAGGGCAAGGCCGCCGATGTCCAGCGCATCGCCTGCGAGGCCGGCGTCAAGTTCCTGGAAGACGAGGTCCACACCCACGACGGCGTCGGCTTCGCCGGCGTCAAGGGCTTCTGCGGCGGCTTCGACGGCCGCATGCTGGATGCCTTCGGCGAGCAGGCGGTCAAGGCCTTCGTCCAGGAGACCCTGAACGAGGTCCTCCGCCTCGAGCACGCGCTCAAGTCGCTGGACACCGACCGCACCGTCGTCGTCCTCCACTACGCCCCCGTCGCCGCCACCGTCGCCGGCGAGCCCGAATCCATCTTCCCCTTCCTGGGCTCCTCCCGCCTGGCCGAAGCCATCGACCGCTACCCCACCGTCCGCGCGGTGTTCCACGGCCACGCCCACCACGGCACCTACGAGGGAGCCACGACCAGGGGCATCCCGGTCTTCAACACGGCAGCGCAGATCGCGAAGCCGGACGGGAAGCCCTACGCGCTGTTGGAGGTCTGAGCCCGCATCGCCGCGCAGCAAGCGTCGGCCGTGTCCTCCGCCATGCTCGTGCTAGATGCTGGCCATGGCGATCAACACCCTACGCGAACCGGCGATGCTTTGTCTATCTTAGCTCGTCCTTCACGCTGTAACCGGCATAAGCCGCCCGGCAGCGCCCACAGCCGCGCCGCCGGCAGCGGGAACCGCGGCGGCGGGCTTGCGGATGAACGCCGGCAGCGGCGGGTCCGGCTCCTTCCCGGCCAGCACCGCGGCTGCCGCCCGGCCCAGCATGGTCGAGAACGCGACACCGCCGCCGTGATAGGCCAGCGCCGTGAGCGTCCGCCGCTCCGCGTCGAGCCAGCCCAGATGCGGGAGCAGGTCGCGGGCGAGGCAGACGAGGCCCCACCAGGCGTGCTCGATGTCCACGCCCGCCCAGGCCGGGAACTTCTCCGCCAGGCGGCGGCGCATCCAGCTCTTGCGGCGCTCGAAGGCGGCGGGCGAGGCGTCGGTGCCGCCGCGGCTGCCGAAGAGGAGGCGGCCGTCGCTGCAGGAGGCGGATGTAGAAGAGGAGGTTGCGGGTGTCGGCGATCAGGGCCGGGCGGGTCCAGCGGTGGGCGGCCTGCTCGGCGGCTGTGAGCGGGCGGGTGACCAGGATCGAGGACAAGGCCGGGAGCGTGCGGCCGGCGAGGGCGGGGACCAGATGCTCGGGCGTGTAGCCGTTGGTGGCGACGAGCACGCGCGCGGCCGTGACCTTGCCGCCGGGCGTGCGCAAGGTGTGGCGGCCGCTGCGTCCCGCTCCCAGGCGGTGACCGGCGAGGCATCGTGGACTCGGGCGCCGGCCGTCTCGGCCGCGGCAGCGAGCCCGCGGACGTAGCGCAGCGGGTGCAGGCCGAAATAGTGCGGCACCACGAGGCAGCCATGCGCCTCGGGAGCCTCGAGCAGCCGCTCCGCCAGCTCCTCGCGGGTCCAGACCGGCCAGCGCTCGCCGAAGAGGCGCTCGACCAGTGCGGCCTTGTCATGCAGCTCGCGGACCCGATTGGGCTTGTGGGCCAGAAGGTGCTCGCCCTCGCCCGTCGCCTCAATGTCGAAGCCCTCAGTCTCGGCAAGGCGGCGGACGAGCGCCACCCCCTCCTTCTGGCAGGCGAAGTAGCGGCGAGCCTCCTCCAGCCCGAACCGCTCCGCCATGGCGCCATAGCCGAGCTTGGTCCCACCCAGCCCGCAGAACCCGCCATTGCGCCCCGAAGCCCCCCAGCCGATCGGCCCCGCCTCCAGCACGACGGCCTGGATTCCATGCTCGCGGGCAAGGTGGTAGGCGCAGGAAAGCCCGGTATACCCACCTCCGATGATCGCGACCTCGGCACTCCTATCCTCCCGGAGCGGAACAGAAGCCCGCGCCGGCCCGGCGCCGCTGGACTCCCAGAATGTGCCGAGGGGGCGGTCGCGTTCGTAGTGGCTGTGATGGTAGAGCATGGCACCTGATCTGTTGCCCGTGAGGCTAGGCGGTGATGTGGCGAAGCTCCAGCGTTCCGGGGCGGCGGCGGTGAGCTTTCCGCTGCTGCCGCCGGCCTTCCAGCTGGTCGTCGTGGACGCGGCCGTGGATGCGTTCGAGCGGGCGCGGCGGATGGCGCCGCGCGGCCTCGACGACGGCACCGTCTACTGGACCGACCGCGGCGACCGGCTGCGCCTCGCCGTGGCGCTGGAGCCCGAGGCGCCGCTGCCGGAGACTCTGCTGGCGGCCTACGTGCTCATGGTGGCGACGGGCGACGCGCTTGGAGCGCTCCTGCCGCCGGCCCTGCCCGTCGCCTTCGCCTGGCCGGACGGCATCGTCCTCGATGGTGCCCGCGCAGGTCAGGTCCGCCTCGCGGTGCCGGCAACGACAGGAGCCGATGCCGTCCCGCCCTGGCTCCTGCTCGGGCTCGATCTGGCGATAGGCCCCCTCGCCCACGAGCCCGGCACGGCGCCCGACGTGACCACGCTCGCCGACGAAGGTGCCGGCGACCTCACCGCCGTCCGGCTCGCCGAGAGCATCACCCGCCACCTCCTGCACTGGACCCATCGCTGGCAGGAGGATGGTTTCGCGCCGGTGCGCATGGCCTGGAACGAGCGCTGCTTCAATCGCCGCCAGCAGGCGAGCCTGGTGCTCGCGGCGGGCCAGTTCGAGGGCACCGTCGCCGGCCTCGACGAGGCGGGCCGGTTCAGGATCGGCGACGCGGCCCTCCCGCTCGAGACCGCCCTGCCCGAGCTCGGCTGACCATGGCGCAGGACTTCTGGCGCAGCTCCGGCTGGCACCTTCTGGAGCACCGCGACGACGGCCGCCACGCCGTGACCGACGACTTCCTGCGCGCCTACCTGCTGCGGGCCGAGCTGCATCCCGTGCAGGAGAGCTGCCCGGCCGAGCGCGCCCTGCATGCCGCCATGCTCGATCAGCCGCGCCGGCCGGTGACCCCCGTCAACCTCGTCGGCATCGCCGACGCCGACGCGCGCGAGAACTGGCAGGTGTTCCTGGCCTTCCGCGAGCGGCTGCTGCGCCAGCCCACCATCGAGGACGCCTATCTCTCGCTGGTCCTCGACCCCTCCCCCGCCGTCCCGCCCTCGATGCTCGACCAGCTCGCCCATGCGATCCTGCGCGGCGTCCTGGACGGCTGCGAGGATGGCCTGCGCCTGCGCGCGGCCGAATGCCTGTTCCGCTCGCAGCGGGTGATGCTGAGCGACGGTGCCGTGCTCCTGGCCGACGAGGAGACGGTGACGATGCACGCCGAGGGTGCCGGCAGCAGCCTCCTCCAGCTCGCGGGCGAGCGCTCGGTCGAGCTCGACGTGCTGGGCGAGGCGACCGCTTCCGGCTACTTCCAGCGCAGCGACCGCTTCGACACCGTGCTCGACGTGAGCTTCACCCGGCCGGGGCTCGACTCGCTCTGCCGGGTGCTGGAGGCCTGGGTGCGCCACTTCCTGAGCCTCGAGGTGACGATCCAGCCGCTCCAGTCTATCCGCGACGAGCGCTGGGCTTGGCACACCGGCCTCGACGCCGAGGCGTCCGCGCTCCTGAACGAGCTCTGGCAGGGCGCCGATCCCGGTCAGGAGCGGCTGGCCAACCTCCTCTCCCTCTTCCGGCTCGAGTTCCGCGACCCTAGGGTGGTGCGGTCTGGGCTGGCTGGCCGGCCGGTCTATCTCGGCATGGCCCGCGACGGGCGCGGCCGGCTGCGGCTGAAGCCGCAGAACCTGCTCGCGAACCTGCCGCTGGCAGGGCCAGCCTGAAGCATCGGGGTGGGAGCGATGAACGACGACATCCTCAACATGAGCCTGCGCAAGTTCCTGAAGAAGGTCGGCGTGACCTCCCAGCGCGAGATCGAGAACGCGGTCAAGGAGGCGCTGGAGAGCGGCCGGCTCAAGGGCGATGAGCGCCTGGCGGCCAAGGTCCACCTCACCATCCCGGCAGCGGGCCTCGACGTCGAGATCGACGGCGACATCGAGCTCGAATGAGGCTGGACGGCGCGCCCGGCCGCCTGCTGGCGCTGGCCGTTGCGGGCGCTTGCGGCTTCGCCCTGGTCCAGGTCCATCGCGGCGCCGTCGAAGCCGACGCTGGTGCGGCGGTACAGGCCGCCGCCAGTGCCGGCGACTGCGTCGGCCAGAAGCGGGCCGAGATCGAGCGCCTCAAGGCCGAGGGCAAGCTCTCGGCCGAGCAGGCGATGATCCGGCGGCAGCGCGCGGCCGCCGAGTGCCAGGCGCAATAAAGCGCGGACGCGGCCCGAGCGCGCACTATCTCAAGCTCCCTGCGAGGGAGGAGCGCAATGGCAAGCACGAACGAGGATGTCGTCGTCCTGGCCAGCGCCAGGCAGGATGACGGGCGCGTCCTGCTGATGCGGCATCTGCCGGACCGCGGCACGATCGAGCTCGGCTGGTGGCAGCAGGAAGCCGGTGCGGTCGTGGCCCAGCTGCCGGTGCTGGAGCTGTCGGCCGAGGCCCAAGACCTGGCGGCCCTGGAGCATATCTGCCGTCAAGCTGCTGCCGGCCAGGGTGACAGCGAGATCGTCGCCAGCGGGCCGCTGAGCGATGGTGCCGAGCTGGCAGCCCTCGGCAGCGGCGAGGAGGTGGTGCTGGTGCGGCGGCCCGACCTCGAGGACCGGATCGTCCTGTCGCGGCCGCTCCTGCAGACCGTCCTTACCGCCATGCTGCCGGCAGCCCGCGAGAAGCTGGCAAGGCTCGGCTTCGGCCTGCCGCAGCATGGAGGTTGAACGGTGGCTGCCTACTCCGAGCGCCGCCCGAACGAGACCGCATAGGCCTCGTTCCGCGTGTCGATCAGCGGGTCGTCCGACACCTCGATGCCGTCGGTGAGGTTGCTGGGCAGGTAGAGCAGCGACGCCGAGCGTGCGCCGCCGTCGGCCGGAACCGCCGTCAGCGTGATGGTGCCGAGATCGACCAGCTTGCGGTCGTCCGGCCACGCCTTGGTCGCATCCCCGGTCGGGTCGCCCGGTGCCGCGAGCCTCGCCTGAAGCTTGAAGGCGACCGGCCCCTTGGCCACGCGCGCCGGCAACTCGTCGATCAGGAAGTTAGGCTGCTGCTTGGCAGCGTCCTCCTTGCTCAGATGCTGCGCACCACCGACCGGCTCCAGCCGGAAACGGAACGGCTGCCGCTTGCCGGCTGCGTCGACGAACACGAAGGCGTTGATGCCATTGTAGATGTCGGTGGCGAAGCTCACCGGCGTGGCGACCGTGCCGCCCGCTTCCTTCACCGCCGGGTGGCTGGCGACGAAAGTCTCGAGCTTGGTCGGCTTTGCCGCGTCCGGACCGCTCTCGGATGCTGCCGTCAGCAGGTCGAGGAACTCCTCGCCGGTAGCGACCGGGAAGAACCCCAGCGAGTTGGCAACGATGTCGACCTCGGCCCCATCGGACTGCTGGAACTTGATCGCCATGCCGTGCGGGTTGGCGTTGGAGTCGCCGTCGGGCAGATCGGGCACGCCGGTCGCATCGGAGAACCGCACCGTGACCGGCGTGGTCGTCCCGCTCTGGAACAGGAGTGCTGTGCTGAGCCCGGCCGCCTCCGCCGTCGGCGTGAAGCTGCCCTCGGCCACAATCCCTTTGGTGTGGTTGGCGCGCAGCCCCGGATGGCTGCCCCAGAGCTTGTTCATCACGTTGACGATCTGCTCCGGCACCGACGCATCCTGCGCCGACGCCGCCAGCGGCAAGCCACCCAGGGCGATCGCCATCGCCCCGCCGATCATAAGCCAGCGCATGCCTACCCCCAGTTCCCGCATCCGCGGGGCGTTTGCCGCCGCTATAAGCGGATGGCCACTCAAAGGTCCGTGTTCTCGTAGATGTCGTCGAGTGCGAAATCGCCCTCGACCACGGCACTCGTAAAGCTGGCCGAGCCGACATAGCGGTCAATGACCCAACGCTCGCCTTCACGCCGATATACCCAAATCCGCCGCCGCTCGCTGTCGATGGCCCAGATCTCCTGCACGCTGGCGATGTCCTGGTAGGCCGGAATCTTGCCGCCAAGGTCGTCGGCGCGGGTGCCGCGGGAAAGGATCTCGACGATGAGCGCGGGCTGCTCGATCGACGCCGCGTTCGCGGGTCCGGCACACGTCACTGCAAGGTCGGCGACATAGTAATTGCCGTCCTGCAACTCGATCCCGGCCTCGGACTCGGCGCGACAGACCCGCCGTTCGCGCAGCCGCGACCAGAGCAGGCCCCCGACATTGATGGCGATGGTGCGATGAAAGCCGCGTGGCGGGTTCATCGCCACCGGCCGGCCATCGATCAGCTCGTAGCGGACGTCCGGCTCGCCTTCCCACCGGAGGAACTCCTCGACGGTCATCCTTCGCAGCGCCCGCTCACCCATGCCGTGTCTCCCGCGCCCGGATCAGCGCGTCCGCACTATACATGGCGAGCGCCGTCCAGATCAGGAGGAAGGTCACCAGCCGCCAGAAGGCCAAGGGCTCGCCGAAGATGAGCACGCTCTCCAGGAACAGCATGCTGGGGGCAATGTACTGCATGACCCCGATCGTGGCGTAATTCAGCCGCTTCGCACCCACGTTGAACAGCAGGAGCGGCCCCGCCGTGATCACGCCGCCGGCCACCAGCAGGATATCGGTGCCGGCATCGCCATGGAGGAAGGTAAGCCCCTTCGTCTGCGCCACCCACACGAACGCCGCCAGCGCCATCGGCAGCACCACGAGGCACTCGACCAGCAGCCCCAGCGCCGGGCTCACCGGCAGCCGCTTCCTGAGCAGGCCGTAGATGCTGAACGAGATGCCGAGCACCAGCGCCACCTTCGGCACCACGCCCAGCTGCCAGATCAGGTTGACCACCGCCAGGGCCGCCAGCGCCACCGCCGCCGCCTGCACCCGCGACAGCCGCTCCTTCAGCACCACGACGCCCAGCGCCACCGATACCAGCGGGCCCAGGAAGTAGCCGAGGCTGGTGTCCAGCACGTTCCCGGTCTGCACCGCCACCACGTAGATGACCCAGTTGACCGAGATCAGGCAGGCCGTGAACGCCAGCGTGAGCAGCGGCCGCGGGCTCGAGGGCAGGCGGCGCAGCTCCTCCATCCGCCCGCCGAACGGCAGCAGGCAGGCCAGGAACAGCGCCGACCAGACGATCCGGTGCGCCACCACCTCGACCGGGTCCACATGGACCAGGGCCTTGAAGTAGAAGGGCATCAGCCCCCAGCCGATGAAGCAGGCGGCGGCGATCCCGAGGCCGGCGGCCGAGCCTCGGGCCGGAGCCCGCACGGCCATGGTCACGCCGTCCGCCCACGCAGCAGCTCTTCGGCCAGGGCCAGATCCTCGGGCGTGTTCAGGTTGAAGAACGGATCGAACGGCTCGCTACCGAACTCGACCGCCACCGTCCGATAGCGCGCCGTCCAGCGGTCGATCTTCCGCATCCCCTCGTCCACCAGCGCCCGCCGCAGCTCGCCCGCGAGGCTCACCGGCCACAGCGCGAACACCGGATGCGTCCGCCCACCCGACGCGGCACAGGCGATCTCCGCCCCACCCCGCTCGACCGGCTCCATGCAGCCGCGCGACGAGATCCGCCGGAAAGAACGGCGTGTCCGTCGCGATGCTGACCACGTACCGGACCGCGGGCGCTTCCGCCGCCGCCCACTCCATCCCCGCCAGCACGCCCGCGAGCGGCCCCGCGAACCCCGGCACGCTGTCGGCCACCACAGGCAGGCCATACGCCGCGAACCGCGCCGGATCGCCGTTGGCGTTGAGCACCAGGGCGCCGACCTGCGGCCGTATCCGCTCGAGCACCAGCTCCAGCAGCGTCCGCCCGCCGAGCCGCGTCAGGCACTTGTCCCCGCCGCCCATCCGGCGCGCCAAGCCACCCGCCAGCAGCAGCCCTGCAACCTCGCTCACGCCGCCTCGTCCTGCGCACCCTTGCGCCCGTACCGCCGCTCCTCCTCGGGCTGGTGATGCGGGTCGGCGTCGAACACGATCCGCTCCGTCCCCGCCAGCGCCAGGAACCGCTTCCCCTTCGCCCGCCCGATCAGCGTCAGGTTGGCACGCCTTGCCAGCTCCACCCCCCAGGCCGTGAACCCTGAGCGCGAGATCAGGATCGGGATGCCCATCTGCACCGTCTTGATCACCATCTCCGAGGTCAGCCGGCCGGTGGTGTAGAAGATCTTGCCCTCCGGCCCCAGCCCGTGCCGGAACATGTAGCCGGCGATCTTGTCGACCGCGTTGTGCCTCCCGACATCCTCCATGTAGAGGATGAGCTGGTCCTCCTCGCACAGGCAGCAGCCGTGGATCGCACCGGCCTTCAGGTAGAGCGAGCGCGTGGTGTTGATCTGCCGGCCCAGGCTGTAGAGCCAGGAAGTCCGCAGCACGGCGCTGGCCGGCAGCCGCACCTGGTCGAACCGCTCCATCAGGTCGCCGAACACGGTCCCCTGCGCGCACCCGGAGGTGCGGACCTTCTTCTGCAGCTTGGCCTCGTAGTCGGTCTGGCGCCTTGTGCGGACGACCACGAGCTCGAGCTCCTCGTCATGCTCGATCCCCGTCACCTCGTCGTCCGGCCGCAGCATGTTCTGGTTCAGCAGGTACCCCAAAGCCAGGTACTCGGGGTGGTCGCCGATCGTCATCATGGTGACGATCTCCTGCCCGTTCAGGAACAGGGTCAGCGGCCGCTCGTGGACGATCGCGGCCTCGACCGCGCGGCCTTCCTGGTCGATGCCCGTGACGGGCTGGGTGAGCCGCGGGTCATCGGGGTCGGGCAGAAGCAAAGGCGTGCGCATGCGGGCCCGTTCGCGGCATAAGTGGCGACAGGCCTGAGATAGGAGCTTCCATCGGCATGAGGAACCTGCCCACGCGCCGGCCCGGTATGCCGGAGCCGCCCCGGCAGCAGCGCGAGCGCCGCCCGAGCGGCCCGGGCCTCCTGGGCTGGCTGCAGCGCCTCGCCGTGGGTGCGGTCCTGGCCGGCCTGATCGGCTGGGTGCTCCTCTTCTACGTCTTCGCCCCCGAGCTGCCCGACCCGCGCGAGCTCCGGGCCGAGAGCGAGCAGCCCACCATCACGGTCCTGGCCTCGGACGGCAGCACGCTCGCCCGCCGCGGCACGCGCGGGGCACGCTATGTCGAGCTCAAGGAGATCTCGCCCTTCCTCGTGAAGGCCGTGATCGCCACCGAGGATGCCCGCTTCTGGCGCCATTTCGGCGTCGACGTGTTCGGCCTCGCCCGCGCCACGCTGGCCAACTTCCGCGCCGGCGGCATCGTCGAGGGCGGCAGCACGATCACCCAGCAGCTGGTGAAGAACCTCTACCTCAACAACGAGCGCTCCTTCCGCCGCAAGCTGGAGGAGCTGGTCTACGCCATCTGGCTCGAGACCCAGCTCAGCAAGGAGCAGATCCTCACCATCTACCTCAACCGGGTCTATTTCGGTGCCGGTGCCTTCGGGGTCGAGGCCGCGGCCCAGCGCTACTTCGCCAAGCCCGCCCGCGACGTCAGCCTGCCCGAGGCCGCGATGATCGCCGGCCTGCTCAAGGCCCCCTCCCGCTACGCCCCCACCAACGACCTCGACCAGGCCCGCGACCGCGCCACCGTGGTCCTGGAGCGCATGGTCGATGCCGGCTCCATCACGCCCGACGAGGCCGTAGCCGCCCGCATGCGCCCGGCCCGTGTCGCGCCGGATGCCGAGACCGTGCTCGCCGGCCACTTCGTCGACTGGGCGCTGAATGGCCTGCAGAAGCAATTGGGCGAAGCCGACCGCGACCTCGTGGTCCGCACCACCATCGACCCCGCCATCCAGAAGGCGGCACAAGGTGCGCTCGACAAGATCATCGGCCCCAAGTCCGAGGCGCGCGGCGCCACCCAGGCGGCGGTCGTCGTCCTGGACATGAACGGCGCCATCCGCGCCATGGTCGGCGGCCGCTCCTACCGCCAGTCCGCCTTCAACCGCGCCACCGACGCCCGCCGCCAGCCCGGCTCCGCCTTCAAGCCCTTCGTCTATCTGGCGGCCCTCGAGGAGGGCCTCGCCCCCGAGACCGTCTACACCGACCGCCCGGTCCGCATCGGCGACTGGGAGCCGCGCAACTACAGCGGCAAGTATCTGGGCAACGTCACCGCCGCCCAGGCCTTCGCCGAATCGATCAATACCGTGGCCGTGCTGATGAGCGAGCGCACCGGCCGGAAGAAGGTGGTGGAGATGGCCCGCCGCCTGGGCATCACCTCGCCGCTCGAGCCCGTACCCTCGCTGGCGCTGGGCACCTTCGAGGTCAGCCTGCTCGAGCTCACCAGCGCCTACCAGCCGATCGCCGCCGGCGGCGTCCGCCGCCCGGCCTACGGGGTAAGCGACGTCGCCGATGCCGGCGGCCGCAGCCTCTACCGGCACGAGCCTTCCGAGGTGCGGGTGATCGAGCGCCGCACCGACGCGCTGATGCAGGAGCTGATGGTGGGCGTGGTCGAGAACGGCACCGGCAGAGCCGCCAAGCTGGGCGAGCGCCGGGCCGCCGGCAAGACCGGCACCACCAACGCCGCCCGCGATGCCTGGTTCGTGGGCTTCTCCGGCGACTACATAGCCGGGGTGTGGGTCGGCAACGACGAGGCCAAGCCCATGAAGGGCGTCTCCGGCAGCACCATCCCCGCCTATGTCTGGAAGGAGGTCATGCTGGCCACCCCCAAGCCCGCCCCCTTCGTGGCCCAGGTCGACCAAGTGCCGGAGGTGGTCCGCCAGACCGCCGAGAACGGCCTCGATTGGTTGCTGGACGTAGTGGAGAAGACGTTCGGGCGGCTGACGCAGTAGGCTTGCTTACGCACGGGATAGCTCCAGCGTTCGTCGCAACGATGAGATGCGTCGCCGACTGGCTGTTCTCAACAGGATGCGAAGATCGATGCCGGACCAAGAGACCAAGGTATATTCGACTCGAGGACATTGAACGCATGCGGGCCAATCGGACTTGTCCGGGAGGGACAGGCGCCTGACGCACCGGAGATCGAGCCCGATGAGGATTTCGTGGCGTAACGCTCGAGATGGTGCCCGACGCGGGGACGCGCGTCGGGTGGTCATGACGATTCTGGCTGCAGCTTGACCCGGAGACTGTGGCGTTCTTTCAGGCAGATGGCGACAATTATATCGGACGGATGGCAGACGTGCTCAGGGCCTATGCCCGGAGCCACGCCGCGCCCGCTGAGCACCAGGCGGGCTGAACCGCTTCAGCGCCGATTGAACGTCTTGAACAGCACGCTCAAGAGCCAGATCGGGATCACGATCACGGCCCCCAGAAGCACATACGAGATCGCCGACCCGGCCCAGGCCGCGGCATTGTTCATGGCCTCGTTGGCGAACCCGGTGACGTAGCCCAGCACGTCACGAGGCGTGACGCCGAGGAACGCCATGATCATGCCGACGACGAGCGAGGCGATCAGCAGCTTGACGAGCGTGCCGACGTTGAGCTGCGGCATCAACCGGCCTCGCCCCCAGCCCGCAGCATTCCCGCATCGGAACAGCTCATCCCGCCCGCCCATGGTCATTCGCTCGCGCGATGGTAGGGTATAGGGATCGCATCTCGGGCGAGCAAGCTGCAGCCATGCTGGCCTACCCGAACGGCATCCGGCATGGTGGTTGAGTGTTCGAGTGGGATGAAGCCAAGCGGCAGCGGAATCTGGCCAAGCACGGGATCGACTTTGCTGACGTGCTCGAGGCGTTCGCAGAGCCGGCAAGGGTGGAGTTCGCCGACACGCGGTGCGACTATGGCGAGTTCCGCTCCGTCCTCCTGGTGCCCATGCGCGGGCGGCTGCTCCATATCACCTGGACATGGCGCGGCAGGGCGCGACGGCTGATCTCCGCGCGTAAGGCCAATGCAAGGGAGCAGCAGCGATATGCCCGATACTGGTCAGACGACCCGGGCGGTCCTCACCGCTGACGGCCAGGTGCTCCTGGAGCAGGCGGATGGCAGCTATCGTCCTGCTCCGGGCGCCTCGGACTGGGCCCGCGTGGATGCTGTCAGCGAGGTCGAGCTGGCAGCTGCGATAGCCGATGACCCGGAGGATCCCGGCAACGATCCCACCTTCTTCGACCGGGCCGAGCTTGTGCATCCCTCGCCGAAGGCGCGGGTCAGAATGCAGCTCGACCGTGACGTGCTGGCCTGGTTCCGAAGCCAGGGCCGCGACTATCAGAGCACCATCAATGCCGTGCTTCGTGCCTACGTCGCTGCGCGCAAATCCGGCTGACCCCTCACCCGTGACCGAGTCCAGCGCCAGCATCGCCGTCGGCATCGTGGTCGAGCGTCAGGCGGTAGCCCACCGCTGGGCCAAGGAGCGCTGGCGTCCCGTCGACGTCATGCCGGGTGCCCCGCCGGCGACATGGCGCGAGCTCGCACGCGGCGAGGGCTGGGCTCGCTACCACGCGGCCACCCTGCCGCTCGAGCTGCACCGCACCGAGACCGAGCACTACCGCTACAACCTCTCCGGCGAGCCGCCGATGCTCTATGTCGTCATGCGGCCGGTCGAGGGCGAGTTCCCGCTCCTGCCGGTCGAGGTCACGGCCTCGCCCTTCGAATCCCTGGCGCACACCGAGTTTGGTGACGACAAGGTGGAGCCCGTGCCGATGCCGCCGGCGGTGATCGCCTGGGTGCAGGAGTACATCGAGCGGCATCATGTCGAGCAGCCCTTCTACAAGCGAAAGCGCAAGGGGCTGGACAAGGCGGCCGGGGAGACGAGCGACTTCGTGCGCGTGGGAGAGGCAACCCCCGATGAGTGACGAGACCGAGGCCGGCTTCCTCGCCCGCTGGTCGCGGCGCAAGCTCGCGGCGCGGGATGCCGAGCTGCCGGCACCGGTCGCGGAGGCTCCGCCGGCAGCCCCCGAGCCCGAGCAGCCGCCGCTGCCCGACGACAAGCTCGAGCTGCCCGACCTCGACACCCTGACCGGCGATTCCGACTTCAAACCCTTCCTCCAGGCCGGCGTGCCGACCAACCTGCGGCGCGACGCCTTGCGCCGGCTCTGGCGCGTGAACCCGATCATCAACAGCCTGGACGGGCTCGACGATTACTACTGCACCGCCGACTTCACCGATAAGGCGACCGTCGTCGCCGGCCTGCGCACGGCCTACCGCGTGGGCCGCGGCATGCTCGACGCGGTGGAGCAGCTCGAAGCCGACCAGCCACAGGCTGGGGCCCAGCAAGGCGAGCCTTGCCCGCCTTCTGGAAGGGCTCTAGAGTCGCTCCAGGCACAGGGAGATCCGCCCCTCGGGCAGGCGGACGACAACCAGAGCGGAAATGGCGACAGCAGCACTTCCAGCTGACGATCGCGACGAGGAGCTGCTCAGGGCTTACCCGTATCGCCTGCTGGCGCGCTTCCTCTCCGGCCTGCCGGACGAGGCCAGCCTCTGTGCCGCAGCCAGTCTCAAGGGTGACGGGAGCGATATCGGCCAGGCTCTGGCCACGCTCTCCAGGCTCGCCGCCGCGACCGGCATCGAGGCTGCCCGTCAGGAATATCACGAGCTTTTTATCGGCCTCGGCCGCGGCGAGCTCGTCCCCTACGCCTCCTTCTACCTGACCGGGTTCCTTAACGAGCGGCCGCTCTCCGCGCTCCGCACCGACCTTGCGGTCCTGGGCGTGCGCCGTGCCGACGCCAACCGCGATCCCGAGGACCATATCGGCGCCTTGTGCGAGGTCATGGCCGGCCTGATCGAGGGCGAGTACGGGCCTGCCGATCTCGACACCCAGCGGCGCTTCTACGACCGCCATCTGGCCCCCTGGGCATCCCGCTTCTTCACCGACCTCGAGCGCGCGCGTGCGTCGCGGCTCTATCTGCCCATCGGCACGCTCGGTCGCCTGTTCATGGACGTGGAGGCGACCGCGTTCGCCATGCTGGACTGACGGTGGAGGCTTCGATGCGGCAGGACCGTGAGACCCCGAAGACGGAGCGCCGGCAGTTCCTGAAGCTGGCGGGGCTGGGTGCGGCTGCGGGTGCCGCCGCCACGGTCGCCGGAGCGGAGCCGGCGGCAGCCGCGGTGGCGGACGGCAAGCCCTCAAAGCAGGGCTATCGCGAGACCGCGCACGTGCGGACCTATTACGAGCTGGCGCGTTTCTGAGCCGTTGCCGGGAGGTGTTCTGATGCTGAGGAAGAAGAGCAACGGCACGGCCCGCGCATCGCTCGCCGCCGGCCTCACCGCGGGCACCGCCGGCACGGTCGACCGGCGCGCCTTCCTGCGCCGCTCCGGCATCGCCGCCGGCGGCATCGCGGCCGTGGCCGGGCTCGGCCGCGGGATGATGGCCAGGGCCGAGCAGCCCAACATCCCCTCGCCCGCATCCCGGGGCGCCGGTAACGATCAGGAAGACCGTCTGCACCCACTGCTCGGTCGGCTGCACGGTGATCGCCGAGGTGCAGAACGGCGTCTGGGTCGGCCAGGAGCCGGGCTGGGACAGCCCCTTCAACCTCGGCTCGCACTGCGCCAAGGGCGCTTCGGTGCGCGAGCACGCCCATGGCGAGCGCCGCCTCAAGTACCCGATGCGGCTCACCGCCGGAAAGTGGGAACGGATCTCCTGGGAGCAGGCGATCAACGAGGTCGGCGACAAGATGCTGGAGATCCGCGACAAGGCGGGTCCCGATTCGGTCTACTGGCTGGGCTCGGCCAAGCACAGCAACGAGCAGGCCTACCTGATCCGCAAGTTCGCCGCCTTCTGGGGTACCAACAACGTCGACCACCAGGCGCGCATCTGCCACTCGACCACCGTCGCCGGCGTAGCCAATACCTGGGGCTACGGCGCGATGACCAACTCCTACAACGACATCCACAACTCCAAGGCGATCTTCCTCATCGGCGGCAACCCCGCCGAGGCGCACCCGGTCTCGCTGCTGCATCTCCTCAAGGCCAAGGAGCAGGGCGCACCCCTGATCGTCTGCGACCCGCGCTTCACCCGCACCGCCGCCCATGCCGACGAATATGTCCGCCTGCGCCCTGGCACCGACATCCCGCTGATCTGGGGCATTGCCTGGCACATCTTCGAGAATGGCTGGGAGGACAAGGAGTATATCCGCAAGCGCGTCTGGGGCATGGACCAGGTCCGCGCCGAGGTGAAGAAGTGGACGCCTGAGGAGACCGAGCGGGTCACCGGCGTGCCGGGCGAGCAGCTCAGGCGCGTGGCCGAGATCCTGGCCAAGAACAAGCCGGCCACGGCGATCTGGTGCATGGGCCAGACCCAGCACACGATCGGCAACAGCAATGTCCGCGCCACCTCGATCCTGCAGCTGATCCTGGGCAATGTCGGCGTGGCCGGCGGCGGCACCAACATCTTCCGCGGCCACGACAACGTCCAAGGCGCCACCGACTTCGGCGTCACCAGCGAGTCCCTGCCCGGCTATTACGGCATCACCGAAGGTGCCTGGAAGCACTGGGGCCGGGTCTGGGACGTCGACTACGACTGGATGCTCAAGCGCTTCAAGGACAAGGCGCTGATGGAGCGGCCGGGCATCCCGGTCTCGCGCTGGGCCGACGGCGTGCTCGAGGCCAAGGAGAACATCGAGCAGCCGGACCCCTTGCGCGCCATGGTCTTCTGGGGCCACGCGCCCAACTCGCAGACCCGCCAGGGCGACCTCAAGAAGGCCATGGAGAAGCTCGACCTTCTCGTGGTCATCGACCCCTACCCCACCGTCACGGCCGTGCTGCACGACCGCAAGGACGGCTGCTATCTCCTCCCCGCCGCCACCCAGTTCGAGACCTCGGGCTCGGTGACCGCCAGCAACCGCTCGGTGCAGTGGCGCGAGAAGGTGGTCGAGCCGCTGTTCGAGGCCAGGACCGACCACGAGATCATGTACCTGTTCGCGAAGAAGTTCGGCTTCGCGGAACAGCTCTGCAAGCATATCAAGGTCGAGGGCGAGGAGCCCCTGGTCGAGGACATCACCCGCGAGTGGAACCGCGGGATGTGGACCATCGGCTATACCGGCCAGTCGCCGGAGCGGATGAAGCTCCACATGGCCAACCAGCAGACCTTCGACCGCACCACGCTGCGCGCCAAGGGCGGCCCCGCCGACGGCGACTATTACGGCCTGCCCTGGCCGTGCTGGGGCCCGCCGGAGATGAAGCACCCCGGCACCGCCAACCTCTACGACACCTCGCTGCCGGTGAAGGACGGGGGCCTGTGCTTCCGTGCCAATTTCGGCGTCGAGCGCAACGGCGAGAACCTGCTGGCCGAGGAGAGCTGGCCCAAGGGCTCGGAGATCGAGGACGGCTATCCCGAATTCACGATGGAGATGCTGATCGCCCTGGGCTGGGACAAGGACCTCACCCCCGACGAGCGCGCCATCATCGACAAGGTCGGCGGCCCCAAGGCCAACTGGAAGACCGACCTCTCGGGCGGCATCCAGCGGGTCTCGATCCTGCATGGCTGCGCACCCTTCGGCAACGCCAAGGCCCGCTGCGTGGTCTGGAACTTCCCCGACCCGGTGCCGATCCACCGCGAGCCGCTCTACACCCCGCGCCGCGACCTCGTGGCCCAGTACCCGACCTACGCCGACCGCCGCCTCCACCGCCTGCCGGTGCTCTACAAGTCGATCCAGGACAAGGACTTCGCGGAGGCGTTCCCGATCGTCCTCACCTCGGGGCGGCTGGTCGAGTACGAGGGCGGCGGCGACGAGACCCGGTCCAACCCGTGGCTGGCCGAGCTGCAGCAGAACATGTTCGTCGAGATCAACCCCACCGACGCCAACAATGCCGGCGTGCGCAACGGGGCCATGGTCTGGGTCGAGGGTCCCGAAGGCGGCAAGGTCAAGGTCATGGCGATGATCACCGAGCGGGTCGGCAAGGGTGTGGCCTTCATGCCCTTCCACTTCGGCGGCTGGTTCCAGGGCCAGGACCTCCGCCACAAGTACCCCGAGGGTGCCGATCCCATCGTGCTCGGCGAATCGACCAACACCGCCCAGACCTACGGCTACGATTCGGTGACGCAGATGCAGGAGACCAAGACCACGCTCTGCCGGATCGTGGCGGCGTAAGGGGGAGCTGAACCATGGCCCGCATGAAGTTCCTCTGTGACGCCGAGCGCTGCATCGAGTGCAACGCCTGTGTCACCGCCTGCAAGAACGAGCACGAGGTGCCCTGGGGCATCAACCGGCGCCGGGTCGTCACCATGGATGACGGCCTGCCGGGCGAGAAGTCGATCTCGGTTGCCTGCATGCACTGCTCGGACCCGCCCTGCATGGCGGTCTGCCCGGTCGACTGCTTCTACCAGACCGAGCAGGGCGTGGTGCTGCACAGCAAGGACCTGTGCATCGGCTGCGGCTACTGCTTCTACGCCTGCCCGTTCGGCGCCCCGCAATACCCGCAGGCCGGCAATTTCGGCACCCGCGGCAAGATGGACAAGTGCACCTTCTGCGCCGGCGGCCCGGAGGACGACAATACCGAGGCCGAGTTCGTGAAGTACGGCCGCAACCGCCTTGCCGAAGGCAAGCTCCCGCTCGTGCGCCGAGATGTGCTCGACCAAGGCGCTGCTTGCCGGCGACAGCGACGTGATCTCGACCATCTACCGCGAGCGGGTCGTCCAGCGCGGCTTCGGCTCGGGTGCCTGGGGCTGGGGCACCGCCTACCAGGTCAAGAGCGGAGCCTGAGCCGTCGATGGCAAGCAGGGCCGGTGCCGGCGAGTGGATCCTGAGGCTTCTGGTTCTGGTGCTCGTGGCCGGGGCGGTCTGGTACGCCTACACCCACGTCTCGTTCGGCAACGCCGAGACCGAGGACCAGCCGATCCTCTACGACCATGACGGCTATGAGGGGCGCCCGGACCGGCCGCTGGGCGGGGAGCAGGTCGACGCGCTGGAGCAGAGGGCGCGCTCGCAAGGGTTCTGAGCTGGGGGGCGGCAGGTGACGAGACTACGAACCGTGTGGCTGGCCGGGCTGCTCACGCTCCTGCTTGCCGCCTTCACCCCGGTCCTGGCCCAGCAGGACCTGCCGCCGCCGGCACCGGGCGAGCAGCCGCAGGGCGTGCAGGAGCTGGGCCGCAGCCGCGCGCCGTCGGACATCTGGCGCGACATCAAGCGCGGCGAGGAGGGCTTCAACACCCTGCCCAAGCCGATGGCCGGCACGCTGATCCAGTCCGGCGGCGAGAGCTGGCGCCTTGTCCGCAACGGCCCCTACCCGCGCTACTCGGCCTACGCCATCCTCGGCATCCTGGCCCTCCTGGCCCTCTTCTTCGCGCTCCGCGGCCGCATCCGGATCGAGGAAGGCCGCGCCGGCGTCCGGATCCGCCGCTTCAACGAGATCGAGCGCTTCACCCACTGGATGACCGCGGTCTGCTTCATCGTCCTGGCGCTCACCGGCCTCAACCTGATGTTCGGCCGCCAGCTCCTCCTGCCGCTCATCGGCAAGGACCTCTACGCCGACATCACCATGACCGGCAAATACCTGCACAACTACCTGGCCTTCGGCTTCATCCTCGGCATCGTCATGATGTTCGTGCTCTGGATCCGCTACAACCTGCCGAACCGGCACGACCTCACCTGGATCATGAAGGGCGGCGGCTTCTTCGGCGGCGGCCATCCGCCGGCCTCGAAGTTCAACTTCGGCCAGAAGATCGTCTTCTGGGCCGTGGTGCTCTTGGGCCTGAGCCTCACCCTCTCCGGGATCGAGCTCCTCTTCCCCTTCCGCTTCGAGCTCTTCTCCGACACTTTCGGCCTGCTGGGCGGCCTGGGCCTGCCCGTGCCGACCGAGCTCTCGCCCGTGGCCGAGCTGCAGCTGGCTTCGCTCTGGCACGGTGCGGTGGGCGTCCTCCTCACCGTCGTCATCATCGGCCACATCTATATCGGCACGCTCGGCATGGAGGGCGCCTTCGACGCCATGGGCTCGGGCCGGGTCGATCTGAACTGGGCCCGCGAGCACCACTCGATCTGGGCCGACGAGGTCGAGGCGAAGCGCGCGCCCGCGGAGTAGCAGCCCTGCGGCTGGCGGCCTTCTTCCTCCTGCTGCTGGTCGCACCGGCACGAGCGGAGCTGGGAGGCCACGGCGGCGCCGTCCGTGCCCTGGCCACAGGCCCAGGCCTCGTGGTCAGCGGCAGCTTCGACTACAGCGTCATGCTCTGGGATACGGAGGCTCGGACCGCCACCGCCCGCCTGATCGGCCACGAAGGCCCGGTCGGCGGCGTCGCCGTCACCCGTGACGGCCGCACCGCCCTCTCGGTCGGCGATGACGGCCTCCTCATCCTCTGGGACCTCACCACCCGCCAGGAAACCCGCCGCCTCGCGCTGGGCACCAAGCTCGCCGCCATTGCCGTGGCACCCGACCAGAAGCAGGCCGCCGCCGCCGGCTGGGACGGCAAGCTCTATCTGGTCGACCTCGCCCGTGCCGCCCCGGCCGGCCTGGTCGAGCTGCCGGGCGAGCGCATCAACGCCGTGGCCTTCACCGCGGCCGGCACGCTCGTCGCCGCCGGCCATGCCGGCCGGATGGCCCTCTGGCGCGCCGCCGACCTTGCCCCCTTGCGGGCATGGGCAGCCCACCCGCTGGGCATTACCGCCATCGCCACCGCCGGCGACCTGGTCGCCACCGCCAGCATCGACCGCTCCGTCCGCCTGTGGGACGCCGCCACCGGCGAGCCGCGCGGCGAGCTTGCCGGCCACGACAAGCCGGTCAGCGCCGCCGCCCTGTCGCCCGACGGCACCTGGCTCGCCAGCGGTGCGGTCGACGGCCAGCTCATCCTCTGGCGCGTGGCCGACCGCCAGGCGCTCCACATCCGCCGCGCCCACGCCGGCCCGGTCTGGTCCCTGGCCTTCCGCCCCGACGGCAGGGAGCTCCTCTCCGGCGGCGCCGACGGCCTGATCCGCCGCTGGTCGGTCCCGGATGCCGACCCGCTGGACGCCACGTCCGAGCCCGCCCACGCCGCTGCCGAGGGTGCCGCCCTCTTCCGGCGCTGCGTCGCCTGCCACACGCTGGAGCCCGATGGCGGCAACCGCGCCGGCCCCACCCTGCACGCCCTCTTCGGCCGCCGCGCCGGCAGCCTGCCCGGCTACACCTACTCGCGCGCGCTGTCGCGAAGTGACATCATCTGGACCGAGGAAACCGTCGCCCGCCTCTTCGAGCAGGGTCCCGACAGCTTCACCCCCGGCTCGAAGATGCCGCTGCAGCGGTTGCCCGACCCCGCCGAGCGTGCGGCCCTGATCGCCTTCCTCAAGACGGCAACGGCCCCGACCGGCACCGGAGCCAAGGGAGCCAAGCCATGAGAGCCTTCATCCTGGGCGTCCTCGCCGCCGCCATCATCGCCACCGGCGCCCACTATGCCCTGGGCAGCCTCCGCTGGAGCTCGGCCGAGGTCTACAGCGACCCCGCCAGCGTCCGGCTGACCGGGCCCGTGTAACCTAACCGGATTATATTCCTTGCATCACGGCCGGCATTCCGCTAAGCCACGGCCATGCGCCCGATGCTCGCCACCGCCCACTACGCCACCCGCAAGGGCCTGAACCGCCCCTTCGCCCGGGTCACGGCCCGTGACCGCCGCATGGGCCAGAAGCTCTCCATGGGCCTCACGCCCAAGCAGGTGGCACGGCTGGAGGGCATGGTCCCGGCCGACGTCGAGACCCTCGTCGCCGAGCCCGAGTTCAAGGCGCTCATCGACGGCTACAACACCCTCCACGCCATGCCGGAGGAGGAGCAGCGCCGCATCCTGACCCAGCTCGCCCGCCACCTCCTGATGGAGGCCACGGCGCTGGGCGACGTGCGGGTAGCCATGTTCATCCTGCTCCAGGAGCGGATGGGCAAGGACCCGGCCCGGACCCTGGCCGACGGCGTGATCGCCGCCAGCAGGCGTGCCGCCCAGCCGGCCCCCGCCCCGCGCACGCCCAGCCCCTCGCCGCGTGCGCCTCGCCCGTCCGACGATCCCGACCTGCGCACGATGCAGCGGGTGGAGAGCCGCCTGCGCGGCGAGCTGCAGCAGGAGCATGCGGCGGTGCACGCCGCCGTGGCGGCGGATGAAGCTCCTCCCGTGGAGGAAGCGGCCACCGAGCCGGAGCCGCCGCAGCGGCAGCGCCGCTCGCCTCGGCCATCATCGACCCCGTCCTCAGCGACTACCAGAGCCGCGCCATCGAAGCCCTGCTCCTCTTGAAGAACGCGGCCCCCGACGAGCCGCCGACGCCTCGCGCGCGGGCGCCCTGACGCGCCCTAAACCTCCGGTACCAGCTCCTGCGTGAACAGCGTGGCTCCGGCGATGTCCTTGAGCCGCACGGTCATGACCTCGCTGGTGCCGTCGATGTCGACCTGGCCGAAGAACTGCATGCCGGCACTGGGCGGCAGGTTCACCTGGCCCGCCTCGGGCGCCTTCACGAACACCGCCTCGGGCCCGAACGTGTCGTCGAGCTCGTTGGGGCCGAACGTGCCGGCATTGAGCGGGCCGCTCACGAACTCCCAGAACGGGGCGAAGTCCTGGTACCGCGCCCGGTTCGGGTCGTAGCGGTGCGCTGCCGTGTAGTGCAGGTCCGCGGTCAGCCAGACCGTGTTCCTGATCCCGTTCCGGTGGATGAAGGTGAGGAGCTCGGCGATCTCCAGCTCGCGCCCCAGCGCCGGCCCGTTGCCCTGCGCCACCGCCTCCGAGCCCCGCCGCTCGACGAAATTGTCGAAGACCAGGACCCCGATCGGCATGTCGGCCGCGATCACCTTCCAGGTCGCGTCCGAGGCCAGCAGCGCCTGCTTCAGCCAGCGGATCTGGTCGCGGCCCAGAAAGCGCGTCTCCGGCCCCTGCTGCGGCTGGAGGTTGTCGCCGTTGGCTGCCCGGTAGGAGCGCATGTCGAGCCTGAAGACCTCGAGCGAAGGCCCCCACCGGAAGCTGCTGTAGACCCGGTCCCGCTCGAACGGGTCCTGCCGTATCGGCATGTAGTCGTGGAAGGCGCGGCTCGCCCGTGACGCCAGCACCGAGACCCGCTTCTCGGTATAGCGCTTGTCACCGCTGAGCAGCTTTTCCCAGTACCAGTTGTTGAGGACCTCATGGTCGTCCCATTGCGGGAACATGGGGACTTGCGCATTGAAGCGCCGCAGGTTCTCGTCCATCAGGTTGTAGGCATAGGCCGCGCGGAACTCGCGCAGGCTCTCCGCCACCTTCTGCTTCTCCTCGATGACCAGGTTGCGCCAGGGCTTGCCGTCCGGCCCCAGCCAGGTGCTGCCGTCCTGGTTGCGCGCCTCGGCGTAGACCGGCCCGTCGGCGTAGATCGTGTCGCCCGAGTGGATGAAGAACTGCGGCTCGACCTGGCGCATGGTCTCGTAGATCCGCATGCCGCCGAATCCGGGTTGATGCCCCAGCCCTGCCCCACCGTGTCGGCCGACCAGACGAACCGCACGGCACCCCGGCCGCCGGGCGGGGTCGCAAAGCTGCCGGTGACGGGCTCGCTCTCGGTCCTGAGGTCGCCCAGGTCGAGGAAGCGCACGCGGTAGAACACGCGCTGGCCCGGGGGCAGGCCCTGCAGGTCGAGCCTGGCCGTGAAGTCCGTGTCCTCGAGCGCTGCCGGCCCCTGCACGGTCCAGCTCCGGGCGAAGCTCTCGCTCGTCGAGAGCTCGACCAGCATCCTGGCCTCGCGGTCGGCACGGCTCCAGAGGATGGCCCGGTCGCCCGTGACGTCGCCGACCTGGGCGCCGTAGGGTGCCGTGACACGGCCCGAGGCTGCCGGGGCCTGCGCCCGGCCACGGGTGGAGGGGACGGCCAGCAGCCCGCCGCCAAGGAGGGCGCTGCGCGCGATCAGGCCGCGGCGGGTGAGGACATAGCGCTCGCGCATCGGACGGCTCCCATGCTGTTGGTCAGCTCAGCGGCCGGGCTCGCGCACCCGCAGCAGCAGGAGGGCACCGGCAATGAACATCACCAGCACCGTCGCCATCCCGGCGCGCTGCGTGCCCATGAGGTAGGTGGCGGTGCCGAAAAGGAACGGCCCCAGGAAGGCCGTGATCTTGCCGGTGAGCGCATAGAGCCCGAACAGCTCGGTCCGCCGCTCAGGGGGCGCCAGCCGGGCCATCAGGGTCCGGCTCGCCGACTGCGCCGGGCCGACGAAGCAGCCCAGCGCCAGGGCCGCCATCCAGAACAGCGCCTTCTCCTGCGCCAGCAGCGCCACCGTCCCGGCGACGATCAGGCCCGCCAGCGCCAGCAGGATCACGGGCTTCGAGCCCAGCCGGTCGTCGAGCTGCGCCAGCAGGAAGGCGCCCAGGCCGGCCGTGAGGTTGAGCGCGATCCCGAGCTGGATCACCTCGTCCAGCGTCATCCCGAACGTGCCCGCGGCGTAGATGCCGCCGAAGGCGAAGAGCGTGTTCAGCCCGTCATTGTAGACCAGCCGAGCCACCAGGAAGCGCAGCAGCACCGGCTCGTGCCGCAGCCCGCGCAGCGTCTTCACGAGGTCGCGCAGGCCCGCCCGCACGGCGTCGCCCCCGCCGATCCGCACCGTCGGCCGGTCGGGGCAGCGCAGGAACAGGGGCAGCGAGAAGGCCAGCAGCCACAAGGCCAGCAGCGGCCCCAGGATCCGCACCTGCTCGGCCTCGGCCTTGTCGAGCCCGAAGGGCGGCGGGTCGGCCTGGATCAGGAACAGCAGGGCCAGCACCAGCACCACGATCCCGCTGGCATAGCCCAGCCCCCAGCCCCAGCCCGACCAGCGCCCGAGCCGTTCCGAGGGGGCGAGGTCGGCCAGCATGGCGTTGTAGAAGGTCTGGCCGACCTCCAGCGCCGTGTTCGCCACCAGCACCAGGAGCAGCATGAGCGGGATCGCCGCCGCTGCAGGCTCCGCCCACCACAAGCCCGCCGTGGCGAGAGCGCCGATGACCGTGGCCCCGAGCAGCCACGGCTTGCGCCGCCCGCCCGCATCCACGATCGCACCCAAAGGCGGGCTGAGCAGGCCGACCAGGACGGCGCTGCCCGTCATCGCCCAGCCCCACAAGGCCGTGCCCTCCACCTCGTCGCCCACGAGCGCGCGGGCGAAGTAGGTCGGGAAGACGAAGGTGATCACGATCACGGAGAAGGGCGAGACCGCCCAGTCGTAGAGCGCCCAGGCGAGCAGGCCCCGCCCGCCTGCCCTCCCCGTTGCCACAGCCTGCCGGACCGCCATCTCAGGCTGACGACATCAGGGACGATCCCATTCCGTGCTCCACCGCCTCATCCGGATGCTCACCAAGCTCATCAAGGAGGGAACCTTGGCCGCCACACCCCCCGTCTGCAACTTCGGCGAGAAGGCGCATGACTTCACGCTTCCGGCAACCGACGGCCGCACCTACAGCCTCTCCGACCTCAAGGGCCCGAACGGCACGCTGATCGTCTTCATGTGCAACCACTGCCCCTACGTGAAGGCCGTGATCGACCGCCTGATCCGCGATGCGAACGACCTCAAGGCCCTGGGCGTCACCACCATCGCGATCAGCAGCAACGACGCCACCGCCTACCCCGCCGACAGCTTCGACAACATGCGCCGCTGGGCGGAGGAGAAGCGCTTCCCCTTCCCCTACCTCCACGACGAGACCCAGGAGGTCGCCCGCGCCTACGGTGCCGTCTGCACCCCCGACTTCTTCGGCTACGATGCCGGGCTCGGGTTGCAGTATCGTGGCCGGCTGGACGAGTCGAAGCGCGACCAGGCGCCCAACGCCCGGCGCGAGCTGTTCGAGGCGATGCGGCAGGTGGCCGAGACGGGCCAGGGGCCGAAGGAGCAGGTGCCGAGCATGGGCTGCTCGATCAAGTGGAAGCACGCCGCCTGAGCGGCCCCGTGCCCGCTTGTCGCGATCAGCAGGGCCGGGCTTGCCAGCCCTGGCACGCGGGACATTCTGACCGGCGGCCGTCGTCTGCGGAACCCTCCCGGCGCCGGTCGCGTTAGGGCAGCGAAACCCCATGCGGCACCAACGCCGGGGTCGAACAGCGGGAGCGGGGGAGATGGGCAACCTGTCGCCGCGCATCTACGACCTGCATCCTCTTCTGGCCGGCACGATCACCCGCTGGCGCGAGCACCTGCCGCGGATCGCGGGCATGGGCTTCGACTGGGTGTACGTGAACGCGTTCTGGACGCCCGGCGCGTCGGGCAGCATCTACGCCATCCGCGACCCGTTCGAGCTGCACCCGCTGGTCCGCGGCGAGGCGCGCGAGCCCGCGCACGAGCTCACCGGGCGGTTCATCAAGGCCGCCCGCGAGAGCGGGCTCAAGGTGATGCTCGACCTCGTCGCTGCCGCACGCGGCGCGCGATTCCGAGCTGGTGCGCGAGCATCCCGAGTGGTTCCGCTGGCGCGACGGCGAGCTCGTCACCCCGATCCTGGCCAACCCCACCGACCCGCGCCGGCCGCGGGTGATGTCCGACCTGGCCGAGCTCGACCTCGACAGTGCGAGCGCGCGCCGCTGGCAGATGGAGTACTTCGTCAAGCTCGCCGGCCACTATCTGGAGCTGGGCGCCACCGGCTTCCGCTGCAGTGCCGCCTACAAGGTCCCGCCGGACCTGTGGCGCGAGCTCTTCGCCACCTTGCGCGAGCGCTATCCTGACGCCGTCTTCATGGCGGCAGCGCTGGGCTGCCCGTTCGACCAGGTGCGCGGCCCTCGCCGGCTGCGGCTTCGACCTGATCTTGGACAGCAGCCGCTGGTGGGACTTCCACGACCGCTGGTTCCTGGACCAGCAGGAGGAGCTGCGCCGGATCGCGGCCCCGGTGGCCTTCCCGGAAGACCACAACACGCCCCGCCTCGCCGCCGCCTTCGACGTCGAGGAGCCGGACGAGATCGCCCGGCTCTACCGCGCCCGCTACCTCTATGCCCTGACCACCGCCCCCGGCGTGCTGGTGCCGATGGGCTTCGAGTATGGCTGCCGCCGCCGGCTCGACCCGATCAAGACCCGGCCCGAGGACTGGACCGAGGAGACCCGCGAGAGCCGGGTCGACCTCACCAGGTTCATCACCGAGGCCAACGGCTTCAAGGCAGCGACGCCGGCCCTCACCGCCAACGGGCCCGTTGCGCCGGGTGACCGCCCCCAACGGCCGGGTCGTGGGCCTGCTCAGGCTCGATGCCGGCACGCCGCTGGCGGCCGACAGTGCAGCACTTGCGGTGATCAACCCCGACCTGGCGCGCCCCGACGGGATCGAGCTCGGACCGTTGCTGACCGCCACCGGCGGCCGGATCGCCGGTTTCCAGGACGCGACGCCCGGTGTCACGCCGCAGCCCTTCGTGGCCGGCCGCCCGGTCACCCTCGATCCGCTGGCGGTGCGGATCTTCCTGGGCTCGGTGGCCGAGCCCTCGCTCATGGCCGAGCATGCCGAGGAGAGCGAGCGGCGGCTCCAGGAGCTGGCCGCCAACCGCATCGCGGTCGAGCGGGTGTCGCCCGAGCTCGATGGCGGCCGCTTCCCGGTCAAGCGCGTCGTCGGCGACGTGCTCACCGTCGAGGCCGACATCTTCGTCGACGGGCACGACAAGCTCGCGGCCGTGGTCAAGTACCGCTCCCAGGAGGAGCCGGACTGGCACGAGGAGCCGATGCGGTTCGTCGACAACGACCGCTGGGCCGGCACCTTCCCGCTCACCCGCAACACCCGCTACGTCTACACGGTCGAGGCCTGGCGCGACCAGTATGCCTCCTGGCGGGTCGAGGTCACGCAAGAAGCACGATGCCAACGTCCCGATCGGCCTCGAGCTGATCGAGGGCCGGAAGCTGATCGAGAAGGCCGCGGCCAGCGCGACGGGTGCCGATGCCGCCGACCTCGTGGAGCTCCTGGGCCGGCTCGACAGCCGCAAGGACGACCAGGGCTGGCTGCTGGCCGTGATGCTGGGCGAGGAGGTCCGCGCCCTCATGCAGCGGGCCGGCGTGCGCGCGAACCTCTCGGGCTACGGCCGCGAGCTCGAGGTCGTGGTCGACCGCACGGCCGCCGCGTTCGCCGCCTGGTACGAGCTCTTCCCGCGCTCGATGAGCGACGACCCGAACCGGCACGGCACCTTCGACGACGTGATCAGGAAGCTGCCCTACGTCCGCGACATGGGCTTCGACGTCCTCTACTTCCCGCCGATCCACCCGATCGGGCGCAAGAACCGCAAAGGCCGCAACAACAGCCTCACCGCCCGCGAGGGCGATCCGGGCTCGCCCTATGCCATTGGTTCCGACGAGGGCGGCCACGCCGACATCCATCCCGAGCTCGGCACCGAGGACGATTTCCGCCGGCTGGTGGCGGCAGCGCACGAGCACGGGCTGGAGATCGCGCTGGACTTCGCCATCCAGGCGGCCCCGGACCATCCCTGGATCAAGGAGCATCCGGAGTGGTTCGACTGGCGGCCCGACGGCACCCTGAAATACGCCGAGAACCCGCCCAAGAAGTACGAGGACATCTCGCATATCGAGTTCTACGAGGGTGCCCTGCCGGGTGTCTGGTATGCCTTGCGGGACACGATGCTGCACTGGATCGACCTGGGCGTGAAGACGTTCCGGGTCGACAACCCGCACACCAAGCCTTACCCGTTCTGGGAGTGGGCGATCCGCGAGATCCAGGACCGTCACCCCGACACGATCTTCCTCGCCGAGGCCTTCACCCGGCCCAAGGTGATGCGGCGGCTGGCGAAGATCGGCTTCACCCAGTCCTACAGCTACTTCACCTGGCGGAACACGAAGCTGGAGCTGACCGAGTACCTGACCGAGCTGACGCGCGAGGAAGCGAAGGAGCACATGCGCCCGAACTTCTTCGTCAACACGCCGGACATCAATCCGGTCCCGCTGCAGACCTCGGGCCGGCCGGGCTTCCGCACCCGTGCCGTCCTCGCTTCGACCCTCTCTCCGCTCTGGGGCCTCTACAGCGGCTTCGAGCTGTGCGAGGCGACCCCGATCCCGGGCCGGGAGGAGTATCTCGACAGCGAGAAGTACGAGATCAAGGCCTGGGACTGGGACCGTCCCGGCAACATCCGCGAGGATGTCACCCGGCTGAACCGCATCCGCCGCGAGAACCCGGCGATGTGGGACTTCACCAACCTCGACTTCCACCCCGCCTGGAACGACAATGTCCTGGTCTACAGCAAGATCACCGAGACGCGCGACAATGCGATCCTGATCGCGGTCAACCTCGACCCGAGCAGGCGCACGGCTGCAACTTCGAGATCCCGCTCTGGCGCTTCGGACTCGACGACAACGCCACGATCGGGGTCGAGGATCTCGCTCTCGGGCAGCCGCTTCGTCTGGACCGGCAAGGTCCAGCATGTCTGGCTCGACCCCCAGCACAACCCTTATGCCATCTGGCGGCTCGTGCCGCCCGGACTGCCGGCCTGAGCGCATGAACCTGCAAGCAAGCGATGTCCTCGAGGAAGCCGAGCCCCTCGTCCAGGCGGCCGCGGCCGAGACCGACCCGCTCTGGTACAAGGATGCGCTGATCTATCAGACGCACATCAAGGCGTTCCACGACGCCAACGGCGACGGGATCGGCGACTTCGAGGGGCTGATCCAGAAGCTCGACTACATCCAGGAGCTGGGTGTCGTCGGCGATCTGGCTGCTGCCGTTCTACCCTTCGCCCCTGAAGGACGACGGCTACGACATCGCCGACTACCGCACCATCAACCCGGCCTACGGCACGCTGCGGGACGTCAAGCGCCTGATCCACGAGGCGCACCGGCGCGGGCTCAAGGTGATCACCGAGCTCGTCATCAACCACACCTCCGACCAGCACCCCTGGTTCCAGCGCGCCCGCCGCGCCAAGCCCGGCTCGAAGCTACCGCGACTACTATGTCTGGAGCGACACCGACCAGAAGTACACCGACACCCGGATCATCTTTCTCGACACCGAGAAGTCGAACTGGACCTGGGACCCCGAGGCCAAGGCCTATTTCTGGCATCGCTTCTACAGCCACCAGCCCGACCTGAACTTCGACAACCCGCGCGTGATGCGGGAGGTGCTCTCCACCCTCAACTACTGGCTGGAGATGGGGATCGACGGGCTCAGGCTCGACGCCATCCCCTATCTGGTCGAGCGCGAGGGCACCAACTGCGAGAACCTGCCCGAGACGCACGCCGTCCTGAAGCGCATCCGGGCCGAGATCGACGCCAACTACCCGGGCCGGATGCTGCTGGCGGAGGCCAACCAGTGGCCGGAGGACACCCATCCCTATTTCGGGAATGGGGACGAGTGCCACATGAGCTTCCACTTCCCGCTCATGCCGCGCATGTACATGGCGATCGCCCAGGAGGACCGGCACCCGATCACCGACATCATGCGGCAGACGCCGGACCTGCCCGAGCACTGCCAGTGGGCGATCTTCCTGCGCAACCATGACGAGCTGACGCTCGAGATGGTGACGCAGAACGAGCGCGAATATTTGTGGAACACCTACGCCGCCGACCGGCGGATGCGCATCAATCTCGGCATCCGCCGTCGCCTTGCGCCGCTTGATGGAGAACGACCGGCGCAAGATCGAGCTGATGAACGCGCTCCTGCTCTCCATGCCCGGCACGCCGGTGATCTATTACGGCGACGAGATCGGGATGGGCGACAACATCTATCTGGGCGACCGCGACGGCGTGCGCACGCCGATGCAGTGGTCGCCCGACCGCAATGGCGGCTTCTCCCGCGCCCATCCGCAGCGGCTCTTCCTGCCGCCGATCCAGGACCCGATCTTCGGCTATGCCGGCGTCAACGTGGAGGCGCAGCAGCAGAGCCCGGGCTCGCTGCTCAACTGGATGAAGCGCCTGATCGCCGTGCGCCAGGCCCGCCGCACCTTCGGCCGCGGCGTGCAGACCTTCCTCTACCCGCGCAACCGCAAGATCCTGGCCTATCTGCGCGAGCACGAGGGCGAGACGATCTTGTGCGTCTTCAATCTCTCCCGCAACGCGCAGGCCTTCGACCTCGACCTCACGCGCTATCAGGGCCGGGTGCCGGTCGAGCTTCTCGGCCGCACGCCGTTCCCGCCGATCACCGATCCCTGCTACCGGCTGAGCCTGCCGGGCTTCGGCTTCTACTGGTTCGTGCTCTCGGAAGCCGGGAAGCCGGGCGGGCTCTTCGAGACCCCGACCGAGCCCTTGCCCGAGTTCATCACCGTGGTGCTGACCCACGGCTTCAGGGGCATCACCGAGGGCCGGGTCGGCCGCGATCTCGAGCAGCAGGTGCTGGCCGAGTTCCTTCCCAAGCATCGCTGGTTCGGGGCCAAGGACCGCGCCATCGAGAAGGTTCGCCTCGTGGCCACGCCGGAGCTGCGCGGCAAGCATGCGGTCTATCTCCTGATGGAGCTCGAGGTTTCGCTCTCCGGCGGCGTGACCCAGCGCTACCTGCTGCCGCTCGCAGCCGCCTGGGGCGAGGAGCATCTGGCGTCGGGCAGCCCCCTGCTCCCATTCACGCTTGCCAAGTGCCGGCGGGGACCCGGGATCGGGGCGCTCTACGACGCCACCCACGCCGACGGCTTCCCGCGCGAGCTTCTGGGTGCGATGCGCGAGGGCCGGGATCTGCCGGCCGAGAACTCCGTGATCCGCTGCTGGCACGGCAGCCACCCCGACGAGCTGGCGCTGCCCGACGATGCGGCGGTCCGGCGCCTGGGCGTCGAGCAGAGCAACAGCTCGGTGCTTGTCGGCGAGAAGGTCATCGTCAAGACCTACCGGCGCCTCGAGGCCGGCATCCACCCGGAGCTGGAGATCGGCCGCTTCCTGACCGAGGTGGCGCATTACACGAACACGCCGCCGCTGCTGGGCTCCATCGAGCGGGTCGGTGCCGACGGTCTGTCGTCGGCCTATGCGGCAGCGTTCGGCTTCGTCGCCAACCAGGGCGACGGCTGGGCCTTCACCCTCGACTATCTGGACCGGGCACTCGAGGAGTACCGGGTGACCCCGGGCAGCGAGAGCTGGCCGACGCCGGAGCATCATGAGCTCTACCTCACCGTGGCCCGCCTCCTCGGGCGCCGCACGGCCGAGCTGCACCGCGCCTTCGCCATCGACACGGACGACCCTGCCTTCGCCCGCGAGCCGGTGGGGCCTGACGACCTGGAGGCCTGGCGGGCCGACGTGCGGGCACAGGTGGAGAACGGCTTCCGCATCCTCGAGGACCTGCGCAAGCGGGCACCGGAGGGGCAGACGGCCGACATCGAGGCGGCACTCGCCGTGCGGCCTGCGGTGGAGGAGGCGCTGGCCAGCGTCACGGCACCGCCGCCGGGCCTGATGAAGACCCGCCTGCACGGCGACTACCATCTGGGCCAGGTCGCTGGTCGCCAAGGGCGACATCATGGTCCTCGACTTCGAGGGCGAGCCCATCCGCTCGCTCGAGGAGCGCCGGGCCAAGGGCTCGCCGGTGCGCGACGTGGCGGGCATGCTGCGCTCGCTCGACTATGCCGCCTGGGCGGCGGTGTTCCGCTTCCTCGAGAGCGACCCGGCAGCAACCGAGCAGCTGATGCCGGCAGCGCTGGTCTGGCGGAATCTTGCCCAGAACGCCTTCATGGAAGGCTACAGGGAAACGATCGGCGACTGCCCGAGCTGGCCCGCCGATCCGGAGGAGGCCGCAGCGGCTGCTGCGGCTCTTCATGGTCCAGAAGATCTTCTACGAGGTCGGCTACGAGGCCGCGAACCGGCCGGGCTGGCTGCGGATCCCGCTGGCCGGCATCCGCGACCTCTTCGGCAACGAACGGCGACAGGAAGGTGAGACCAGTGGCAGCACAGGCTGAGACCACGCTCACGCGCGAGCCCATCAACCGCGCCGATCCGGCTGCGGTCCAAGCCCTGCTCGAGGGCCGCCACGGCGACCCGTTCGCGGTCCTGGGAATGCACGGCGGCGGCACCGAGCCCCTGGTCGTGCGCACGTTCCAGCCCGGGGCGCGCGCCGTGCGGGTCATGCGCGACGAGGCCTTCGTGGCCGAGCTGGAGATGACCCATCCCTTGGGCTTCTTCGAGGGCCCGATCCTGCGCCGCCGCGAGCGCTTCCCCTACCAGCTCATGGTCGTCTGGCCATCGGGCGAGGAGCGGCTGGTCGAGGACCCCTACCGCTTCCCGCCGGTCCTGGGCGAGACCGACGTCTATCTCCTGGCCGAGGGCACCCATCTCCGCCTGCACGAGAAGCTGGGCGCGCACCCGCGCACGATGGAGGGCGTTGCCGGCACCGCCTTCGCGGTCTGGGCCCCCAACGCCCAGCGGGTGAGCGTGATCGGCGAGTTCAACGGCTGGGACGGCCGTCGCCACCCGATGCGCAAGCGCGTCGAGTGCGGGGTGTGGGAGCTGTTCGTGCCCCAGGTCGAGCGGGGTGCGTTCTACAAGTACGAGATCCTGGGCGCCCACGGCGAGGTGCTGCCGAAGGCCGACCCGGTGGCTTTCGCCGCCGAGCGCCCGCCCTCCACGGCCTCGCTGGTCCATGGCCTCACCGACTACCGCTTCGGCGACGAGTCCTGGATGGCCAAGCGCGAGGTGGGCGACCCGCGCGCCAAGCCGATCTCGATCTACGAGTGCCATGTCGGCTCCTGGCGCCGCGTGCCCGAGGACGGCAACCGTCAGCTCACCTGGCGCGAGCTCGCCGACACGCTGGTCCCCTACGTGGCCGAGATGGGCTTCACCCACCTGGAGCTCCTGCCGATCAGCGAGCACCCGTTCGAGGGCTCCTGGGGCTATCAGCCCATCGGCCTCTTCGCGCCGTCCAGCCGCCAGGGCAGCCCCGACGACTTCGCCTATTTCGCCGACCGCTGCCACCAGGCCGATATCGGCCTGATCCTGGACTGGGTGCCGGGCCACTTCCCGACCGACCAGCATGGGCTGGGCCGCTTCGACGGCACGGCACTCTACGAGCACGAGGACCCGCGCCTCGGCTACCAGATGGACTGGAACACGCTGATCTACAATTTCGGCCGGCGGGAAGTGGCGAACTTCCTGTGGTCGAACGCGCTCTACTGGCTCGAGCGCTACCATGTCGACGGCCTGCGCGTCGATGCCGTGGCCTCGATGCTCTATCTCGACTATTCGCGCCAGCCCGGGCAGTGGATCCCCAACAAGTTCGGCGGCCGCGAGAACCTCGAGGCCATCAACTTCCTGCGCCGCCTGAACGAGCTGGCCTACGGCGAGCAGCCCGGGACCATGACCGTGGCCGAGGAATCGACCGCCTGGCCGGCCGTGTCGCGGCCGCTCTATGTCGGCGGCCTGGGCTTCGGGTTCAAATGGAACATGGGCTGGATGCACGACAGCCTGCACTACATGCAGACCGATCCGGTCTATCGCAAATACCACCAGAACGACCTCACCTTCGGCCTGCTCTATGCCTGGTCCGAGAACTTCGTCCTGCCGCTCTCGCATGACGAGGTGGTGCACCTGAAGGGCTCGCTGCTGACCAAGATGCCGGGCGACGTGTGGCAGAAGGCGGCGAACCTTCGGGCCTACTTCGCCTACATGTGGACCCATCCGGGCAAGAAGCTGCTCTTCATGGGCGGCGAGTTCGGCCAGTGGCGGGAGTGGAACCACGATACCAGCCTCGACTGGCATCTCCTGAACGATGGGCCGTTCCACAAGGGCATCCAGTCGGTCCTGCGCGACCTCAACCACCTCTATCGCGAGCAGCCGGCCCTGCACGAGCGCGACTGCGAGCCGGACGGCTTCGAGTGGATCGACTGCACCGACTCGGACAACAGCGTCTTCGCCTTCCTGCGCTGGAACCAGGATCGCAGCCGCCACACCGTCACCGTGAGCAACTTCACGCCGCTGCCCCGTCAGGGCTATCGGATCGGCGTGCCGCGGGCGGGCGCCTACCGGGAGCGGATCAACACCGACGCCGGCGTCTATGGCGGCAGCGGGGTCGGTAATGCCGGGCAGGTGTGGGCGGAGGAGATCGCCCATCACGGCCGCCCTGCGTCCGTGTGCCTGACGCTGCCGCCGCTGGCGACCCTCGTCCTGGAGCCGATACCGGCCTAACATCCCCGGCACGGGTGCGACCTCCCGGGCGGGCCGCCTGCTCACGCATTGAGGTGCGGCGCATCGGCGTTCGCCCGGGAGACGGCCTTGGACGTACTGAGCGTCGAGCACACGACCATCTACCGCTATCGGCAGCCCGTGCGCTTCGGCGTGCATCGGCTCCTGCTGCGCCCGCGTGACGGGCACGACGTCCGTCTGCTGAACACCCAGCTCGAGATTTCTCCGGCCCACGCCGTGCGCTGGAGCTACGACGTCATGGGCAATTCGGTGGCGAGCGTCTCCTTCTCCGAGCCGGGAAGCGAGCTCCGTTTCGTCAGCCGGCTGGCCATCAAGCGCTATGGCGCGCGCTCGCCACGCGGCTCGATCGAGGAGCATGCCGCGAGCTATCCCTTCCTCTACTCCATGCAGGACCGGATCGACCTCGGGCGGATGCTCGATCAGCACTATCCCGATCCGGGTGATCAGATCGGGATCTGGGCGCGGAGCTTCGTTCTCGGCCGGAGCACCGACACGCTGGCCCTCCTGGGCGACCTGAATGCCGGTGTGCGGGCGCAGATCGGCTACCAGACCCGGGACGAGGAGGGCACGCAGACGCCGGTGCAGACGCTCCGGCGGGGCTGGGGTACCTGCCGCGACCTCGCCGTGCTGCTGGCGGAGGCGGCGCGCAGCCTCGGCTTCGGCGCCCGCCTGGTCACAGGCTACCTCTACAGCCCGCCCGAGGAGACGCCGGACCTTGTTCCCCGCGGTGCCGAGACCACGCATGCCTGGACGGAGATCTTCGTCCCCGGCCCGGGCTGGATCGCCTTCGACCCGACCAACGGCACCATCGGCGGCCCGGACCTCATCCGCGTCGCCGCCGCCCGCGACATCCACCAGATCGTCCCGATCGCCGGCAGCTTTCAGGGCGCTGCCGAGGACTTCCTCGGCATGGAGGTGGCCGTGATCGTCCAGCCGGCCGAGCCCGGGCTGCACGAGTAGGGAAACTCCGCGCAACGTGAATGGCGCCGGTATCGCATTCCATCGCCGGGTCGCACAGCTGTCGGAGACGCGCTAGTTTAGGCCTGGAGCCTGAGGCTCGAAGCGGGAGGAGGCTCGCCGTGAAGAGCATGACGGAGGAGCATTTCGCGATCCTGCGCCGCCACATGGTGGAGGTGATCGCGATCCACGCCGACCTCTCGAGCGAGCAGATCGGCAAGGACACCATCTCACCGCGGGTGATCGCGGCCATGCGCAAGGTGCCGCGGCACCTGTTCGTGCCCGAGCCCCTGGCCCTCTACGCCTATCACGACATGCCGCTGCCGATCGGCTTCGAGAAGACGATCTCGCAGCCCTTCATCGTGGCGGTGATGACCGACCTGCTCGACCCGCAGCCGCACGAGGCGGTGCTCGAGGTCGGCACCGGCCTGGGATACCAGGCCTCGATCCTGGCCCAGCTCGCCCGGCAGGTATGGACGGTCGAGGTGGTCGAGGAGCTGGCGACCGAGGCCGAGGCCCGGCTGCTGGCGCAGGGCATCGCGAACGTGGAGATCCGGATCGGCGACGGCTCGCGCGGCTGGGTCGAGCACGCGCCGTTCGACAAGATCATGGTGACGGCCGGGGCCGAGCTGATCCCCCCGGCCCTGATCCAGCAGCTCAAGCCGGGCGGTCGGATGGTGCTGCCCACCGGCCTGCCGGAGGACCAGAAGCTCACCGTAGTCGACAAGGACAAAGCCGGCCGCACCCGCCTGCGCGAGCTGATGCCGGTCCGCTTCAGCAAGCTGGAGACGGTGCTGTGAGGCGGCGGGCCGCCGCGGGGCTTCTGTTGGCGGTGGCTTGGGCAGGCTCGGCTCGGGCCGAGACGCCGGTGGACCTCGAGCTGGTGCTGGCGGTCGACGTCTCGGGGTCGATGGACAGCGACGAGCAGCAGCTCCAGCGCTCGGGCTACGTGGCGGCGATCACCCGGCCGGAGGTGCTGGGTGCGATCCGCACCGGCATCTATGGCCGGGTCGCGGTCAGCTATGTCGAATGGGCAGGCCCGGCGGCACAGTCGGTGACCATACCCTGGCGCCTGATCGAGGACGCGGCCACGGCCGAATCCTTCGCGGCCGAGCTTGCGGACGCCCCCTTCGCCCGGATCCGCGGCACCTCGATCTCGGGCGGCCTGGAGTTCGCAGCCAGGCAGTTCGACGGCAACGGCTACGAGGGCCTGCGCCGGGTGATCGACATCTCCGGCGACGGCCCCAACAACATGGGCGGTCCGGTGGTGCCGGCCCGCGACGCCGTGCTGGCCCAGGGCGTCGTGATCAACGGCCTGCCGATCCTGATCCGCCCCTCGATGTGGGGCGGCCGCGTGCTGGCCGGCCTCGACTACTACTACACCGACTGCGTCATCGGCGGCCCCGGCTCCTTCGTGCTCCCGGTCCAGGCGCCCGAGCACCTGGCCGAGGCGATCCGCCAGAAGCTCCTGCTGGAGATCGCAGGAGCGGAGCCGCGCGTCGTGCTGGCGCAGGCCACGGCCGGGAGAAGGTGGACTGCATGATCGGCGAGCGGATGTGGCGGGGTTGGTATAGCGATCCTTGAGGCGGTTCCGGCCGCAGGGACTCACGGCAGGCAGTGAAAGCCGAATGTCCGGAAGTCTTCGTCGAGTGAGACGGCGGTCGTGAGACCAAGTCGCTCCATGAGCGCGAAGCTCGTGCAGTCGGTGAAGCTGAATGTGTGATCGCGATACCGCAGGAAGATGCCCCAGGCGGCGTCCTCATCAGCTTGCGGACCGCTCAGCTCGCAAGCTTACCGCGCCAGATCTTGTCGCCGACGTACAGCGAGGCCCACCCACTATCTGGGCCGCTAGCAGCCGGGCGAGCGCGGATCAGCGTTATGGTCTCGCTCACGATGAAGTTGCTGGTCATCAGCCGGCTCGATGCGCCCGCAGCATGGTCGACGACCGGACCGTATGTTCGGCTGTCGATACTGGCAGCAGCGAACCAAGCACTTGTGTCGACGAAGACGCCCATCACCGCTCCGGATCGCCGTAAAGGATAGGCGTCATGGTCCCGGGCAGCGTCATCGCCCGCATCCCTTCGGCAATCCCGATCAGAGCTGCTCCAGCGGGTCCTCAGCGCCTGCAGCCTTCACCATCCGATCATGCGACTATCTGCCGGATGACTCGGAAGTGTCACGCCGCGACGCTGACCCTCGGCCAGCAGGTAGCGATGCTGACGGTCGTCGAGTAGGATCTCAGTGTCTCGCATTGCCGCTACTCATGACTAGTCGTTCGCCGATGTAGCGCTTTTTGGGGCCTGGCCAGCAGCATCACGCCGCCCGCGCCGTCACCCCCAACGCCATCAGCTGCATCAGCCGCTCCTCCGTCGCTTCCGCACGCGTGACCTCGCCCGTGATGCGTCCCTCGCGCATGGTGATGATGCGGTCGCTGACGGTCATCACTTCGGGCAGCTCGGAGGAGATGGCGACGATGGCGATGCCGGCGTCGGCCAGGTCGTAGAGGAGCTGGTGGACCTCGGCCTTGGCGGCGACGTCGATGCCGCGGGTGGGCTCGTCGACGATCAGGACCTTGGGCTGGAGCGCCAGCCAGCGGGCGAGGACCACCTTCTGCTGGTTGCCGCCGGAGAGGTTGGCGATCGCCTGCTCGGGGCTCGCCATGCGGATGTTGAGCTTCCTGCGATAGTCCTCGACCAGGGCGCGCTCGGCCCTGCCATCAACGAAGCCGAGCCCGCGTCCGAGACGGCGCAGGGCTGCGATGGTGAGGTTGGTGCGGACGGCCAGGGCCAGGAAGAGGGCCTGCTGCTTGCGGTCTTCCGGCACGAGGCCGATGCCGGCGCGGATGGCATCGACGGGGGAGCGGAGGCGGACCACCGCACCGTCGACCTGCACGGTCCCGGCCTCGATCGGGTCGGCGCCGAAGATGGCGCGGGCGACGTCGGTCCGGCCGGCGCCGACCAGGCCGGCGAGCCCCAGGATCTCGCCCTTGCGGACCTCGAAGCCGATGTCGTGGAGCACCACGGCGTGCGGATTGCGCGGGTCTCGCGCACGGCTCAGGCCTTCCACCTTGAGGGCGGCGGCACCCTCGGCGTGGCGGCCGCGGCGGGCGAAGAGGCGGTCGACCTCGCGCCCGACCATCATGCGGATGATGTCGTCGACGGTGACCGCGGCCACCTCGGCCGTGCCGGCGAGCCGGCCGTCGCGGAGCACGGTGAGGCGGTCGCAGATCGTCAGCACCTCGTCCAGGCGGTGGGTGACGAAGACGACGGCGATGCCGCGCTGCTTGAGGCTGCGGATGATGGCGAACAGGCGCGTCACCTCGGCCTCGGAGAGGGCGGAGGTGGGCTCGTCCATGACGACGAGCTTTGCCTCCATCGACAAAGCGCGGGCGATCTCGACCATCTGCTGCTCGGCCACCGACAGGGCGGAGACGGGCCTTGCGGGATCGAGGTCGAGACCGACCTCGCGGGTGATGGCGCGGGCCGCCCGCCGCATCGCCGGGGCGTCGACAAGGCCCAGGCGGGTGGGCTCGCGGCCGATGAAGACGTTCTTCGCGATCGACAGCGAGGGAACGAGGTTGAACTCCTGGTAGATGGTGACGATGCCCAGTGCCTGGGCGTCGTGCGGGCTTGCGGGCGCGATCTCACTTCCGTCGAAGGTGATCGTCCCAGCATCAGGGGTTTGTGCGCCGGCCAGGATCTTGAGCAGCGTGGACTTGCCGGCCCCGTTCTCGCCCAGGAGCGCCATCACCTCGCCCGGGCGGACCTCGAAGGTCACGTCCGCCAGCGCCTGCACGCCGGGAAAGCGCTTGGCGATCCCGGCCATGCGGAGGAGAGGCGTCATGCCGCTCAGCTTCTGCCCGAGAGCCAGGCAATCACGTCAGCGGCACTCTGGTCCGGCGGGAAGACCGGATAGAACACATGCCCGATCCGGCCGTCGTCGATCACCAGCGTGAAGCGCTTGAGCAGCGTCTCGCCACCGGCCTCGAAGGTCGGCAGCTCCATGGCGTGCGTGAGCTTCAGCGCCGCGTCGGAGAGGATGGCGAACGGCAGATGCAGGCGCTGGGCGGCCTCGCGCTGATACTCGACCGTCTGCGTCGAGAGGCCGAACAGCTGGTCGACCCCCAGCCCCTTCAGCTCCGCATAGTGATCGCGGAAGGAGCAGGACTGCGGCGTGCAGCCCCTGGCCCCCGGGATCATGTCCCAGCCGTCCGGATCGGCCATGCCCGGCCGGCCGGTCCGGGGATAGGCGTACACCACCGTCCGGCCGCGCAGGGCCGCAAGGTCGACCGTGCTGCCGTCAGTGGCCGGGAGCGGGACGGAGGGCAGAGCAGCGCCGGAGAGGTGGCCGGTGGCCCCGTCGTCGGACGGGGCTGGGATGGTGGACCAATCCGGCGCGTCGAGATTGCTGCTCACTTCAGCTCGCCCAAACGCTCGGCCTTGTCGAGGTTGGCCTTGGTGATGACGATGGGCTCGAGCAGGACGAGGTCGCTCTCGGGCGCCTTCTTGTCCTTGAGAAAGCTCACCATCACCTGCATCGCCTTGCGGCTCTGGCCGCCCGGGAACTGCTCGACCGTGCCCGCGAGCTGGCCGTCGCGCACCGCCGCCAGCGCCTCGGGCAGCGCGTCGAAGCCGATGATCTTCACCTTGTCCTGCAGGTTGCGGGCCTTCACCGCCTCAAGGGCACCCAGCGCCATGTCGTCGTTGGCGGCCACGATCACGTCCGGCGGCTCGGCCATGCCGGCCAGCAGGGATTCGGTCACCGACAGGCCCTGGTCGCGGGCGAAGAGCGCCGTCTGCTCGGCCACGAGCTGGAACTTGTCCTTGTGCTGGTCGATGACGTTGTGCAGGCCCTTGTTGCGGTCGATGGCCGGGCTGGCGCCGGGCTGGCCCTGCAGGTTCACGACCTTGGCCCCGTTCGGGAAGGTCTCCAGCAGCCAGCGCCCCTGCGCCTCGCCGCCCTTGACGTTGTCGGCACCGACATGCGCCAGGATGCCGTTCACGCCCGAAACCCGGCGGTCGATCGTCACCACCGGCGTGCCGTTCTCGACCGCGGACTGGATCGCCGGCGCCATCGCGTTGACGTCGAGCGGGCTGATGACGATGCCGCCCACACCCTGGACCACGGCGGCCTCGATATCGGCCGTCTGCTTGGGGGCCGAGTTCTGACCGTCGCTCTCGACCGTCTTCACGCCCAGCTTCTGCGCCTCGTCCTTGAGCTCGTTCATCATGTGGACGAAGAACGGAAAGCCCAGGCTCGGGGCCGAGATCATCACCGTCTGCTCCTGCGCCCAGGAGGCGGTGCCGAACGTCAGAGCACCCGCCATCGCAGCACCCAGGAGCGCCTTCTTGAGCTTGTTCATCCCGCCATCTCCCTGACCGGCGGAGCCCCCGCCTGCCCTAGCTCTGGCGCCGCACGGCCGAGCCTGTCAACGGCTGGACGCGCGCGCTATGTTCGTGCGGAAACAACGGGAGCGGAGCGTCATGCGGCTGAGCGCCAGGAACCGGCTGAAGGGCAAGGTGGTCGAGGTCACCAAGGGCCAGACCACGGCGCATGTGCGGATCGACATCGGCGGGGCGGTGATCACGGCCTCGATCACCAACGAGGCCGTGGACGAGCTCGGGCTGAAGCCGGGCGACGAGGCCTATGCGGTGGTCAAGGCCAGCGACGTGATGGTGGGCAAGGACTAGGCGCATGCTGCTCCGGCTCGCGGCGTTCCTGCTGCTCCTGGCTGCTCCGGCCCAGGCGCGCAGCTTCACCGATGCCGCCGGCCGGACGGTGGAGCTGCCCGACAAGGTGGACCGGGTGCTGGCGGCGGGGCCGCCGGCCTCGATCGCGGTCTATGTGCTGGCACCCGAGAAGCTGCTGGGCTGGGTGCGCGAGCTGCGCGGCTGCCGAGCGCGAGTTCATCCCTGAGCCTTACGCCTCGCTGCCGGTGACCGGCAGGCTCACGGGCCGTGGCAATACGGCGAGCCTCGAGACGGTGGTGGCGCTGCGGCCGGATCTGATCCTCGATGTCGGCAGCGCCGATCCAACCTATGCCTCGCTCGCCGACCGGGTGCAGGCGCAGACGGGCATTCCCTACGTCCTGATCGATGGCAGCTTCGAGCGGACGCCGGCTATGTTGCGCGAGCTGGGGACGGTGCTCGGCGTGGCGACGCGCGGCGAGGAGCTGGCGGGCTACGCCGAGCAGGTGCTGGGCGACGTCCGGACGAGGCTCGCGGGCTTGCCCGAGGAGGTGCGGCCCCGGGTCTATTACGGCCGGGGCCCCGAAGGCCTGGATACCGGGCTCAAGGGCTCGATCAATGTCGAGATACTGGACCTGGTCGGTGCGCGGAACGTGGCCGAGGGGGCAGGTGCCGGGGGCCTCGCCACGATCTCGGCCGAGCAGGTGCTGGCCTGGGACCCCGACGTGGTCCTCACCCTCGACCCCGGCTTCTATGCCTCCGTCGGCAAGAGCCCCTTGTGGCGCCAGGTCAAGGCCGTGCGCGAGGGCGGGTCCCCCCAACGCCATCAGCTGCATCAGCCGCTCCTCCGTTGCCTCCGCCCTGGTCACCTCCCCCGTGATGCGTCCCTCGCGCATGGTGATGATGCGGTCGCTGACGGTCATCACTTCGGGCAGCTCGGAGGAGATGGCGATGATGGCGATGCCGGCGTCGGCTAGGTCGTAGAGGAGCCGGTGGACCTCGGCCTTGGCGGCGACGTCGATGCCCCGGGTGGGCTCGTCGACGATCAGGACCTTGGGCTGGAGCGCCAGCCAGCGGGCGAGGACCACCTTCTGCTGGTTGCCGCCGGAGAGGTTGGCGATCGCCTGCTCGGGGTTCGCCATGCGGATGTTGAGCTTCCTGCGATAGTCCTCGACCAGGGCGCGCTCGGCCCTGCCATCGACGAAGCCGAGCCCGCGTCCGAGACGGCGCAGGGCTGCGATGGTGAGGTTGGTGCGGACGGCCAGGGCCAGGAAGAGGGCCTGCTGCTTGCGGTCTTCCGGCACGAGGCCGATGCCGGCGCGGATGGCATCGACGGGGGAGCGGAGGCGGACCACCGCACCGTCGACCTGCACGGTCCCGGCCTCGATCGGGTCGGCGCCGAAGATGGCGCGGGCGACGTCGGTGCGCCCGGCACCGACCAGGCCGGCGAGGCCCAGGATCTCGCCCTTGCGGACCTCGAAGCCGATGTCGTGGAGCACCACGGCGTGCGGATTGCGCGGGTCGCGCGCACGGCTCAGGCCTTCCACCTTGAGGGCGGCGGCACCCTCCGCGTGGCGGCCGCGGCGGGCGAAGAGGCGGTCGACTTCGCGCCCGACCATCATGCGGATGATGTCGTCGACCGTGACCGCGGCCACCTCGGCCGTGCCGGCGAGCCGGCCGTCGCGGAGCACGGTGAGGCGGTCGCAGATCGTCAGCACCTCGTCCAGGCGGTGGGTGACGAAGACGACGGCGATGCCGCGCTGCTTGAGGCTGCGGATGATGGCGAACAGGCGCGTCACCTCGGCCTCGGAGAGGGCGGAAGTGGGCTCGTCCATGACGACGAGCTTTGCCTCCATCGACAAAGCGCGGGCGATCTCGACCATCTGCTGCTCGGCCACCGACAGGACGGAGACGGGCCTTGCGGGATCGAGGTCGAGACCGACCTCGCGGGTGATGGCGCGGGCCGCCCGCCGCATCGCCAGGGCGTCGACAAGGCCCAGGCGTGTGGGCTCGCGGCCGATGAAGACGTTCTTCGCGATCGACAGTGAGGGAACGAGGTTGAACTCCTGGTAGATGGTGACGATGCCCAGCGCCTGGGCGTCGTGCGGGATTGCGGGCGCGATCTCGCGCCCGTCAAAGGTGATCGTCCCAGCATCAGGGGTTTGTGCACCGGCCAGGATCTTGAGGAGCGTGGACTTGCCGGCCCCGTTCTCGCCCAGGAGCGCCATCACCTCGCCCGGGCGGACCTCGAAGGTCGACGTCCGCCAGCGCCTGCACGCCGGGAAAGCGCTTGGCGATCCCGGCCATGCGGAGGAGAGGCGTCATGCCGCTCAGCTTCTGCCCGAGAGCCAGGCAATCACGTCAGCGGCACTCTGGTCCGGCGGGAAGACCGGGTAGAACACATGCCCGATCCGGCCGTCGTCGATCACCAGCGTGAAGCGCTTGAGCAGCGTCTCGCCACCGGCCTTGAAGGTCGGCAGCTCCATGGCGTGCGTGAGCTTCAGCGCCGCGTCGGAGAGGATGGCGAACGGCAGATGCAGGCGCTGGGCGGCCTCGCGCTGATACTCGACCGTCTGGGTCGAGAGGCCGAACAGCTGGTCGACCCCCAGCCTCTTCAGCTCCGCATAGTGATTGCGGAAGGAGCAGGACTGCGGTGTGCAGCCCCTGGCCCCGGGGATCATGTCCCAGCCGTCCGGATTGGCCATGCCCGGCCGGCCGGTCCGGGGATAGGCGTACACCACCGTCCGGCCGCGCAGGGCCGCGAGGTCGACCGTGCTGTCGTCGGTGGCCGGGAGCGGGACGGAGGGCAGAGCAGCGCCGGAAAGGTGGGCGGTGGCCCCGTCGTCGGACGGGGCTGGGATGGTGGACCAATCCGGCGCGTCGAGATTGCTGCTCACTTCAGCTCGCCCAAGCGCTCGGCCTTCTCGAGGTTGGCCTTGGTGATGACGATGGGCTCGAGCAGGACGAGGTCGCTCTCGGGCGCCTTCTTCTCCTTGAGAAAGCTCACCATCACCTGCATCGCCTTGCGGCTCTGGCCGCCCGGGAACTGCTCGACCGTGCCCGCAAGCTGGCCGTCGCGCACCGCCGCCAGAGCTTCGGGTAGCGCGTCGAAGCCGATGATCTTAACCTTGTCCTGCAGGTTGCGGGCCTTCACCGCCTCAAGGGCACCCAGCGCCATGTCGTCGTTGGCGGCCACGATCACGTCCGGCGGCTCGGCCATGCCGGCCAGCAGGGACTTCGGTCACCGACAGTCCCTGGTCGCGGGCGAAGAGTGCTGTCTGCTCGGCCACGAGCTGGAACTTGTCCTTGTGCTGGTCGATGACGTTGTGCAGGCCCTTGTTGCGGTCGATGGCCGGGCTGGCACCGGGCTGGCCCTGCAGGTTCACGACCTTGGCCCCGTTCGGGAAGGTTTCCAGCAGCCAGCGCCCCTGCGCCTCGCCGCCCTTGACGTTGTCGGCACCCACATGCGCCAGGATGCCGTTCACGCCCGAAACCCGGCGGTCGATCGTCACCACCGGCGTGCCGTTCTCGACCGCGGACTGGATCGCCGGCGCCATCGCGTTGACGTCGAGCGGGCTGATGACGATGCCGCCCACACCCTGGACCACGGCGGCCTCGATATCGGCCGTCTGCTTGGGGGCCGAGTTCTGACCGTCGCTCTCGACCGTCTTCACCCCCAGCTTCTGCGCCTCGTCCTTGAGCTCGTTCATCATGTGGACGAAGAACGGAAAGCCCAGGCTCGGGGCCGAGATCATCACCGTCTGCTCCTGCGCCCAGGAGGCGGTGCCGAACGTCAGAGCACCCGCCATCGCAGCACCCAGGAGCGCCTTCTTGAGCTTGTTCATTCCGCCATCTCCCTGACCGGCGGAGCCCCCGCCTGCGCTAGCTCTGGCGCCGCACGGCCGAGCCTGTCAACGGCTGGACGCGCGCGCTATGTTCGTGCGGAGACAACGGGAGCGGAGCGTCATGCGGCTGAGCGCCAGGAACCGGCTGAAGGGCAAGGTGGTCGAGGTCACCAAGGGCCAGACCACGGCGCATGTGCGGATCGACATCGGCGGGGCGGTGATCACGGCCTCGATCACCAACGAGGCCGTGGACGAGCTCGGGCTGAAGCCGGGCGACGCGGCCTATGCGGTGGTCAAGGCCAGCGACGTGATGGTGGGCAAGGACTAGGCGCATGCTCCTCCGGCTCGCGGCGTTCCTGCTGCTCCTGGCTGCTCCGGCCCAGGCGCGCAGCTTCACCGATGCCGCCGGCCGGACGGTGGAGCTGCCCGACAAGGTGGACCGGGTGCTGGCGGCGGGGCCGCCGGCCTCGATCGCGGTCTATGTGCTGGCACCCGAGAAGCTGCTGGGCTGGGTACGCGAGCTGCGCGACGCCGAGCGCGAGTTCATCGCTGAGCCCTACGCCTCGCTGCCGGTGACCGGCAGGCTCACGGGCCGTGGCAATACGGCGAGCCTCGAGACGGTGGTGGCGCTGCGGCCGGATGTGATCGTCGATGTGGGCAGCGCCGATCCAACCTATGCCTCGCTCGCCGACCGGGTGCAGGCGCAGACGGGCATTCCCTACGTCCTGATCGATGGCAGCTTCGAGCGGACGCCGGCTGCGTTGCGCGAGCTGGGGACGGTGCTCGGCGTGGCGGCGCGCGGCGAGGAGCTGGCGGGCTACGCCGAGCAGGTGCTGGGCGACGTCCGGGCGAGGCTCGCGGGCTTGCCCGAGGAGCTGCGGCCCCGGGTCTATTACGGCCGGGGGCCCGAAGGCCTGGATACCGGGCTCAAGGGCTCGATCAATGTCGAGATACTGGACCTGGTCGGTGCGCGGAACGTGGCCGAGGGGGCAGGTGCCGGGGGCCTCGCCACGATCTCGGCCGAGCAGGTGCTGGCCTGGGACCCGACGTGGTCCTCACCCTCGACCCGGCTTCTATGCCTCCGTCGGCAAGAGCCCCTTGTGGCGCCAGGTCAAGGCCGTGCGCGAGGGGCGGGTCTCCTTACAGTTGCGTTTACCCGTGATCTCCGGTCTGTTGCGCGGCACGGTTCGGAGGTCAGGCTGGCGGGTGTGCGGTCGAGGAGCGCTGGAGCTGTGGGCCTCTTCGCGGCGGGAGGTGAAACGGCGGCTCCGGCCACTATTCACGCAGGAGCGGGTGGTGGTCTCGGCAGGGCTGTTCCTGGACGGCCTGCTCGGGCCCGAGCGGCGCAAAACCGGCTGGATGCGGGCGGAGGCGGCAGGTGACCCCGGCCCCTGGCGGCAGCAGGCGATCCTGGGCCGCGGTCGCTGGGAGGCAGATGCGCTCCGCGATGTCGTGCGCGAGTACTCGGTCGAGACGCCTGGCCGACCCGGATGCCGTGCTGGTCCTCGACGAGACCGGCTTTCTCAAGCAGGGCAAGGCGCTCCTGCGGCGTGGCGCGGCAGTACACGGGTTCGGCCGGCAAGATCACCAACTGCCAGATCGGCGTCTTCGCGGCCTACGTGTCGCGCCACGGCCATGCCTTCATCGACCGGGCGCTCTACCTGCCCAAGGCTTGGGCCGACGATCCCGCTCGTCTGGCGGCCGGCCCGTGTCCCGCCAGAGGTCACCTTCGCGACCAAGCCCCGTCTTGCGCTGGCGATGATCGAGCGCGCGATCGCGGCCAAGGTGCCGTTCGCCTGGGTGGCGGCCGACAGCGTCTACGGCGTGGGCGAGATTGAGATGGCGCTGCGGCGGGCCGGCAAGGGCTACGTCCTCGGCGTCAACAGCTCTCATCCCTTCAACGCCTGGGGCGACAAGCCCTTCGTGGCCGGCACGGCGGAAGAGATCGCCCAAGCCCTGCCCGCATCGGCGTGGATACGTCTCTCGGCCGGTGAGGGCACCAAGGGTCCGCGTCTCCACGACTGGGCCTACCTGGAGCTCGCCGACCTCGAGGCGGCCGAATACGACGACAGCCTCTCCGGCCTGTGGACGCGAGGCCTGCTGATCCGCCGCTCCATCGCCGACGGCGAGCTCTGCCTTCTTCTCAACCTGGTGCCCGGCCAGGACCGCGATCGAGACCCTGTCAAGGTCGAAGGGCACCGCTGGGCGATCGAGGACGCGTTCGAGACCGCCAAGAACGAGCTCGGCCTCGATCACAACGAGACCCGCTCCTGGCACGGTTGGCACCGGCACGTCTCGCTCGCCATGCTGGCCTTCGCCGTGCTGGCGGTCATCCGCCAGCACGCGAACGTGTCCACACCCCCAAAAATCCCGATCCGGCTCGCCCGGAGGCATCAAGCCTCATCCGCTGGTCGGTCCAGGAACTCCGCCGTGTCGCCGTCCGCCTCGCCCAGCGACGCATCCAGCCCGCCTACGTCATCGCCTGGTCGGTCTGGCGACGCGCCCACCAAGCCGCCGCACAACGCTCACATTTGAAGCAACGAACGCAACTGTAATGCTACCTTGCCCCTTCCCTGCCCTTCGGCTGGTTCGACCAGCCGCCTGGGCTCAACCGGCTGATCGGGGTACGCTGGCTCGGCCGGGTGCTCTACCCGGCCCAGTTCCCCGAGGATCTCCGGTGCCGTGACCAGGGACTTCTACAGGCGCTTCTACCATGTCGAGCTGAGCCGGGAGCAGCTCGACCGCCTGCTGACTTTCACCCTGACTTTCTCATTCCACACCGCTCTGACGTATTCATCCTTCCCGGTTCGTTTGACCGGGAGGAGCTGATGGCGTGGCGATCAGGGCAGAGCTACTCGGCGGACCTGCGTCATCGGGTGCTGGCGGCGGTGGACGGCGGCAGCACGGCCGGGTGGTGGCATTGCGGTTCGGGGTCAGTGTTCCTACATCTACAAGGCCCTGGCGCGGCGGCGCGCGACGGGCGGAGCAAGCGCGGGCGCAGCGTTCGCACCAGGGCCCGAAGCTTGCGGACCAGCATGCGGCGATCCGGGCCGAGGTGGCCAGCCGTCCGGACGTGACCCTGGACGAGTTGCGGGCCTGGCTCGCAGCCGAGCATGACGTCAGCGCCAGCCTCGGGCTGATGCACACACCTTGGCCCGGCTGGGGCTCACGCGCAAAAGCCGGCCGTGCGCAGGAGCAGGGCCGGCCGGACGTCGCCAGGAACGCGCTGCCTGGCGCGACCAACAGGAGGGGCTGCGCGCGCGGCTATCTTCATCGACGAGACCGGGGCGGACACGAAGATGGCGCGCCGATACGGCCGCTGCCCGCGCGGCCAGCGCCTGGATTGCGCCATCCCGCACGGCCATTGGAGACGACCACGTTCCTCGCCGGCCTCACCGGCAGCGGCTTCCTCGCCCCTCTTGTCACCGACAGCGCCATGACCGGCCCGCTGTTCCGGGCCTGGGCCGAGCAGATGCTGGCCCCGGAGCTCCGGCCGGGCGACCTCGTCATCATGGCAACCTGGCCGCCCATAAGGTGAAGGGTGTGCGCGAGGCCATCGAGGCACGCGGCGCCGAGCTGCGCTACCTGCCGCCCTACTCTCCAGACTTGAACCCGATCGAGCAGGCTTGGGCCAAGCTCAAGGCCCTGCTGCGCAAGGCGGCCGAGCGCACGGTCGCTGGCTTGTGGAGCACGATCGGAAAGCTGCTCGACCTCTTCACGCCTGCCGAGTGCGCCAACTACATCGCCAACAGTGGATATCCACGGTCAGGGTGAAACTGCCCTAGTGCCGGCGACGACCGGGCCGCAATGACCCTGGCATCCGGTCGGCTCGGCATTGCCGTTCCGGTGCTGGTGCTGGTGGCAGCCGTGCTGGCGGCGACGGTGATCGGGCCGGTGGCGGTGACGCCGGGGCAGCTGCTGGCGATCATGGCCGCCAAGCTCACCGGTGCGGAGCCGGGCTCGGCAGGGATCGCCGAGACGGTGATCTGGCAGATCCGCCTGCCGCGGGTGGGAGCAGCGCTCGCGGTGGGTGCCGCCTTGGCCGCTGCTGGTGCCGCCTATCAGGGCCTCTTCCGCAACCCCCTGGTCTCGCCCGACATCCTGGGCGTCTCGGCCGGGGCCAGCCTGGGTGCGGTGCTGGGCATCTTCCTGCGCCTGCCGGTGGTGGCGATCGAGGGCATGGCGTTCCTGGGCGGGCTCGTGGCCGTGGCGGCGGTGGGTGCCGTCGCCGCCGCCGTCCGCCGGCACGACCCGCTGCTGGTGCTGGTGCTCGCCGGTGTGGCCGTCGGCACGCTCCTGGGCGCGGCGGTGGCCCTCCTCAAGGTGCTGGCCGATCCCTACGACCAGCTCCCGGCCATCACCTACTGGCTCCTCGGCAGCCTTGCCGCCGCCACGCCGGCCGACCTGTGGGCGGCAGCGCCGCCCATCCTCCTGGGCCTTGGCGTGCTCCTTCTCCTGCGCTGGCAGGTCAACCTGCTCACGCTGAGCGAGGAGGAGGCGCGCGGGCTGGGCGTCAACACGCGCTGGCTGCGGGCCACCGTCGTGACTGCCGCGACCCTGATCACGGCGGCCTCGGTCGCCATCGCCGGCGTGGTCGGCTGGATCGGGCTCGTGATCCCGCACGCGGCCCGGCTTCTGGTCGGGCCCGACTTCGGCCGCCTCCTGCCGGCTGCCGCCCTGCTCGGTGCCGGCTATCTCGTGGCCGTGGACACGCTGGCGCGCAGCATCGCCGCGATCGAGGTCCCGCTCGGCATCCTGACCGCGGCGATCGGCGCCCCCGTCTTCATCTGGCTCCTGGCGCGGACCGCGCGCGCCTTCGCCTGATGCTGGAGGCGGTCGACCTTGCCTTCGGCTACCCGGGCCGCCGGGTCGGCGGCGGCGTCGGCCTCACTCTAGCAGAGGGCGAGGTGACCTGCCTGCTCGGCCCCAATGGCGGCGGCAAGACCACGCTGATCCGCACCCTGCTCGGCTTCCTGCCTCCCCAGGCGGGCGAGGTCCGGCTCGACGGCCAGCCGCTGCGGCACTGGTCCGACCGCGAGCGTGCCCGGCGCCTCGCCTGGGTGCCGCAGAGCGTGGGCCTCTTCTTCCCCTATACCGCGCGCGAGACCGTGCTCATGGGCCGGGCCGCCCGGCTCGGCCTCTTCGCCCAGCCGGGTCCGGCGGACGAGGAGGTGGCGCTGCGCTCGCTCAAGGCCCTTGGTGTCGAGGCACTGGCACCGCGCCCGCTGCCCGAGCTCAGCGGCGGCGAGCGCCAGCTCGTGCTGCTGGCCCGGGCCCTGGCCCAGGAGCCGCGGGTGCTGCTCATGGACGAGCCAACCGCCAGCCTCGACCTCGGCAACCAGATGCTGGTCCTGGGCCGCATCCGGGCACTGGCCGCCGCCGGTCTCGCCGTCCTCTTCACCACCCACCAGCCGGACCACGCCTTCCTCTGCGCCGACCGCGTGCTGCTGCTGCATGGCGGACGGCTCACGGCCTCTGGCCCACCGGCCGAGGTGCTGACGACCGAGCGCCTGAGCGCTGCCTACGGGATCGAGGTGCGGGTGCTGCCGATGCCGGAGATCGGTCGCCCGGTCTGCGCCCCGGAGCTTCCGAACACTTGCCACTTTTCACCCTTCATAAGGCAGAATTCTACCATAGGTTGATACATAGGCTGAGCAACAGACTGCTACTCCAGTCATGGATATTTTTTACTTCGAGATGAAATGCCCAAATCCCAGCTGTGGAGTGCCATTGCGGACAGTGGTATCTTCCACTACCCAAAAGGTCATATGCCCGACTTGTGATAAGCAGGTGCTCCGCACCCGACCAGTCAATGGTCTGGTCTATGTCATGTCCAACTCACACCATCTAGATACCTGATTGCCCATGACACGCATCCTCTGATGAGCTAGGATTTCCAGAGCTTTGGGGGCTGGCGGAGGGGGCGGATGGTGATGGCGGCGGGCTTGCGGCGTGTGCTCAAGGGCCTGAGCGAGGCCACGTTCCGGGAGCGGTTCGGGACCGAGGAGGCCTGCCGCAAGGCCCTGTTCGAGATGCGCTGGCGCCAGGGGCTGACCTGCCCGGCCTGCGGCCACAAGAGGTTCTGCCAGCTGAAGACCCGCGAGCTGTTCCAGTGCAATCGCTGCAAGCGGCAGGTGCGGCTGACCGCCGGCACGGTGTTCCAGGACACCAAGCTGCCGCTCACCACCTGGTTCCAGGCGATCTACCACCTGACCCAGAGCAAGAACGGGATCAGCTCGATCGAGCTCGGGCGCAGGCTGGGGGTCAAACGGCAGACCGCCTGGCTCATGAAGCACAAGCTGATGCGGGCGATGGGTGCCCGCGAGGCCGAGAAGCCCAAGCTCGAAGGCCGGGTCGAGGTCGATGATGCTTATCTCGGCGGCGAGCGGCCGGGCGGCAAGCGCGGCCGGGGTGCTGCGGGCAAGCAGCCCTTCGTGGCCGCGGTCGAGACCACGCCCGAGCGCCGGCCCAAGCGGCTGCGGCTGAGCGTGGTCAAGGGCTTCCGCAAGAAGGAGATCAAGAGGCTGGCCAAGTGCCATCTGGCACCCGGCAGCGAGATCGTCAGCGACGGTCTGTCCTGCTGGCCCGCGGTCGAGAAGGCTGGCTGCTCGCATCGCCCGATGGTCACGGGCTCGGGCAAGCGGGCCGCGCGCTGGACCCCGTTCCGGTGGGTGAACACGACGCTGGGCAACATCAAGACCGCGATCGCCGGCACCTACCATCACGTCAGCGCCAAGCACGCCCAAACCTACCTGACCAGCTTCGCCTACCGCTTCAATCGCCGCTTCCAGCTCGACAGCATCGTCGAGCGCCTCGCCTGGGCCGCCGTTCACACCAGCCCGCAGCCCTACCACGCCATCATTGCGGATGCGTGAAATGGACAATCAGGTCTAGATATAGTTAAAATAGGTATGACTACGCAGAGTGTGGCGCGCCGCGCCCAGGCTCTAAGTGGAACTGGCACAGTAGGCAAATGGGAGGTTGAAGCTGTATTCTGCTGCAGAATCCAAAAAAGGACGAGCAGAAAGTACATGCCAAGCTTGCTCGGTACCGCTTCAACAAGGAGTACTTTCGCTTAAGCGCAGCCTTGGCCACCAACAAGGTACGGTCAAAATTATGTCGCGATCCATTTTAAATTAGAGATTCGATCAAAATCGATTATGAACGCATCCGGGACCACAACAAAAAGATAGCCGAGGAACGTTTCCAAACAGCAAGCAATTAAGACGTGACAGGACAGCTTTGCTTAGACATCTAACTTGGAACATGGGAAGTAAGTGTTACAAAGTTCTCGGTAACATATTAGCAGAAGACATGGGTCCGAACTGGCATGTGCCGAGGTGAAACTACCCGCGCAGCGTTTGCCTCAGATTAGCGTCATGCATTGCGCCGAACAGCCCCTGCGCGCGTCTGAAGTCTGGATCCGGATATAATGCAAGTTGCGCTCCGCGCAGCTATATTGCTGTCGTAATCATTGCACGTTTTTGGAACTAGTATCTGTTCACAGCAAACACGTTCGACGCCGAGACACTCGACGTGTCATTCTGCCGTCACCTGACTATTGCGGCGCCTCGAGCTTCGGTGCCGGTGCAGGTTGCGGCGTGCCCTCCTTGGCGGCCGACTGGCGGGCCTTCTTCAGCTGCTTCTCGACCTTGCCGACGTCCTCGGGATCCTCGATCGCCTGCTCGACCTGGTCCTTGGTGGCCTCGATTTGGACGTCGGCGTCACCCTCCTTCTTGAGGTCCTTGCCGATCCCCAGCCTGGCGGCGGCACCTTCGGAGAGGTCGAGGTCGCGGCCCTTGGCGTAGGGGCCGCGGTCGACGATCTCGACGTCGACCTTCTTGCCAGTGTCGGGGTTGACGATCGTGGCCTGGCTGCCGAGCGGCAGATCGGGATGGGCTGCCTGCGGCTGCTTCTGGTCGAAGCGCTTGCCGCTGGCCGTTTTCTTGCCCTGGAACTTGTCGTCGTAGACGGAGGCCTCGCCCTCCTCGCGGAACACCACCTGGCCGGCCCCTTCCGAGCCGCCATCGGCGGCAGCCGGTGCCTTCTCGGGCTCCGCAGCCTTGGTCTCGATCAGAGCCGCCGCGATCCAGCCTTCCTTGCCCGAGCTCTTGACCCGGACATTGTACCAGTCGCCCTGGCGCTTGATCTGGACCAGGTCGTCCCCGGGCCCGACACGGTCCTGGACCTTGGCGTCCTCGCTCGGGCCATCGCGCAGGTTCACGCTGTCACCCTTGACGCGGATCTCGTCCGCCGCCAGGGCCGCTGCCGATGCCATCACCAAGAGGCCGGCCGCGGCCAGGCCGCGGAGCATCACTGGGCGCAGCATTCTCGTTCGTCCTTTGTCATTCCGCCGATGCATGGGGAAACCCCTCCCCTGGGCTGTGGTTCCAAGGGGTCGCATGGCGATCGCCCGCCGGCGGGATAGCTCAGCCGACAAGAGCACAACCGGGAGGGCCACGCCATGAGCCTCGCGTCGCGTCTCGCCGTCGGCATCGTCGCCGGCCTCGCCTTGGCCGGCCCGGCCAAGGCCCAGGACTACCCGTCCAAGCCCATCCGCCTCGTGGTGCCGTTCGCGGCCGGCGGTGCCACGGACGTGCTGGCCCGCCTGGTCGGCGAGCGGCTTACAGCGAGCCTGGGGCAGCAGGTGGTGGTCGACAACCGGCCGGGGGCAGGCGGCAATATCGGGTCCGACCTCGTGGCCAGGGCCGAGCCCGACGGCTACACGATCCTGATGGGGGCCGTGGGCACGCACGCGATCAACCCGAGCCTCTACCCGAAGATGCCCTACGACCCGGTCAAGGACTTCGCCCCGGTGACGCTGGTGGCCAGCGTGCCCAACGTGCTGGTGGTCAATCCCGAGGTGCCGGCCAACTCGGTGCAGGAGCTGATCGACCTGGCGAAGGCGAAGCCGGGCGAGCTCAACTTCGCCTCCTCCGGCAACGGCACCTCGATCCATCTCTCGGGCGAGCTGTTCAAGGCGATGACCGGCACCGACATCGTCCACGTCCCCTACAAGGGCAGCGGGCCGGCGGTGACGGACCTCCTGGGCGGGCAGGTGCAGATGATGTTCGACAACATGCCCTCCTCGCTGCCGCACGTGAAGGCGGGCAAGCTCCGGGCCCTGGGTGTCACCAGCGCCAAGCGCTCGCCGGCCCTGCCCGAGGTGCCGACCATCGCCGAGGCGGGGGTGCCCGGCTACGACGCGACCTCATGGTTCGGCATCCTGGCCCCGGCCGGCACGCCCGAGCCCGTGGTCACGCGGCTGCAGGGGGCGATCGTGCAGGCGCTTGGCGAGCCCGAGATGCGCCAGCGCATGGCCGATCTCGGTGCCGAGCCGGTGGGCGACACGCCGGCCGAGTTCGGCCAGTTCATCGCGGCCGAGATCGCGAAGTGGGCCAAGGTGGTCAATGACGCAGGCGTGAAGCTCGAATAGCAGGCACCCGCCCGGACCCCCTTGGTCGACAGGGGGCCGGGCCTATCCTCGACGGCCAGACACCCGTGCTGTGGAGGGTAGCCATGGTTGCGCTGACGGTGAATGGCCGCCGCCACGATCTCGACGTCGAGCCCGAGATGCCGCTCCTGTGGGCCCTGCGCGACGAGATCGGGCTCATGGGCACCAAGTTCGGCTGCGGCAAGGCGCAGTGCGGTGCCTGTGCCGTCCATGTCGACGGCCAGCTCATGCTCTCCTGCTCGGTGCCGGTCGGCAACCTCGACGGGTCCGAGGTGACCACGATCGAGGGCCTGTCGCCGGACGGCAGCCATCCCGTCCAGGCGGCCTGGGTCGCCGAGGACGTGCCGCAGTGCGGCTACTGCCAGTCCGGCCAGATCATGGCGGCTGCAGCCCTCCTGAGCGAGGTGCCGTCACCCAGCGACGAGCAGATCGACGCCGCCATCATCAACATCTGCCGCTGCGGCACCTATCCGCGGATCCGGGCCGCGATCCACCGTGCCGCCACCACGATGGCCGGCTGAGGGGAGGACGCAGCATGCACGCGACCCTGAGCCGCCGCACCTTCCTCGTGGCGTCCGTCACCGCCTCGGGCGGGATGGCGCTGGGCTTCAGCCTGCCGGCCGAGGCGGCCGTGATCGCGCCTGAGCCCTGGGCGACCGGGAAGGACGTGCCCGAGGTCAATGCCTGGATCGTCATCGAGCCCGACGAGACGGTGACCATCCGCGTCCACCAGTCCGACATGGGCCAGGGCGTCCTCACCGCGATCCCGATGATCGTGGCCGAGGAGCTGGGCTGCGACTGGCAGCGGGTGAAGGCCGAATATGTCTCGGCCAACCGGCACGTGCGCGAGGGCGGCCTCTACAAGCGGCTCGCCACCGGCGGCAGCAGCGCCGTGCGCCGCTCGCGCGAGTTCCTGCAGCAGGCGGGCGCCAGTGCGCGCGCACGGCTGGTCGAGGCCGCGGCGCGGAGCTGGGGCGTGCCGGCCGGCGACGTGCGAGGCCCGGGCCGGGCAGGTGATCCATGCCGCCAGCGGCCGCAGCTTCACCTACGGCCAGCTCGCCAAGGACGCGGCCGGGATCACGCTGGCGGCCGAGCCAGCGATCAAGACGCCGGACCAGTTCACGCTGATCGGAAGGTCGCTGCCGCGGCTGGACGTGCCGGCCAAGGTCACCGGCAAGGCCGAGTTCGGGATCGACGTGCAGGTGCCCGGCATGGTCTACGCCGCGGCCGCCAGCTGCCCGGTCTTCGGCGGCAAGCTGCGCTCCTATGACGAGAAGGCAGTGCTGGGCCGGCGGGGCGTGCTGGCGGTGGTGCCGGTGCCGGGCGGCGTGGCGGTCGTGGCCGACCGGTTCTGGCGGGCGCAGGAAGCGCTCAAGGTCCTGCCGGTCGAGTGGGACTATGGCGAGGGGGCCGGCACCGACAGCGCCCGGTTCGTGGACGATTATCGCCGGGCCCTGGATGGGCCGGCGGTGGTTGCGGGCGAGGAGGGGGACGTTGCGGCCGCCCTGAAGAACGGCCGGGTGGTCGAAGCACTCTACGAGGTGCCGCATCTGGCCCATGCCACGATGGAGCCGCTCAACTGCACGGCCCGGGTCGAGAACGGCCGGGTCGAGATTCTGGATGGGGACGCAGAACCCCGAGGCTGCGCTGAAGCTCGCGGCCAAGACGGCGGACGTGCCCGAGGCGGCGGTCGAGGTCCACACCTGCTATCTCGGCGGCGGCTTCGGCCGGCGTTCGATGAACGACGAGCTGGTCCAGGCAGTGACGGTGGCCAAGGCGATCGGGCGGCCGGTCAAGCTGATCTGGAGCCGCGAGGAGGACATCCGCCAGGACCGCTACCGGCCGCAGGCCGCGATCCGCTTCCGGGCATCGCTGGGGCCGGACGGCATGCCGACGGGGTGGCAGGCGCGCACGGCCGTGGGCTCGATCATGCGCTCGCTCGGGCGCAGCAAGGTCGAGAACGGGGTCGAGCCGGCAGCGGTCGAGGGCCTGGAGAACATGCCCTACCATGTGCCGGCCAAGCTCACCGAGTGCGTGCTCAAGAACACGCACGTGCCGGTGATGTTCTGGCGCTCGGTCGGCAGCTCGCAGAACGCCTTTGCCGTCGAGAGCTTCATCGACGAGCTGGCGCATGCGGCGGGCGAGGACCCCTACCGGTTCCGCCGCAAGCTGCTGGAGCACCGGCCGGACTTCCTGCACGTGCTGGATACGCTGGCGGAGAAAGCCGGCTGGGGCCAGCCCATGCCGGCCGGCAAGGGCCGCGGGATCGCCATCCACGAGGCCTTCGGCACCATCGTCGGCGAGGTGGCGGAGGTCGCGGTCGACGGGGACGGCGGGGTGCGGGTCGAGCGGGTGGTGGCTGCGGTCGACTGCGGCCATGTCGTCAACCCGCAGACCGCGATCATGCAGATCGAGAGCGGCGTGATCTATGGCCTGACCGCGGCCCTCTATGGCGAGATCACGATCCGGGACGGTCGCGTCGAGCAGGGCAATTTCGACGACTACCAGATGGTCCGGCTCGCCGACTCGCCGCGGATCGAGACCCATCTGGCCCTCACCGGCGGTTCCAAGTGGGGCGGCATCGGCGAGCCCGGCACACCGCCGATAGCACCCGCCGTCTGCAACGCCATCTTCGCCGCCACCGGCCGGCGCATCCGCCGCCTGCCGATCAAGAACGAGGAGTCTGACGAGCAGGGCCTGAGCCGTCTCACAGGAGTGAATTGAGGAAGAAGTCGGCGGCGGTGAGGTTGATCTTGCCGCTCAGCTCCAGCTGTACGTCCGCGGCAAGGTCCCCGTCGAAGTTCGCCTCGACGATGGTCTTGTCACCGGAGACGGTGAAGCGGACCTGCTCGCCGCCGGTGAACTGGCCCTTGCCGATGAAGGCCGAGCCGGAAGGATCGCCGAACAGCATGATCTTGTCGCCCTCGCTGCGGCTGAAGTCCTTGATCACGTCGCGGCGGTCCTCGTCGTCGGAGAGGACGAACCGGTCGGCCCCGCCGCCGCCCGTGACCTCGTCGAGGCCCTTGCCAGTGAAGATGAAGTCGGTCTCGTCGCCGCCGAAGAGCTTGTCGTTGCCGCCCTTGCCGCTGAGGAAGTCCTTGCCGGCCAGACCGTCGATCCGGTTGCCACGGTCGTCGCCGGTGAGATTGTCGCCGAGACCGGAGCCCTTCAGGTTCTCGATGCTGGCCAGCGTGTCGTCCTCGGCATCGCCGCCGCCGGCGAACCGGGTGAGCAGGTTCACGGCCACGGCCTGGAGCGAGCCCTCGTAGCTCGCCGTGTCGACCCCCGCCCCACCGTCGATGAAATCACCGTCGGCACCGCCGATCAGGAGGTCGTTGCCGCCCTCGCCGACGATCTCGTCGAAGCCGGCAAACCCCTTGATCGTGTCCTTGTCGGCCGTGCCTCTGAGCTTCCGGTCGTTGAGATCGTCGTCGGGCGTTCCGTTGATCACCGCCATCGCTTGCACTCCTTGGCTCACCTTGGGCGGCCACGATGCGTGGCCTGCCGCTGTGACTCCAATGCGGGCGGTCTGTTTCGGGCCGAGCACCCTACTGTTTCAGCTGCGTCACCGCGGGCGGCTTGGTCCGGCAAGGAAGTCGCGGATCAGGCGATTGGTCTCCGCGGGCTGCTCTTCCTGCGGGACGTGGCCGCAGCGCTCGATGACCTGGAGCGTGGCGTTCGGCAGCTCGGCCACAAGCCTCGTCCCGTGGCGCACGTCCAGGAGAGGATCGTTCCGGCCCCAGATGACGAGCGTGCGTGCCGCGATCCGGCCATGACGCGGTGCTGGCGAGGTGAGGTCGTCGAGCTTCGAGGCGTGGGTGACGAACGCCTCGATCTGCGGCCGCGTCGACAGGCCCTGGGCGTAGCCGTCGATCTGGGCCGGCGTCACCGGCGAGGTCGGGGCGTAGGCCGCGCGCAGCGCCCGTGCGGCCAGCATCCGGCCGACCGCCTTGGCATCGAAGTCCGGCGACTGCAGCCCTGGGCCGAGCTCGCCCAGGGTCATCCAGGAAAGCGACTGCTCGCCCGGATAGGCAACCGGCGCCAGCAGGATCATCCGGCTCACCGGCACCAGCTCCGCAAGGCGCAGGCAGATGCCGCCGCCCATGGAGTGGCCGATCAGCACCGGATCCTCGAGCGCCCGCGCCGTGATCAGGCGGACCAGGGATTCGGCCTGGGCTGCCATGGTGCAGGCGAAGCCGGACGGCGCCGGGCTCCGGCCGAAGCCGAGCAGGTCCACGGCGTAGGTCGTGTGACCCTGCGAGAGAGCGGCGGCGGTGTCGCGCCACGAGATGGAGTGGGCACCCAGACCGTGAACCAGGAGCACCGGCGGACCAGACCCGAGCTTCGCAGCGAACATTGCGCCCCCGACCTGCCATTGTCCTGGGCCAAGAAGCGGGGATTGGCGGCGCAGGCGTCTGTGAGTTTTCTCACATTTCGCGTTTTATCCCGAAGCCCTCACTCGATTGCTACTCCAGGCGGTAGGCCACCACCCGGTCGTCCCGCATCATCGGGATCAGCACCACCTTGAGCTCGGGCACGATGCCGAGGTCGGCCGTGCCCTGCCCCAGGGTGAGGGTTTTCGTGACGGTGCCATCGGCCGCGACATGGAGCAGCGTGCCGGTGCTCCAGTCCGTGGCGAAGTAGCCTTCGCCGCCATCGGACACGAGGCCATCCAGGTTGCCCAGAGGTTCTCCCCGGCCGAGATCGCCGACGGCCTTGGTCGCGAGGTCGACGATCTTCAAATGACCTGGGACCTTCTCGCCCGAGCCCTCGCCCACGGTGCCCCAGGAAGCGACCACGAGGCGCGTGTTCTCGGCCAGGAGGCCGTTCGGGCCGTCGAGCGCCGGATCGTCGACCCAGAGCTGGAAGCTCTCGCCGTCGAGCATCCAGATCCGGTTGGTGAGGATGTCGGAGACGAAGATGCGGGCCTGCGTGTCGGCTGTGACGTCGTTGAGCCTGGCGTCCTTCGCCTCGTACCGGGCCACGATCTCGCCCGTGGCCACGTCGATGGCCACCAGCCGGTCGACATCCGCCACGTAGAGGGCGCCGTTGGCGAGGGTCATGCCGGTCGGGGCATCGAGGCCCTTGACCCACTCGAGCTGCTCGATCCGGCCCGCCGGGTCCAGCTTCGAGATGAAGCCGTTGCCGTCCTTCACCCCGGGCTCGCCATTGACGTTGGAGACGTAGATGAGCTCGCCTGCCAGATCGTAGATCACCGATTTGGGGGTCTTGAACCCCGTGGCCTCCCAGACCTGCCGCGGCTCGGCCATGACCGGCGACGCCAGGAGCAGCGCCGCGAGTGCCATGAGGAGGCCCGGCAGGCGGGTCCTCATGCCGGCTTCGCTCTCTGCGCCATCGCTCAGTGGGCTTCCGGGACGGCGACGCCGATCATGCAGTCGCGGGTGACGAGGCCGGCCAGGCGCTCCTCGTCCCAGCCCTCCGTGCCGGTGGGCCGCACCGGCAGGACCATGTAGCGCAGCTCGGCCGTGCTGTCGTGGACCTCGACCCGGACGTTGTCGGGCAGATCCAGCCCGAACTCGCGCAGGACGGCGCGCGGCTCGCGGACCGCACGGGAGCGGTAGGCGCGGGCCTTGTACCAGTCGGGCGCAGCACCCAGCATGAAGCGCGGGTAGCAGGAGCAGAGGGTGCAGACGATCAGGTTGTGGACAGTGGGCGTGCTCTCGACCGCACGGACCGGGATGATCCCGCCATCGATGCCGAGCTCGCCCGCAGCGGCATTGGCATCGGCGAGCAGGCGCTCCTTGTAGGCCGGGTCCACCCAGGCCCTGGCGATCATGCGCGCACCGGCGGCCGGGCTCGCCGCGTCGACCAGCTCCAGCGCCCGGCGCACCTCGCCGGCGGTGACCACGCCCTTGGCCACCAGCAGGTCGAGAACGGCGTCCGTCAGCGCCATGTAGTGGGTGAGCGGCGCGTCCTCGACGTCGGCCTGCCTCGGGTGCGGGTGATCGTGCTCGTGATGGTGGTGGTCGTGGCTCATCGGGATGTCTCGGGCTCGAGCCAGGGCTCGAAGAGGTCGACGACGGTGGTGTCGTCGGCGGGACCGTCATAGTCCGGCCACAGCGCCACCTGCGGGAAGCTCACCCGGTAGACCGGCTGCGCCGGCAGGCCGTCGCGGCCATAGGCCAGCGCCTCGGGGCTGGGCTGGCGGTCGGCGATCCCGAGCACGGTGCCGACCTGCCCCCTCGTGTAGAAGGGGGTGCGGCAATGCCCGGGCGGAAACAGGCGCTTGACCCGGACCCGGTCGCCGGGGGCGAAGCGCGCGCTCATTGTGCTGCCGCCTCGGCGTGGCGCCGCTGCGCCCGCTCCATCGCTTCGCCCAGCTCCTGCACCTCGAGGACGCCCTTCTCCAGCAGGTTGTTGCTGATCGAGGCGATCCAGCGCTCGAAGTAGCTGAGCTCGTCATAGACGCCGGGGCCCAGCTCCTCGACCCCGCGGCGCAGCTCGTCCAGGGTCATGATGCGCTTGGCCAGCAGCAGCCGCAGGGTGGCGTCGACCTTCTTTTCCCAAGGTGCGAGCTCGTGCTCGGCACGGTCGATGGCACCGGCGGGCAGCCCGCCCATGTCATGATGTCGCCGCATCGGTCCGCTCCCACGATCCCGGTGCCACTATGGGGCTGCGGCTGCACGGCAGCAACCGTCGTGCCGCGATTACATTCATTCCAGGGAAATCCGCCGCCGCTTTACGATGCTGCCGCGGCCGCTAGAGAGAAGCGTTCCGGCGGCCTGCGCCGCCGCCTGCGATTAGCTTCACGGATTCTGCGCCCGCCACCGCGATGGCCGTCTCGCCTCTCCCCTCGCCCGGCCATCTGGCCGACCCGTCGCCGACCTCGCGGGCGGCATCCCGGCTGGGGTCGGCGCCGCGCGGGACGCTGGGTGCCGCCCTCCTCGTGCTGGTGGTGGCAGCCCCGCTGCTGGCCCTCTTGAGCTTCGTCGGCGAGCCCACGGACGGGCTTTGGGCGCATCTCGCCCGGACGGTGCTGGCCGAGTATGTGCGCAACACCGTCCTGCTCTGCCTGGGCGTGGCCGCCCTCGCGTTCGGCATGGGGACGGGTGCCGCCTGGCTCGTCACCATGTACCGCTTCCCGGGCCGGCGCTTCCTCAACTGGGCGCTGGTGCTGCCGCTGGCGATGCCGGCCTATGTCCTGGCCTATGCCTACACCGACGTGCTGGGCGTCACCGGCCCGATCCAGTCCGCCATACGCTCCACTACCGGCTGGGGCTGGCGCGACTACTGGTTCCCCAACGTGCACTCGCTGGGCGGGGCGATCTTCGTGCTCGCCTCCGTGCTCTACCCCTACGTCTATGTACTCGCCCGTGCCGCCTTCCTCGAGCAGTCGATCTGCGCCCTCGAGGTCAGCCGCACGCTGGGCTGCTCGGCCTTCGAATCCTTCCGCCGCGTCGGCCTGCCCCTGGCCCGGCCGGCGATAGCCGCAGGCCTGGCCTTCGTCGTCATGGAGACGCTGGCCGATTTCGGCACCGTCGCCTACTTCGAGGTCCGCACCTTCGTCACCGGCATCTACCGCGCCTGGTACGCGCTGGGCAGCCCTGCCGCCTCGGCCCAGCTCGCCTTGTGCCTCCTGGGCCTGGTCATGCTGGTGCTCGCGGCCGAGCGGCTGACCCGGGGTGCCGCCGAGTTCAGCCACAACACCACCCACATCTTCAAGAAGCAGCATGTCGAGCTGCGCGGCCCCAAGGGCTGGGCCGTGACGCTCGCCTGCTCGCTGCCGCTGCTTGCCGGGTTCGTCCTGCCGGCCCTGGCACTCTTCTGGATGGCCTCGCAGGCCGCCTACGAGATCAGCGCCGGCCGCCTGCTCCAGCTGATGGTCAACACCGCCCTGATCGGCGCCCTCGCCAGCGTCGTGATCGTGGCCACAGCCCTCGCCGCCCTCCTCGGCACCAAGCGCGACGCGCCCCTCACCCGCCACCTGCTGCGCGCCGCCAGCCTGGGCTATGCGGTTCCCGGGGCCGTGATCGGCGTCGGCATCCTGGTCACGCTGGGCAGCGTCGACGGCCTGCTCGCCACTGCCGGCGAACGCCTGCTCGGCGCCGCCCCTGGCCTTTTCCTCGGCGGCACGCTGGTGGCCCTCATCTACGGCTACCTCGTCCGCTTCTTCGCCGTCGCCTACAACCCGCTCGACGCCGGCCTCGCCAAGATCACGCCCCAGCTCGAGGACGCGGCCCGCATCCTGGGCTGCCGCCCCTTCGCCCTGCTCCGCCGCCTCCGCCTCCCGCTCCTGCGCGCCAGCCTGTTCTCGGCCCTCCTCCTCGCCTTCGTGGAAACGATGAAGGAGCTCCCGGCCACGATGATCCTCCGCCCCTTCAACTTCGACACCCTGGCGGTCGAGGCCTTCCAGATGGCGACCACGGAGCGGCTGGACGCGGCGGCGTTGCCGTCGCTGGTCATCGTAGCAGTGGGGCTGGTGCCGGTGGTGATCCTGTGCCGGATGCTTGACCGGGGGCGGTCGGGCGTGGGGATGTCGTAAGCTGCTTGTCGGCCCAGGCTCGTTGGTCCAGATTATCGCTCTAGACATTCTAGTTCGCCGAGGCGTCCCGTGACGAGCTCTTGCACCAAGATCGTCCGCCACGGCCGACGGCCCGGCGACCGGGTGAAGACCAACCGCCGCGATGCGGTCGCGCTGGCCCGGCTGCATCGTGCCGGCGAGCTTACGCTCGTGACGACGTTGCACCGCTCAGGGTTGAGCTGTCAGCGTCCATCCCACGTCCACGCCTGAGGGATCGCCCTCGTGGCGGATCGCCGCCTCCGGCGTTGAAGCGGTATCGGCCGCCCAAAGGGTCACCGAACCGTGGAGGTCCCGATGAGGCGGTGCGAGGCGAAGCGGCCGGTCCTGGCCGTGCGGGTCAGCTATGAGGCCGACCGGCTCGGCGGGCAGCTCCTGGCCGACGCTTTCGAACGGCTGGCGCCCACCATCGTGCGCCGTTTGGCACCCGTATGCGCCTCCGACCATGCCATGCCGGAAGCCCCTATCGCCGACACTGCCGTGAGGAGGGGACGGCCATGACGTCCATGCGCGTCGCCATCTACGCTCGCGTCTCGTCCGATCAGCAGGTGGAGGGCGGCACCGTCGCGAGCCAGCTCGCGGCCCTGCAGGCGCGCTTGGCGCAGGACGGCGCCCGCCTCGATCCCGCCTGCCGCTTTGTCGACGAGGGCTACAGCGGCGCCACGCTCGTCCGCCCGGGGCTCGAGCGGCTGCGCGATCTCGTCGCCACCGGCACTCTCGACCGGGTGTACGTCTACGCGCCCGATCGCCTGGCGCGCCGCTACGCGTACCAGGTGCTCTGCTCGACCAGCTCCGCCGTGGCGGTGCCGAGATCGTGTTCCTCAATCGCCCGCTCTGCCTGTCGCCGAGACTACATGCTCTTGCAGTCCAGGGTAAGGTGGCCGAGTACGAGCGGGCCCAGATCCTCGAGCGTATCCGTCGCGGCAAGCGCCACGCCGCACGCCGCGGCGCGGTCAGCGTGCTGTCGATTGCGCCCTACAGCTACCGCTACATCGACAAGCGGCATGGTGGCGGTGTCGCCCGCTACGAGGTCATCGAGGACGAGGCGGCGGTGGTCCGGCAGATGTTCGAGTGGCTCGGCCTCGACCGCGTCAGCATCGGCGAGGTCTGCCGCCGCCTGCGCAGGCCGGCCACCGCACACGCGCCAGGTCGCTTGCAGCGCGGTACCGTGTGCGCGTGCTCAGAACCCGGCCTACGCCGGCCGAGCAGCGTTCGGCAAGACGCAGGCGGGGCCACTCCGACCACGGCTACAGCCGACCCGCGGCAGCTGCGGCCAACCGCGGCGCGGTGCCGCCGGCTACGCCGTCGACCCGACCGAGTGCATCGACGTCCCGGTGCCGGCCGTCGTCGATCCCGTCCTGTTCGCGGCCGTTCAGGAGCAGCTCGCGGAGAACCGGCGCCGCAGCCGCCAGCGCTTAGGTGGCGAGCAGTACCTGCTGCAGTGCCTCGTGGTCTGCCGGCGCTGCGGGTACGGGTGCCACGAGCGGCCCGGCCGCAGTCACTCAGCGACCAGCAAGCCTCGCGGCTACGCGTACTACCGCTGCTCGCGCTCCGACCGCCACCGCTTCTTGGGCAACGGATGTGCGACAACACTCAAGTCCGTCCGTTCTCCTCCAGGCGACCGTCTCGAGCGAGTGGAGCGGCTGCTCCGCGATCCGTTCCGGATCGCGGCGGAACACGAGCGGCGCCTCCGCCGCGGCGGAGAGAGCGGCCTCGAGGCGCAGAACCTGGCGGCTGTCGAGGCCCAGCTGCAAAGGCTGCGGCGCGATCGGCCGGCTGATCGACAGCTATGCTGAGGTCTGATCGAGAGGGCCGAGTTCGAGCCGCGTGTCGCCGCGCTCCGGCAACGCCTAGCGAGCTTGGAGGAGCAACGGCGCGGGCTCGTCGAGCGGACGAGGCTGGGCTCGCAGCTATTGCTGATCATCGGCTGCTCGAGGCTTTCGCTGCGCGGATCGAGCAGAAGCTCGATCAGCTCGACCGGCAGCAGAAGCGCGGATCGGTCCGGATCCTGGTCCGACGGCTCGAGATCGACCGCGACGAGGTAAACGTCATCTTCCGCGTCCAGCCGCCACCGCTCCCGCCAGAGCCGTTTGGCCTCCCTACCCAGCAACTGGTGCAACGTCGTCACGGGCACGCTGACCGCCGTGTGGGTGCCCGATCCGACACATGAGGCGATGCGCGACCTGGTCCGGGCGCGCACGGCTGCCATGGAGGCGGTGCGCCGCGCGCAGGCAGCAGCTCCAGGGCTTCCTCTTGCGCCACGAGTCGGGTGTTCATCGGCCGCAAGACCTGGTCGCCGGCGCACCGGCGCTGGCTGGCCGTGCTCCGCTTCGCCCATCCCGCCCAGCAGATCGTGCTGCACGAGCAGATCGATACGATCGAAGAGGCCGAGCGCCGTCTCGAGCGTCTGGGCCAGCAGATCAGGGAGCTGTTGCCTGACTGGTTGATGGCGCCGTGGTCACCGCCCTGCAGGCGATGCGCGGCGTCGCGTTCCTGTCCGCCGTGGTGCTGGTGGCCGAGGTCGGGGACTTCCGCCGCTTCACCACCCCCCGGCAGCTCATGGCTTGCTGGTCTGGTGCCATCCGAGCATTCGAGCGGCGCCAAGGTCGAGCGTGGCGGCATTACCAAAGCCGGGAACGGCCGAGCGCGGCGGGTGCTGGTCGAGCGAGCCTGGAGCTACCTCTTCCCGGCCCTGGTGACGAGCCCAATCCAGGCCCGCATTGATCAGGTGCCGGAAGCGGTGCGGGCAATCGCCTGGAACGCTCAGCTCCGGCTCTGCGCCCGCTTCCGGCGGCTTGTGGCTGCCGGCAAGAACGTCAACGTGGTCACGACCGCGGTCGCCCGCGAGATGGCGGCCTTCGCCTGGGCGATCGCATGCCAGGTCCAGCCCAAGGAGGCTGCCGCCTGAGCCGATCATCGACCAAGACCATCAGCAAGGAGAACGGCAGCATCCACATCTGAACAGGATCGCGCATGGCCGGGGGCGGCGCACGGAGGGGAACCCTCGCGCACCACTATGGGACAGGTCACAAACGTCCGCTCCTAGACCGAGGCAGCCCCAAGATGGAACAGAGTCCTGCGGTAGCCAACCCGCGTATCAGATTTTCCTCGATCATCGGGACTGACGCTGGTCCATCGTGCGAACCCGCTTTCGCCGAGTTCCGGCACGTCGACCGGCGATTCCGGTCTCGAAGGCTTGGCCGCGGACTGGTCAGCGCTCAGGGTTACCGCCGCCCGAACCGCCACCGCCCCTCCCCGTCCGTCCACCGCTCGACCTCACCCCGCCGCCACAGGTGGTTCACGTGCGCCAGCGTCTCGGCGAGCGCGAAGCCCATCTGGTGCGGGTCGTAGCGCTTGGGGAAGAGCGCGCGGAGAATCTCGACCCCCGTAGCCGGCGTCCGGCAGGCATCGAGGGCGCGCGCCAGGCGGTCGTCATGGTGCGCGGCGAGGCTGGTCAGGCGTGCGTGCAGGCCGGTGAAGGGGGCGTCGTGGGAGGGGAGGACGCGCGTGTCCTCGGGCAGGTCGCGGTACTGGTGGAGCGAGGTCAGGAACTCGCCCAGCGGGTCGCGGTCGGGGGCGGTGGACCAGACGCCGATCACGGGCGAGATGCGCGGCAGGATCTGGTCGGCGGCGATCAGCAGGCGGCGCTCGGGGGAGTAGAGCGTCACCTGCTCGGGTGCGTGGCCCTGGCCGATGATGACGCGCCAGCGGCTGCCGGCCAGCGTGAGCTCGTGACCGGCCTCCAGCGACTGGAACATGGGCGGGGTCGTGGGTACGCGCCGGCTGTAGGCGTGGCCACGGGCGCGCTGGGCGGCGCTCACCTCCTCCGGCATCGCGGCGAGGCGGTAGTGGGCGTCGGCAACGTCGAGCGCCTCGTCGGTCTGGTCGAGCGAGAGCAGGCGGCCGGTCAGCCACTCGGTGCGGCTCATCAGCACCGGGGCGCCGGTGCGGTCCCTGAGCCAGCCGGCCAGGCCGAAATGGTCGGGGTGGAAGTGGGTGATCAGGATCCGGGCGATGGGCAGCCGGGTCAGGACCCGCTCCCAGACGGCACGCGTCGCCGTGTCGCTGACCCCGGTGTCGATCAGGGTCCAGCCGTCCCCGTCCTCCAGCAGCCAGACGTTCACGTGGTCGAGCGCGAAGGGCAGCCGCAGGCGAAGCCACCAGATGCCAGGCTCGACCTCGGTCAGCTCATCGTAGGGCGGCGGCTGTAAAAAGGTGTGGATCGCGGCTGGCCCTGCTGCCGCCGCAAGCGCTGACATCGGCTCTTCCGCCCGTGATGGCTGATCCTACGGAGCCTATGGTAGCCGGACCTGTTCCTGGCAAGGGAGGCTACCGGGCGGCAGGTGTGCGCCCGGCCAACACCCTGTGCCAACACTTGACGCCACTGTCGCCGGGCGACACTACGCAGCCATGACCACTCTATCCCGCGAGCAGGCCGGCAGCCTCGTCCGCGGCCTGATGCGAGGCCTGCCGCGTGCGGCGCTGGGCACGCTCGAGGCCGAGGGCGGGGCACCCTACGTGTCGCTGGTGATGGTGGCGCTGGACCACGATGCCTCGCCGCTCCTGCTGCTCTCCGACCTTGCCGACCACACCAGGAACCTGAAGGCCGACGCCCGCGCCTCGCTCCTGTTCGACGGCACGGAGGGCCGGGCGGTGCCGCTCGCGGCCGAGCGCGCCACCGTCCAGGGTCGGATCGAGCCGGTGAGCGACGAGCGCCTGCTCGCCCGCTATGTCGCCCGCCATCCCGACGCAGCGGGATATGCCGGGTTCGGCGATTTCAACCTTTACCGGCTGGAGATCGAGCGGGCGCACCTTGTGGCCGGCTTCGGCCGCATCCACTGGATCCCGGCGGGGGAGGTGCGGTTCGTCACCGGCGATGCTGCGGCGCTGGCGGAGGCCGAGGCCCGGATCGTGCAGCACATGAACGAGGACCATGCCGACGCGGTCGAGCTCTATGCCACCCGCCTGCTCGGGCGTACGGGCGAGGGCTGGCGGCTCACCGGCGTCGATCCCGAAGGAGCCGACCTGCGCCGGGAAGGCCAGGTGGCGCGGCTTGCGTTCGACCGGCCGGTTCGCGATGCGGAAGGTGCCCGGCAGGAGCTTGTCCGACTGGTGAAGGCAGCACGGCAACGAGCGGAAGCGGCCTGAGCCCGTGCCGCATCCATGGCAACGAAACGGGGGTAGAGGGTGACCATCGTACGGCCTGAGAACGCGAACGGCGGCTTCCTGTCGAGCCTCTCGCCCGAGCAGGTGCACCGGAACCTGTCGCCGGCCCGGCTGGTCGGCGAGGCGCTGCGGCGGGGCGAGGCCCGCCTCTCGGCCACAGGTGCTCTGGTGGCCGAGACCGGCCGCTTCACCGGCCGCTCGCCGGGGGACAAGTACATCGTCCGCCAGGAGGCGCACGAGGACCGGATCGACTGGGGCACCGCCAACAAGCCGCTTGAGCCTCAGAACTTCATGCGCATCCTGCATCGCGCCTTCGGCCACATGCAGAGCCGCACGCTCTTCGTCCAGGACCTGCACGCCGGCGCCGACCCCGCCCACCGGCTGAACGTGCGCGTGATCACCGAGCAGGCCTGGCACAGCCTCTTCGCCCGCAACATGTTCATCCGCCCGCCACGCGATCAGCTCGCCGGCTTCGAGCCCGACTGGACCGTCCTCCAGCTCCCGAGCTTCCACGCCCGCCCCGCTCTGGAGGGCACGGCCTCGGCCACCGTGATCGCCCTCGACCTCGCCAACCGCATGGTCCTGATCGGCGGCACGGCTTACGCGGGCGAGATCAAGAAGTCGATCTTCACCGTCCTCAACTATCTTCTGCCCGACCGCGGCGTGATGCCGATGCACTGCTCGGCCAATGTCGACGAGGCGGGCCGGGTCGCCGTCTTCTTCGGCCTCTCCGGCACCGGCAAGACCACCCTTTCGGCCGATTCCACCCGCACGCTGATCGGCGACGACGAGCATGGCTGGGGCGAGAACGGCGTCTTCAACTTCGAGGGCGGCTGCTACGCCAAGGTGATCCGCCTCGACCCGCAAGGCGAGCCCGAGATCTGGGCCGCCTCCAACCGCTTCGGCACCATCCTCGAGAACGTGGCCCTCGACCCCGAGACCCACGAGCCCGACTTCAACAACGACGAGCGCACGGAGAACACGCGCAGCTCCTACCCGCTCGACTTCGTCCCCAACGCCAGCACCACCGGCCGGGCCGGCCACCCCAGCAACATCGTCATGCTGACGGCCGACGCCTTCGGCGTCCTGCCCCCGGTCAGCCTGCTCAGCCCCGAGCAGGCCATGTACCACTTCCTCTCCGGCTACACCGCCCGCGTCGCCGGCACCGAGCGCGGCGTCACCGAGCCCCAGGCCACCTTCTCCACCTGCTTCGGCGCCCCCTTCATGCCGCGCCACCCCAGCACCTACGCCCAGCTCCTGGGCCAGCTGATCGAGCGCCACAAGGCGCGCTGCTGGCTCATCAACACCGGCTGGACCGGCGGCGGCTACGGCGTCGGCCGGCGCATGCCGCTGGGCGCCACCCGCGCCCTCCTCCACGCCGCCCTCGACGGCCGCCTGGAGCAGGGCGAGATGCGCGTCCACCCCCAGTTCGGCCTGCGCATGCCCGTGGGCTGCCCGGAGGTGGACTCCGGCCTTCTCGACCCGCGCGGCACGTGGAGCGACAGCAAGCGCTACGACGAGGCCGCGCGCGAGGTGGCGCAACGCTTCGAGAAGAACTTCGAGAAGTTCGCGCCGCAGGTCGGGAGAGAGGTGCAGGCGGCCGGGATTTACGTGGGGTAGACCATAAGAGCTGGTTCAAACCTGCGGGACGGCATAGACGGAAGCATGGCACCAGGACTGGCCCATGATTCCGGTCAAGCTCTTCATTTCCTACGCGCATGACGATCGAAAGCGCTGGCTGGAGCCGGTCAGGCGGCACCTGCTCAGCGTTCAGAACGTGGGTGCCGTTCACGTCTACGACGACAGCAAGCTCCGGCCTGGGCAGGAGTGGGACCCGGAGCTGAAGCGGCAACTCGATGAGGCCGACATCGTCGTCCTCGTCGTCACGCCGGCCTTTCTCGCCTCGGCCTACTGCACGAGCGTCGAGGTCACGCGCGCGATGGACCGGCACAAGGACGGTGCCGCGCGGATCGTCCCCATCCTGGCGGATCATGGCAACTGGAGGGGCATGCCGTTCCGCATCCTGGAGATCGTGCCCAAGGACGAGAACGAGAAGCTGGTCCCGCTGGTCGACTGGCCGAACATCAACCGGCCACTCGCGATCATCGCCGAGAAGGTCGAGGCCATCGCCCGCGAGATCGGCGCGCGCAAGGCTGCCGCGGCAAAGCCGGTCGGGTCGCCGGGCCGGCTGCCCGAGCTGGTCTGGAACTTCACCGGGCGGTCGGACGAGCTGGAGAAGCTGCGGCGGCAGCTTGAGAATGGCGGGCGGAGTGCCATCACCCCGCATGCGATCACCGGGCTGGGCGGGATCGGGAAGACGCAGCTTGCGCTGGCCTATGCCCACAAGCATCGGGGCGAGTACGGGCTGGTGCACTGGATCGCCGCCGAGGAGCCGGCGGGGCTGGCGGCCGGCTATGTGGCGCTGGCCCCGGCGCTGGGGCTCGATCCCGGCAGCTCGGACCAGGCGGCCCTGATCGCGGCCATCCGCGAGCAGCTTGAGAGCCGCGAGCGCTTCCTGCTCGTGTTCGACAATGCGCCGGGGCCGGCCGCCCTGCGGCCTTACCTGCCCAAGGGCAAGGGGCACGTGCTGATCACCTCGCGCGAGCGCCACTGGCGCGGCACGGCCCAGCCGCTCGAGCTCGACCTGCTCGCGGAGGAGGATGCGATCGAGCTTCTCACGGACGGGTCCGCGGATAGCCACAGTCCGCAGCCGAGGCCAAGGCCCTGGCCGAGGAGCTGGGCTTCCTTCCGCTCGCGCTTGCCCAGGCCCGCGCCTACATGGACGAGCTTGCCGTCGACATCCCCACCTATCGTCGGCGCTTGGCCGATTCGGCCAGAACGGTGCTGGCGCGCGGCCTGCCGGAAGATGCCGACTACTCGCGCAGCGTCGCCACCGTCTGGCAGGCCTCGATCGAGGCGGCCGAGCGGCGCTGCCCGGCGGCACGGCCGCTCCTGGAGCTGCTCGCGTTCCTGGCAGCCGGATGCCGTGCCGCGCGACCTCTTCGACGCGGCGCCCGAGCTGCTCCCGGAGGGCCTGCGCGAGCCCGCGGAGCGGGACGAGGCCGTGGGCGCCCTCGCCCGCTTCTCGCTGCTCCGGGCCGACCCGACCACGCTCACCGTCCACCGCCTTGTCCAGGCCGTCACCCGCGACGGGCTGGATGAAGCGAGCGCCGGAGCCCGGGTGGAGGCGACGATCCAGCTCCTCGAGGCGGCTTGGCCGGGGCCGTCATGGGAGCACACGCTCTGGCCGCGAATCGCGCACCTTGCTGCCGCACGTGCTCGCCAGTACGGCTCACGCCGAGCGGCTTGGGATGGTGCCACTAGCTCTCGGGGCGCTACTGAATAACTCGGGTACGTACTTCAATGCTCTTGCCGCCTGGGCCGAGGCCGAACCTCTCTTCCGACGAGCCATCGCGATAGGAGAAGGGACGCTCGGACCCGAGCACCCCGACCTAGCTATTCGGCTCAACAATCTTGCCATCGCCTGCCAAGAATCGGGCTATTTCGCCGAGGCCGAGCCGCTCTACCAGCGCGCCTCGCATCGGCGAGAGGACCCTCGGGCCCGACACCCCGACCTCGCAACCCGGCTCGAACAATCTCGCCAACCTCTACCAGGCCACCGGCCGATATACGCTCGCCGAGCCGCTCTTCCAGCGGGCCTGGAGATCGACGAGCAGGTACTCGGCCCCGAGCACCCTGATCTCGCGATCGATCTGAACAACCTAGCTACTCTCTATCACGACTGGGACCGGCACTCTGAAGCAGAACCGCTTTACCAGCGTGCCATAGCGATCGATGAAATGGCCGGAGGGCCGGGATCCGGGTCTTGCTACCGACCTCAACAACCTTGCCGGCCTGTACCAGGATACCGGCCGCTACGCGAGGCCGAGGCAACTACCTGCGCGCTATTGTTATCGGCGAGAAGACCCTTGGCTCCAACATCCCGAACTCGCCAAGTGGCTCCACAATCTCGCCAACCTCTACGGTCGGGCACTCGAGGCGAGCCGCTCTACGACCGAGCGTCGCCATAGTTGGGCAGAGCTACCTCCTACATCCCTATCAAGCGACGTTCCGCAGACTACGCGCCCTGCTGATGCCTTGGCCGCACCGATGAGCGGCCACCGTCGAGCTCGGCTCCGCCAGCAAACCGCGTCTAGTTTGAGAACCTGAGTTTCTCCTCCTCGGGATCGAGCTGGTCTTTGACCCAGAGGCGGTCGGCGAGGACGAAGGGCTGTTGATTGACGCGGGCCTGGAAGGCGGCGATGCGACGGGTGAGGTCGTCCCGGCTGGGATGGCAGTGATGGTAGGTCACGTCCTCGCGCAGCCAGCGCCACAGCGCCTCGACCGGCATCAGGTCGGGGCTGTAGCCCGGCAGCGGCATCAGCTCGATGTTCAGCGTCGCCGCCGCGTCCCGCACCGCGCCGGCCCGGTGGTATGATGCGCCGTCCCACAGCACGACCAGCGCCCGGTCCGGGTGCTCGTCGCGCAGCCGACGCAGCACGTCGATGGTGTGCGCGCCGTTGGCGCGCGGGTAGGGCCACAGCCGCACCTGCGCTTCGTTGTAGAGGTAGAGGCCGTAGAACGAGACCTTGGCCGAGAGACCCGGCGAGCTGGAGGCCACCCACAGCCGCTGGCCGCGTGCGGCCCAGCCATAGCCGAGGTCGGCATCCTGGTGGATGTGGGCCTCATCCAGGTAGACGAGAAGGTGCTGGTCACGCTGGGCCGCGGCCAGCACGCTTTGCAGCTGCTCGACGAACGCCTGCCGCCGCACCGGGTCGGCCCGGCCGAGCAGCTTCTTGGCCTTCTTCCAGCTCAGATCGAGACGGTGCAGAGCCGCCCGGATCGTCTCGCGGCAGCAGATCCGGCCGAACCGCTCACGCACCCAGGCGACCAGGCGCTTGAGCGTCCAGCGGGGGGCCGGCTCGGCGCCGGCTACAAGCGGGGCGGCCGCGGTGCGCTGGGCGGCGCGGATGGCTTCGCCAAGGCCAGCCTCGATGCGGGGACAAAGGGGGGACGACCGCCGGTGCGGCGGTAAACCAGAGCGTCAGGGCCGTGCACATTGTAGGTGTGCAACCAACCCATCACGGTCTGTGGATGGCGGCCCGCGCGCAGGGCGATGCAGGTGGCGCCACGGCTCCCTTGCACGATGTCGTAGAGGGCCAAGAAGCGTTCACGGGTGCGCCGGTGCGGCGCGCTCACCGCTAGCCGGCGCAGATCCTCGGGCGTCTGACCCCAGCGGGCATGCTCAACCAACAACATGACGGAACAGGACACCTCCTGGCACTACTGAGCTGTCCCATCCTACCCCAACCGGCAACCAAAACTATCGGTCTCGAACTGGTCACGGTTTAGAACCGCCCGCGGTCTCAGCCCGCGAGCGGCCCTGTCAACAGTTCTACTGCGCCGGCGCTGGAGCTCCCGCCGGCGGCACGCCGTTCTCGATCGCCACGAACACCTCGTGCGCGCCCTCCCAGATCATGCGGACGGCGACGACGAGGATGATGGCGAGGCCGATATAGGCGACCCAGCGGTAGCGGTCGATCAGGCGGGCGATGAAGCCGGCGGCCACGGCCATCAGCGCGATCGAGAAGGCGAGGCCGAAGATCATGATGTAGGGGTGGTCGCGGGCGGCACCGGCCACGGCCAGGACGTTGTCGAGCGACATCGAGATGTCGGCCACGGCCACCTGCGTGATCGCGGAGCGGAAGGTCTTGGGCGTGCCGCGCTTCTTGGCCTCGGCCTCGGCATCCTCGACCTCGTGCCCATGGTGGCGCAGCTCGCGCCACATCTTCCAGGCGACCCAGAGGAGGAGAAGGCCGCCGGCAAGCAGCAGGCCGATGATGGCCAGGAGCTGGACCGCCACCAGCGCGAACAGGATCCGGGCCACGAGCGCCAAGCCCGAGCCGATCATGATCACCTGGCGCTGCTGCTTGGGCGGCAGGCCGGCGGCGGCCGTGCCCACCACGACCGCGTTGTCGCCGGCGAGCACGATGTCGATCATCACGACGCTCGCGAGCGCCGTGAGCTGGGACATGAGATGCGGATCCATGCCTTCCCCACCGCTGGACCTGTTGTTCCGAGGTAAGCTGATCCTCCGCCACCGCCAAACCAGAGCGTCCCTGTTTGCGGATTGACGCAGGCAAATGCTGCTGGCAGTGCCGGGCGGGCACTTTGGAGGTGCCGTCATCGCTGCGCTGCCACCGCTCACCCTCGTCCTTGGCGGCGCCCGCTCGGGCAAGAGCGCCTTCGCGGAAGCGCTGGTGCTGGGCTCGGGGCTGAAGCCCGTCTACATCGCGACCGCGGAGGCGCTGGACGGCGAGATGGCAGAGCGGATCGAGCGTCACCGGCAGCGCCGGGGGGCCGGCTGGCGGCTGGTCGAGGAGCCGCTGGAGCTGGCGGTAGCACTCGGCGACCATGCCGGTGCCGGCCGGGCGGTGCTGGTCGACTGTCTGACCCTCTGGCTCACCAACGTGCTGCTGGCGGGACGCGATCCCGGCCGCGAGGCGGACCGGCTGCTCGAGGCGCTCGTAGAGCTGGCAGGCCCTGCCGTGCTGGTCTCGAACGAGGTCGGGCTGGGAGTGGTGCCGATGGACGGGCTCTCGCGCCGGTTCGTGGACGAGGCCGGGCGGCTGCACCAGCGGCTCGCGGCCGCGGCCCAGGAGGCGGTCTTCATGGTGGCGGGCCTGCCGCTCCATCTCAAGCGCGCCTGAGCGGCCGGCATGCATCTCCTGAGCACGATCGCGGCGGGGCCTGAGGACATCGAGCAGGCGGTCGATCTCGGCCAGACCGCCGGCGACATCGTCATCCTCTCGGCCGCCGACACCGAGCTCGCCTGCCTCGCCGCGGCACGCGCCCGGCTGCCGGAGAGCTTCCCCAGCCTGCGCCTCGCCAACCTGCAGCGGCTGGGACACCCGCTCTCGGTCGACCTCCATCTCGAGCGGGTGGTCAGCAGCGCCCGCATCGTGGTCGCGCGCGTGCTGGGCGGGCGCGGCTACTGGACCTACGGCATCGAGCGGCTGGCGGCCTTCTGCCGGGAGCGCGGCATCGGGCTGGCGGCCTTGCCGGGCGATGCGCGCGAGGACCCGGAGCTCACGGGCCTCTCGACGCTGGCCGAGGCCGACTGGCGGCGGCTGTGGGCCTATCTGGTCCATGGCGGGATCGGCAATGCCGAAGGGCTGCTGCGGTTCGCGGCCAGCCTTGTCGGGCATGACCATGGCTGGCCAGAGCCGCGGCCACTTCCACCTGCATCGCTCTATTTGCCGGGCCGGCCGACGCCGACCCTGGCCGAGGTGCTTGCGGGCTGGTCGGGACGGCCGGTCGCGGCTGTCCTGTTCTATCGCGCCCTCCTGCAGAGCGGCGATCTGGCACCGGTCGACGCACTCCTGGAAGCGCTGCATGAGGAAGGGCTGGATGCCCTGGCGATGGGCGTCACCAGCCTCAAGGAGCCGGCCGCAGCAGCACTGGTCCAGGAGGTTCTGGCGACGATCCGGCCGGACGTGATCCTGAGCACGACCGGCTTCGCCCTGTCGGTGCCGGGCGGAGAGACGGCCAGGGGGCCGTTGGCCGGCAGCGACTGCCCCGTGCTCCAGGTGGTGCTGGCCGGAATGGAGGAGGAGCAGTGGCGGCAGAGCAGCCGCGGGCTGGGGCCTCGGGACCTGGCCATGAACGTGGCCCTGCCCGAGGTCGACGGGCGCATCCTGGCGCGGGCGATCTCGTTCAAGGCGCCGGCCGACTACGACCCGCTCACCCAGAGCTGGCGCGTGGTGCATCGCCCGGTGCCGGACCGCGTCGCCTTCACGGCGCAGCTCGCCGCGGCCTGGGCGCGGCTGCGCCGGACGCCGGCCGCCGAGCGGCGGGTGGCCGTCCTGCTCGCCAACTATCCGACCCGCGACGGCAGGATCGGCAACGGCGTCGGGCTCGACACGCCGGCCAGTGCGGTCGAGGTGCTGCGGGCGCTGGGCGAGGCCGGCTACCGGGTCGAGCAGCCCTTCGCGGACGGGGACGAGCTGATCCGGGCGCTGGCGGAAGGGCCGACCAACGCTGCGTGGGCTGGCCGCGAGGTGCGCGTGCGCTTGCCGCTGGCGCGGTACGAGGCGTGGTTCGCGACGCTGCCCCCGGCGGTGCGGGAAAGGGTGATCGATCGCTGGGGCGCACCGTCGGCCGACCCTCGGCTCGAGGGCGACGGGTTCGCTCTCGCACTCCTGGAGCTGGGGCAGGTGGTGCTCGGCATCCAGCCGGCGCGCGGCTACCAGATCGACCCGGCCGCGACCTACCACAGCCCCGACCTCGTCCCGCCGCACGGCTACCTCGCCTTCTACTTCCACTTGCGCGAGGTGCTGGGCGTGCATGCCGTGGTGCATCTCGGCAAGCACGGCAACCTCGAATGGCTGCCGGGTAAGGCGCTGGCGCTCTCCGAAGCCTGCCTGCCGGAGGTGGCGTTGGGCCCCCTGCCCCATCTCTATCCCTTCATCGTCAACGATCCGGGCGAGGGGACGCAGGCCAAGCGGCGGGCGGCCGGCGTGATCATCGACCACCTCACCCCGCCGCTGACCCGGGCCGAGGGGCATGGCGAGCTGCGGGAGATCGAGGGCCTGCTCGACGAATACCACCTGGCGGCCGAGCTCGATCCGCGCCGGGCGGAGTATCTCGAGCGCGAGATCGTGGCCGCGAGCGCCAGGCTGGGGCTGCTGGCCGATCTCGACCTCCTGGAGGCGGACCGGAGCGAGCGGCTGCGGCGGCTGGACGGGCATCTGTGCGAGCTTAAGGAGCTGCAGATCCGGGACGGCCTGCACGTGCTGGGCCGCTCGCCCGAGGGCAGCCAGCAGGTCGATCTGCTCGTGGCGCTGGCGCGGGCCCCACGCGGGCGAGGCGATGGCGGCTCGGCCTCGCTGGTGCGGGCGCTGGCAAGCGATCTCGGGCTCGGTGACTGGGACCCGCTCGGGCCCGATCTGGCCCAGCCCTGGACCGGAACGAGGCCTTTGCGGCTGGAGCGCATGAGCCTGGAGCTGTGGCGGACGGCCGGTGACACGGTCGAGCGGCTGGAGCAGCTGGCGCGGCGTCTCATCGCCGGCGACGAGGCCCGTGACGAGAGCTGGTCGGCGACGGCGGCGGTCCTGAACGAGGTGGAAGGCCGGCTGAGACCCGCGCTGGCGCGGTGCGGGCCGGCGGAGATCGCCAATCTCCTGCGCGGGCTGGACGGCAGGTTCGTGCCGCCTGGGCCCAGCGGGGCGCCCACGCGCGGCCGGCCCGACGTGCTGCCGACGGGCCGCAACTTCTATGCGGTGGACACCCGTGCCGTGCCGACTCCGGCAGCCTGGGCGTTGGGCTGGCGCTCGGCGGCGATGATCGTCGAGCGCTATCTGCAGGAGCATGGCGACTGGCCCCGGCACGTGGCGCTCTCGGCCTGGGGCACCGCCTGCATGCGTACCGGCGGCGAGGACCTGGCCCAGGCGCTGGCGCTGATGGGCTGCCGCCCGACCTGGGACGGGATCAGCGGCAGGGTCACCGGCGTGGAGGTGCTGCCGCTCGCGGTGCTGGACCGGCCGCGGGTGGACGTGACCTTGCGCATCTCCGGCCTGTTCCGCGATGCCTTCCCGGCTCAGATCGAGCTGCTCGACGACGCCGTCCGGGCCGTGGCAGGGCTGGACGAGCCGGAGGCACTCAATCCGCTGCGGTCTGCGGCACGCGACGAGACGTCCCGTCTGGTCGCATCCGGCCTCGGCGAGGCGGAAGCCTGGCGGCGGGCCACCTTGCGGGTCTTCGGCAGCAAGCCCGGGGCCTATGGGGCGGGGCTGCAGGTGCCGATCGACGAGGGTGCCTGGAGCACGGCCGGCGACCTGGCGGAGACGTTCCTGGCCTGGAGCGGGTTCGCCTATGGGCGCGGGATCGAGGGGGACGATGCGGAAGGGCCGCTCCGACAGCGTCTCGCCGGGACCGAGCTGGTCCTGCACAACCAGGACAATCGCGAGCACGACCTGCTCGACAGCGACGACTACTACCAGTTCGAGGGCGGGCTGATCGCCGCGGTGCGCGAGCTCTCCGGCCGCCAGCCCGAGGCCTTCCACAACGACCACAGCCGCCCCGACCATCCGCGTGTGCGCCGGCTGAAGGAGGAGATCGGGCTCGTCGTCCGCGGGCGGGCGGCGAACCCGAAATGGATCGCGGGCGTGATGCGGCACGGCTACAAGGGTGCGTTCGAGATCGCGGCCACCGTGGACTATCTCTTCGCCTTCGCGGCCACGGCCCAGGTGGTGAGCGACCAGCATTTCGACGCGCTGTTCGACGCCTATCTCGGCGACGAGAAGGTCCGCGCCTTCATGGTCCGGCATAACCCGGCGGCTCTCGTGGAAGTCGCCGACCGGTTCGCCGAAGCCGTGCGGCGCAAGCTGTGGCAGCCGAGCCGGAACAGTGCCCTGCCGCTCCTGGACGAGCTGCGGGGCCGCACACCTGCCGAAGCGGGCTAGGGAGAGGGATCATGCCGGTGGTCGAGCGCAGCGAGGAGGAGCACCGGGCGAAGATGGCCCGGATCAAGGCGGCCAAGGACCGGATCTACGGCAGCAAGACGCGCGAGAAGGGCCTCCTGATCGTCCATACCGGTACCGGCAAGGGCAAGAGCACGGCCGCCTGGGGCATGGTCGCCCGCACGCTGGGCCACGGGCTCAAGGTTGGCGTGGTGCAGTTCGTCAAGGGCCGGCGCGAGACCGGCGAACGCAAGTTTCTCCTGCGCTTCCCGGACCAGGTCACCATGGCGGTCATGGGCGAGGGCTTTACCTGGGAGAGCCAGGACCGGGAGCGCGACATCGCGGCGGCGCGTGCGGCACTCGCCAAGGCGGAGCAGATGCTCCAGGACCCGGAGCTGCATCTGGTCGTCCTGGACGAACTCAACATCGTCCTGCGCTACGGCACGCTGGCCGTGGACGAGGTGCTACAGGTGCTGGCGGCGCGCCGTCCGGAGCTGCACGTCGTGGTCACGGGCCGCAACGCGCCCGAAGCCCTGGTCGAGGCCGCCGACCTCGTGACCGAGATGCGGCCGGTCAAACACCCCTTCCGCGAGGGGATCAAAGGCCAGCTCGGGATCGAGTTCTGAGCGCTGGGGCTACTGCAGGGTGGTAAAACTTCCCGAACCGCGGCCGGTAAAAGGCAACTTTGCGCAGCGTCATCTCGGGCACGAACCCCAGCAGCCAGGGCTCGTAGCGGAAGTACACCTCGGCGGCCACGATGGTGTCGCCCTCGCGCAGGACGAGGTCGTCCGGTTTGACAGGCGACCCTCCGGCCGAGCCGAGTTCGCTGGCGGCAGCATAGCTGCCGGCCCCGGCGCGTTGCCAAAAGATCCTCGCCGACTGTCCGGCCGGCTGGCCAAAGCCGGTGACAATTGCCCGGCCATTCGATGTGATGTCGAAGGGCTCCAGGATGTGCCGGGCGGCCGAGAACAGGCTGTCCAGGGTGGCCGCCGACAGGGTCTGGTCCCGGGTGGCAAGGTCGGCGAGCGTGCTGCTCGCGTGCTGAAGCTTGATCGTCAGCAAAGCGAATTGAGCGAGCTCGATCATTCCCATCGCCACCGAAAGCAGGATGGGTGCTACGAACGCAAACTCGACCGCGGACACCCCCCGCCGGTCATTGAGAAGCGCATTGAGCCTCGTCACCATGGTCGCCCCACTGCTCAGTAGGGCTCGTTGCGAACCGCAACTGCCGCCTTGTGCGTGAACTCTCCGACGATCGGGTCGAGCAGCGCTGTAATGCTTCGGGTCTGGTACTCGACCTCGTAGAGAACGATGTCACCCGGCCCGCCCATGCCGGCTACGCCCATGTCCTCATCCCATTGACCGTTGCCATTGCTGTCGGTGTAGGACTCCCCGGGATCACGCCGACCGTTACCGTTGCTGTCGTTGAGCGGCTCACCATGGCCGATGGAGTCGAACGTCGGGTAGACACGGGTCCGGATTCGGTCGCGTCAGACTGTCTGACGAGACGAATGTGATCTTCGATCAGTTCGCCGGCTGGCTCAACTGGCGAGGAGCGTGGGCTGCGCACCGGCCCTTGAGGCCGTCTATCGCCCTCATGCGAGCGCCGACGAAGAGAATGATCGCGAACTCAAGCTCTGCCGACGATGGGCGGGCCAAGCGGGAGCGGCGTCGGGCACGGCAGCCGCGCAGCGTCATCGCTGAGCAGCGCTCCGCCACGACCGGCCCGAGGCCGTCCGGAGGGAAGGAAGCCGGGCACTGGGAAGGCGACCTCCTGATCTGCAAGCGGACCCGCCGGGTGCTGGTCCTCAAGAGCGCAAGTCCCTGTTCGTCCTCGCCGCCAGGCTCGCCGGCAAACGGCCGCGGAGACCGTGGCGATCATGATGGCGGTGTTCCGGCGGCTCGACCCGCGCCTGCGCGCTCCATCACCTTCGACAACGACACCGCCTTTGCCCGGCACGGCCTTCTCGCCAGCGCCTGTGCCATGACAACCTGGTTCTGCGACGCTTAGCCTCCTGGCAGAAAGGCGCGGTCGAGAACGCCAACGGCCGCCTACGGCGCGACCTGCAGCGCGACCTCGACCTCGACGTGCTCAGCGACGCCGAGCTGCACCAGTCGTCGATCTGTCGATCCCACTTGTTCAGCCAGTCGTAGACCTCGTTATTACCATCGGTCAGCATGACCACGATCTTGTCGGAGAGCTCGGAGTTGTAGTCGAGCGGGAGCTCATTGGGGGTGTTGCCGCCCCACAGACCGCGCCAGCGCGGCGAGAGCACCGCCCATCCCCAGACCAGGCCCAGATTTCCCTGGGTACCGCCGCGGCTCCATGGGCCCATGGCGTCTAACGCCGCATGGACCCGGGTCCTCTCCGCGACGAGCGGCGTTATGGTCGGGCCGCAACCTAGATTGGGTCCATAGGCGGCATTGCGTGCGTTCAGCGACTCGTTGGTCCGTGGGTTGCGGGGTGAGCCCCAGTCATTGTCGGTCGAGTCCGGATAGAGGAAGCTGCGGAACTTCCTCACGGAGGGGGGATCATCGGTCTCGTCGTAGCCGTTGGTGCGGGCCATCACGCAACCCTTCCAGGTCGACGGCGAGTAGGGATTGCCGGTCCGCACCGGGTCGGTCGACTTAAGCCATGAGGTACGGGAGCTGCCGATATTGACCGTCGCGACGTAGGGGACGACAGCCACATAGAGGTTCGGGTGTGTCTCCGCCTCGCCGTAGATGGTGTTGACGAGTTCGTGGGCGGCAGCCTTCATGGTGTCGAAGGGGCTGCCCCACATCGACCCGGTATTATCCAGCACCAGTGCCAGCTCCATCTGGCGCACCTCACGATTGACGACGGTCCGGGCCGTCACAGTCATGAGATCATGGCCAAAGATCTGCATGAAGTTGGTCGGCAGCGTTGCGGTGGCCGAGAGCGTGATCTGGCTGCCGTCTTCACTCGGATCGACGTCGAACTCGGTCAGGGTGGCGAGGCCTGCCACGCTCGCGAAGTTCGAATCGAAGAACGAGCGCGCGTCGCTCTCGACATTGTCGGTATCCATGGCGCGACCGGCGGCCAGCCCCGCCGCGTCAAGCGATCGTTGCAGCGCGCTTTCCGCGTTGTAGGCGAGGGCCGTGTCGACGGCGAGGCCGGTCGCTGCCATCAGGGGCAGGACCGAGAAGCCGAATATGATCGCTGCATTGCCCCGCTGGTCAGCCAGCAGGCGACGCACGGTGCGCAGCAGCCAGCGCACTCCGCGATGCATCGTTCCCCCAATGGCCTTCGCGAGCCGACCGCCGGCCCGCCGATGCACTATCGCCGACTGGTGTTAGCCAAGTGTAAACAGGCGGGCACTTCAGTGCGGCGGGCGTGAGGAACGATGCTCAAGTGGTAGCTGGATATGATCTGGTCCTAACTCTCTTTAAGGCTTTGATCGTGGACGCGGTCTGCGGCGAGCCAGCCGTCCTCTACTCGCGGGTACCGCACCCGGTGGCGGTGCTGGGCCGGCTGGTGACGGCGCTGGAGGGTGTGCTCCTCGTCGGCAGGGACCCGCCGGAGCGGCAGCGGCAGAAGGGGATCGGACTTCTCGTCCTGGTCGCAGGCTCATGCCTGGCGCTCGGTGCGGCAGTGCAGTGGCTGCTGCTGGCGCTGCCGTTCGGCGGGCTCTGGCTGGCGCTGGTGGCGAGCACGCTCCTGGCCCAGCGCAGCCTCGTCCAGCATGTCCGGGACGTGGCCCTCGGCCTGCGGCGCGGGCTGCGGGAGGGGCGCCTGGCGGTAGCGCGGATCGTGGGCCGGGACCCGGAGCGGCTGGACCAGGCAGCCGTGGGCCGGGCGGCGATCGAGTTGCTGGCCGAGAACCTGTCCGATGGGGTGGTGGCGCCGGCCTTCTGGTTCCTGATCGCAGGCCTGCCGGGCCTCCTTGCCTACAAGGCCGTCAACACCCTGGACAGCATGGTCGGGCACCGGAACGAGCGCTACCTGCATTTCGGCTGGGCCAGCGCCCGCCTCGACGACCTCCTCAACCTTGTCCCCGCTCGCCTGACAGCACTGCTGATCCTGGCCGCGCGTCACCGGCTCGACCTCACTGCCCTGCAGGAAGGCTGGCGCAGAACGGCCGCGAACGCACCGCATCCACAGGTCACCGAACGCGGGCTGGCCCGAGGCGGCGATGGCGCATGCGCTGGGCCTGCGGCTGGCGGGCCCTCGCGTCTATGGCGGACGGCAGGTCGAGGATGCCTGGATGGGCGACGGCCGGGCTGCCGTCAGCCCCGACGATATCGAGCGCGCGATCGGCCTTGCCTGGCAGGCCTGGTGGGCGCTTCTGCTGCTGGTCGTGCTACTGGCGATCGCATCCTAGACCATCGGGCTGACGCGCCAGCTGAAGCAGCCGGTCGAGATCGAGCTCGCGCTCGAGCTGGGCTGCGAGCGTGTCCAAGGCGGCTTCGACCTGGGCCTCGTAGGCGACCGAGCCCGTCGCACCCCCGGCGACCCGGGCCAGGAAGGCGTGGCGGAAGGCGTCGCTGGCGAAAAGGCCATGCAGGTAGCAGCCCATGACCCGGCCGCCGGGGCTGACGGCGCCATCCGGGCGGCCGTCGATCATGAGCATCGCGGCGGTGCCGGGCTCGCGCGTGGTCCGGCCGAGATGGATCTCGTAGCCGCGCACGGGCAGGCCCGACGCGAGCTCGACGCCGTGGCACAAGGCCAGGGTCTTGTCCCCGGCAAGCTCCGTGGTGACGTCGAGGAGAGCCAGGCCCGGGGCGCTGCCGGGCGGGCCTTCGACCCCGTCGGGTCATGCGACCTGGCGGCCCAGCATCTGGAAGCCGCCGCAGAGCCCCACGACCCACCCGCCGCGACGGACATGGGCCAGGACGTCGATGTCCCAGCCGGCCGCGCGCAGGGCCGCAAGGTCGCCCAGCGTCGCCTTGCTGCCGGGCAGCAGCACGACGTCCGTGTCGCCCGGGACGGCTTGGCCAGGCTCGAGGATGCGCAAGGACACCATGGGCTCGGCGGCGAGCGGGTCGAGATCGTCGAAGTTGGCGATGCGCGGCAGGCGGGGCACCGCGATGCGGACGGCCGATCCCCGGCGCGGCGCGGCAGCCAGGCCCAGCACGTCCTCCTCGGGCAGGTCGCGGGCGGCGTTGCACCAGGTGACCGTGCCCAGCGTGGAAAGGCCGGTCCGGGCGTGGATGATCGGGTGGGCGCTGTCGAAGAGGCGGGGATCGCCGCGGAACTTGTTCACGATGTAGCCGGCGAGCGTGGCCCGCTCCTCGGGCTCGAGGAGGCCCACCGTGCCCACGAGCTGGGCGATCACGCCGCCGCGCTCGATGTCGCCGACCAGGGCCACGGGCGTCCCGGTCCGGCAGGCGAAGCCCATGTTGGCGATGTCGCCCTGGCGCAGGTTCACCTCGGCCGGGCTGCCGGCACCCTCGACCAGGACGAGGTCGGCGCTCGGCGGCAAGCCGGGCGAAGCTCTCCAGCACGCGCGGCATCAGCTGCGGCTTCAGGCGGTGATAGTCGCGGGCGCTGCAGCGTGTCAGCACCCTGCCCTGCACGACGACCTGCGCCCCGGTCTCGCTCTCGGGCTTCAGCAGGACCGGGTTCATGTCGACGCCAGCGGTTCCGTGCGGCAGGCCCGCGCCTGGAGCGCCTGCGCCCGCCCGATCTCGCCGCCATCGGCGGTGACGGCGGCGTTGTTGCTCATGTTCTGCGGCTTGAACGGCAGGACGCGCAGGCCGCGAAGGGTGAAGGCCCGGCAGAGCCCGGCCGTGAGCAGGGACTTGCCGGCGTTGGAGCAGGTGCCTTGCAGCATCATGGCGCGCATGGCGGGCTAATGCGGGAGTGGCAGCCTACGAGCAAGCAGTCAGCCGCCAGATGGTGATCCCATGGACGCGCCCCATGCGCCGGAGAACATAACCGTGGTCAGGCACATGGCCGCCAACCTGCTGCACCATGCCAAGCCCACCACCTCGCTCAAGAACCGAAGGAATCGGGCCGGCTGGAACACGGCCTATCTCGCAAGCCTCATCCGACAGCGGCGCGTGAACACGCGTTCATCCGATTGCCCTGGTACCGCCAGCACCACGCGCGCGTTGGGAGGGTCGGGCGCAGCCGTTTACGCCGACAGGCCGGCGACCTACGATCCGGGCACACTTTCCCGACCATCCGAGGAGGCTGCGCCGATGCTGCTCGTGGGGCGGATGCTCGTCCTGGCGGCCGTGCTCCTGCTGGCGGTCGGGCGGGTGGCCTCGGCACAGGCCGAGCTCCAGCTGCGGATGACGACCGTGGTGCCGGAGACCACGGAGGTCTTCCAGGGCATCGCCAAGGCCTTCGCGACCAAGGTCCAGGAGCTCTCGGGCGGGAAGGTGGTGATCACGCCCTATCCCGTGGGCGTCATCGCCCCGCTGCCCCAGGTCTATGATGCCGTGCTGGACGGGCTGGTCGAGCTGGGGCACGCGCCGGTGCCGCTGCTGACGAACCGCGATCCGGCGACGGCACTGTTCTCGAGCTACCCCGGGGGCATGGGCTCGGACGCCATGATCCACTGGATGTATCATGGCGGCGGCTACCAGCTACTGGTCGAGCACCACCACACGACCTTGGGCCTGCATCCTTTGGTCGTGGGCTTCGCGACGACCGAGCTGTTCGCGCACTCGCACCGCTGCATCCGCAAGCTCGACGACTTCAAAGGGCTGAAGTTCAGGGCCTTGGGCGTGTTCGGCGACATCCTGCGCGAGCTCGGGGCCGTGCCCACCTCCACGCCGCAGGCGGAGATCGCAACCGCCCTGCAGCAGCGGACGATCGATGCCGCCGAGTTCCTCTCCCCGGCCGACAACCTGAAGCTCGGCTTCAACAAGCTGGCGCCCTACGTCGTGGCACCGGGCGCGCATCTGCCGGGCGGCTACTTCACCGTGTTCATGACGCTGGAGCGCTGGGAGGGGCTCAGCCCGGAGATCAGGACGGCGCTCGAGCGGGCGGCCGAGCTGACCACGTTCGAGTTCTACTATGCGCAAGGCAAGCGCGACCTCGATGCCATGGCGCAGCTGTCGCGGACGAACGAGATTTGCCGGCTGGAGCCCGAGGTGCTGACCGCGATCCGCGACCAGGGCCGGGCCTGGGTGCAGCGGCAGGTGACGGCGCATCCGGACAATCCCTGGATCGAGCGCGTCGCCAAGGCGCATTTCGACTTCCAGGACCTTTGGGACGCCTGGGGCTGGTACCGCCTGTGAGGGCGGCCCAGCGGCTGATCGACGGCCTGGCTGCCGCAGCCGGGTGGGTCGGCTGCGGGGCACTGGCTGCCCTGCTGCTCATCCTCCTGCATGAGGTCGTGGCCCGCTACGCCTTCAACGCGCCCTCGGTCTGGGGCAGCGATCTCGCTACCCTGCTCACCGCGTCCGTCTTCCTGCTCGGTGCAGCCGACACGCTGCGCACGGGCGGCCATGTCCGGATCGACGTCCTGAGCAGCCGCCTGCGGCCGCGCGCCGCGCACCTGCTCCAGGCTGCAGCCCTGGCGCTGCTCGTGCTCCCGGCCCTGCTGGTGGTCGACATAGCAGCCTGGCAGCGGACCCTGCGCGCGGTGCAGCGGCACGAGATCGACCTCGGCATGGCGTGGCAGGTGCCGGTCTGGCCAACCTATGGCCTGATCGCCACGGGCCTGGGCTTGCTGGCACTGCAGGTCGCAGCCGAGGCGGCACGGCACGGCCGCGCGGCACGACGGCCATGAGCTGGAGCTGCCCAGCCGAGCACGCTTTACCCGGCCCCCCGCGGCAGCAGCGCGGTCACGATCGCCCGCCACTCGGCGCGCTGATCGCCGTCGGCGGCCGGGCGACCGGCGCGGCGGTACCAGTAGCGCGCGTTGGAGAGGTCGCCCTCGACCCGGTGCAGGTGGGCGTGAACCCAGGCGCAGGTGGGGTCGGCCTCGTCTTCCTGGACGACGGCGTGCGCCTCGTTCCAGTCACCCTTGCCGAGGTGCCAGAGAGCACGTAGCGGCCTGCCAAGTCCTTCGGGTGGTGTCCCTTCGGCGAGGGACGCCTCGAAGCCTGCGAGATCCATCATGCGAGCCTCCATGGCACCTTGACCTGGGTGCGCACCGGCCGCAGGGGAAGGGCCAACATCAGCAAGGGGGCCCCGGATGGACCAGCATCTGCGTGAGGAAAGCTGCCTTCCGGCCGACGGGACCAAGGGCACTCTCGTCGGCCGCGCCTGGTTGCCGGGCGAGCCGGCGGGACCGGCGGTCGTCACGGTGCGCGAGGACGGCCTTTACGACCTGACGCACCTCGTGCCGACGATGAGCGAGCTGTGCGAGGCGGACGACCCGGTAGCGATCGCCCGCTCGACCGACGCACGCCGGATCGGCGACCTGGCGGCGATCCTGGGCAACAGCCGCTACGACCGGCAGGACCCGGGCCAGCCCTGGCTGCTGGCGCCGATCGACCTCCAGGCGATCAAGGCCGCCGGTGTCACCTTCGCCCGCTCGATGCTGGAGCGCGTGGTCGAGGAGCAGACCAAGGGTGACCCGGCGCGGGCCCTGGCCGTGCGCGGCCGGATCACGGAGATCATCGGCACCGACCTGCGCGCCGTGCAGCCCGGCTCCGAGGTCGCGATGCGGCTGAAGGAGCACCTCGTCGCCCAAGGTGCCTGGTCGCAGTATCTCGAGGTCGGCATCGGCCCGGACGCCGAGATCTTCACCAAATCGCAGCCCATGTCGGCGGTGGGTCACGGGGCCGGCATCGGCATCCACCCGGGCTCGGCCTGGAACAATCCGGAGCCCGAGCTCGTGCTGGTCGTCTCCTCCGCGGGCCGGATCGTTGGCGCGACGCTCGGCAATGACGTCAACCTGCGCGATTTCGAGGGCCGCAGTGCCTTGCTGCTGGGCAAGGCCAAGGACAACAACGCCTCCTGCGCGCTCGGCCCCTTCATCCGCCTCGTCGACGGCACCTACGGGGTCGAGCAGATGCGCCAGGCCCAGATCAGCATGAGCGTCACGGGCGAGGACGGTTTTACGCTCAAGGCGACCAGCTCGATGGGCGAGATCAGCCGCGACGTGGACGACCTCGTGCGCGCCACGGCCGGCGCCTATCACAGCTACCCGGACGGGTTCGTGCTGTTCTGCGGGACGATGTTCGCCCCTACCGAGGACCGTGGCGCCGCGGGCCAGGGCTTTACCCACCATGTGGGTGATGTTGTCACCATCGGCTGCCGCGAGCTGGGCCTGCTCGCCAACCGTGTCGATCATTGCGACGCGCTGCCGCCATGGACGTTCGGCACCAGCGCCTTGCTGCGCAATCTGAGCGCCCGCGGCCTGCTCGGCCGCTGACCTCGAGGGCTGAGACTACCGGGGCGGGTACCGGCCGGTCCCGCCCCTTCAGCTCTACATCAGGCTGGAGACCGCCTGCTCACCGCCGCCGTTCATCGGCCGCAGCCGCTCGATCTCTTCCTTCAACCTGAGCTTTTCCTTCTTGAGTCGGGTGACAATGGCTTGATCCGGCATTGGCCTATGCATCTCCTCGTCGATCTGCTCGTCCAGATGCGCATGCTTGGTGCGAAGGCTGTCGACGTGCTCGAGCATGGACATTCCGTTTCACCCTCCGCTGCCCTGTTCTTTGGGACGATGGTAATTTAATGACAGAGCAGTCCCGTGGCCAGTGGAAAAGGGTTGTCATTTCCAACCACCCGGCTTAGCTGACGAGTTACGCTACGCCTCGGGCGCAGGGCTCCCTTTCTCGCACGCATGGCTGGGAAATGCCGCGGCGAGCACGACGCCGATCTCCGGCCGGTGCTCGACCGACCATGGAACGAGTGCAAGGAGTGCGCAGACGGCGATCTCCCGATCGCAGGGCCCTGCCGGCAGGCTGTCGAGCCAGCCCCTCCAGCATGATCAGCTCGGCCCGCTCCAGCGCCAGCTCGACTTTCGCGAGCTGCTGCCGCGTCGCGGTCAGAGGTCCGCGTAGCGTCGGACCAACGGCGGCCAGCCGCGGTTTCAGCTCGCGGCGAACGACCCGCAAAGGCTGGACTACCCGAACCTGCCAGTCCTCCGCCGAATGCCTCGCCCTGGCCAGAACCGAAGGCTCGAGCCTGCGCCCGGTTGCACCAAGCCAGACAGCGAAGAGCAGGAGATTGACGTCGACGCCGGCCCGGTCCTGCAAGGTGAGGCAGGCCGCCTCCACGCCCGGCTCGCCGTAGAGCCGCAGCGCATAGTCCCACAAGGCCGAGTCGGGCCATGCCCCACCCGTATCCGTCAATCGGGGATCCGGTGGCGGGCGGCACCGAGGAGCCCGGTGTCGCCCCGCGTGATGAGAAAAGTGGGGATCGGCTCGAGGTAGCGGTGCATCCGGCCCTTGGCCTCGAAGCGCTCCCGGAACAGCTGACGGTCGAAGATGGCTCCCATGCCGAGGCAGACTCCGCCCGCCAGGTAGATGCCGCCCCGGGCACCGTAAGTTAGCGCCAGATCGCCGGCGGCCGAGCCCAGGAGCGCGCTGAACATCCCCAGCGCCTCGCGGCAGACTGGGCAGGTCCCGTCATGTGCGGCCCGGGTCACCGCCTCGGGCGTGTCTGCGGCCGTGGCCGACGCCGTCGACCTCGGCCAGCGCCTGGGCGATCGCCAGGAGGCCCGGGCCCGAGATCGCCCGCTCCTTCGAGACATGCCCGTACCGGGCCGCCATCCGCTCGAGCAGCGCCCGCTCGCGCGCGGTTCCGGGTGCGAGCGAAGCGTGGCCGCCCTCGGTTGCCAGCACGATGTTTGTATCGCCGACCTGGATCAGGCCGGCGACGCCGAGCCCGGTCCCGGCACCGATCACGCCCACCGGGCGGTCCGGCAGCGGCTCGCCGCCGCCGATCTGCTCCCGCTCATGCGGCTGAAGATGCGGGACCGCCAGGGCCTGGGCCACGAAGTCGTTGATGACGGCGAGCCTCGCCACCCCCAGCCGCTCCCGCGCGTCGGGGATCAGGAACGACCAGGGCGAGTTGGTGAAGCTGATCCGGTCGGTCTCGACCGGCGTCGCCACCGCGATCACCGCCTCGTCCACCTGGTGGCCGTCGAGATAGGCTGCGGCCGCCTCGACCAGGCCCGGGTGATCGGCCACCCGCAGCGTGCGGATGCCCGTCGGCAGCCCGTCGTCGCCGACCAGGGCGAAACGGGCGTTGGTGCCGCCTATATCCGCGATCAGGCGCCGCATGCGACCGCCTCCCCGAACGGGTGCATCCCGATCCCGGCAACACGCCGCGGCGCACGGCAATGCTGCACCGCATGCCGGTGCGTGATACGCTCGCGCGCTCGCGGCCAGCAAAGGATCACGATGAGCGACGACCCGCCGCCGTTCGAGATCGACACGCGGCTATCCAGCCTGCGTGCAGCCCATCGTGCGCTCGACGACCGCATCGCGCAGCTCCTTGCCGACGGCCACCAGAACCAGGTCGAGATCCAGCGGCTGAAGAAGCAGAAACTGGCGCTGAAGGACCGCATCGCCCACCTCGAGAGCGACCGCATCCCCGACATCATCGCCTGAGATCGGCGGCCGGCAAGGGGCCGAGGCGCGTGACGTGGCCCATCTTGCGCCCTGCCCGCGCCTCCCGCTTGCCATAGAGATGGAGCCGGGCACCGGGCTCGGCCAGGATCAGGGGCCAGCGGTCCACATCGTCCCCCAGCAGGTTCTCCATCACCGCACCGGCGAACGGCGCAGGATCGCCCAGGGGCAGCCCGCACACCGCCCGAACCTGCTGCTCGAACTGGCTCACAGCACAGGCGTCGATGGTCCAGTGGCCCGAATTGTGCGGCCGGGGTGCGAGCTCGTTCACCAGGAGCCGCCCGTCGCGGGTGAGGAACAGCTCGACCGCCAGGAGCCCCACGAGGTCCAGCTCGCGCGCGATGTGCTCGGCCAGCCGGACCGCCTCTGTCGGCAAGCGCCGGCGGCACCGCCGCCGGGTAGGTGGTCGTGGCCAGGATGTGCCGCTCGTGCCGGTTCTCGACCACGGGATAGCTCGCCTGCCCTCCGTCCGGGCCGCGGGCCGTCACCACCGAAAGCTCGCGCTCGAACTCCACGAACGCCTCCAGGATCAAGGGCGGGCCGCCCAGGCGCTCGATCGCGTTGCCGGGCTCGCCGTCGAGCAGGAGCTGGCCCTTGCCGTCATAGCCGAGCCGCACGGTCTTCAGCACGCCGCGTCCGCCATGCTGCTCCAAGGCACGGGCGAGGTCGGCCTCGGTCTCGATCCGGGCATAGCCGGTCACCGGTGCCCCGATCGCCCGCAGCGCATCCTTCTCGGCCAGCCGCTCCTGGGTGACCCGCAGCAGCTCGGGGCCCGGCCGCACCGGCACGCGCCGCTGCAGCCGCTCCAGCGCTGCCACGGGCACGTTCTCGAACTCGAGCGTCACCACCTGAACGGCGTCGGCGAAGCGGTCGAGTGCGGCCTCGTCCTCGTAGGGCGCACGGATCCAGGCCGCCGCCACATCGGCCGCAGGTGCTTCGGCCTCGGGAGCGAAGATGTGGCAGCGATAGCCGAGGCGGGCCGCCGCCATCGCGGTCATGCGCCCGAGCTGGCCGCCGCCCAGGATGCCGATCGTGGCACCCGGTGCGATCGGGGCCGTCATCCGCCCTCCCCGCTCCGGTCCGGCACCTCGGCCACCGCCTCCGTCTGCCGGTTCCGCCAGGCCTGCAGGCGGCCCGCCAGCGCCTCGTCGCCGAGGCTGAGGATGGAGGCCGCCAGGAGGGCCGCGTTGGCAGCACCGGCACGGCCGATGGCCAGCGTTCCCACCGGCACGCCCGCCGGCATCTGGACGATCGAGAGCAGGCTGTCGAGCCCGCTCAGCGCCCGGCTCTCGACCGGCACGCCCAGCACCGGCAGGGTGGTGAGCGAGGCGATCATGCCCGGCAGGTGTGCCGCCCCGCCGGCCCCGGCGATGATCACCGAGAAATCCGCTGCCCGGGCACCCCGGGCAAAGGCATAGAGCCGCTCCGGCGTGCGGTGGGCGGAGACGATCCGCACCTCGTGCGGCACGCCCAGCACGTCCAGGATGTCGACGGCATGGCGCATGGTGGCCCAGTCCGACTGGCTCCCCATCACCACCGCAACCTTGGTCATCGTCTAGCCCTGCGAGCGCGGCTCGCTCGCCGCCAGAGCTGCCAGGGCATCGGGCAGGCTCGCGGCCGCCCCGGCCGCCGCCTCGTTCTCGAGCCGGATCTGCTCGAACACCTCCTCGCGCAGCACGGAGGCCTCGGGCGGGAAGCTGAAGCCGAGCTTCACCGACTTGCCCCGCACCTCGACCACCCGGACCTCGATCGCGTTGTTGATGATCACGGCCTCGCCCACGCGTCGCGAGAGATAGAGCATGCGCACGCCCCGGCTGGCCCGCCGGGCGCAGCGCCCGACGTGATGGTCAACGGTTTGTTAACCATCACTCCGCTAGCCTGCAACAGCCGGTGGTCGAAGCCCATGCCGGCCCGGAGCTGCCGGGATGACGACGGAACTCTTCGCCCTGATCTCCGCCCGCACCCGCTGGCTGGCGCAGCGGCATGGCGTGCTGACCCAGAACGTCGCCAATGCCGACACGCCGGACTTCCGCCCGCGCGACCTGAAGCCTGCCGAATTCGGCAAGCTGCTGGGCAGAAGCGCTGAGGCCAGCCGCCCGCTGCCGCTGGCCTTGACCCAGGCCTCCCACGTGGCGGGCAGCGGCACGCGCAGGCAGGAGATCGATCCCAGGCGGGTGGACGGCTACGAGACCGCACCCGCCGGTAACGCCGTCGTGCTCGATGAGCAGCTGGGCAAGCTGGCCGAGACGCAGCTCGACTACGAGCTGACGACGAACCTCTACCGGCGCCAGGTCGGCATGCTGAAAACGGCGCTAGGCTCGTCGCAAGGCTAAGGCTGGAGAAGGACCATGGACCTCGCGACCGCGATGTCGATCGCCACCTCGGGCATGAAGGCGCAGTCGGCCCGGCTGCGGGTCACGGCCGAGAACCTGGCCAACGCCGAGAGCACGGCGCAAGCGCCGGGCGGCGATCCCTACCGGCGCAAGACCATCACCTTCGACAACCATCTGGACCGCGAGCTCGGGGCGCAGGTGGTCGAGATCGAACGCTACGGCACCGACCCGACGCCGTTCGAGCTGGTCTACGAGCCCGGTCACCCGGCGGCCGACGCCAAGGGCTACGTGAAGCGGCCCAACGTCAACGAGTTCGTCGAGCTCATGGACATGCGCGAGGCGCAGCGCTCCTACGAGGCGAACCTGAACGCGCTCCAGCTCGCCCGCTCCATGCAGCAGCGCACGATCGACCTGCTCAAGTAGGTGCCGCCATGACCCCGATCGGCAAGGCCGGCCTGCCGCAGGCGCTGGCGGCCTACCAGACGGCGCTCAAGCGCGCACAGGGCGAGCCCACCACGGAAGCGGCCGCGGCGCCGAAGTTCGACAATTTCCTCAAGGCCGAGCTGAAGTCAGCCGCCACCGACCTCGGCAACAGCGAGGCCCAGTCGATCCAGGCCGTCACCGGCAAGGCCGACCTGCAGCAGGTCGTGGAAGCCGTGACCGCCGCCGAGATGAGCCTGCAGAAGGTGACCGCCGTCCGCGACCGCGTGATCGCCGCCTACCAGGAGATCATGCGGATGCCGATCTAGGCCACCTCTCCAGTCGCCGGCGCCTGCCACCCCGGAGCCCGGCTCAATCCCTTCACTTGTCACCCCCGACTTGATCGGGGGTCCAGGGTGGCCGCGCGACTACGCTCCAACCGCATCCTGCCCTCACGGAAGAAGCCATCCCGCCATGACCCCCGACCAGGTGACCGACATCGCCCGCCAGGCGGTCTGGGTGATGCTCAAGATCGGCGCCCCCTCGATGCTGGTGGCCCTCGTGGTCGGTGCCGGGATCTCCCTCTTCCAGGCCCTGACCCAGATCCAGGAGGCCACCCTCTCCTTCGTCCCCAAGCTGGTGGCGATCCTGCTCACCTTCGTGCTCACCACGCCCTTCGTCCTGGTCACCTTGCGCGAGTTCACCCGCGAGCTGTTCGGCCAGATCGTCCGCCTCGGCAACCCGGGCTGAGCCGCCCTTGCTCAGCGAGGCCCTCACCGCCGAGCTCTTCCGCACCTTCCTCGTCTTCGCGCGGCTGGGGGCGGCGCTGATGATCGTGCCGGGCTTCGGCGAGCGCTACATCCTGACCCGGCAGCGTCTGCTCCTGGCCCTCCTCTTCAGCGCTCTCGTGGCGCCGCTCGTCGCCGGTGCCGTTCCTGCCCCACCCGACGAGCCTGGCCGTATCGCTGCCCTGGTCGGGGGCGAGGTCCTGATCGGCCTCTTCCTCGGCGCCGTGACCCGGTTTGCCATGGCCGTCATGCACGTCGCCGGCACCGTCGTGGCCTATCAGTCCGGCCTCTCGGCCGCAGCCCTGTTCGACCCGAACGAGGGCACCATGGGCACGCTGCCCGGCAACTTCTTCGCCACGACGGCCCTGGTCCTGATGTTCGCCAGCGACCTCCATCACCTGCTCCTCCAGGCGCTGGCCGCGAGCTACACGCGCCTGCCGATCACGGGCGGGCTCGCGACCGGGGATGCGCTGAGCCTGCTCGTCCGCCTCGCCGACGGGTCGTTCCGCACCGGCGTCGAGCTCGCGGCCCCCCTGGTGATCACGGCCCTCCTCGCCAACCTCATCCTGGGCCTCCTGAGCAGGCTCCTCCCCGCCCTGCAGCTCCTCACCGTGATGCTGCCGCTCCAGCTCCTCTTGGCCCTCATCCTTCTCCTGTTCATGGTGGCGACGGCCACGGCCGGCTTCGGCCGCTTCCTTGAGGGCAGCCTCGCCTTCCTCGACACCGGCGGCTAGCCGCGATGGCCGAGGATCGCGACGAGTCCCAGCAGACCGAGCAGCCGAACTCCTCGGCGGCTCGAGGAGGCGCGGCGCAAGGGCCAGGTCGCCAGCTCACGCGAGGCCGCGACCTTCCTCATGCTGGGCATCACCGTCCTCGGCTGGATGGCCCTCGTACCTCCGCTGTCAGCCCAGGTGACGGCCTGGCTGGCCGTGCTGCTCCAGCGCGCCGGCACCTTGCGTGTCGATGAGCCAGGGGCCGGCGAGGTTCTGCTGAATGGTCTGGGCATCACCGCCGCTGCCCTGGCCCTGCCGATGGCCGCCTACCTTGCAGCGCCCGTGATCGCGGCCGCCCTGCAGAACGCCTTCGTCTGGTCGACCGAGAGCCTGGGGTTCAAGGCAGAGCGCATCTCGCCGCTGAGCGGCCTGCGCCGGCTGGCCTCGGCCAAGGCCCTGCTGGAGACGGCCAAGGGCCTGGTCAAGATGGGCCTGGTCGGTGTGGCGGTCGTCATGTCCCTGTGGTCCGACCGCTCCGCCATCGTCACCGCAGGCGAGCTGCCGCTCGAAGCGCAGCTCGTGCTGCTCGGCGACGTCATCTTCCGCCTTCTGGCGACGGCGGCGGCCACCGTCGGGCTGCTCGCGATCCTCGACTATGCGCTGGCCAAGTGGGCGATGACGCGCCAGCTCCGCATGTCGCGCCGTGAGGTCATGGACGAGCACAAGCAGAACGAGGGCGACCCGATCATCCGCCAGCGGCTGAAGTCGCTGCGCCTGGAGCGCGCCCGCCGCCGCATGATGGCGGACGTGCCCAAGAGCACGGTGGTGATCACCAACCCGACCCACTATGCCGTGGCCCTGCGCTACGTCGCCGGGGAGACCGCGGCGCCCAAGCTGCTCGCCAAGGGCGTCGATGACGTGGCACGCCGCATCCGCGAGCTCGCAGCCGAGCACCGCATCCCGATCGTCGAGAACCCGCCGCTGGCGCGTGCCCTGCACGCCGGCTGCGAGCTCGGCGACTTCATCCCGCCCGCCCACTACCAGGCCGTGGCCGAGATCGTCGGCTACGTCCTTCGCCTCGAGGCCGCCCAGCACCCGCCTGCGTAGGCCGGTATGTCCTTCTGTGCTCGGTAAGTCCTTGTTCATCCTCCACCCCGATCATGGCGCCTGAGGAAACGCCGGCACCGCGGCAAGCGGCGGGGGCCGCGGAGGGATGCCTGTGCGCACAATCCTTGGGTGGGCGGCGCTGCTCGTGTGCCTCGGCCTCGCGGCCGGGGCCCGGGCGGCGCCCGACCCCGTCTTCGGCAGCACCGACACGCCTTTGAGCGCCGACGTGCCCCTGCCGCAGTGGCAGGGTCTGCTCGAGCGCCTGGCCGCCGAGGCGCCGGCCTACGATGCCTGCCGGAGCGGTCGCCCGTGCCCGAGCGAGGCCGCACGCCTGTGGCTGCAGCTGCTCCAGGAACTGGGCAGCGCCCCGCCCGCCATGCAGCTCCGCGAGGTCAACAACTTCATCAATGGCTGGCCCTACCGTCCCGACCCGGAGGCCTATGGCGAGCGGGACCACTGGGCCACACCGCTCGAGTTCCTGGAACACTCGGGTGACTGCGAGGACTACGCGGCGATCAAGTATGTCTCGCTGCGGCGCCTGGGCTTCCGCCCCGACCGGCTGCGCCTCGTCGTCGTCCGCGACACGGCCCGCAAGATCGCCCACGCCGTCCTCCTGGCCCGCCTCGACCAGGGCTGGCAGGTGCTCGACAATCTGAGCGACCGCATCCTGCCGCCGGACCGCATCGACCACTACCGGCCCTACTACTCCGTCAACGAGGAGATGCGCTGGAGCCATCTCCAGCCTGCCCGTCCCGGCGACGCCAGCAGCCCTTCTGGAGCGGATGAGCGCGACTGAGCCCAGGCTTGCGGCCGCTTCGTGCACAGCTTAGAAGGTGATGTTATAGCATAACGTTTCCGAGGCCGACGATGACAGCCGACCACGCAGGGCAAGGCCGTCGCTCCCCGCTGGCGATGGGTGCCGGCGAGCGGATCGGGCGGCTCGGGCTGTTCCTCGCCGGCCTCTGGCTCGCGGTCGGCTGGGCGGCGGGTCTGCTCGGTTAGAGCTCGGTGCGCGCTCCGATCCGATTCGTGGATCTCCGGGCCGGCTACGCAGGCCATCCCGCGATCGAGGGCCTGTCCGGCACCGTGGCACCGGGCTCGCTGACCGCCATCGTCGGCGCCAACGGTGCCGGCAAGACCACGCTGCTGCGGACCATGGTCGGGCTCCTGAAGCCTTTGTCCGGGCAGGTCGATCTGGGCGGCCTCGGGCCGGGGTCGATCGCCTACCTCCCTCAGCACGCGGAGATCGACCGGAGCTTCCCGGTGTCGGTGGGCGACGTGGTCATGCTCGGCCACTGGCCGCGGGCCGGGGCGTTCGGTGCCCTGGGCCGGGCTGCCCGGCGCGCGGCGGAGCAGGCGCTGGCCGAGGTGGGGCTCGAGACGCTCTGGCGACGGCCGATCGGCGCGCTGTCGCAAGGGCAGTTCCAGCGGGTGATGGTGGCCCGTATCCTGGTCCAGGACTGCCCGGTGATCCTGCTGGACGAGCCGTTCGCGGCCGTGGACGCGCGCACCACCGCCGACCTGCTGGCGATCGTCGCCCGCTGGCACCGCGAAGGCCGCACGATCGTGGCGGCCCTGCACGACCTGGAGCAGGTCCGCGCCCACTTCCCCGAGACCCTCCTGCTGGCCCGCTCCTGCATCGCCTGGGGGCGCACGGCCCGGGTCCTGACCCAGGAGAACCTGCTGCGCGCCTGGGGCGTGCCGGCCGGCTGGGACGCGGGTGCGGATGCCCGCGCCAGCGTGGCACCGGCCGCATGACCGTCTACGAGCTGCTGCTGGCGCCGTTCCTGGACTATGCCTTCATGCGTCGGGCTCTCATCGCCTGCCTGGCGCTGGCCGCGGGCTGCGGGCCCACGGGCGTGCTGCTCCTGCTGCGGCGCATGAGCCTGATGGGCGATGCGCTGAGCCATGCGGTTCTGCCGGGTGCCGCCGCGGGCTTCCTCGTGGCGGGACTCTCGCTTGGGGCGATGAGCCTGGGCGGTCTCCTGGCCGGACTGGCCGTGGCGCTGCTGGCCGGCGTCGTCAGCCGGGCCACGCCGCTGCGCGAGGATGCGAGCTTCGCCGCGTTCTACCTGACCTCCCTGGCGCTGGGCGTGCTCCTGGTCTCGCTGCGGGGCAGCAATGTCGACCTGCTGCATGTGCTGTTCGGCTCGGTGCTGGCGGTCGACAACGCGGCGCTGGTGCTGGTGGGCGGGATCGCCAGCGTGAGCCTCGTGATCCTGGCGGCGATCTACCGGCCGCTGGTGGTGGAGTCGTTCGATCCCTTGTTCCTGCGGGTCGTGGGCGGTGGCGGCGGGCGCTACCACCTGCTCTTCCTCCTCGTCGTGGTGCTCAACCTCGTGGCCGGGTTCCAGGCCCTGGGCACGCTGATGGCGGTGGGCCTGATGATGCTGCCGGCGGCAGCGGCCCGGTTCTGGGCGCGGACGGTATGGAGCATGGCCCTCCTGGCGGTCGGGGTGGGCTTCGCCGCGGCCTATGTGGGCCTGCTCGTCTCCTACCATGCCGACCTGCCGTCCGGGCCGGCGATCATCCTCACCGCGAGTGCCGCCTATGCCGTCTCGCTGCTCATCGGGAGCGAGGGCGGGCTGCTTAGGGGCGGATCCCAACCACGCCGGGCGGAGGCCTAGAGCCATGCAGCGTCGTCACCTTCTTCTCGTCCCCGCCGTCCTCGTCGCCCGTGCGGGTCCGGCCGTGGCGGCACCGGTGCTCGAGGTCGTGGCCAGCACCAGCATCCTGGGCGACATGGTGCGGAACGTCGGCGGCGATCGGGTCGAGGTGACCACGCTGGTCGGCCCCGACGGCGATGCACATGCGTTCGAGCCGCGGCCGGCCGACGCCAAGGCGCTGGCCGGTGCGGACGTCGTGGTCGTCAACGGGCTGGGGCTCGAGGGCTGGCTGGACCGGCTGCTGGCGGCGTCCGGCTACCGCGGGCCGGTGGTCACCGCCAGCCAGGCGGTGCGGACGCGGTCGATGTTCGAGGACGGTCGGCCCACGCCCGACCCGCATGCCTGGCAGGACCTGGGCAACGGGGCGCTCTACGCCCGTGCGATCGCGGCCGGGCTCGCTGCCGCCGATCCGGCAGGCAAGGCGGCCTACGACCGGAACGCGCGAGCCTACGTCACCCAGATGCTGAGCCTGGACGCACGGCTCCACGGCGAGATCGAGAAGGTGCCGGCGGGCAAGCGCAAGGTCGTGACCTCGCATGACGCCTTCGGCTATTTCGGCCAGGCCTACGGAGTCGAGTTCCTGGCGGCGCAGGGAACGGCCGAGGACGCCGAGCCCTCGGCGCGCGACCTGCGGCTGCTGATCGACCAGATCCGCCGCGAGGGCATCAAGGTGGTGTTCCTCGAGAACGCGCTGAGCCCACGTCTGGCGCAGCAGGTCGCCGAGGAGACCGGTGCCCACATCGGCGGCACGCTCCATGCCGACGCGCTCTCAGGCCCGGACGGGCCCGCCGCGACCTATCTCGGCATGGTCGAGCACAATGCGCGGCTGCTGATCGCGGCGATGCTGGCGGCAGGCGAATCCTGAGGCACGCCGAGCCTCCGCCAGCCGGAAGGGAGCCGGCCACGGCCTGAGCCGCGGCCCACCAAGCAATTGGCGAGGCGGTTGCCGGACCCGGGTCAGCATCCGGAAATGCCGGGCAGGCGACAGTCAGCGCCGGCTGGCGGGAGCCCGCGGTACGTCGATCTGCTGGAGCCCCGATCGACGATGTGCCTATGGCGCCTGGCCACGAGGTGTCGGCGGTTCGTCGGGGGCGGCGTTCTTCAGCAGGAGCAGGGCCGCGATGGCGCGGGCCTGCTCGTAGCTCGGCAAGGTGCTGGGGCATGGCCGGGGCGAGCGGCGGGTTCGGTGCCCTGCCTTGTCCTGCAACGGCTCGACCGGGGCATCCTCCGGGTCGGGGTCGTCGGCAGCGCTCTCCGCGGCTGCTTCGGCGGCTGGAACAGCAGCAGGCTCATCCGCGGCCACGGCCGCGTGCACCACCGCATGCTCATGCGCCAGCTCACCGCAGAGCCGGTCCTCCACGCGCTGCATGGCGCGGAGGTCGGGATCGTCGGACGGGCGGGCAGGACGCGGCGAGGCGCTTTCGGTGCGCAGGGCAGGCAGCGGGGCGGGTCGGGGCTCGCGCTTGGCCGCGGCGATCACGCCGTCGGCCAGCGTGCGGGCCGGGTCCTTGCCCATGCGCTCCTGGAGCAGGATGTAGGTGGCGACCCGCACGTCACCGAGTGCCGTGGCCTCCATCAGGAGGTGGCGGGCGAGCTGGGTCAGGATGCGGCGCTGCTCCTCCTCGGACATGGCGTGGAGGGCTCGGTAGCCCTCGGCGAGCGAGGCGAAGTCCGGGTCGGCGAGGAGGCTCTCGACCTCGGCCGCGGGCAGGCCTTCGAGACGGGCTACCTGGGCGGGCGTGAGGCCCATGGAGAGCTTGTGGCCCATGCGCCTGGACTGGGCCGTGGGTCGGGCGAAGGGGCGGTTCAGGCCCTTGCGGGTGGCGTAGGAGGCGGAGGCGAGCATGGCGGACGACTACAGGAAGATAGGCCTGATCATCAAGGATAATAATCTCCAGCTGTCGAGTCCGCGGCCAGCACCACTCGAGCAGGTGCACCCTTCCGCCGCCATCGCCGGCAAGGAAGAGGCGATCGGAGACGGCAGGCGACGGCGTGTGATAGCGTGATCGGCCGTGAAGGTCGCCAGGACCGTGCCCGCTCCAGGTCCCACAGCTTCAGCGTCCCGTCGTCGGAGCCCGACAGCGCCCGCCGCCCGTCCGGGGTCACCGCCACCGCCATGCACCCAGCCGCGTGGCCTTCGAGCGTGGCAAGCTCGGCACCACGCTCCAGGTCCCACAGCTTCAGCGTCCCGTCGTCGGAGCCCGACACGCGCCCGCCGCCCGTCCGGCGTCACCGCCACCGCCATTGACATGGCCGCCGTGGCCTTCGAGCGTGGCAAGCTCGGCACCACGCTCCAGGTCCCACAGCTTCAGCGTCCTGTCGGCAGAGCCCGACACCGCACGCCGCCCGTCCGGCGTCACCGCCACTGCCCTGACCCAGTCGCCGTGGCCTTCGAGCGTCTGGCGCAGGGCTCCGCCGGGGGAGGTGAGCGTCGGCCAACGGGGCAGCAGCCTGGGCTCGCCGGAAGGAGCAAGCACCTGGCGGAGGAGCGGCGAGGCGGCACCCAGGATCGCGCCGAGGCGGCCCGCAAGCTGGCCGGCGAGCTGGGCCGGGTCGCGGCCGATCACGTGCGCGGAGAGGCGGAGCGCGTCGCCGATCAGGCGCAGGTCGGGGTCGGGGACATCGGCATAGTCGGCGAGGAGGGCCGGGACGCCGGACTGGCGCAGCTTGGCGGCGAGCCAATCAACGTCGGCGAGCAGGGCGCGCCAGGTCTCGCGGTCGGCCGAGCGGAGATGGGTGGGGAGCCAAGCGTGGAATATAGCCGTCGGCGGGGCCGAAGGGCCAGCCGGCGGGGCAGTGGCGGCGATAGGCTTCGACCAGGGTGCGGTGGAGGTCCGACCGGGCGGGAAATTCCAGCGTGAGCAGGAACGAGAGGGCGAACAGGCGACGCAGGAGGCGGTCGGCGCCCAGAGCGCCGAGTCCACCGGTGTGCTGCCAGAGCAGGCGGACGGTGGCGATCGGGACGTCGACGTCCTCGGGGAAGACCGCGAGCTCACGCAGGCGGGCGGCCTCGGGCCCGGGAAGGCGGCCGATGCTGACCTCGAGCGTCGTGGCGACCGCGTCGTGCCGGTCCTCGGCACCCTCGATGTCGAAGGCGGTGAGGCCGACCTCGGCCAGGAGCCCGTCGGCATAGGCCAGGGCAGCCTCGGGTGTGGCGCCCAGCGCGACCTCGTCCTTCACCACGCCGTTGACGAGGCGCAGCAGGAGGGGCCACTGGCCCACGCGTTCGGCGAGCGCGGCGAGGCTGCCGCTCGGAGCACCGCCGGCGATGCCTTGGGCGAGCAGCGCCTTGGCCTCGTCGGAGCGCATGGCGTCGACGCGGATCTCGCTCGCGCGGTCGGGAAGCGTGGCGGCGTCACGGGTCGTGACGAGGCGGGCGCAGGCCGGTCCGCCTTCGAGGAGGGGGCGGAGGTGGGCGGCGTTCCAGACATCGTCGATGACGATGAGCATGCGGCGGCTGCCCAGCGCCCGCCGGAGCCGGTCGGCGGCGTCGCTGAGGCTGGCCGAGGCGGGCGGCTGGCCGGTGAGCTTCTCGACCAGGTAGTCGGTGCGGGCGGCGAGGTCGCCTGGGGTCTCGCCCAGCGTGGTCCAGAGGAGTCCGTCGGGGAAGGCCGCCTGGATATTCGGGGTCGGCGCAGAGGGCGCGGGCGAGCGTGGTCTTGCCGAAGCCGCCGGCACCCTTGAGGGCGGTGGTGATGCCGACCGTGCTTCCGGCGTGGCCGAGGAGGGCGGCCTTGAGGGCGTCGTACTCGGCCGGGCGCTCTACGAAGCCCTTGGGCTTCTCAGGCCAGAGCGCTGCGGGTCGGCGAGGGCTTCGGGCCGGCACGGTGCCTTGCGATCTCGTTGGTGAGGGCAGCGGCGACGCGGGTGGCCAGCTTCTCGGCGTCGTTGCCGAACCGGTCGACGGTCTCCTCGGCCAGGATGCGGGCGCGGAGCTGCTCCTGCCGGGTGTAGGCCGCCTTGAACTCGCGGATGAAGACGGGGGTGAAGCTGTCGTCGGCGACGAACAGGAGGCGCGGCAGGCCCAGGGAGCGCGCGGTCTCGTATTCGAGCTCGGTGATCGAGACGGCGTCACCTTCGGGGACGAAGCCGTAGTAGCGCCCGACCAGGCCCACGAAGATGTCGCAACCGGCGGCAAGCTCGCGGCAGACCTCCTTCGGCGGGCCGCTGCGCGAGCCGAAGTCCTCCATGGCGATGCACTTGCAGCCGTCGAGCCGGTTGATGGCGTCGCGGACAGCCTGACGGTGGCCCTTCAGGTCCCGGAACGTCGAGCCGAGGAAGACCTTGAGCATACGCCACGCTGGCCGGTGGTCCCGATCTCCAGCCTAGGCTGCAATCCGGTCCGTGTCATGGCGGTCCGGGCCGCCCCCGCGGCTTGCTCGCGGTGGCCGCTCAGGCAGCCTTTGCCTGCGCTCTCCGCGCTCTCGACCGGGGCGCCGGTCTTGGCCTGGATCTCCTCGATGGTGACGCCGGGGGCGAGCTCGATCGCGGTGAAGGTGCCGCCCCATTTGCGCTGGATGCGGAAGACGCCGAGCTCGGTGATCACGATGTCGACCACGCCGGCCCCGGTGAGCGGGAGCGTGCAGCGCTGCAGGAGCTTGTGCTCGCCGTCCTTGGCGGTGTGCTCCATGACCACGATCACGCGGCGGACGCCGGCGACGAGGTCCATGGCCCCGCCCATGCCCTTGACCATCTTGCCGGGGATCATCCAGTTGGCGAGGTCGCCGTTCACCGCCACCTGCATCGCCCCCAGGATGGAGAGGTCGATGTGGCCGCCGCGGATCATGCCGAAGCTGTCGGCACTGGAGAAGTAGCTGGTCGTCGGCAGCTCGGTGATGGTCTGCTTGCCGGCGTTGATGAGGTCGGGGTCCTCCTCGCCCTCATAGGGGAACGGGCCCATGCCGAGCATGCCGTTCTCGCTCTCCAGCGTGACCTCGATCCCCTTCGGGATGTAGTTCGCCACCAGCGTCGGGATGCCGATGCCGAGATTGACGTAGAAGCCGTCCTGCAGCTCGCGCGCGGCGCGCTCCGCCATCTGGTCCCTGGTCCAGGCCATGGTCGTCTGTCCTCCGGTTCGTCAGGCTGCGCGCTTGCGGGTGGTGCGCTGCTCGATGCGCTTCTCGTAGTTCTGCCCTTGCAGGATGCGGTCGACATAGATGCCGGGGGTGTGGATGTGGTCCGGGTCGAACTGGCCGGGCTCGACCAGCTCCTCGACCTCGACCACGCAGACCTTGCCGGCCGTGGCCGCCACCGGATTGAAGTTCCGCGCGGTCTTGCGATAGATCAGGTTGCCCTCGTGGTCGCCCTTCCACGCCTTGACGATGGCAAGGTCGGCGACGATCCCGCGCTCCATCACGTAGGTCTCGCCGTGGAAGTCGCGGTGCTCCTTGCCCTCCGCCACCAGGGTGCCGACGCCGGTCTTGGTGAAGAAGGCCGGGATGCCGGCCCCGCCGGCGCGGATGCGCTCGGCCAGCGTCCCTTGCGGGTTGAACTCGACCTCGACCTCGCCGGAGAGGAACTGGCGCGCGAACTCCTTGTTCTCGCCGACATAGGAGCTGATCATCTTCCGGATCTGCCGCCGGTCGAGCAGCTTGCCCAGGCCCCAGCCGTCGACGCCGCAATTGTTGCTGACGACCGTCAGGCCCTTCACCCCGCTCTCGGCGATGGCGTCGATCAGGTTCTCGGGGATGCCGCACAGGCCGAAGCCGCCGGCCACGATCATCATCTCGTCATGCAGGAGGCCGGACAGCGCCGCCCTGGCATCCTGCTGAACCTTCCTCATCGGCTACCTCCGCTATGGCCAGTGCTGGACCGCATCCGTGGTGGTCAGGCGGCACGCGGCAGCTTGAGCAAATCGCGTGCCTCGGCCACGCTCGCCGGACGCCTGCCATACTCGGGGCAGAGCTCGGCCACGCGGCGGACCAGGGCCGCATTGGACGGGGCAAGCGTGTTCCTGTCGAGCCGGACATTGTCCTCGAGCCCGGTGCGGACATGGCCGCCGAGCTCCAGGGACCAGCGGTTCAAGGTGATCTGGTCCTTGCCGATGCCGGCACCGGTCCAGGTGGCGTCCGGGGCGAGGCGGCGGAGCGTGGCGACGTAGAACTCCAGCACCTCGCGGTCGACCGGCATCGCGTTCTTCACGCCCATGACGAACTGGACGTGCAGGGGCCCCTTGATCTTGCCCTGCTTCTCCAGCTCGACCGCCTTGAAGATCATCGAGAGGTCGAAGGCCTCGATCTCGGGCTTGACCTCGTGCGCCAGCATCTCGCCGGCCAGCCACTCCACGAGGTCGGGCGCGTTCTCGTAGACCCGGGTCGGGAAGTTGCAGGAGCCGGTGGCGAGCGAGGCCATGTCGGCCCCCAGGTTCAGCATGCCGCCGCGCTCGTGGCCGGCCCCGGAGCGGCCGCCGGTCGAGACCTGGAGGATCATGCCGGGGCAGTGCCGGCGCAGGCCCTCCAGCAGGCGGGCGAACTTCTCCGGATCGGAGGACGGGGTCTGGTCGTCGTTGCGCACGTGCAGGTGGGCCAGGGTGGCGCCGGCCTCGAAGGCAGCCTGCGTGGATTCCACCTGCTCGGCGATGGTGATGGGGACGGCGGGGTTGTCCTGCTTCTTGGGCAGGGAGCCCGTGATCGCGACCGTGATGATGCAGGGGGTGGGGTCAGACATCGAGGAACACCGTCTCTTGCTCGCCCTGGAGGCGGATGTCGAAGCGGTAGACCGGCCTGCCGTCGCGCTCCTCGCGCCGGGCCAGGAGGGTAGCCCGGCGCGGGGTCTGCTCGATCAGGCCCAGGACCGGGTCGGCGGCGTTCGCCTCCTCCTCGTCGGCGAAGTAGATGCGGGTGTTGAGGCCGAGATTGATGCCGCGGGCGAAGATGGCGACGTTGATGTGCGGCGCCATGATCCGCCCGTGCCGGCCCGCGACCTTGCCGGGCTTCACGGTATCGAACCACCACAAGCCGGTCTCGAAGTCGCTGACCGCACGGCCCCAGCCCTTGAAGGCGGGGTCGAGGGCGAAGTCCTGGCGGTCGCCCGGATGGTCGTACTTGCCGTGCGTGTTGGCCTGCCAGATCTCGACCATGGCGTCGCGCACGAGCACACCCTCGCCATCGTGGATGGTGCCCTCGAGGCGGATGCGCTGGCCTTGCGCGTTCGGGCCTGCCAGCACGTTGAGCCGCTCGCGGCTGCGGATGTCGAAGCCCACGGCTTGCGGCATCATGCCGATATGAAGGTAGGGGCCGGCGGTCTGGGAGGCTGTCTCCTTCAGCATGGACCTCAGGCTCCTTCCGGCCGGTTCTCGATCGGGGTCTGGCGGCGGCCGCGGAGCACGATGTCGAAGCGGTAGCCCAGCGTATCCAGTGCCAGGCTCGCACCCATGTCGAGGGGGGCGACGAGCCGCTCGCGGGCGCCGGCATCGGGGATGGAGTGGTAGATCGGGCAGAGCTTCAGAAGTGGGTCGCCCTCGAAGTACATCTGGGTGATCAGCCGCTGCACGAAGGCGTGGCCGAAGATCGAGAAGTGGATGTGGGCCGGGCGCCAGTCGTCGATTCGGTTGCGCCACGGATAGGGGCCGGGCTTGATGGTGCGGAAGCGGTACCAGCCCTCGTCGTCGGTGAGGCAGCGGCCGCAGCCCAGGAAGTTGGGGTCGATCGGGGCCACGTAGCGGTCGTTGACGTGGCGGTAGCGGCCGGCCGAGTTGCACTGCCAGAACTCGAGCAGGGCGCCGGTCACGGGCCGGGCGTTCTCGTCCAGGACCCGGCCGTGGACGATGATCCGCTCGCCGATGGGATCGCGGTCGACGCGGCCGTTCAGGATCAGGTCGTTGTCGAGCGGGTCCAGCACGTCATGGCCGAAGACCGGGCCGGTCAGCTCGGAGAGGGATTCCTGGAGCGCCAGCAACGGCTTCCTGGGCGAGCGGGCGACACTGGTCTTGTAGGCGGGGGCGAAGGCCGGCGGGTGGATGGCGCGGTCGCGCGAGCGGTACTCGCCGCGCCAGGCCGTGGTGCCGACGTTCTCGATCATGATGGCTCCTCCCCTGCTCACAGCCCGGCCGGGTTGCGGCGCCAGGCACCGCCCTTGGCCTGGGCCGCCAAGCGCACGGGCGCGTTGACCGCGCCATAGCCGTCATAGTTGCGGCGCTCGACGATCTCGAAGGCGAACCGGTCCTCGAAGTTCTCGGTGTAGAGCTGGAAGAACTCGCCCTCGCCGTCCCGGTCGTAGAGGATGTTGGCCGATGCCAGCCGGGTCAGGAGCTCGTCGTCCAGCCCGTGCTTGGCCGCCAGGTCATCGTAATAGTTGGCGGGAATGGCGAGGATGGCGGCACCCCGCTCACGCAAGGCCGCGGCTGCCGCGAAGATGTCGTCGCTGGCCAGGGCGATGTGCTGCACGCCCGTGCCGCTATAGGCCGAGACCGACCGGGCGGTCGCCGTGTTGCGGCTGAGCGAGATGTTGAGCGGGAAACGGATCAGGCCATTGCTGCTGCGCATGGCGCGGCTGCGGACGAGGCCGTAGGGGTCCGGCAGGTCGAGGATGCTGTCGGCCTCGAAGCCGAAGACGGCGCGCAGGAACAGGACCCAGCCATCGAGTTGCCCATCCGGGATGGCCAGCGCCACGTGGTCGACACGGACGAGGTGCGCCGGGTTGGCGCCGGCGCCGTCCGGCCCGAGCACGAACTCGCGCTCATAGAGCTGGGGTGCCGTGCGGTTGCGATCGACCAGGTAGATCAGGCTGCCGTCGGGCGCTCGCACCGCGGGAATGAGCAGCTCGTTGGGGCCCATCCGGCCCTCATAGGGCTGGCAGCGGTAGAGGCGTGCCCGGCTGAGCGCACTCTGGGCGTCCTCCAGGCGGAAGCCGACGGCACAGACCGAGGGCCCGTGGACGAGCGAGAAGGCGTGCGCGAACGAGCCGGGCTCGGCGTTGAGCGCCAGGTTGACGCCGCCCTGACGGTACAAGGTGACGTTCTTCGAGCGATGGCGGCCCGCGGCCGTGAAGCCGACGCGCTCCAGCCAGGCGCCCAGTCGCTCAGCGCTGGAGTCCTCGGCCGCGAACTCGATGAACTCGAAGCCCTCCGTACCCGGAGGTGGGGGAGGGTCGAAGAGCTCCACACGGGCCTGCGAACGCGAACCCGCCGGTGCCGCCTGCAGGCGCTCGTGGGTCCGCTCCTCGAGATAGAGGAGCGAGCGCATCCCATCGACGGCGGTCTGCCGGGCCGACGCAGCGCGGAAGTCGTCGTTGAACACCTCAAGCGAGATCGGGCCGCCATAGCCGCTGGCGACGACGGGGGCCAGGAAGCCCGCGAGGTCGAAGTCGCCCTGGCCCGGGAAGCAGCGGAAGTGGCGGCTCCAGGAAAGCACGTCCATCTCCAGGCGCGGGGCGTCCGCCACCTGGACGAAGAAGATCCGTTCGCCCGGTACGCCGGCCAGACCCGAGGGGTCGTCGCCCAGCGAGAGCGTGTGGAAGCTGTCGACCAGGAGACCCAGGTTCTGCTGGTCCACGGCCTGGACGATGCGCCAGGCATGCGACCAGGTGCGCACATGCCGGCCCCAGGCCAGGGCCTCGTAACCGATCCGGACGCCACGGGCGGCTGCCCGCTCCGCCAGCCGCGCCAGGTCCTCGATCGCGGCCTCGTCCTCCAGGATCGTGTCGGGCGCCACGTTGCTGCAGAGAAGGAGGAGGCCCACGCCCAGCTCGCCCATGAGGTCGAACTTGCGCTCGGCGCGGTCGAGGTTGCGGGCCTGCCGCTCGCGCGGTGCCCCTTCGAAGTCGCGGAACGGCTGGAAGAGGGTGATCTCGAGGCCGAGGTTGGACGCGAGCTGGCGCGCGTCGCGGGCCGAGCCGTCGAAGTAGGTGAGATCGGCCTCGAAGATCTCGACCCCGTCGAACCGCGCTGCCGAGGCGGCCTCCAGCTTCTCCGGCAGGGTGCCGCTCAAGGAGACGGTGGCGATCGAGCGCAGCATCGGGCGGGGCGTCCTTTCCCTCAGTGTGCCGGGATCAGCCCGAGAACCAGGCTGCCGGCACCATGACCAGGGCCGGGAAGACGATGAGCAGGGCCAGGACGATGAGCTCGGCCAGCATAAAGGGCCACACGCCCTTCATCAGGTCCTCCATGCTGATCCGCGTCACGCCGGCCACGACGTTGAGCACGGTGCCGACCGGCGGCGTGATCAGGCCGATCGAGTTGTTGATGATGAAGAGGACCCCGAAATAGACGGGATCGATCCCGGCCTCCTTGACCACCGGCACCAGCACGGGAGTCAGGATCAGGATCGTGGGGGTCATGTCCATGGCGGTGCCGACGACCACGACCAGGAACATGATCACGATCATGAGCAGCATCGGGCTGTCCATGAACGGTTGCAGCAGGCTGACGAACTGACCCGGCAGGTCGGCCACGGTGATCAGCCAGGCCGAGACCAGGGCCGTCGCCACCAGGAACATCACGACGCTGGTCACCTTGGCGGCGGTGAGGAACACGGAATAGAGCTCGGAGAACTTGAGCTCGCGGTAGATGCAGGTGGCGACGAACAGCGAGTAGACGGCCGCCACCACCGCGGCCTCGGTCGGCGTGAAGATGCCGAACTTGAGGCCGAAGATGATGATGAATGGCAGGCCCAGCGCCCAGGCGCTGTCGACGAGGGCGCGCAGCCGCTCCTGCCCGGTGGCCCGTGGCGGTGTGACCAGGTTCTCCTTGCGCACCTCGATCCACCAGGCGATGGCAAGGCCGAGACCCAGCATCAGGCCTGGGAAGATTCCGGCCAGGAACAGCTTGGAGATCGAGACCCCGCCGGCGACACCGAAGATGACGAAGCCGATGCTGGGCGGGATGACCGGGCCGATGATGCCCGAGGCGGCGATCAGGCCGCCCGAGCGGGCCTTGTCGTGGCCGGCCTTGACCATCATCGGCACGAGGAGCGCGGAAAGGGCGGCGGCGTCGGCGACGGCCGAGCCGGAAAGAGCCGAGAGCACGCAGGCGGCCAGGATGGCGACGTAGCCGAGGCCGCCCCTGACATGCCCGACCAGCGTCAGGGCCAGGTTGACGATGCGCTTGGAGAGGCCGCCGGTGTTCATGATCTCGCCGGCGAGCATGAAGAACGGCACCGCCATCAGGGGAAAGCTGTCCGCACCGTTGATGACGTTCTGGGCGATGATCTGCGAATCGAACAGATCCTGCTGGATCATCATCGCCACGCCGCACAGGATCAGGGCGAAGGCGATCGGCATGCCCAGCGCCATGGCGCCCAGCAGCGAGGTCAGGAAGACGATGATGGTCATGACGGCTTCCTACTCGCTCTTCCTGGCCGGAGCGGCGGCCCCGAGCTCGGGGTGCTCGCCGTGCTTGCTGAGCTCCTTCTGCAGCTCCTCCAGCTCCTCCTGCTCCTCCAATTCCTTGACCATGACCAGCTCCGCGTCGCTGATCCGGCCCGTGACGACGCGGTAGAGGTCGTAGAGGAGGATCAGTCCCGAGGATGCCGCGAACACGATGCCGACCCCGTAGATCCAGGCCATCGACAGGCCGGCGGCAGGCGAGGTGACATCCAGATTGATCATCGTCTGCAGCCAGCTGCCCTCGAGCAGCAGCCAGCAGCAATAGAGCATCAGAACTATGCTCAGAATAAGGCAGATTTTCTTGCCGACGGGTGGCAATCGCGCCACCAGCATGTCGACACCCAGATGCCCATGCTCGCGCATGGCGACGATGGCGCCCAGGAACGTGAGCCAGACGAAGAGGAAGCGGGACACCTCCTCGGATACCGTGATCCCGGTATTCAATGCATAGCGCAGCGCCACGTTGCCGAACACCAACACCACCATCAACGCCAGGCACGCAACGATGATGAACTTCAGGAGATGGAAGTAGGCGTCGACCAGCCGTGCCACCATCATTGCCTCCCCGCGCTGCCGCCCACGCTTTTGTTCGCCGCCAACGACGGGAACTTGGACGACACGCGCGCCCGGCCACAGAGGCGAAATGGCGCAGCCGGACGATGCGGCGGGCTCGTTGCCCGCAGATGGCTACTGGTCGGCCGAAGGCGGTGCCTGATCGCCCTGGGCCAGCGCCCGCTGCATCAGGACCGTGTCGACCCAGCGGCCGTGCTTGAAGCCGACGGCAGCGAGGACGCCGACATGCGTGAAGCCCAGGCTCTCATGCAGGCGGATCGAGGCGGTGTTGGCGCTGTCGCCGATGACGGCCACCATCTGCCGCCAGGCTCCGGTTTCGCACTCGGCGATCAGGCGGGTGAGGAGAGCCCGGCCGAGGCCGCGGCCGGCATGGCCTGCCGCGACATAGACCGAGTTCTCGAGCGTGTAGCGATAGGCCCTGCGGGTGCGGTAGGGGCCGGCATAGGCATAGCCGACGAGGTCGCCCGCGATCTCGGCCGCGAGCCAGGGCAGCCCGCGCTCGACCACGCTTTGCCAGCGGCGGGCAAGCTCCTCCGCATCGGGCGGCACCTCCTCGAAGGAGCCCAGGCCGTGCAGCACATGGTGGGCGTAGATCGCCTGCATCGCCGGCACGTCCTGGAGCCCTGCCGGGCGGAGCAGCGGTGCGGTCATGCGGCGGTGCCGGTGAGGGTGAGGATCGCGATCTCGGGCGGGCAGGCGAAGCGGACCGGCACGTTCGAGACCCCTACCCCGCCGCTGACGTAGAGATGCCGGCCCTCGTGCTCGTGCAGGCCGTAGGCCATGCGGCGCGGCAGGCGGGAGAGGGTGCGGATCGGTCCGTAGAAGGGGATGCGCACCTGTCCGCCATGGGTGTGGCCGGCGACGGTGAGGGCGACCCCCGGCGGGACGCTGGCGAAGATGTCCGGGACATGACTGAGGAGCACAAGCGGGTCCTCGCCATCCACCCCCTCCAGCGCGCGTCGGAGATCGTCGTGGCCGGTGAACATGTCGTCGACCCCGGCGATCCACAAGGGCCCGCCCGCAAGCTCGAGCCGGGTTGCGGCGTTGGCGAGCACGGTGATGCCGGTCGCCTCCAGGGCGCGGGTGACCTGCCCGCCGCCATAGTGCCAGTCATGGTTGCCCAGGACGGCGAAGGTGGGGACGGCGGCCGCAAGCTCGGCCAGGGCCGCGACCACGGGCTCGACCCGCAGCTTGCGCACGAAGGGGTTGCGGGTGGTGACGAAGTCGCCGGGCAGGAGCACGAGCTCGGGACGCTCGGCCAGAAGCCGTCTCGCAATGCGGGCCACGCGGCGCGCACGACATCTGCGGCAGGGCGGCGTGGATGTCGGCCAGGACGCCGACGCGCAGAGGCGCGCCGCGCCAGGCCGGAAGGGGGATGGTGTAGCGCCGCAGCAGGAGCATCTGCGGCTCGATCACGGCGGCATAGGCGGCGACAGCCGTGCCCGCGGCAAGGCCGGCAAGGAGCAGGTCGATCAATCCCGGGGCTGCTCCGCGGAGGGAGCCAGGCCATGGGCACGAGCGAGCAGGGTCTCGCAGCGATGCAGAAGATTTGTCACCGTCTCGGCCGTGATCGGCACCTCGGCATCCGTGTCATCGTAGCGCCCCGCCCCTACCCAGCTGGTGTAGGGGTCGAGGCCTTCGACATGGGCCGCCAGCTCGGGATGCCGCTCCACCACCCAGCCGGCGAGCTCGCCCAGCTTGTGGATCTTGCGAAAGCGGCGGCCATCGGCGGCCAGGATAGCCTTCAAGGTCTTCTCGGCCGCCTGTTGCAGATGGAAGGCAGCATTGTCCAGCAGCTCAGCCCCAGCACCAAGGAGCCACACGAGCCACCTTCAGATCGCGCTCAGCGCGCGTGAGCCAGCGCTCCGCCACCTGCCAGCGCTGCTCAGCAGTCACGCTTAGCCTCCGCCTCGGCGGCTTAGCCTCAGCCCGGGCCGCCGCCAGACCACGACGCCATCCTCGTCCGCGGCATTGGCGGTCGTCCCGGCAAGATCGCGCTCGGCCTCGAACTTTGCGCGGGCCTTGAGGAAGATGTGGGTCGGCCGCGGCCAGCGCGGCGCCGGGCGGGCGGGACGCTCCAGCGCTTCCCGCTCGACGATCGCCAGCAGGTCCCAGTCGCTGTCCGGCCGGTGATCGCCGCGCGCCCGGCTGCCGAAGAGGATGACCTCCTGCGGCTCGCACCAGGCCACGACGGCGTCGAGAAGCTGCTTCGGCACCGCCACGCGCGGCCGCTCGAGAAGATCCGCCGCCATGCCGGCTCCCTGGCGCGCCTGAGCAGGTCCCTATAGCAGGAGGGCGCAGGCCGACCAACGGCGACGCTCCGCCGCCTCGGCCAAGCGTCCGGCCGGTGCGGCCGCTACTGGCGCTGGGCCACCACCCGCTCGCAGGCGGCGACCTGCGCCAGGCCGCTGGCCTGGGCCGGCCACCAGTCCGAAAGGGCGAGGCCCGCCATCACCCCGAAGCCCACCAGCAAGGCCGCATTGACCACCCTGCTCCGCCATGAGCCGGGGTTGCGGGTTTCCGTCGCCATGGCGCCCTCCGCCAATCCAATCGTTATGGCTCATCTACGCTGGATATAAGCGTAAAAAGCGAGCGAAATTGTCCGCGCATTACCCGGATGCGCAAGAGCCGAGGTGGCGCGCCCGACAGGGCTCGAACCTGTGACCCCCCGCTTAGAAGGCGGGTGCTCTATCCTGCTGAGCTACGGGCGCCCGTGGCGGGGTATAGCAGGAGGTGCCACGAGAACCAACGGCGGGTGCTTCGGGACCGGTAAGCCGGATCGGGGCCGCGGCCCCGGGACAAGCCGCCGGATCGTGGCGAGCGTGCCATAGGGACACAACCCTTCGTTGGGCATGCTTCGGCTGGAACGCGTAAGAGTTTACAGAACCATAGCGCTTATGTAGAGCCGTCGGAATAACCACAGGTTATCTCGGCGGTGTGATGGACGATAGAAGACCGCCTGGGCCGGGCCTCGGGGAAGGCGCGGCGGATGCCGACCCGCGGGCCTGGGTTCCGGGGCGGTCCGTCATCGCGCTCAACGACCATCGCCGCGTGTACGACCCGCCCTCCAGGACGGAAGCCCGGTCCGGCACCGTCATGGAGCCGTTGCGGGTCCTGATCGTCGAGGACGACGACGACGATTTCCTGATGGTGCAGTCCCTCCTCGCCAGGGCCGAGGACACGACCTTCCTCACGGACCGTGCTGCCAGCAGCGACAACGGGCTGGTGCGGCTGGTCGAGGGCACCTACGACGCCTGCCTGTGCGACCTTGGCGGCTCGCCGCGGGGCGGCCTCGAGTTCATCCGCACGGCAATGCGGCGGGGCTGCCGCACGCCGATCATCCTCACCGCCGGCTATGCCGATGTCGGGCTGCAGCACGAGGTGATCGAGGCGGGTGCTGTCGACGTGCTGGACAAGGAGGAGCTCGACACCGAGCGGCTCGACCGGGCGATCCGCTTCGCCGTGGCGCGCGAGCAGCGGATCGAGCGGCTGAGCCGCCTCGTGCAGCGCGACGAGCTGACCGGCCTTGCCAACAGCACCCTCTTCTCCGACCGGCTGGAGCAGGGGCTGGCGGCGGCTCGCCGCCACCGGACCATGCTGACGGTGATGATCGTCGACCTCGATGGCTTCAAGGCGGTCAGCGACCAGGTGGGCCACCTCGCCGGGGATGCCCTGCTCTGCACCGTGAGCGAGCGGCTGCGCGGCAGGGTCCGCGCCACCGACACCGTGGCCCGGCTCGGCAGCGACGAGTTCGCGGTGCTGGTGGAGGACCTGTCGCGGCCGGACTACGCCACGCTGGTCGCCCGCAAGCTGCTGGAGGCGATGGCGCCGCCGATCCGGCTCGACAGCCGCGAGGTTGCGGTCACGGCCAGCATCGGTGCCGCGATCTATCCCCGCGACGGCACCGACCGCACCGCCCTGCTGCGGCATGCGGATGCCGCCATGTACCGGGCCAAGGCCGAGGGCGGCAATCTCTGCTGCTTCCACGACGAGCGCCTGGACACCCGCCCGCAGCGGGGTGCCGTGCTGGGTGCTGAGCTGCGCCGGGCCATCGAGGCGGATGAGCTGGTCCTCCACTTCCAGCCCCAGGTCACCTTGTGCGCGCCCGAGCTGGGCCTGGCATCGCTGGTGCGCTGGCGGCATCCCGATCTGGGGCTGGTCGAGCCCGAGCGGATCCGCCAGCTGGCCGAGGATTCGAGCCTGCTCGAGCCCCTGACCGACTGGCTGATCATGGCCGCCTGCCGGCAGGCGCGGCGCTGGCGGGACGCGGGCCTGCGCCGGCTGCACATCGCCGTGCCGCTGCTCTCCCGCCGCCAGCTCGCCTGGAGCCAGCTCGCCAGCCGCCTCCAGGACGGCCTGCGCGCCGCCGGCCTGCCGTCGGACTGGCTCGAGCTCGAGGTCGACGAACGGCTGCTGCTGGAGGAGCTCGCCAGCGGCGGTGCCGCCCTTCCCCCCTTACGCGAGCTCGGCGTGCGGCTGGCGCTTGACGGCTTCGGCGGCGGCTCGACCTCGCTCATGCTGCTGCGCGACGCCCCGCTCACCACGGTCAAGCTCGCCCGCGCCATGCTCCAGGGCACGCCCCAGGACAGTCACCGCACGCTCTTCGCCGGGGCCGTGATAGCGCTCGCCAAGCAGCTCGGCCTCCGGCTGGTGGCCGAGGGGATCGAGAGCCACGCCCAGCTCCAGATGCTGCGGAGCCAGGGCTGCGACGCCGTTCAGGCCTTCATCAGCTGCCCCCCGCTCCCCGCCGACGCCTGCACCGACTGGCTTCGGCAGGCCGCCCATCGGACATGACGGTCGTCCGCCGCCGCAACGGCCGGGTCCCTGGCTGCCGGAGAAGCGGATGTCGCAACCCTTGGTGAGCGCCGTCCTGGTGACGCGCCGACCGTGCTTCGTCACGGAGATACTGGGGATGATGGCGGCCCAGTCCTATTCACCCTTGGAGGTCGTGCTCGTCCTGCACGGCCACACTTCCGACGACCTTCCGCCGGAGGCGCGCGAGGCTTGTGGGCGGCAGGGCGTTCGGCTGGTCCTGGCGCCCGCCGAGCTGACGCTTGGCGAGTGCCTGAACCAGGGCATCGCCGTCTCGCACGGCGAGGTCGTCACCAAGGTCGACGACGACGACATCTATGGCCCTGGCTACCTCGCCGAGGCCATGGAGGCCTTCATCGCCGGCAAGGGCGACGTCATCGGCAAGGCCGAGCAGTATGTCTACCTCACCGCCACCCGCGAGCTCCTGCTGCGCCTTCCGGGCTGGTCGCAGGACAAGGACCATCGCTATGTCGCCGGGGGTACACTCCTCATGCCGCGACGGCTGGCCCTCGATCCCGGCTTCGAGCCCATTCCCTGCCGTGTCGACACCAGCTTCCTGCACGCCTGCCTTGCGGTCGGGGTCCGGATCTACGCCACCTCGCGGCGCCATTTCGTCCGCCGGCGCTTCGACAACGATCATCACACCTGGCGGCCGGACGAGGCCCTGTTCCGCTCGGAGGGTATCACGGTGCGGCGGGACGTGGTGGACGACAGCCCGGCCGGCCTGATCAGGCTCGTCTCGGGCCGCTGAGATGCGGGCCTGCACCCCGCAGGTCAGCGTGATCGTGCCGACGCACCGGCCGGACCATGTCGCGGCCTGCCTGCGGATGGTGGCGGCGCAGACCTACCAGCCGGTCGAGCTTGTGCTGGTCCTGCACCGCCACGCCCCGGCCAGCCTCCCGGCGGAAGCGCGCCGGGCCTGCGACGAGCTCGGCGCTCGGATCGTCCCGGCACCGGCGACATTCACCCTGGGGGAGTGCCTGAATGCCGGGATTGCGGCCTCCCGGGGCGAGGTCATCGCCCGGGTCGACGATGACGATGTCTACGGCCCGGCCTACCTGGCGGAGGCGATGGATGCCTACCTGGCCGGCAAAGGCGACGTGATCGGCAAGGCCGAGCAGTACATCTACTTCGCCGCCAGCCGCGAGCTCGTGCTCCGCTTCCCCGGCGGCTCGCAAGGCGAGGGGCAGAGCTACCTCGCCGGTGCCACGCTCCTCTTCTCCCGCGAGTTCGGGCTCGACCCCGGCTTCCGGCCGCTCCAGGTCAACGAGGACATGGCGTTCCTCGACGACTGCCTTGCCGCGGGCTTGCGGCTCTATGCCACCTCGCGCCGCCACTTCGTCCGCCGCCGCTATGGCGGCACGCATCATACCTGGGCGCCCGAGGAGGCCTTCTTCAGGGAGGGGTCGCTGACGGTCCGGCGCGGTGTCGAGGACGACAGCCCCGCCGGACTGATCAGCCTGGTGTCGGGTGCCTGAGACGGGCCCCAGGCGCCCGGCCCTACTCGGCCCTGGCCGGCCGCGGGTGCCCGGCCACCGTCGCCAGCACCACCGGCACTGCCGCCGCCAGCGCCAGACGGCGGATCGCCTGGCGACGACGCGCCTGCTGGTCCTCGCTGCCCCCGGCAGGATTGCTCTGCTCAGCCATGAGTATCATCCGCTTCGATGTCTCCAACCGTTGGTTGCTATACGCCAGCGCAGACCTCACCTGCAAGCCATCCGGCACAACCTCCATGGACAGGCGTTTGTGCCCCGAAGTAGATTACGCCGGAAGTAGATTACTCTCTGGTTGTGCAACAAAGGACCAAGCCCGACCATGCCCGAGGCCAGATTGTCCAAGGCCGATTTGATCGACGAGGACGCGGTCGACGGCGACCTGATCCTGATGAAGCTCGACACCCGCGTGGTCACGATCCTGAACCCGACCGCGCGCGTGCTGTGGGAAGTCCTCGACGAGTTCCCGACCCGCAGCGAGCTGCTCGGGCTGTTGTGCGAGGCCTACGCCGAGCGGCCGAGAACGGAGCTCGAGCGCGATCTCGACCAGGTTATCGACACGTTGACGGCGCAGCACTTCCTCAACGCGGTCTGAGCGCCTCCTTGCGCCAGGGCCGCGGGCCGCCGGTGAGCGTGATCCTCGCCACGCGCCGGCCGGCCTTCCTGGCGGGTGCCGTCCGGATGGCGCGGGCCCAGCTCCATGCCCCGACCGAGCTCGTCGTCGTCCTGCATGGCCATATCGCAAGGTCACTGGAAGCGCCGGCAAGGGGGGCACTGGCCGCCGCGGATCAGGTGCTCGAAGCACCCGCTGCATGGCCGCTCGAACGGTGCCTGGATCATGGCATCGCCGTGGCCAGGGGCGAGATCGTGGCCAAGCTCGACGACGACGATCTCTACGGGCCTGCCTATCTCGGCGAGGCCGTGGCGGCACTGGAGGCCGGCCTCGGTAACGTGGTCGGCAAGACCGAGCTCTACGTCCACCTCGCGGGCGAGCGCCAGCTCCTGCTCTGGCGGCCGGGCGCCTCCCAAGCCGAGTAGGACTATGTCCTGGGCGGCACCCTGGCGTTCCGCCGCTCGCTCGGGATCGGCTTCGCACCCCCGCCAGGCGAGCCCGGCCGCATGTTCGGCTTTCTCAAGCGTGGTGCCGCAGCAGGCCGGCGGATCTACGCCACCTCACGCCGCCACTACATCCATCGTCGCTTCCCGCAGCCGGAGCACCATACCTGGCTGCCGCCCGACCTCCTGTTCCGCGAAGAAAGCGTGGTCGTCGCGCAGGATGTCGGGGGCGACGAAGCGATGCTGCTCGGGCTCGTCTGCTAAAGCAAACCGCAGGCTAGTTGGGACAGGCATAACTGGCATGGCGAAAGAAGCCTCTGGCGTCGTCCTTGGTGATGGCGGCCAAGGCTGGGCCGAGGGCGGCATGGAGGCCGTCGACGGTCCGTGCCGCGGCCTTGCGCAACAGGCCCTTCACCTTGGCCCAGGCGGGCTCGATCGGGTTACAGATCCGGCAGGTAGCGCGGGAGATAGCGGTACGCGAAGCCCGAGCCGCTCGAGGAGGGCACGCACGGCCTGGGTCTTGTGGGCGGCAAGGTTGTCCATGACCAGGACCGCGTCGGGTCTGATGCGGCGCAGCTCGGGCAGGAGCACCTGCTCCAGCCAGGCGCAGAACACCGCCCCGTCGGTGGCGGCCGGGATGCTCCATGGCGGCGACGATCCCCTCCGGCCCAAGCGCCCCCAGGATGGTGACGCGTTCCCAATGACCACAAGGTGCCGTGCCGGGGGCACGCTCGCCGCAGGGGCTCCAGCCGTGGCTGCGGACGAGGTCGGTGCGGGCAGCACTTCTCGTCGAGGAAGACGAAGCGCTCGACAGCGATCCCAGCGATCGTTTCAGGCCAGGCTTGGCGTTCCTCCAAGATCGCGGCCTCGTCCTGCTCGATCGCACGCAAGGTCTTCTTTTTTTCGCGTGAGCCCCAGACGCCTGAGGGCCCGCCCCACCGTCCAGGGATGCACCCGTATCTCGGTCCTGTCCGCAAGCCGGTCCCGGCACTCGGCCAGCGTCAGGTGATTGTCGGACTTGACCATGTCCTTGAGCGCGGCCTCGGTCTCATCCCTTATCATGGGTCTGGGCCCGCCCCGCATCGGCCTGGCCTCCAGCCGGCCCTCGGTCTGGGCCGTCTCCACCCAGCGATACACGCTCGAGCGTCCGACCGCGAACCGTCGTGCGACTACCTCGCGCGACTGCCCTCCCTCCAGCGCCGCCGCAACCACACGCCGGCGCAGATCGCCTGAATAGGCTCTGGGCATGGTTCTCTCCTCCACCATGAGGAAGCTACCATAGACCGTCCCAATCAGCCTGCGATTTGCTCTAGTCCTGCCACGGCTGAAGCCGGGATCCCCGCCTCCGCATAGGCGCCGCGGTGGCGCAGCAGGTGGTCGGCCAGCACGCAGGCGACCATGGCCTCGGCCACGGGCACGGCACGGATGCCGACGCAGGGGTCGTGCCGGCCCTTGGTCACGATCTCCGTCTCCTCGAGCGCCCGGTTGATCGTCCGCCGCGGAGTCAGGATCGAGGAGGTGGGCTTGACCGCAAACCTGACCACGATGTTCTGGCCGGTCGAGATCCCGCCCAGGATGCCGCCGGCCTTGTTCGAGAGATACCAGGGCCGCCCGTCGCGGATGCGGATTTCGTCGGCGTTGGCCTCGCCCGACAGCTCGGCGCTGGCGAACCCGGCGCCGATCTCCACTCCCTTGACGGCGTTGATCGACATGATCGCCTTGGCGAGGTCGGCATCCAGCTTGTCGCAGACGGGCTCGCCCAGGCCCGCCGGCACGCCGCTTGCCACCACCTCGATCACCGCCCCGATCGACGAGCCAGCCTTGCGGATCGCCAGGAGCTGCTCCTCCCACCGGGCGGCGGCATCCGGGTCCGGGCACCAGAAAGGGTTGGCCTCGATCGCGGCCACGTCGAACCGGTCCCGGTCGATCCGGTCGGCGCCCATCTGCACCATCCAGCCGCGCACCCGGACGGCCGCGCCCAGCACCTTCCGGGCAACCGCACCGGCCGCGACCCGGCACGCCGTCTCCCTGGCACTCGACCTGCCGCCGCCGCGATAGTCGCGCAGGCCGTACTTGGCCTCGTAGACCATGTCTGCGTGCCCGGGCCGGTAGAGGTCCTTGATCTCGCCATAGTCCTTCGAGCGCTGGTCTACGTTGCGGATCAGCAGCGAGACCGGCGCACCGGTCGTCACCCCCTCGAACACGCCCGACAGGATCTCGACCCGGTCCGGCTCCTGCCGCTGGGTCGTGAATTTCGACTGCCCCGGTCGCCGCCGGTCGAGCCAGTGCTGGATGTCCTCCTCGCCAAGCGGGATGCGCGACGGCACCCCGTCGACCACGGCGCCGATGGCGGCCCCGTGGCCTCGCCCCAGCTCGTGTAGCGGAAGAGCGTGCCGAAGCTGCTACCGGCCATCGGCCACCGTCCCGGCCTGGAGGTCCTTGCGCATGAAGAGCGACAGGGGATCGTGTACGTACTGGCCAACGGCTCGACCTCCCGGAAGCCGGCACCACGGTAGAGGCCGATGGCAGCCGGCTGGTGGATGCCAGTCTCGAGCCCGAGCCAGCTCAGTCCCTGGCCGCGCGCCACCTGCTCCAGCTCTGTAAGCAGGCGCCGCCCGACCCCCAGGCCGCGCGCCTCCTCTGCCACATACATCCGCTTCACCTCGCCATAGCCGCTGGGCCTGCGCACGACCGCCCCGCAACCCACGGCACGCCCCTCCGCCCGTGCGACCAGGAACGTGACCTCCTGGCTTAGGATCTCGGCAAGTTCCAGCGTGTGCCTGCTCTTCGCGGGATAGAGGGCGGCCGAGAACGCGTCGCCAGCTGCCAGCAGCGCCAGCACGTCCGGGCTCTCCGGCGTCTCGGGTGCGATCACCAGACCATCCTGCATCGGCGGGGATCCGCTGCCATGCCGGCCCTCACCTACTCCGGCACCAGCCACTCCGCCACCACCCCACCCTCGGCCCCGAGCTGCCCTGCAAGCCAGGGCAGGCCCTCGGCGACGGCGGTAGGCAAGGTCCAGGGCGGGTTGACGATCACCAGCCCCGATCCGGTCATGCCCCACCCGGGCGCATCAGGGGCGATGCCAGCTCGACCCGGTATTGCGCCCGAATGCCGGTCGCCCGCATCGCTTCCAGCAACCCCGTCGCGCGCTCGCGCTCGATCACCGGATACCAGAGCAGGTACATGCCATTGGCGAACCGCCGATGCGCCCTCGCCAGGGCGGCAACGACCAGCTCGTAGTCCGCCTTCACCTCGTAGCTGGGGTCGACCAGCACCACCGCCCGCCGTTCCGGCGGCGGCATCCGGCTCACCAGCAGGCCCAGCCCGTCCTCCCGCACCACCCGCACCCGCGCCACCCCGTCCATGGCCGAGGCCAGGGCCGCATGATCGGTCGGGTGCAGCTCCACGAGCTCAAGCCGATCCTTCAAGCGCACAAAGTGCCGCGCAATCAGCGGCGAGCCTGGATAGACGCCTTCCTTCTCGGCCTCCTCCAGCACGCCCTGGTAGGGGGCCAGCAGATCGGGCCAGGGACGTGCCGCCTCCCACAACCGCAGCAGGCCCCGCTCCGCCTCCCCGGTCTTCCGCGCGGCGTCGGAGCGGAGGTCGTACCAGGCCCCCCCGCATGCGTATCGAGCACGTAGAACGGCCGCGCCTTCGCGGTCATCTAGCGCAGCACGAACGCATAGACGGCGTGCTTCAGCACGTCGGCCGGCCCGCCGGCATGGAAGGCGTGGCGATAGCTCAGCACGCCGGCAGGGCTCTACTCGGTGCGCTGCACGCACTGAGCTTCCGACGCGCGTGGGCCTGCAGGATGCGGTCGCGGACATGCGCGAAGAAGCGGGGCGGCAGCATCCCGTAGGCCGGATCAGCAGGTCTGAGGTCCGGACCGGGCCACAGGAAATCGTTCGTCTCACAGACGACAACCGATGACGGCAGGTCATCCAGTCCGAGATGCCGCTTGAGCGTAGCCGGAATCTCGACCGCGTCCTCCGGATCGGCCGGTGTGCTATGAGTGATCGGCACGACCGTGACCACATCCCGCCCGGCCAGAACCCGGCGCGCCGCTACAATGGCACACGGGCGGTCCTTGCGACCCTCCTCAAGGCCCTTCCGATGCTCGCGCGCCCAGAGATACGCATAGGAGATCACGAGACCCGGCCGCGGCTGCGGCAGGCACACGGCTTCCAGTCTTCAACGAGCCGATCAAGTTCCGCAAACTCTTCCGGGACGGTGCTGCCGGCGATGGCCTCGATCGTGTCCTCGTCGAGATCCTCGACCATCCGGGCAATACCGCCCTTCATGATCATCTCGAAGAGGGCAGCCGACATCAGCACCGCGTGCGTGCGGCCGTTCTTGGTGATAGCGACGGGAGCGTGCTCGGCAGCGTCCTGATCACGGCCGGTGTCCTGTCGAAACTCGGCCGATGTGACCTTGACGTCGGTCCCAGCCCACTTCTCTCCGAATCGCCATGCCAGACCCCGCCCGACCCGGCCGGCTCTGCTGCCGCGATGTCCTCACCTCGGATCAGTCCTTCACCACGCTGATGTCCGGCGCGTCCACCGCCTTCATGCCGACCACGTGGTAACCCGAATCGACGTGCAGGACCTCGCCCGTGGTCCCGGCGCCCGAGGTCCGAGAGCAGGTAGACCGCAGCCCCGCCGACATCCTCCACGTCGTGTTGCGGCGCAGGGCGAGTTGTCTCGTTCCACTTGAGGATGTAGCGGAAGTCGCCGTTCCCCCAGGCCGCCAGCGTCTTCACCGGCCCGGCCCAGACGCGTTCACCCGGATCCCTTCCTTGCCCAGATCCACGGCCAGGTAGCGCACCGAAGCCTCCAGCGCCGCCTTGGCCACCCCCATGACATTGTAATGCGGCATCACCCGCTCCGCGCCGTAATAGGTGAGCGTCAGCAGGCGCCGCCTCCGTCATCAGCGGCTCGGCCCGCCGTGCCAGCTCGGTGAACGAGTAGACCGAGACGTGCATGGTCTCTGGAAGTTCTCGGGCTGGTCACGATACAGCGGCCGCTGAGCTCTTCCTTGTGGGAGAGCCGACGGCATGGACCAGGAAGTCGAGCCCCCCCCAGCCTCCTCGAGCTCACGAACAGGTCATCGAGGCTGGCGGTATCGGTGACGTCGGCCGGCGCCGTGTCGCCCCCAGTGCTCCGCCAGGGCCCGATGCGCTTGACAGCGCCTCGCCCTGGTAGGTCGCGCCATCTCCGCCCCCTGGCCGGCGACCGCCCGGCGATGCCCCACGCCAGCGAGCGTCGTTCGCGATCCCCAGGATCAGGCCCTGCTTCCCGGCCATCAGCGGCTGCGCGGTCATCCGGTCTATTTTCCATGATCAGAGGGCCACGGCAAGTCCTGAACCACCGCAGTTGTCCACATCCTACCCGGCCCGCACTCCGAATATCTGCTCGGCCTCGGCTACACCGTCCACGGCATCAAGCGGCGGTCGTCCTCGTTCAACACCGCGCGCATCGATCATCTCTACCAGGATCCGCACGCCGGCAATGTGCCGTTCCTGCTGCACTACGGCGACATGACCGACTCGACCAACCTGATCCGGCTGATGCAGCAGATCAGGCCGACCGAGATCTACAATCTCGCCGCCCAAAGCCATGTCGGCGTCAGCTTCGAAAGCCCGGAATACACCGCCAATGCCGACGCGCATCGGCGTGCTGCGGCTACTGGAAGCGATCCGGATTCTCGGCATGGAAAAGGAGACGCGGTTCTATCAGGCGTCGACCTCGGAACTCTACGGTCTGGTCCAGGAAGTGCCGCAGAAGGAAACCACGCCGTTCTATCCGCGCTCGCCCTATGGCGTCGCGAAGCTTTACGGCTACTGGATCACGGTCAATTACCGCGAGGCCTACGGCATCTATGCCTCGAACGGCATCCTGTTCAACCATGAAAGCCCGATCCGCGGCGAGACCTTCGTGACGCGCAAGATCACGCGCGGCGTCGCCCGCATCGAGACCGGCCTGGAAGACACGCTCTATCTCGGCAACCTCGAGGCCAAGCGCGACTGGGGCCATGCGCGGGATTATGTCGAGGGCATGCACCGGATATTGCAGGCGGACGCGCCCGACGATTTCGTGCTGGCGACCGGCGAGACCCGTTCGGTGCGCGAGTTCGTCGAACTGGCGTTTGCCGAGGTCGGCCGCACGCATCGAATGGCGCGGCAAGGGCGTCGACGAAACCGGCGTCGACAGCAAGTCCGGCAAGACCATCGTCCGCATCGATCCGGTCTATTTCCGGCCGACCGAAGTCGATCTTCTGGTCGGCGATGCCAGCAAGGCGCGCGAGAAGCTCGGCTGGAAGCCGAAGACGTCGTTCGCCCAGCTGGTCAAGGAAATGGTCGCAAGCGATCTCGATGACGCCAGGCGGGAGGTGGCCAATGGCAAGCCTTCCGTTTGAGCTGAAAGGCAAGACGGTCTTCGTCGCCGGGCATCGCGGCATGGTCGGCTCTGCGCTGGTGCGCAGGCTGGCGCGCGGAAAATGTCGAACTGCTGACCGCGCCCCGCAGCGAGGCCGATCTGCGCGATCAGGCCGCGGTCAACCGGTGGTTCGCCGCCAGGCGTCCGCAGGTGGTGTTTCTGGCGGCGGCCAAGGTCGGCGGCATCGTCGCCAACAACACGCTGCGCGCCGAATTCCTCTACGACAATCTGGCGATTGCGACGAACGTGATCCACGCGGCGCATGTCCATGGCGCCGAGAAGCTGATGTTCCTCGGCTCGTCCTGCATCTATCCCAAGCTGGCGCCGCAGCCGCTGCGCGAGGATTCGCATGCTGACCGGGCCGCTGGAGCCGACCAACGAGCCCTATGCGATTGCCAAGATCGCCGGGATCAAGATGGTGGAGGCCTATCGCAGCCAGTACGGCGCCGACTTCATCAATGTGATGCCGACCAATCTGTACGGCCGCGGCGACAATTATCATCCCGAATACAGCCACGTCGTCGCCGCCCTGATCCGCCGCTTCCACGAAGCGAAGGTTTCCGGCGCCGAGAAGGTCGTGGTCTGGGGCACCGGCACGCCGCGGCGCGAATTCCTCTATGTCGACGATCTCGCGGACGCCTGCATCCATCTGATGAAGACCTATTCCGGCGACGAGCTGGTCAATATCGGCACCGGCGAGGACATCACGATCGCCGAATTCGCCCGCGTGGTCGCGGCGACCGTCGGCTATACCGGCGAGATCAGTTTCGACACCTCGCGCCCGGACGGCACGCCGCGCAAACTGCTCGACGTCAGCCGGCTGGCCAAGCTCGGCTGGCGCGCCTCCACTTCGCTCGAGGACGGCATCAGGCTCGCCTATCAGGCGTATCTCAGCGAGACGAAGTGACGCGGTAACCTTCCGCCTCGGACCGGAATATCTGTCAGCTTCCGCGACGCTCGCGTCGGATAGGATGCGCGCGCCCCAGGGTGGCCGCAAGAGCCGCCAGTGCGGGTTCGTTGAGGAAGCATGATGAAATTTCAGCGTCGTCAATTCTTGCAGCTCGTTGCCGGTGCGGCTGCGCTCCCGCTCACATCGAGATCGCGAGCGCGCAGGCCTATCCATCGCGGCCGGTTCGCCTCGTGATCGGTTATACCCCCGGCGGCTCGGCGGATCTCACGGCGCGCCTGATGGGGCAGTGGCTTTCGGAAAAGCTCGGGCAATCGTTCGTGATCGAAAACCGGCCGGGCGGCGGCACCAATATCGCCACCGAGCAGGTGCTGCGCGCCACGCCTGACGGCTACACGCTGCTGCTGGTCGCGCCGGCCAACGCCATCAACGCCACGCTCTACGACAAGCTGCCGTTCGATTTCATGAAGGAGATGGAGCCGATCGCCGGCATCATTCGCTTTCCCAACGTCGTGGTGGTGCATCCCTCGCTGCCGATCAAGTCGATTCCCGAACTGATCGCCTACGCCAAGGCCAATCCCGGCAAGCTCAACATGGCGTCATCCGGCAACGGGTCCACGATCCACATGTCGGGCGAACTGTTCAAGATGCTCACCGGCATCAACATGCAGCATGTGCCGTATAGCGGCGGCGCGCCGGCGCTCACCGACATGCTGTCCGGCGCGATGCAGGTCATGTTCGACAATATTCCGACCTGCGCCGAGCACGTCAAATCCGGCAAGCTTCGCGGCCTTGCGGTCACCAGCACGACCCGCTCGGAAGTGCTGCCGGACCTGCCGCTGGTCGCCGACTTCCTGCCCGGCTACGAGGCGAGCGCCTGGTATGGCCTCGCGGCGCCGAAGGGCACGCCGCCTGAAATCGTCGACAGGCTCAACAAGGCGGTCAATGAAATCCTCGCCGATCCCAAGGCGAAGGCGCGGTTTACCGAGATCGGCGCAATTCTGCTGCCGGGCTCGGCCGCCGACTTCGGAAAGCTGGTGGCGGACGAAACCGAGAAATGGGGCAAGGTGGTCAAGTTCGCGGGCGCCAAGGTGGACTAGCTTCCCGCCGCCGCGCGCGGCGGATTTTTCGAGAGCGTCGCCGCCATCGCCGATATCAGCGGCCGCATGAAGAAGGCGTCCTCGGCCGGATAGATGTCGGTGCGCAGGCCGTGCGACTTGAGTTCATCGGATACCGCCGGTCCGACGGAAGCGATCGGCGTGCGCTCGAGCCCCTCGCGCAACCGGTCCTCGCAACCTCGCGCGCGCGCGACCTCGATCAGGCGACGGATCTGGCCGAGATTGGTCAGCGCGATCGCGTCGATGCGGCCGGCCGCCATCTCGTCGATCGCTGACATGATGTTGGCGTCGGCGGCCTGCGCGTCATAGGCATAGGGCAGGACGGTATCGACCTCGGCGCCTTGCGCCTTGATCGCGCCGATCAGGACGCTGTGATCCTTGTCCGGGTAAAGCTGCAGGCCGAGGCGATGGCCGCCGAGATCGAGGCGCGACAGCATCTCGGCGATGCCTTCGGAGGTCGGCTTTTCCGTCGTCATCTGCGGCTCCAGCCCGATTTCGCGCAGCGCCTTGCCCGGTTTGGGGCCGCGCGCGAATTTGCGCGCCTTGCCGAGCGAGGCGACGAATGCCTCTTCGACGCCGATGCGCCGCACCACCTTCATCAGCCGGCGCAGGCCTTCGCCGGTCAGCAGCACCATGTCATCGAAGGGCCTTTCAATGGCACCGCCCGATCCAGGCTTCGACCGGCGCCGGGTCCGGCGCGTCGTGGATGGTGAACATCGGACATTGCAGCACGTCGGCGCCCTGCTCGGTGAGCAGGCGGGAAAACTGCGCTTCCTCGCGCGTTTCCAGGATCAGGATGCGGTAACCGTTCAATCTGTCAGCCATGATCTCGCTCCAACGCTTTTGCTTCGCGCTTTGTTCATCCTGACCCCGGTTTCGGGATTGGCGCAAGCGCATGCGCGGTGATAGAGCAGGGCCGCAAATCGCCGCTTCACCCTTTTGCCTGAATTGTAGTCAGCTTCGCCATGCCCGATCATCAGTTCGTCCTGACCCTGTCCTGCCCGGATCGCCCCGGCATCGTTTCCGCGGTGTCGACCTTTCTCGCCCATAACGGACAGAACATTCTGGACGCCCAGCAGTTCGACGACATCGAGACCAAAAAATTCTTCATGCGGGTGGTGTTCACCGCCGCCGATCTCGCGGTCGAATTGCAGGCGCTGCAGACCGGCTTCACCGCGATCGCCGACCGCTTTGGCATGGACTGGCAGATGCGCGACCGCGCCAACCGCCGCCGGGTGATGCTGCTGGTCTCCAAGTCGGATCATTGCCTGGTCGATATCCTCTATCGCTGGCGCACCGGCGAACTCGAGATGATCCCGACCGCTATCGTCTCCAACCATCCGCGCGAGACCTACGGCAATCTCGATTTCGGCGAGATCCCGTTCCACTACATGCCGGTGACGAAGGAAACCAAGCGCGAGCAGGAAGAGGCGGTCTGGAAACTGGTTCAGGACAGCAAGACCGATCTCGTGGTGCTGGCGCGCTACATGCAGATCCTGTCGGACGAGATGTCGGCAAGACTGTCGGGGCGCTGCATCAACATCCACCACTCGTTCCTGCCGGGCTTCAAGGGCGCGCGTCCCTACCACCAGGCGCATGAGCGCGGCGTCAAGCTGATCGGCGCCACCGCGCATTACGTCACGCGCGATCTCGACGAAGGCCCGATCATCGACCAGGACGTCGAGCGCATCAGCCACCGCGACACGCCGGAAGATCTCTCGCGCAAGGGCCGCGACATCGAACGCCGCGTGCTGGCGCGCGCCATGCGCCATCACCTCGAGGATCGCGTCATCCTCAACGGCCGCAAGACCGTCGTGTTCATGGATTGAGCGGCGCTCTAGCGAGCCGCTCCTGCGCGGAGGCGCGGGCTTGGCTTCCTCGCCCCGTTCGGATGCCGGCAGCAGGCGCTTTCGCTCGCGCTCCCGCATGTACTCGTCGTATTTCGCGGTGCCGGGACGCGGCGGCGCGTCCGCGGGCATGCCGCCGATCGCTGCCGGGATGGCGTCGCTGACACCGGCCGCGAGCTTCTCGTTGATCGTGCCGCAACCGGTCAGGCCGCAGCCGCGAGGGCAACGGTGAGGATCGTGGCAATATGGCGCGCGCTGGTCGGCATCGGCAGAAGACTACAACCTGACCCTTTAAGGATGATGGATTTAGGGCGCGCCCCCAGGGAACCGTCAAGGGCGCTTCTTTGTTGACAGGACCATTTGATTTGTACAATCGTA
>CAWHNT010000046.1:0-147396 GCA_963830775.1 uncultured Alphaproteobacteria bacterium | reverse complement strand
CCATCACGAAGTGCGACAGTCTAGGCTTTCCAGGAGCTTAGCGCTGGAGACGGAGCATGGATCGGCCCTACCGTCACTTCACCCTCGAGGAGCGGCGCACGCTCTTCCGCCTGCTCAATGCCAAGCTGCCGATCAAGGAGATCGCAGGCCAGCTCGGCCGCCACCGCTCCACCATCTACCGCGAGATCGCCCGCAACGAGTTCCGCGAGGTGAAGCAATACCGCGGCTACTACCCCGTCACCGCCGAGGACAGCGCCAGGCGCCGTCGCCGCCGGCAGCGCAAGCTCGTCCGGGACCCGCGCCTGCGCACCCATGTCGTCGAGAAGCTCAAGCTCTGGTGGTCGCCCGAGCAGATCGCCGGCAGGCTGAAGCGCATTGGCGATGAGGCGTGTGTCAGCCACGAGACCATCTACCAGTTCGTCTACAGCCCGGAAGGACGTGCCCTCGAGCTGCACCGCCATCTGCTCCGCGCCAGGCGGCTGCGGCGGCAACGCTTCGGCCGCAAGCCGCGCGGCCTCAAGATCCCGCTCGAGCGGACGATCGCCCAGCGCCCGGCCGAGATCGGTGAGCGCCATGCCATCGGGCACTGGGAGGCCGACCTGCTGATCTTCCGCCGCGCCCACGGCCAAGCCAACGTAACCTCCCTGGTCGAGCGCAGGAGCCGCCTTGTCCGCCTCATCGCCAACCCCGACCGGCGCTCGCGCAATGTCCTGGGCGCCATCGGCGAAGCCCTGCGGCCTCTGCCCGCCACGGCACGCCAGACCATCACCTTCGACCGCGGCTCGGAGTTCCTGGGCTATGCCGAGCTGACCCGGAGCCACGGCATCGACACCTACTTCTGCGACCCGCACTCGCCCTGGCAGAAAGGCAGCGTCGAGAACGCCAACGGCCGACTGCGCCGCTTCCTGCCGGGTGAGCTCGACCTCTCCACCCTCACCCCCGCCCGCCTGCAGGAGATCGAGCGCCAGATGAACGCCACGCCCCGCAAATGCCTCGGCTTCAGGACCCCGCAGGAGGCTTTCACCGCCACTGCCGGCTAAACGGCAGTGGTACTACATGCCTGTCGCACTTCGGCTGGAACCTGCCCCGCAATGTGCTGATGTCAGTGCCACGCAGAATAGAGATGTCACCTCGAAGGCTTCTGGTCGGGCCTTTGATGGTGGTGTCGGATGGCGGTGGTGCTGATGAGCCGAGCGGAACTCTCCCGTGTCGACACTCTGGCCCGCGTGGACCGCGGCGAGGTGCCGGTCGCCGAGGCAGCCTCGCTGTTGGGCCTGAGCGGGCGGCAGGTGTTCCGCCTGCTCGCGCGGTTCCGGTCCGAGGGTGCTGCCGGCCTGGCGTCACGCCGGCGCGGGCGCCCGAGCAACCGCCGTCCAAACCCACCCACCTCGGGCAAGGACGTTCGCAAGATAATTCCGCCCGCCCGTCGTACCCCATCATGGGGCAACCACCAGGTCGACCTCGGAGAGAAGCACGGATCCTGCGAGAGGCACTACCACCTGACCGGCGTGACCGAAGGGCTTGACCCCCAACGCCCCAATAGAGAAGCAGCTACAGATAACGAGCTTCCCCGTTATCCCTGCTCTCGGGCCCACCACCGGCCAATCGAGCTCGAACCCGCCTTCGTGTGCGATGTGGCCAAAGAGAAGGCCTCGCGCTAGGAGAGCCACTCCTACCAGCAGCAGTCCCGCTGCCACGAGCGAAGGAAACAGCCGCGGTCCTACCGCCGCTTGGCTCGGTGCCACCTCGAGCATCGCGGTCTCGACCGCGATGAACAGACCCAGCGCGAGCGCCCCGCCTGCCAGTACCATCTCGCCCAGCCGCAGGCTCCGGCCCGTGGTCATCGCAGCTACCTCGTCTTCGTTACGCCTCGTCCTCCTTTGTCGGAGGGCTGCCCTCGCACACGACGCCCGAGACCAGCAGCTCTGCGTAGGCAGGGTCATCCAGGCCGAGTTCGCGGAGTAGGGCGCGGTTATGCTCGCCCAGGCCCGGGGCGGGCGAGCGGATCGAGCCCGGCGTGCCGGCGAGCCGCGGCACCACATGGTGCATCGGCAAAGTGTCCATCTCCGGATCGGGATAGTCGGCGACGATCTCGCGCTCGATCACATGCGGATCTTCGAGGATCTGCGCGATGTCGTAGATCGGCCCGATCGTGACCTCGGCCGCCTCGAAGAAGGCCACGTTCTCCGCCTGGGTGCGCTCCGCGATGAACGCCTCAATGATTGCATCGAGCTCCTCGGCGTGCCTGACGCGGTCGGCGTTGCTGCGGAAACGCGGATCGTCGACGAGGTCGGGCCGGCCGATGGCGTAGAACAGCCGCTCGGCCATCTTCTGCGTCGAGCCCGACAGCCCGACATACTTGCCGTCCTTGCACCTGTAGGCATTGCGCGGGGCCGAGTTGGTGGAGCGGCTGCCGGTGCGCGGCTTCATCGTCCCGGTCAGCCGGTAGTTGGCGGCCTGCGGGCTGAGGATGGCGAACAGCGGGTCCAGGAGCGGCAGGTCGATCACCTGACCGCGGCCGCCATTGATCTCGACCTCGCGCAGAGCGATCATCGCGGCGGAAGCGCCGTACAACCCGGCCACGCCATCGGCCAGATACATGGGCGGCAGCACCGGCTCGCGGTCGGCAAAGCCGTTGATCGCGGCGAAGCCGGACATGCCCTCGATCAGCGTGCCGAAGCCGGGGCGCAGGCGGTAAGGGCCCGTCTGCCCGAAGCCCGAGATCCGAACGATGACCAGTCTCGGGTTCAGCTCCAGCAATTGCTCCGGCCCGAGACCCATCTTCTCCAGCGTGCCGGGCCGGAAGCTCTCGACGAAGAGGTGAGCCGAGGGGATGAGGCGCAGCAGCAGCGCGCGCGCCTCGGGCTTGCGCAGCTCCAGGCCGAGGCTCTTCTTGTTGCGCGCGTAGATCTTCCAGTGCGTCGGCACGTCGTTCGTGCGCCAGGCGCGCAAGGTGTCACCGGCCGGCGGCTCGACCTTGATCACCTCGGCCCCGAAGTCACCGAGGATCTGGGTGAGCACGTTACCGGCGAAGAGACGTGAGAGATCGAGGACACGGATGCCCGCCAGCGTACCCTTGGCCTCGGGCGTGTAGTCACGCGACTTCAAGGTCATGAGTGGCTCCCGGCTTGGGAGGCAGAAGGCCGAGCCGTCGGGCAACGGCCAGCATCGTTTCGGCGCGTTGAATGAAGGGGGCGTCGATCATCCGGCCGTCGACCAGGAAGGCCCCGATCCCCTTCCCCTTCGCCTCCTGCGCGGCCTCGGTGACGCGGAGCGCCCAGGCGATCTCCGCATCGGCTGGCCGGAACACTTCGTTGGCCAGCGCCACCTGGCTCGGGTGGATGCAGCTCTTGCCGAGATAGCCGAGGCGGCGGGCGGCCTCGGCCTCCTTCCTGAAACCTTCAGGGTCTTTCACCACGGCGTAGGCCGCATCATAGGCCCAGACACCGGCTTCACCGGCGGCAAGACGCATCTGAAGCTGCACCTGGTGAACCGCTGCCGCATCCTGGCGATCAATGCCGAGCGGCTCGAAGAGATCGCCGAATCCGATCTGCAGTCCTGCGACGCGGGGATCGGCGGCCGCGATCGAGGCCGCACGGCGCAGGCCCTGCGGCGACTCAATGGTGGCGAGAATGCCGATGTGCCGCTCGATGCCGCGTTCGCTCTCAAGGCGAGCGAGCGCCTTCGCCAAGGCTAGGATATCGTCTGCCGACTCCGCTTTGGGCAGGTTCAGGAGATCCAGGGCCGGCCAGACGACAGCGTCCAGGTCGGCCTCGATGTGCCGGCTATCCAGTCCGTTCACACGGACGATGATGACCTTGCCGGAGGAGGAGGGCGGCATCGAGCGGAGGAGCCCGCCCACCTGGGCACGCGCCTCCGCCTTGCGGCCCTCCTCGACCGCATCCTCGAGATCGATCGAGATCGCGTCGGCGGCACCGGCCAGGGCCTTGGCGAACAGCTCGGGGCGAGATCCCGGAACGAAGAGCTTGCTGCGCATCGAAGGTGGCAGGCCCGGTCAGCCCGCCAGTCCGAGATCCTTGAGCGACGACCCGATCAGCTCCTCCTGCTGCTTGAGAAGGGCGCCGAACTCTTCCGCCGGCTCGTAGGCGTCGATCCAGCCGAACTTGGCCAGCGTGTTCTGCCAGGAAGGCGTCTTCACCATCGCGGCGATCGCCTCCGTCAACGCCTTCTTGTCGGCCGCCCGCATCTGCGGGTGAGCCATCACGCCGCGCCAGGTCCCGAGCTCCACGTCGACGCCCTGCTCCTTCAGCGTCGGCGCATCCACGGTCTTCAGCCGCTCGGCCGAGGAGACTCCGATGGCCCGGAGCTGGCCGGCCTGAACCTGGGGCCCGAATTCGGACACGCCTCCGACCGCGACGGTGACGTGACCACCCAACGCCGCTGCAACCTGCTCACCGCCAGCCGCATAATGGACACCCTTGAGCTTGCTGGGGTCCGCGCCTACGGCCTTCATGATCCGCCCGGCCAGAACGTGGTCGACACCGCCCGAGGAGCCGAGGCCCCAGGCTACCTGGCCGGGATCGGCCTTCAGCTTCGCCACCAGATCCTGCATCGTCTTGATGTCCGAACTGGCGGGCACGGTGAGGATCCCGTACTCGCGCACGAGCAGGGCCAGCGGCTCGGCAGCGTCGAGCGTCACCGGCGATTTGTTCGTGATGATGGCACCCACCATGCTGAAGGCGGTCACCAGGATGGTGGGGCTGCGCTTCTTGCCGGAGACGAACTGGGCCAGGCCCACCGTGCCGCCAGCGCCCGGGATGTTCACCACCTGCACGCCCGACGCGAGGCCCAATTCATGCAGCGCCTGCTGCATCGCCCGTGCAGCCTGGTCGTAGCCGCTGCCCGGGTTGGCAGGCGCGATGATCTCAAGGCCCTTGATCTCGGCCCATGCCGGCGCGGCGCTCCAGGCCAGGTTGACGAGCACAGCAGCGGCGAGCACTCGCACCAGCGAGCGGCGACGGAACGACGGCATGAGAAGCCTCCTCATTGCTCACGATTCTCGTGGATTTGCCCGTAAGCGCGGCGCGCGTTTTGGGCGCCTTGTCCTAGTAGCCGTTGCGATTCCGGCGGCTGATCTAGGGAAGTGACTTGGCGGTCGAGAAGTTGACTGTCAGCACATGCTCGGCCACTGACAGGGCGATTGCACCCATCGTCACGGCCCTGGTGTTGCGCCATTCCGCCATTTCGCCGTTCCGCGACCGCGATGGCGCTCTGGGCCAGGTTCGGGCCGGTAACGGAGATGGTTCTAGTCATCGGGGCAGTGCCTCGGACTGGAGAAGCAAGGCCGCGCCTCACCGCCTGTAGGATGCGGGGCTGCGGGCAAACGCCGCCAAACCGCAACGTGCTCCCGCACCGGCTGGACCACCGCAGGCCGCCTCCCGAACTCGGCCTGGGTGTCGTTGAATGTCGTTGCAGAGTGGCCTGAACTAGCGACCTCTACAGTCCGGTCTATATCTCATGACGAAACGGCGTTTCAATCGCCTATGCCGGCCGCAGTCCGCGGCGGAACGGCACGGCCTTCTGCAATGGCGAGCGAGCGCAGCTAAGCGCTCACGGCTTCGTCCACCACATGCTTGATGCTGGGATAGTGGCCGCCAAGGGCCTTCGTCAGGTTCAAGCCTGCGACCCTTATCACGCTCATGATGGCGTGCGCGCGCTTGGCCGTCAGGCGTACGATTGGGCCCGAGATGGTGAGAGCACCGCTTAGGCTCCCGCTGCTGTCGAACACAGGCATGGCCAGAGAGGCCGTGTGGGGGTCGGTAACGCCAGCGGTATAGATCGGCAGCTCAATGCCGAGTGCGTAGGCTGGGATGGGATCGGCGCCGAAGATCCGTAAGACCTGGGCCGTCGCCGAGGAGTCCAAGGGAAGCATGTCGCCTTCACGGATATGCAATCGGAGCAGATGCGGCGACTCCACCCGGAACAGGCACAGACGCTGCTCACCCCGGCGCACATAGAACGAAGCGGTCTCGCTGAGCCGGGCAACCAATTCCTCAAGCACGGGCAGGACGAAGTTCTCGAGCTTGAAGGACTGCTGGTAGATCGCACCGAGCCGCAGCACCTCAGCATCGAGCTGGTAGCTCCCGTCCCTCAGCCGCACGAGCAGCCCATGCTCCTCCAAGGAGACCGCCAGACGCATGATCGTGCTCTTCACGAGCCCGGTCCTGGCCGAAAGCTCGGCCAGAGAGAGCGCGCCGTCCCCTTTTCGGAAGGTGGTCAGAAGCGAGAGGACCCGGTCTGCCGTGGCGACTCCCTCGACAGCAGGTCGGCTGCGGTTCTTCATAGCCATGACGGGTGCTCGCCTCCGATGCCGGGGGTGAGGACGGACAACATCATCCGCATCGCCGTCGGACAGATCGGGATGTACGGAGCAGCCTGTAGCATCGCAAGGCCGCCCTGCCTGTAGGGCTCAAACGAGGCTCAGTCCTGATGCGAGTAGAGGAGCTGGCCCGGCACCGGTAGTTCCGCCCGGAGGATGTTTCCGCCATCGGAGTCAGTGATGAAGAGGCTCTTCCTCTCAGGGCCGCCGAAGGCAAGATTGGTTGCTGAGTAGCCGGTGCAGGATACGATCCGCTCGAGCGGCTCGGCGCGTGGCGACAGGCGCCACACCGACCCAAAGCCGGCATGGGCGATCAGAAGGCAACCCTCCTGATCCATGGCCAAGCCATCCGGCCCGCTGGGTCCACCATGAAGGTGAGCAAAGACGCTTACCTTCAGGGTCGTGCCGCTCGGGTGCAGCGGCAAGCGCCAGATCTGGTTGGCCCGGGTCGCGGCCACGAAGAGGACCTTGTCCTCGGCATCCAGAACAAGGCCGTTCGGGCTCGGCACTGTATCGATCAGGCGGGTCAGGATGCCGTCAGCCGAGTAACGGTATACGCGACCGGTCGGATCCTGGAGGCCAGTCTGGCCTTGGTCGGTGAAGAAGATGTCGCCCTTGGCGGAGAATACCAGATCATTGACGCCTTTGAAGCCTTCGGAGAAAGCGGTCTCCAGAAACGGCGTTACCGTACCTGTTTCAGGATCGATAATGAGTAACCCACGCTTGTAGTCGGTGATGAACAGCCGGCCATCGCGGTGGATCTTGAGGCCGTTCGGCCAGCCGTCATACTCGGCCACCTGCTCCCACTCGCCTTCGGCAGAGATGCGGAAGATACGGCCGAAGGGGATGTCGGTGACGTAGAGGCGGCCAGAGCGATCGAAGGCCGGGCCTTCGAGGAAGGAATCGATTTCCTTTCCGGCACGGTTGGCATCGGCCCAGGCGGTAGGGCGCGGCCGCCGGAACCGGTCGGGCAGCCGGGTGAAAACGGTGGTCTCGATCCGGCGGGGCGGCGGGAAGAAGCTCATGGTGCCATGCCGTGCTATTGCTTCTTGATGTCAGCCTTGGAGGCGACCTCGCGCCAGCGTTCGGTCTCCTCCTTCATCAGCTGGGCGAAGGCTTCGGAAGGCATGCCGCCCGGCATGGCAGCTTGGGATTCCAGGAACTCCTTCATATCCGGAGCAGCCAGGGCCTTCGCTACCTCGGCCTGCAGCCTGCTTGTGAACTCGCCTGGCGTCCCCTTCGGAGCTGCCAGTCCCGACCAGTTGAGGACGCTATACTGCGGCAGCCCAGCTTCGGCGAAGGTAGGCACGTCCGGCAGGGCCGCAGCACGCTGCGTGCCGCTGATCGCCAGGGAGCGCATCTGTCCGGCCCGGATATTGCCCATCACCGATGGTGGCGACACCATCACCAGATCCACCGAGCCGGACATGACACCCACCACCGCCTCGCCAGCCCCTTTGTACGGAACGTGATAGAGCTTGATACCGGCAGCCTGCTGGAACGCTTCCGTGGCGAAATGAGGCGCGCTGCCGTTGCCGCCGGTGCCATAAGTCAGCTTCTCGGGGTTCTGCCTGGCATAATCGATCAGCGCCTGAAGATCCTTGAACGGCGAGTCCTTGCCCACCGTCAGCATGATCGGCGCGAAAGCGCTGATGGTGATCGGAACCAGAGCATCCGCATGCTCGAAAGGCAGCTTGGTGAAGACATACGGCAGCATTGCATAGGTATTGTCGATCGCGAGCAGCGTATAGCCGTCCGGCTCCGAGCGTGCGACCTCGCGGGCGCCCATGGTACCCGTCGCACCCGGCTTGTTCTCCACGACGAACTGCTGCCCTAACTGCTCGGTCAGTTTCTGGGCCACCTTGCGAGCCACGGTATCGACGGCACCACCCGGTGCATAAGCGACGACGATCCGAACCGTCTTGGACGGATAGGAGTCGGCGGCGCGCGCCATCCCGACCGCTGTGGCACCCAGGCCGAGGCCCACCAAAAAGGTTCGACGTGAGCTGATCATGGCGTTCCCTCCCTGGATGCTTGCCCAGGTGACGACCTTCTCGCCTCGCAATGCCGCGTTTGCCGCCGAGACGCTGCGCATCGTCGCAGGCCCGGAGACAGACCCCGCTGGCCAAGCCTCTTGTCCAGCCGGATCGGTACGCATATTTTGAAACGGCCTTCTAAAAATAAGCTGTGCTCCGACGCACAGCATGTCAATAGCGGTCGCCGAGCATGCCGGCCTGGACAGGTCGGGGAGAGGCCAGATGGCAGTGGGACTGAGAATCCTCCGGCGTGGCCGGAAGGTGAGCACGGATGTCGTCGAACGTTTCCGCAGCCTGCCGGTAGCAAACATCAGTGACAGCATGTCACGCATGGGCGCAGGCGGTGCTCGTCTCCGGCCGATGCACGGCGGCGGCGTGCTCGCCGGTCCCGCCGTCACCGTGAAGGCTCGACCCGGCGACAACCTGATGTTCCACAAGGCGCTCGATCTCGCTGAGGCAGGGGACGTGGTGGTCGTCGACGCAGGCGGCGACCTCACCAACGCGTTGATGGGCGAGCTCATGCTTGCCTATGCCGAGAAGAAGGGTGTCGCCGGCATCGTCATCCACGGTGCCATCCGCGACTCGGCCTATATGCGGGCCAGCAACTTTCCCGTGTTCGCAGCCGGTGTCACCCACCGGGGGCCGTACAAGGATGGTCCGGGCGAGATCAACGTCCCGATCGCGATCGAGGGGATGGTGATCCATCCCGGAGATCTGGTCGTGGGCGACGATGACGGTGTGGTCTGCGTCCCGTTCAACGATGTCGAGCAGGTCTACGCGGCGGCGAAGGCCAAGCACGAGGCGGAGACCCGCCAGATGGCGGACATCCTCGCCGGCAAGAACGACCGCGCCTGGGTCGATGCAGCACTGAAGAAGCTGGGGTGCGAAATGCCAGAATGACCGCCGCTGGTCGCGCGAGCTGGGAACGTCGTCAAGGGCCTGATGGTACGTGCCGAGCAGCCGGTGCCGATTCCCGCCGGGGGCAAGGTTCGCCTGAGCAAGGGAAGTAAGCTCACGCACATTCCGCATTTCCAGGCGATGGGCTCGGGTAACAGTCTGTGAGGGGCCGTACGAGCTAAGCAAGCCAGTTCCGTAGTGATTGAGGAGGTCTGCGATCAGCTCGACTGAGCGCGGCCGTCCGATGCTCCTCAGAGTGGGGTGCCGTCTCATGATCCCGCGTCTAGCCAGGGTTCCCCCGCCGGCCCCGCTGCATGTGGCGTTCCTGGCCGAGCTGCGGGCCCGCGGCTTCGAGGGGCAGCTCAGCCTCGGCCATGCCGATCGCACCGTGCTCTCGACCGACAACTCGATCTACCAGCTCTTCCCCCAGGCGATCGCCTTTCCGGCCGGTACCGAGGATCTCGTGCGCATCGCGACGGTCGCTGCCGAGGCGCGCTTCCGCGCGCTCAAGCTGGCGCCGCGCGGTGGCGGCACCGGCACCAACGGCCAGTCGCTCACCGACGGCCTCGTCGTCGATCTCTCGCGCAACATGAACCGCATCCTGGAGATCGATCCCGTGCGGCGGCGTGTGCGGGTGCAGGCCGGGGTGGTGAAGGACCAGCTCAACAAGGCGCTGGAGCCCTACGGCCTCTTCTTCGCGCCGGAGCTGTCGACCTCCAACCGCGCCACCATCGGCGGGATGATCAACACGGACGCGTGCGGCCAGGGCTCCTGCATCTACGGCAAGACCAGCCACCATGTGCTGTCGCTCACGACCGTGCTGCTCGACGGCACGGTCTGGACCTCGCGGCCGCTCGAGGACGAAGAGCTCGCGACTGTGGAGGCCCGGCCCGACCGGGCAGGAGCCATCCACCGGCTGGTGAACGCCATCCAGCGCGAGAACGCGGCCCTGATCGCCGAGCGCTTCCCGAAGCTCAACCGCTCCCTCACCGGCTATGACCTTGCCCATATCCGCGATGCCGAGGGGCGCTTCGACCTCAACGCCATCCTGTGCGGGGCGGAAGGTACTCTGGGCTTCATCGCCGAGGCCGAGCTCAACGTGCTGCCGATCCCCGCCTGCTCGGCGCTGATCAACATCCGCTACGACAGCTTCGACGCCGCCTTGCGGGATGCGCGTGCCCTGGTCGTCACGCAGGCGGCCTCGATCGAGACCGTGGACTCGCGCGTGCTGGCCCTCGCTCGTAACGATATCGTCTGGCACGAGGTGCGCGCGTTCTTCCCCGATGATCCGGAAGGTCCGGCCGCCGGCGTCAACCTGGTCGAGCTGCTGGCCGACGGTGCGGACGAGCTCGAGGCCCAGCTTGGGCGCGTCACGACCATGCTGGAGCATGAAGGCCGCACGCACGGACGGCGCGGCTTCACGGTAGCGCGAAACGACGAGGTGCGAGGCGACCGGCGAGCCTTTTCTGGCGGTGTCGGGGACAGCTTGCGCATCGCCGAGGATGGCGATGAGGCAGAGGAGGATGGAGCCCAGCTCCAGCCCTCGTTCACCGAGAATGCCGTGGAGCGCATCTGGGGCATGCGCAAGAAGGCGGTCGGCCTGCTGGGCAACATGGAGGGCGGCCGGCGCCCCATTCCCTTCGTCGAGGACACGGCCGTCCCTCCTGAGCACCTGGCCGACTACATCGCCGAGTTCCGCGCCGCCCTCGACCGCCGCGGCCTCGTCTACGGCATGTTCGGCCATGTCGATGCCGGCGTGCTCCATGTCCGCCCCGCCATCGACATGACCGACCCGGCGCAAGCGCCGCTCATCCGCGAGATCTCGGACGAGGTGGTGGCGCTCACCCGGAAGTATGGCGGGGTCCTGTGGGGCGAGCACGGCAAGGGCGTGCGCTCGGAGTACACGCCCGCCTTCTTCGGCCCGCTCTATCCCTGCCTGCAGAGGATCAAGGCCGCCTTCGACCCCCACGACCAGCTCAACCCCGGCAAGATCGCGGCACCGGCGGATGGCAGCCTGCTGCGGATCGACGAGGTCCCGACCCGCGGCGGCCGCGAGCGCGCGATCCCGCCGGGCATCCGGGAGAGCTACGACAACGCGCTCCACTGCAACGGCAACGGCGCCTGCTACGACTTCGACCTCGACGCCGCCATGTGCCCGTCCTGGAAAGGGACGCGCGAGCGCCGGCACTCGCCCAAGGGCCGGGCCTCGCTGATGCGCGAGTGGCTGCGGCTGATGGTGGCCGAAGGAGTCGATCCGGTAGCCGAAGCGGCAGCCTTACGCGCCACGTCCTCCTGGCGCACGCTTCCAACCCGGATCGCGAACACGCTCGGCAAGCGCCGCGGCGAGTACGACTTCTCGCACGAGGTCAAGGAGGCGATGGACGGCTGCCTCGCCTGCAAGGCATGCGCCGGCCAGTGCCCGATCAAGGTCGACGTGCCGGCCTTCCGCGCCAAGTTCCTCGAGGCCTATCACGGGCGTTATCTGCGGCCGGCAAAGGACGGCCTGGTGGCCGGGATCGAGCATCTCCTGCCTTTGGCGGCGAGGATGCCGATCTTCTACAACATGGCGGTCGGCAGCCTCCCGGGCCAGCTCGTGACGAGATGGCTTGGGCTCGTCGCCCTGCCACGGCTGCCGGGCCTCCGCCTCGACCGCGAGCTCGCCATCGCGCGGCATCCGCACCGCGACACCGCAGGCCCTGGCTGCACTCCCGGCGGAGGAGCGCGCCCGCAGCGTCGTCATCGTGCAGGACGCCTTCACCAGCCATTTCGAGCCGCAGCTCATGCTCGACCTGGTCGACCTGCTGATGCAGCTGGGCTTCACGCCGTGGCTGGCCCCCTTGCAGCCGAATGGCAAGCCGCTGCACGTGCATGGCTTTCTGGGCAGCGTTCGGGCGCATCGCCGAGCGCAACGCCGCGATGCTGCGCGCGCTTGGCGGCCGAAAACGTGCCCCTGGTCGGCCTCGACCCCTCGATGACGCTCACCTACCGGTCCGAGTACAAGGCCCTGGGTGCCGACCGGGTGCCCAAGGTCCAGCTCCTCCAGGAATGGCTCGCGGGACAGCTCGACCAGCATCCATGCGCCCTCGGCCACCCCCGGCCAGAACGGCTTCCTCCTCCTGCCGCACTGCACCGAGCGGGCCAACGCCGCCGGCTCGCTTGGCGACTGGCAGCGCATCTTCCGCCGGCTCGGCCTCGAGCTGAGCGTGCTGCCGAGCGGCTGCTGCGGCATGGCCGGCACCTACGGCCACGAGGCCCGCCACCGCGCCACCTCCGAGCGGATCTACGCCCTGAGCTGGCAGGAGAAGGTGGCGGCTCACGGCCGATCGGGCCGGCTGCTTGCGACGGGCTATTCCTGCCGCTCGCAGGCCAAGATCATCGACGGCATCAAGCTGCTCCACCCCGCGCAGGCCCTCCTGAGCCACCTGCAGCGCCCCGTCCTGGCGGAGGCTGCGGGGTCCCGGGACCGTGCGCCGCGAAACGAGAGCCGGCGTGAGCGGAGCATGGAAGCGCAAGGGTGAGCGCGAGGATGTGGCAGCACATTCTGCAACCTGGATGGGAGAAGACGTGATGAGCGATGGACAGCAGCAATTCCGTCTCGGGATCGTGGGCTACGGCGAGATCGGCAGCACGTGGGGCAAAGGTCTGCGCCAGAGCGGGCTCGAGCAGATCGCGAGCTACGACAAGTACGCGTTCGATGGTCCCTACGCATCGCTGATCCAGCGACGCGCGGCCGAGGCGGGCGTCACGCTGGTGCGCTCGAACGAGGAGCTGGCGAGGACGGCTGACATCATCCTGGGCGCCACTACGGGCTCGGCGTCGATCGAGAGTGCCGAGGCCTTCGCACCCCACCTCGGGGCAGGCCACGTCTTTGTCGACGTCGCCTCCGCCACGCCGAAGGTGAAGATGGCGGTTGCCGAACGTCTGGCCCACACCGGCGCGCTGCTCGGTGACGCCTCGATCATGGGCACGCCCAAGAACGGCCTGCAAATGCCGATCCTGGCCAGCGGCCCCGCCGCGGAACGCGTGCGCGACGCTCTCAATCCTTGGGGCATGCGGATCGATGCGGTCAGCGAGCGCCTCGGCACCGCCTCCGGCATCAAGATCCTGCGCTCGGTGCTGATCAAGGGCATGGAGGCGCTGCTCGACGAGATGCTGCTGGCCGCCCGCCATTACGGCCTGGAGGAGGCGGTACTCGCATCCGCCGCCAAGACGATGGACCGCCCCTTCATGGCCACCATCGACACGCTGCTGAGTGCCGGCGCCATCCACGCCAAGCGGCGGGCGGAAGAGGTCGAGATGGCCGCGGATGCAGTGGCGGACGCGGGTATCGAGCCAGTGATGGCACGCGCAACCGTGGCGCGTCTTCGCCTGGTCGAGCAGTTGGGCCTGAAGGAGCATTTTGGCGGCGTCGCGCCACCGAGCCACAAGGAAAGGATCGACGTCATCGCGGCCAAACTGGCGCAGGCACGATCCAACGCAACCTGAACAGAAGGCCCTGCTGGCAATCGCCGTTTTTGGATCGTGCGTACGAACGGAACGGCGACACTGGTGGCGAATTCTGTGGGCGCTACGCGGCGATCGCCGCGACGGGGTTGAGGGCAGCGAAGTGGGAGCGGCGGGTTGGCGCCTTGGCGTGCCCTGCCCACCATTCACCGAGCCGCACCAAGTTGATGGCGACCGCGGTTGCAACATGCTGCAGATGGGTCTTGGCGAGGCCGAGATAGCGAGAGTGGCGCAGGCCGCTGCGCCTGACGGCCTGCGCGTGGGTGGCCTCGATCCTAGCCCGTGCGGCGTAGCGTTCGCGAAACGTTGGCGTGGCCTGCCGTTCTCGGGCCGCCCGGAGCGCCTCGTGCTGCTCACGGGCCTGCAGCCGGATGATCCGAGGCTCCCGCTTGGCTCGGGTGCAGCGGGCGCGGAGCGGACAAGGCGTGCAGTCCTTGCGCGAGAACCGGACCTCAAACGCCATATCGTTCTTGGCGTAGGTGTGGGGCGACCAGGAGAAGCTCTGCTTGCCTGCTGGGCAGGTAACCGTCTGCCGGTCCCAGTCGATCGTGAACGCCGCCTTGTCGAAGCCGTCGCTGGTGTGTGCCTGCCAGCTCGGGTCCTCGGCGACCGGGCCGGCTGCTGATTCCGAGCGAAGTCGGCCACTGATCCCGAGATGAAGCCGGCCGCCGGTTCCGAAGTGAAGTCGGCCACCCTGAGGGTGGTGGTTGCTCGACCGCTGGGCGGGGAGCGGCCTCCTGTCTGTCGCAGACCAACGACGGGCGGGGGAGCCGATGCCGGCCGAGAGGGTATCGATGCGACGCGTACGGGAGATCCTGCGGCTCAAGCACGAGTGCGGCGCCTCCGACCGAGCGATCGGCCGGTCGCTGGGGATCGCCCGCAGCACGGTGGCGCTGACCCAGGGTCGCGTCGCCGCGGCAGGCTTGGCGTGGCCGCTTTCGGCGACGCTGAGCGATCGCGTGCTCGAGGCGCTGCTCTATGCCGAGTGCCGGCAGCAGGCAGGGCAGTGCGGCGCAAGGCCGAGCCGGACTGGACCCATGTGCACCGCGAGCTGCGCCGGCCGGGCGTCACGCTCATGCTGCTGTGGGAGGAGTACCGGGCGAGGGAGCCCGGCGGCTATGGCTACAGCCGCTGGTGCGATCTCTACCGCACCTGGGAAGGGCGGCTGTCGCCGACCATGCGGCAGGCGCACCCGGCTGGCGAGCGCCTGTTCGTCGACTATGCCGGACAGACGGTCGAGGTCGTCGACGGCCGAACCGGCGAGGTGCGCCAAGCCCAGGTCTTCGTCGCCGCCATGGGTGCCTCCAGCTACACCTACGCCGAGGCGACCTGGACGCAGACGCTGCCGGATTGGATCGGCTCGCACACGCGGGCCCTCGCCTTTTTTGGCGGCGTGCCGGCACAGCTGGTGCCGGACAACCCGCGGGTCGGGGTCGACCGGGCCAACTGGTACGAACCGGGGCTGAACCGGACCTACCTCGACCTGGCGACGCACTACGGCACCGCGATCCTGCCGGCCCGGGTACGCCGGCCGCGCGACAAGGCCAAGGTCGAGGTGGCGGTGCTGGTGGTCGAGCGCTGGATCCTGGCTCGCCTGCGCCACCGCCGCTTCTCCTCGCTGGCCGAGCTCAACGAGGCGATGGCACTGCTGGTCACCGACGGCCCGAGCAGCGCCGCGACATGCTCGAGATCGTCGAGGAGCGCTACGGCCGCGGCGCCACCCTGATCACCAGTCAGATTCCCGTGGACCGGTGGCATGACCTGATCGGCGACCCCACCCTTGGCGACGCGATCCTGGATCGCGTCATCCACAACGCCCATCGCCTGCAGCTCAGTGGCGAGTCCTTGCGCAAGAAGGTCGTGCAGGCCGCTCCAGCTTGACCTTCAGCCCAACACCATGGAGACACCAAACCAGTCCAGCGGGCGATGCGCCACCCGGCCGACATCATCGGAATCCGCACGCCCGCACACAAAATTCCCGACAGAGCCGCGAGAACGCCCGGTATGGGATGGTTCCCGGCATCTCCTTCCAGATGCACCTCACCGCTCAGCAGGGGCCCCACCACACCGCCCTAATCCGGAATCGGCACCGGCTGCACGTGCCAGATGTCCCGGCAGTACTCGCGGATCGAGCGATCGGAGGAAAATTGGCCTGTACGTGCCACGTTGAGGATCGTCGAGCGCGTCCAGCGCTCGGCATCTTGCCACACTCGGCTGACCTCCTCCTGGCACTCGACGTATGAGCGGTAGTCCGCAAGCAGCATGTAGGGGTCGGACCAGAGCAGATTGTCGACGATCGGCCGGAACAGATCGCGGTCGCCATGCGAGAACGCACCATCGGCGATCGCGTCGATCGCGGCCCGTAGCTCCTCGTCGGACTGGTAGTGATCATACGGCCGGTAGCCTTGGGCAAGCCGGTGCTCCACGTCTTCCACCGTCATGCCAAACAAGAAGAAGTTCTCGGCCCCGACGGCCTCGCGGATCTCGACGTTGGCGCCGTCGAGCGTGCCGATCGTGAGCGCACCGTTCATCGCGAATTTCATGTTGCCGGTGCCCGACGCCTCCTTGCCCGCCGTCGAGATCTGCTCCGAGAGATCAGCACCCGGGAAGATGTGCTGGCTGTGCTTCACGTTGTAATCGGGGAGAAATGCGACGCGAAGCCGTCCGGCGATCGCTTGGTCATGGTTCACAACGTCAGCCACGGAGTGGATCAGCTTGATGATCTGCTTTGCCATCATGTATCCGGGCGCGGCTTTTCCCGCGAACATCACCGTGCGTGGCGGCGCGTCATATCCGGAGTCGTGTCTCAGGCGGTGATAGAGCGTAATGACGTGCAGCAGGTTCAGGTGCTGCCGCTTGTACTCGTGAAAGCGCTTGACCTGGATGTCGAACAGGCTCGCGGGATCGGGCGTCACACCCGCTTTCGTTTGAATCTCGGCCGCCAGCGCTTCCTTGCTTCGCCGCTTGACGCGTCGCCACTCTTCGCGAAAGGCCGGGTCATCCGCCATCGGCTCGAGCGCATGCAACTGCTCCAGGTCGCGGGTCCAGCCGTCCCCGATCGCGTCCGTCAACAGCTTCGCTCAGCCCGGGATTCGTCAGCATGATGAATCGTCGAGGGGTCACACCATTCGTCACATTCAGGAACTTCTCCGGCCACAGCTCGCTGAAATCCCGGAGCACGTCGCGCCTCAGGAGCTCGCTGTGAAGAGCGGCGACGCCGTTGATCGCGTGGCTTCCGACACATGCAAGATGCGCCATCCGCACGGATCGGTCGCCTGACTCGTCGATCAGCGAGAGCCTGCGCACGCGATCATGATCATCCGGATAGCGCTGCCTGACCTCGGTGAGGAATCTGCGGTTTATCTCATAGACGATCTCGAGATGCCGCGGCAGGACGCTCCCGAACAAGCCAACCGACCACTTCTCGAGCGCCTCCGGAAGCAAGGTGTGATTCGTGTACGCCATCGTCTGCCGCGTGATGTCCCACGCCGGCTCCCAGTCCATGCCGAAGTCGTCGAGGAGGATGCGAACTAGCTCCGCGACTGCGAGCGCAGGGTGCGTGTCGTTGAGCTGAACCGCGTATCTCTGGTGGAAATCTGAAACGTCGCGCCCCTTTTGCAGGTAGATACGAATCATGTCCTGCAGCGCGCACGAGACTAAGAAGTACTGCTGTTCAAGGCGGAGCTGCTTGCCACGGAGAGCAGTGTCGTTTGGGTAGAGCACCTTGCTGATCGTCTCGGAGGCGACTTTCTCCTCGACCGCGGCGTAGTAGTCACCGGTGTTGAACGACTCGAAGTCGAATGAATTGACCGCTTCCGCGCTCCACAGGCGGAGCAGGTTGGTCGTGTTGACCCGATATCCGAGGATCGCGGTATCGTAGGCGATGCCTTTGACGAGCCGCGCGGGAATCCAACGGACGCGGCAGCGGCCGTTCTCGTCGGTGTACGTTTCAGTGTGGCCACCAAAACCGACGTTGATCGCGATCTCCGGGCGCGGGATCTCCCATGGATTGCCGAGGCGAAGCCACTTGTCCGCCATCTCCACTTGCCAGCCATCGCGAATTTGCTGGTCGAAGATCCCGAATTCGTAGCGGATGCCGTAGCCGATCGATCGGGATCTCGAGCGTCGCGAGCGAGTCGAGAAAGCAGGCGGCGAGCCGTCCGAGACCGCCGTTGCCGAGGCCCGGCTCCTCCTCCTGCTCGAGGAGCTTCTCGAAATCGAGGCCAAGCTCTTTCATGGCCTGCCTCGCCGTGTCCAAAGCCCCGAGGTTAAGAAGATTGTTGCCTAGATGCGGGCCTAGCAAATACTCGGCGGACAAATAGCAGACCGTGCGCGCTTGTTTCCGGTAGTAGGTCTCGGATGCTTTGACCCAGCGCTCGAGAAGGTGGTCGCGCACGCTGTACGCGAGTGCTAAGTAGTTGTCGTTCGCGGTGGCGGTCGCCGGAAAACGACCCAGGATATAAAAGAGGTTTCTTTGGAACGCTCGCTTCCAGTCCTCGACGTCGGTACGGTCATGCATGTTGTCGGCCATCGCGGGATTCTGAAAATGCTCGGTCGTCATCGGAACAGGCCTCCGTAACCGGCAGGGTGGCAACCGCCTGCTCGATCAGCTGCGCGAAGCGCTGACTGATCTTGGCAGTGCGGTGGTTGAAGCGGAAGACATACTCGTCAGCCGCATGGCCGGCCCCCACTGGGTGGTCCGCCTTGAGGTATGTCTTCGGACAGCATGGAGGACCGCGATGTCGCGTAAGAGGCACAACCCCGAGGAAATCGTCGGGAAGCGTCCGGCCGACCCCTTTGGCATCTCCGGCGGCGTCAGTTACGCTGCCACCGCAGCATAACGCCAGGGCAGCAGCAGCTCGTCGATCCGGCTGATCTTGTGGTCGGCGATACGACTTAGCACCTCGGTCGGACCAGACGTCCTCGAACAGGAAGGATGCTTGGTCGTCGGTATCCGGGCTATGGCGGAAGCTGGGTGACGACGGTCTGAGGAGGGCGGCGTATCGAGGCGGGTAACCAGCCTGCCAGGACCTCTCCAGGAGAGCGATACGCCGTGAACGAGAATAGCACCGTTGTCCGTTTCCCGCAGCCTGAGGTGGTCGACGACCCGCTGACCGAGGTGCTGCGCGCGGGAGCGCGCCGCTTGCTCGCCCAAGCCATCGAGGCGGAAGCCGAAGCCTTCCTGGCCGGGATGGCCGATTGGCGGCTTGCCGATGGCCGGGCCCGGTTCGTCCGGCACGGCCACGGCCCTGAACGCACCATCCAGAGCGGGATCGGCTCGGTCGCGGTGCAGCGGGTGAAGGTCCGCGACCGTGCCCCGGCGGAAGGCGAGAGGCGCGTTCGCTTCACCTCCCGGATCCTGCCGCGCTGGGCGAGGCGAACCAGGAGCCTCGATGCGTTGCTGCCGGTGCTCTACCTGCGCGGGGTCTCGACCGGCGACTTCCAGGAGGCGCTCGCCGCCCTGCTCGGCAAGGAGGCGCCCAACCTATCGCCCTCGGTGGTCGCCCGGCTCAAGAGCGACTGGCAGGGCGAGTACGAGCGCTGGCAGCAACGCGACCTGTCGGCCCGGCGCTACGTCTACATCTGGGCCGACGGCGTCTACCTGCAGGCGCGAATGGAGCCCCAGGCCGAGTGCATGCTGGTGATCATCGGCGCCACGCCTGAGGGCAAGAAGGAGCTGGTCGGCTTCCAGGTCGGCACCCGTGAGAGTGCCCAAAGCTGGCACGAGCTGCTGGTCGGGCTAAAGGCCCGCGGCCTGGCGATGGCCCCCGAGCTGGCGGTTGGCGATGGCGCGCTCGGCTTCTGGAGGGCCCTGGAGGAGGCGTTCCCCTCGGTTCGTCACCAGCGGTGCTGGGTGCACAAGGCGGCCAATGTCCTCAACAAGCTTCCGAAGTCGCTGCAGGCCAATGCGCGCCAGGATCTGCGGGAGATCTGGCTGGCGCCCGACCGAGCGACGGCCGAGGCGGCGCTCGCCACCTTCGCGGCCAAGTACGCGCCGAAGTACGATCGGGCCGTCGCCTGCCTGGTCAAGGATCGCGAGGCGCTGCTCACCTTCTTCGACTTCCCCGCCGAGCACTGGGACCATCTCCGCTCGTCCAACCCGATCGAGAGCGTGTTCGCTACCGTGCGGCATCGTACGGTGCGCACGAAAGGTGCCCTGTCACAGGAGACCGCGCGGCTGATGGTGTTCAAGCTGGTCATTGCCGCCGCCAGGTCCTGGCGGCGGCTGAAGGGCGAGAACCAGTTGCCCAAGGTGATCGAGGGTGTCACCTTCAAAGACGGCGTCGAGGTCCCGACCGCCGATGCCAAGGACGCCGCCTGATCAGGCCGTCACCCAGGTCCCATCATAGCCCTCAGTATCCTCCTCAAGGCTCACCGAGCTGCTTCTGGTGCTGCCTCCTGGAGCATAGCGGCAGACCAGGTCCTGATCGAGAAGGTAGTGTCCGCGCTCGTGGTGGAAATTCGGCGAGGCTGTGAGGTGGCCATCGGGCCAGCCGGCTAGGTCGAGAGCAAGGTGCCGGCCGACCTCGATATTCATCTTATCATGGACAATTACGCCACGCACAAGACCAAGCCGGTCCGGGACTGGTTGGCCAAGCGCCCGCGTTGGCACGTTCATTTCACGCCGACAGGTGCCTCCTGGATCAATCAGGTCGAGCGCTTCTTCGCCCTACTCACCAGGAGCTGTTCGGTTCTGAGCATGAGCGGTCCGTGAAGGCGGGGTCTGGGGCTGAGGGACCAGCCGAGCGTCTGAGCTGTTGAGGGCCAAACCCTCGCACCGGAGGCCGCCATGGTGCCGTTCGCCGGCCTGCTCGCCGCCCTGGACCAGATCCCCGACCCGCGCCGCCGCCAGGGCCAGCGTTACAGCCTCGCTTTCTTGCTGCTGTTCAGCGGTGCTGGCAGTGCTGGCCGGTGCCACCTCCTACCGCCGCATCCGCCTGTTCATCGGCGTGCATCGCGAGCGGCTCAACGCCACCTTCGGCGCCCGCTTCCGCCGCGCCCCGGCCGTCAACACGCTGCGCGCCCTCTTGCACGCGCTCGACCCGGCCGAGATCGAGGCCGCTTTCCGCCGCCATGCCGAGCACCTTGGTGACGTCGCCGCCCGCGCCGGGGCGGCGGGTCATCGCGCTGGACGGCAAGACGCTGCGGGGCAGCTTCGACCATCTTGACGACCAAGCCGCCGCCCAGGTGCTCAGCGCCTTCGCCAGCGAGGCGGCCCTCATCCTGGCCCACCAGGAGGTCGCCGAGGGCGACGAGATCGCGGCAGCCCAGGCCGCTGATCGAGGACTCGGGCCTGCGGGGCATCCTGTTCACCGCCGACGCCCTGCACTGCCAAAAAAACCTTCGCCGCCGCGGCGGCGACCGGCAACGCGCTGCTGGTGCGGGTGAAGGACAACCAGCCGCGCTTGCTTGAGAGCCTGGCCGGCCTGTGCGCCGTCCAGGACCCGGCCGACCACCTCGACCACCGTCGACCGCCATGCCCACGGCCGCAAGGAGCATCGCCGCGTCGAGGTCTTCACCGCCGAGCGGCTTGATCCCGGTTGGCAGCCCTTCATCGCCTGCGTCGAGCGCGTCACCCGCCGTACCTTGTGCCGGGACACCCGCACCGGCCTGTGGCGGCCACGGCGCGAGGTCGCCTACTATGCCAGCCAGATCCCGCTCGAGGCGCGGGCCTGTGCGGCGGCCATCCGCGGCCATTGGGGCATCGAGAACCGCAACCATCATGTGCGCGACCGCATGCTCGGGCGAGGACGCCAGCCGCATCCGGCGCCGGCCCGGCATCGTCGCCCGCCTGCGCTCGTTCGCGCTCAACATCCTGCGCGCCCACGGCGTCGGCAACGTGAGCGAGGCGCATCTACACCAACGCCCTCAGCCTCGATCGCCTGCTCGCCTACGGCCTACCCAAGTCACAGAACCGAACAGCCCTGCACCGACGGTGAAGGAGACCAACGGGCGTCAAGACGTTCCACTTACGAGACCTTGGAGAGCTCAAGGCCCACCCGCAAGCCTTCCTGGCCGCTTACAACTCCGACCAAGCATTCCGCAAGGCACTACGCTGGCGACACCTTGCCAGCCATCTGCGACTCCTGGGAACGATACCTCCTCGTTCAGATCAACCGGACTCACCCATCCCGGGACAACCCTAGCACTACAGTTGCGTTTTGCCATTATCTCGGCCCTGCTGCGCTGGCAGGGTTCGGAGATCAGGCGTGGCGGGTGTTGCGGTCGAGGATGCGCTGGAGCTGTGGGCCTTAGCGCTGCGCGAGGTGAAGCGGCGGATCCGGCCCTTGTTCAGCCAGGAGCGGGTGGCTTTCTCGGCGGGGCTGTTCCTGGACGGCCTCTTCGGGCCGGAGCGGCGCAAGACCGGCTGGATGCGGGCGGAGGCGGCGGGCGACCCCGGCCCCTGGCGGCAGCAGGCCATCCTCGGCCGCGGCCGCTGGGAGGCCGACGCGCTCCGCGACCTCGTGCGTGACTACGCGGTCGAGAGCCTGGCCGAGCAGGATGCCGTGCTGGTGCTCGACGAGACCGGCTTTCTCAAGCAGGGTAAGTCGTCCTGCGGCGTCGCGCGCCAATACACGGGCTCGGCCGGCAAGATCGCCAACTGCCAGATCGGGGTCTTCGCGGCCTACGTGTCCCGGCACGGCCATGGCTTCATCGACCGGGCACTGTATCTGCCCAAGGCCTGGACCGACGATCCGGCCCGCCTGGCCGCCGCCCATGTGCCGCCCGGGACCGCCTTCGCGACCAAGCCCCGTCTTGCGTGCGCGATGATCGAGCGCGCGATCGCGGCCGAGGTGCCGTTCGCCCCTCGGCGGCCTCCTGGCCGCCGCTCCTTGCGGAGACGGCTCGTCCGCCTCCTGGCGGACGAGGGGTGGCGGCCGACAGCGTCTATGGTGTGGGCGAGATCGAGACCGCCCTGCGGCGGGCCGGCAAAGGTTACGTGCTGGGCGTCACCAGCTCTCACCCCTTCAACGCCTGGGGCGACAAGCCCTTGCTGGCCGGCACGGCGGAGGAGATCGCCCAAGCCCTGCCCGCATCGGCGTGGGCGCGTCTCTCGGCCGGCGAGGGCACCAAAGGTCCGCGGCTGCACGACTGGGCCTATCTGGAACTGGCCGATCTCGAGGCTGCCGAGTACGACGACAGTCGCACCGGCCTGTGGACGCGGGGCCTCTTGATCCGCCGCCCCATTGCCGACGGCGAGCTCGCCTTCTTCTCGACCTGGTGCCCGGCCGGGACCGGGATCGAGACCCTGGTCAAGGTCGAAGGGCACCGCTGGGCGATCGAGGACGGCTTCGAGACCGCCAAGAACGAGCTCGGCCTCGACCACAACGAGACCCGCTCCTGGCACGGCTGGCATCGCCATGTCTCGCTGGTGATGCTGGCCTTCGCCATGCTGGCGGCGATCCGGTGCCGGGCGAACGCGCCCACACCCCCAAAAATCCCGATCCGGCTCGCCCGGAAGCAGCAGACCTCATCCGCTGGTCGGTCCAGGAACTCCGCCGCATCGCCATGCGGCTCGCGCAGCGACGCATCCAGCCTGCCTACGTCATCGCCTGGTCGGTCTGGCGACGGGCCCACCAGGCTGCTGCGCAACGCTCACATCTGAAACAACAAACGCAACTGTAGTGCTTCCGTAACGGGCCGTTGGGCGTCAAGTCCCCCGAGCGATCATCCTGTCGCCGGTCTCATGCTTCCGTCCGTGGTCGGCATCAGGGCCGCCACATCATGCGGTCAGAAAGGAGCCGGTGGGCCAATCTAAGGCGCGTGGTTCACCCAGGCTGAGCGCCCACAGCACTACCCCCGGCCTCACCGGTTCCTGCGTCCCGGCGACGGGACCTCGAAGGAACGGGACCGCTCGGCCCCGTCCCAAACCTGCTCTTCTTGGTGCGCTGCTACGCGGCGGCCTCCTTGCCCCAGCGGAAGTCGGTGCCGTTCGCCCACATGCGATGGAGAACACCGGCCAGCTTGCGGGCCAAGGCCACCTTGGCCCGCTTCGTGCCGCGTCGCTTGGCAACCTCAAGGGCCCAGCGCTTGAGGGTCGAGACGCGGACAGTCCGGGTCAGCATCGCGTTGGCCGCCTCGTAGAGGGCAGTGCGCACCATCGCGTCCCCGACCTTGCTGATCCCGCCGCTCACGTCGGTCTCGCCCGACTGGTACCGCTTCGGCGTGAGCCCGAAGTGAGCCCCCACCGCCTTGGCAGTGCGGAACCGTTCCGGATCATCGACGGCGGTCTTGAACGTGACCGCCACCAAGGCGCCCACGCCGGGTGCCGTCATCAGCCGACGGCAGACCGCATCGCCACGTACGATGGCCAGCATCCGCCGGTGCAGGCGCATGAACTCGGATTGCAAGCCTTCGCGCGCCTGCAGCATCGCGCCGGCAACTGTCTCCAGCATCTCGTGGCCAGCGACCAGCTCCTTGATCCTGGCAGCGAACCGGCCCTTGCTGACCTCGCCCACCTTGAGCCCGAAGCCGCGCAGGATGCCGCGGATGCTGAGCTCGACATCCCGCAGCTTGGCTTGCAGGAGCTTGCGGCCGACCAGCAACGCCCGGACCTCCTGGGCATCGGGAGACTTCCGGTGCACCGGCCTGAACCAGCCCATGCGCAAGAGCTGGGCGATGCCGCGGGCGTCCTTACGATCGGTCTTCACGATCATGGCCGAGAGCGCCGCCTTCACGTGCCGGGTCTCCAGCAGCACCGCCTCGAACCCGGCCGCCGTCAGCCCGGCGTGCAGCCACTGCGAGAGCGGCCCCGCCTCCAGCCCGATCCGGACCAGCGGCAGGCCGAGCTGGCCGAAGAAGCCGACCAGCGCCTCCGGCTCGCTCGCTACCTTGGTCTCGCGAATGATCCGGCCGCTGCTGTCGACCACGCACACGCTGCTCAGTTCCAGCGACACGTCGATCCCGGCATAATGCTCCATGGCTGTCCCTCGATGATGCCTGGGGCCGACCCGTTCGGACCCCGCACACGCCATCACTCTGAGGGACAGCCGCCCCGCCAGTCAGAGCCAGCGTAGGCCCGTTACGGCATCTAGAACGGGATGTCGTCATCGAGTTCGTCGGCGACAGTCGGGCGATTGGGTTTGGCGCCAGCGGGCGGCCAGCTGGCTGGGCCGGGCAATCGAGCCGCGTGGATGGTCGCCAGCATTGCCTCTCCAGCGGCCCAGTAGTTCTCAGCTTTGGTTCGATCCCAAATCTCGCAAAATTCCAGTATTCTTGGCCATAATATATCGACGTAGCCTCGACGAAGGACACGATTGTCCTCGCTAGTATAGAAGAACTGCCAATGATCTAATGTGAACTGTCGAATTCGATCCTCATTGTAGTCGGTCGGGTAGTTTGGATCACTAAGAAGATTGAGAGTTCTTACGCCGTCGCTAGGATCCCAGAAATCAGGCCAACTCTTTCCATGCACTAGATTGTTGTAATCGTCGCGATAAGTGATGCTAGTGTTATTGGCTGTATCCCGAACTGAATGCTCAACAACCGCTGTTATACTCTGACCTTTTATACGAGACATAAAGTCGAGCATGAAGCGAATTTTTGGGTCCAGGCGAAGGGACAAAGTCTCGGTTTTCGCCCTGCGCCCCGCATGGCCCAACGGAGTGCTATTATGTGAAACGCTTGTCATGCAATGGCATGTACAGACTTTGCTGCCAGATGTAAAGCATCATCCATACACTCGAGGAACGGTTGGACACATGTCTGTCACCCTCGGCCTCGACATCGGCACCACCTCCACGATCGGCATCCTGATCGACACGGCCGGCCGGACGCTCGCCCTGGCCTCGCGGCCGGTCGAGCTGTTCGCCGAGCGTCCTGGCTGGGCCGAGGAGGAGCCCGAGCAGTGGTGGCGGAACGTGGGCGAGGTGTGCCGGGAGCTGTTGGCGGCGGCGCGCGTGGATCCGGCAGAGGTGAAGGCGGTGGGTGTCACCGGGATGCTGCCGGCGGTGGTGCTCCTGGGCGATGGCGGCCAGGTGCTTCGGCGCAGCATCCAGCAGTCGGACGGGCGGGTCGGGGCCGAGGTGGAGGGGCTTCGGCGGGAGGTCGATGAGGGGGTGTTTCTTGCTCGGACGGGTCAGGGCGTCACGCAGCAGCTCGTCGCCGCCAAGTTGCGCTGGCTGCGCGCGCATGAGCCGGAGACGTTCGGGCAGGTCAGGACGGTGCTGGGGAGCTACGACTTCATCAATATGCGGCTCACGGGTGCCAGCTCGCTGGAGCAGAACTGGGCGCTGGAGGCCGGATTCTATGACCTGGGTACCGGCGAGCTTGCCGACGACCTGGTGGCGCTGGGGGGTATCGGCCGCGAGCGTCTGCCGCCGGTGCGGCGCTCGGAGGCGGTGATCGGGGAGGTCACGCGTGCGGCCGCGGAGCACACCGGCCTGCGCGCGGGCACGCCCGTCGTTGCCGGCTGTGCCGACCATATCGCCTCGGCCTACGTCGCCGGCGTGCGGGAGGCGGGCGACTGCCTGCTCAAGTTCGGCGGGGCGGGCGACATCATGCTGTCGACGCGGGAGCCCCGGCCTGATCGTCGGCTGTTCCTGGACTTCCACATCGTGCCGGGCCTGTTCATGCCCAACGGCTGCATGGCCTGCTCGGGGGCGCTGCTGAACTGGTTCGTCCGCGAGCTTGGCGGCGGGCGCGACCACAAGGCTCTGGACGCGCTTGCCGCCGCCACTCCGCCGGGTGCGGACGGTCTCGTCTGTCTGCCCTACTTCCTGGGCGAGAAGACCCCGATCCACGATCCCGACGCGCGCGGCGTCTTCATGGGTCTCACGCTCTCCCACACCGCAGGCCATCTCTGGCGGGCGCTGCTCGAGGCCGTTGGCTTCGGCTTCCGCCACCATATCGAGGTCGCCCGCGAGCTGGGCTATCCGGTCACACGCGTTCTAGCCTCCGACGGTGGTGCCGCGAGCCAGGTCTGGATGCAGGCGGTGGCAGACATCCTGCAGATGCCGGTGCAGCTACTGGCCGGCCATCCGGGCTCCTGCCTGGGTGCCGCGTGGGTGGCGGCGGTCGGGGTCTGCGGGGAAGGATGGGACGGCGTGAAGCGGTTTGTCAGGCCGGCCGGCCTGGTCGAGCCGGTTGCAGCCCGGAGCGCGGTGTACGAGGCGGCGTTCGCGAGCTACCGGGGCAGCTATGAAAGGCTGCAACCCCTATTTCACCGGCCAGCCACCGGCGCTGGTCAGTAGTGATAGCGGCACTGGACGATCTCCACCCTTTGCGCCTCGCCGGCCCCGACTACCCGGTAGACGAGCCGGTGCTCGCCCGAGATCCGCCGTGACCACCAGCCCGCCAGATTGCCCTTGAGGGGCTCGGGCTTGCCGAGCCCCTGGAACGGGCTGCGGCGGACATCCTTCAGCAGGGCATTGATCTTCAGGGCGGTGGCCGGGTGATCGGCCTGCCAGCGGGCATAGTCCTCCCAGGCCTCCGCACTCCAGAGGAGCCTCAAGCAGCGGGCTCGGCGTGCTCCTCGAGGTCACCGGCTTCGGCCCGGGCGATCGAGCGCAGCAGCCGCTCCGCATTGCGTGGGCTGCGGAGCAGATGCAGGGTCTCCTGCATGCTCTCGAACTCTTCCAGCGACACCATCACCACCGAGCGCGCGTGCTGGCGCGTGACGATCACAGGTGAGTGGCTGTCGCACACCTCATCCATCACGGCCGCCAGGTTCTGCCTCAGGTGAGTGTAGCTCACTACCGACATCACGGCTTCCCTTCAATCGTACATAAAAATGTACGTCCGCCAAACCAGGGTCAAGCTTCGGGCCCTGAGCAGTTGTCGGCGAGGAAGCGCGCGGCGTCCTCAAGGGCCCACATCGCCGTTGGTACCAGCCGGCTGAGATGCAGGAAGCCGTGCAGCACGCCACCATAGACCTTGAGCTCGGCTTCGCCGCCGGCGGCTGCGATCAGCCCGGCCAGGGCTCGGCTGTCGTCCAGGAGCGGGTCGAGCGCACAGGCGGTGACGAAGGCAGGTGGCAGGTCGGCCAGGTTGGCTGTCAGGAGGTCGTAGTGGGGGTCGTGCTGGAGGTCGGGCGAGGGCAGGTAGGCGTCGCGGAAAAAGGCGAGGCTGGCCTCGTCGAGCCCGTCGACGGGTCCGCCCCAGAGGCGACGGGAGGGTGAGTCGCGCAGGCCGTAGAGGCCGTAGAAGAGGAGGAGGGCGGAAGGCGAGCGCTTGCCGGCGTCGCGCAGGGCCAGGGCGGTGGCCAGGGCCAGGTGGGCGCCGGCGGAATCGCCTGCGAGGGCGAACTGCTTGGGGCCCAGGGTGAGGATCGGGCCGAGCTGGGCCACGGCGTCGACGATCTGGGCGACCTGGGTCGGGAACTTGTGCTCGGGCGCCAGCGCGTAGTCGATGCCGAGCACGGGCCAGCCGGTGAGCCTGGCGAGGAGGCGCATGATGCGGTCGTGCGTGTCGAGCGAGCCCAGCACGAACCCGCCGCCATGGAGGTAGATCAGGACCTGCGCGGGAGGCCCGGGCCTGGGACGGTAGTAGCGGAGGCGGGTAGGGATCCCGGCCAGCGTCACCGTTCGATCACCGACCGATTCGAGCTCGACGGGGACCTCGTTCCAGTAGCGGCGCTCGTGCGCGTAGCGGGCGCGCATGGCGGCGACCGGGTCGGCCGGGAGGTCCCGAAGCTCGGCCTGGAGCCGCTCGCTGATCGCCAGCGCCTCCCGCATCTCGGGCGTGAGGAGGGGGCGGGGGTCGGGCTTCACGCGGCCAGGATGTCGGGGCCGCGGGTGCGCAGCACCTCGTCGAGCCAGCCCTTGCGCATCTCCGGGACGGAGGCGAGGAGGCGCTCGGTGTAGGGCTCGTGCGGCGGGGTCAGGACCTCGGCCAGGCTGCCCTGCTCGACGACGCGGCCGCGCTGCATGACCACGACATGGTCGGCCATCCGCTGCACCACGCCGAGATCGTGGGTGATGACCAGATAGGCGACACCGGTCTCGCGCTGGAGCTTGAGGAGCAGCTCCAGGATCTCTTCCGCCACCAGCGGATCGAGGGCCGAGGTGACCTCGTCGCAGATGATGAGCTCGGGCTCGGCCGCGAGTGCCCTGGCGATGCAGACGCGCTGCTTCTGCCCGCCCGAGATCTGGCCCGGAAAGCGGCTGGCGAACTCGGCCGGCAGGCCCACCTGGGTCAGGAGCTGCTGGATCCGGTCACGCCGGGGCTGGCCGCGCAGGCCGCGGAAGAGGCGCAACGGGCGGCCCAGGATCTCGTCCACACGCTGGCGGGGGTTGAGCGCCACGTCCGGCATCTGGTGGATGAGCTGCAGGCGGCGGAGCTGCTCGCGGCGGCGGGTGGCGAGCTTCGGGGGCAATGGCTGGCCGTCGAAGCGGAGCTCGCCCGTGAGCTGCGGCAGGAGCCCGGTGATGACGCGGGCGAGCGTGCTCTTGCCGCTGCCGCTCTCGCCCACGACCGCCACGGTGCGGCCGCGCTGGACGGCGACGTCGATGTCCTCCAGGACGCGGACGGCACCGCCGCCATAGGCGGCGCACACCGCCTTGACCTCGAGCAGCGGCGGCTCGGGCGGGCTCGTGGGCTTCGGGTGCTCCCGCCGGGCCGAGACCAGCGCCTGGGTGTAGGCCTCGCGCGGTGCGGTCAGGATCTGCGTCGTCTCGCCCGTCTCCACCATCTTGCCGTAGCGGAGGACCAGGATGCGGTCGGCGACCTGTGCCACCACGGCGAGGTCGTGGCTGATGTAGAGGGCGGCCGTGCCGTGGTCGCGGATCACCTTCCGCACCGCGGCCAGGACCTCGATCTGGGTGGTGACGTCCAGCGCGGTGGTCGGCTCGTCGAAGACGATGAGGTCGGGCCGGCCGGCCAGCGCCATCGCCACCATCGCCCGCTGCAGCTGCCCGCCCGAGGCCTGGTGCGGGTAGCGGTGGCCGAACGTGTCGGGATTGGGCAGGGCCAGCTCGCGGTAGAGGCCGGCGGCGATGCGCTTGGCCTCGGCCCCGCTGGCGATCCGGTGCCGGACCAGGATCTCGCCCACCTGGGCGTCGATGGTCTTGGCGGGGTTGAAGGCGGCAGCGGCACTCTGCGCCACGTAGGCGACGCGGCGGCCGCGCAGCTTGAGCCGCGCCCGTGGCGCCAGGGCCAGCAGATCCTGGCCGTCGAGCAGCACGCTGCCGCCGCCGAAGCGGCCGTGCGGGCGGGTGTAGCCCAGCGCGGCGAGGCCGATCGTGGACTTGCCGGCACCGGACTCGCCGATCAGGCCCAGCACCTCGCCGCGGGCGGTGTCGAGCGAGACGCCGTCCACGATCCGGCGCCACTGGCCGTCGCTGGTCTCGGCCTCGATGACGAGGTCGCGGATCGAGAGGAGGGGTGCGGTCACCTTCCGCCTCCGGCTGCGCGGTGGCGGCGGGCGAGCAGCCAGTCCACGACCAGGTTGACCGCGATGGTGAGGACGGCGATCGCGGCGGCCGGGATCAAAGGTGCCGAGAGGCCGAAATTGATGGCCTGCGCGTTCTCGCGGACCATGCCGCCCCAGTCGGCGTTGGGCGGCTGGATGCCCAGCCCCAGGAAGCTCAAGGCACTGATGAAGAGGAAGACGAAGCAGAAGCGCAGGCCGAACTCGGCCACGAGCGGCGGGGCGGCGTTGGGGAGGATCTCGCGCACCAGCACCCAGGGCAGGCGCTCGCCGCGCAGCCGGGCCACCTCGACGAAGTCCTGGGTCACGATGTTGACCCCCAGCGAGCGGGCGAGGCGGAAGACGCGGGTGGAATCGAGGATGGCGATGACCAGGATCAGGACCGGGATCGAGGTGCCGAGCACGGAGAGGATGAGGAGGGCGAAGATCAGGGTCGGGATCGCCATCAGCGTGTCGACGGCGCGGCTCAGCAGCTGGTCCAGCCAGCCGCCCACCACGGCGGCGGTGAAGCCGAGTGCGATGCCGATCGCGAACGAGACGAAGGTGGTGACGAGGGCGATGCCGATGGTGAGCCGGGCACCGTAGAGCAGGCGGCTCAGCAGGTCGCGGCCGAGCTGGTCGGTGCCCAGGAGGTGCTCGCCACTGAAGGGCGCCCAGACCTCGCCGCCCAGCGAGGCCTGGCCGTAGGGGGCGAGCCAGGGGGCGAAGAGGGCGGCCACCAGGTTGACCAGGATGACGAGCAGCCCGAGCTTGGCGCTGATCGGGGCCTTGGCCAGGGCCCGCATCAGCGCGGGTGCCGCAGGCGCGGGTTGCTGACGATGCCCAGGAGGTCGGCGGTGAGGTTGAGGCCGACATAGGTGATGGCGAAGACCAGCGTGCAGGCCTGCACCGCCGGCACGTCCCGCTTGGTCACGGCGTCGACCATGTACTGGCCCATGCCCGGATAGACGAAGACCACCTCGACCACGACCACGCCCACCACGAGGTAGGCGAGGTTGAGGGCCACGACGGTGGCGATGGGGCCGAGCGCATTGGGGAGCGCGTGCTGGAGCACGACGCGCCATTCGGGCAGGCCCTTGAGCCGCGCCATCTCGATATAGGGGGCGGAGAGCACGTCGATCACGGCGGCGCGCGTCATCCGCATCATGTGGGCGACGACGACCAGGGTGAGGGTCAGCGCCGGCAGGGCCACGATGTAGAGCGACTCGCCCCAGCCCATGCCGGCCGAGACGGTGGAGAGGCTGGGGAAGACCGGGAACTGCACCGCCAGGAGGATGATCAGCAGGTAGCCCACGAAGAACTCGGGCACCGAGATCGTGGAAAGGGTGAGGATCGAGATCGCCCGGTCGAGCAGGCTCTCGCGGCGGATGGCGGCGATGATGCCCAGGCCCACGGCGAGCGGGACGGCGATCACCGCGGCGACGGCGGCGAGGAAGAGCGTGTTCTCGAGGCGCTGGCCGATCTGGGTGGCGATCGGCTGGCGGTTGGCGAGGCTGCGGCCGAGATCGCCGTGCAGGAAGCCCCAGAGCCAGTCGAAGTAGCGGACGATGGCCGGCCGATCGAGCCCGAGCTCGCCGCGGATGGCGGCCAGGGCCTCGGGCGTGGCCTGCTGGCCCAGGATGGCGCTGGCGACGTCGCCCGGCAGGACCTCGGTGCTGGCGAAGATCAGGGCCGAGACGGCGAGGAGCGTGAGCAGGCCAAGACCCAGCCGTCTGGCGATGAGCTTCAGCACCGCAGGCTCATGGCAGCTGTTCCTCCCAACCCCGGCAGGTATCCCCGCCCTGGGGCACCCTTAAGCCAACTCACGGCCGGCAGAAAGCCTGCTTGCGCGGGCCGGCTGGCAGCGACCGCCGCGGGATCAGGGCCTATCGCGGCCGGTAGGTGATCATGTTGGTGACGAGCGTGTCCCCGGCGATCTCCGAGACCCGGCCGTTCTGGTCCCACAAGACCTGGTAGGGGCCGAAGCTCGATACCCAATAGCGCCAGAGTCCCGAATCGAGCGACGGGTTCTCGTTCGTCATCGGGTAGCCGAGCGCCATGATCACCTGCTCCCGGGTCATGCCGACCTTGATCTGGCCGCGGCGGACCGCGTCCTGGACATCCGAGGGCCAGGTGGCCAGCTTCTGCCGGGGATCGTCCGGCACGATGATCCTGGCCACCCACTGCTGCAGGCTCTCCTGCTCGCGGCCATAGTCGTGGCCGAGCCGCATCGGCTTGCCGTCGACGACGGCACCGGCGCGGTGGCGGCCGTAGCTCACCACCTGCGCCCGCGCACCGGCCGGTATCATCGGCAGCTCGGCATAGTTGCCGTCGCTGATCCAGTCCCCCTCATGGTGAAGATCGCAGCTGGTGTAGCCCGATCGTCGCTCGGCCTCCCAGGTCGGTTTTGTGAGCTACGACTGTCCTGCCGTCCGATCGTCCGTTTCGCGTCGTCCTCGCACCCAGCCCGCGGCAGGGGTCACTTCAGATGGCGCGCCAGGTGCTTGTTCATCTCGAACATCGTTACCTTCTTCTTCCCGAAGATCGGCTCGAGCTTGTCGTCGGCCAGGATCTCGCGCTTGTTCTCGGGATTCTGCAGGTTGTTCTTCTTGATGTAGTCCCACATCTTGCTGACGACCTCGCCACGCGGCAGCGGCCCGTCGCCGACCACCGCCGCCAGCTCCTTCGAGGGCTTCAGGGGTGTCTGGAGCGCGTTCGGCTTCTTGCCCCCCGAGGCCGCCTTGCTCTCTGGTCCTGCCTTCGCCATTGCATCCTCCGGCCACTCATTGCGGCTCCGCAACCCCAGCCGAGACTGAGGCGCAGCCGGATCAACTGGCACGTTGCAGGCGGGCGCTGTCAAGCCTGCCGTGGGTGCAGCGGCCGATCATCTTCCGTACCGGCTGATAATGTTGCGGCAAATCTTTGACCGGCTCGACCTGGAGCGGGACCTGTTGCTGGCGACGGAGCCCCAACTGGGGCCGGCCGTAGGCGCTCATGCGGGTCATCCTCTGTCAACCGCCTCAGGCCGGATCTGGCTCACCCAACCCAGCGTCCAGCGCTCCCTCGACCGGACAATCCACGCACGCCGCTGGATCGCAGAGGCGACACACGGAATAGGCGTGGTCAAGATCCTGGATCAGGCCGCAGAGCAGCTTCTCGGCAAGACGGCCGAAGATCTCACGCTCGGGTCGGTCCAGGATGTCGAGCACACGAGCCAGATGCTGCTGACGCGCATCAAGGATTGCTGCGCAGCTTCGGTCACCGGCATCCGTCAAGTGCAGCGCAACGGCGCGGCGGTCGCTGGGACAGGGTTGCCGTACGACCAGCCCGTCGGCGACGAGCCGATCCACAAGGCGAACCGCACCTGGGTGCGATAGGCGCAACGCCCGTCTCAGCCGCTCGATCGGCATGCCAGGCTCGTGACCGAGCAGCGTGATCGCCGCCGCGGCCGGCCCCGGCTCAGGCGCCTGGCCCTGTGTGTCTCGAAGCATGGCGTCGGACAGGGCCAATACCAGGGCCCCGACGACATTCCCCGTCCTAGCGTTCTCCATTCCCGAAAAATATGTGCGCGGGGCATAGACATCAAGGCGCTTAGAGTTATATGCTTCGCGCATACACTTGTAGAGGAGAGTGCAATGTTGCGCAGTTTCGGAATGGCATCCGCCAGAGTGGTGCCCGCTGAGCGCCTAATGGATGCAGGTCGCGCAGTCGCGCTGGCAGGCGTTGTCCTGCCGCTCGCGATGATCGGTATCCTCAAGTTCACGCCGATCGAGGTAGACGCCCTGAAGCCACTGATAGGTGGCACGCCCTGGCTGGCCTGGCTCTACCCTGTTTTCGGCGAGTCCGGCGCCTCCTACTTGCTCGGCGGCGTCGAGCTGCTGACGGCAGCGCTTCTGATCGCCTCACCTTGGTCGGTGCGCGCCGGCGTTGCTGCAGGTGCGCTCGCCACCCTGACCTTCACGGTCACCGTCTCGACGATGTTGGCACTGCCGATCTGGGAACAGGGCTCGGGTGGCTTTCCCTGGCTCAACGCGTTGGGCTCCTTCCTGATCAAGGATGTAGCGCTGCTTGGGGTGAGCCTCATCGTGCTTGCGGAAAACGTTGCGCAGCTGCGGGCCGACGCAGCTCGGGCGCGGAGCTGAGACGGTGGACGTGCCCCTGAGGTCCGCTGGTCGTCCGAGGCCATGACGCTACGTCGGAGCTGTTCTTCCCATCCAAGGAGGCGATCCATGGCCAAGCGCGACGTTGTTTTCCCGGTCGGGCGTCAGGCGCTCTACGAAAGGAACCGCTATTCGCCGGCGATCCGGTCCAATGGCTTTCTGTTCGTTTCGGGGCAGGTCGGCAGCCGTCCGGACGGCTCGCCCGAGCCTGAACTGGAGGCGCAGGTCCGGCTCGCGTTCGACAATCTGAACGCGATCCTGTCGGCTGCCGGCTGCACGTTCGACGACGTGATCGACGTGACCGTCTTCATTGTCGATCCCGAAGCGAATTTCGACACGATCTGGAAGGTGCTGCCGGAATATTGGGGCGAGGCACCTCACCCGACGCTGACCGGCATCGGCGTGACGTGGCTCTATGGGTTCCAGTTCGAGATCAAGGTGATCGCGAAGCTTCCACAGGACATGGAGCTTTAGGCTGTTCTGCCGGCATCGTCCGCGCGCAGACGTTCGGCCGCCGATGCTGCGGCACGACGAAGCATCGAGGCTCCCTTCAATGCCGTCTTCTCCGCGACCCTTCTCTGCTCCGCCTGCGCGGCCCGGATGGCCTTGATCCAGTCGGCGAGATCGGCCGTGTCGGCCAACGCCTTCTCCAGCGTGCCGAGAATGGTGGTGGGCGTCATCGGCGTGCCGGGAGTGGTCGGCTCGGCCGGCTGGGCGTCACCGATCCCGCTGCCGTTCACGCCCACCATGGCGCTCGTGAGGCGGACCACCTGCCGTGCCGGCAGGGCGATGCCGTCCGGCAGCTGGGCCAGCGTGGCGTAGGTGGCGCCCAGTCTGGCCTCCACCCGGCCCTGCGGCCGGTAGACCCGGGAGCCCCGGGGCGGCCTGCTCCATGCCGGACCGTCGCCTTGCGCAAACCCGACCACGTGCAGCCCCTCGCAGGCGATCAGCAGGGCGTCGGCGCCGATCGGGTAGCCCTTCTGGCCATGCCGCAGCTCGTCGCCGGTGATGCCGCCCGCCTTGATGCCGACCAGCCCGTCAGCACCGTCGGCGACGCAGCCGACCAGGGCCGCGTCCTCGTTCGCGAGCAGGAGGGGTGCCATGCAGCTCACGAGCTGGTTGCGCAGCCCATGCCGCGTGTAGACCCGGCCGCCCGGGGCCACGATGTTCTCGTAGCGCACGCTCGTGGCCTTGATCTCGGCGGCGTTGCGGTTGCTGCTCGTGGTCTCGATCAGGATGTAGCGGGCGACGCCGCCGATCTCCTCGTCCGAGGTCTGCTTGTCGCTGCCGAAGATCAGGTTGGCGCGCGGCGTGCCGGCCTCGGCCCCCGGCACCTGGCCGTGGATCCAGCCAAGCTCGACCAGGGGATTGCGCGAAACGGAGCCAAGGTCAAGACCAGCCGTCCTGGGTCCGGAGCAAAGGCGCGCAGGCGGTATGCTGGCAGGCCGGGTTGCGTGGGCGGGCGGTGTTCACGATGCTGCACGGCAGGAGAGTGGAGGCCAATGCCCATGCAGCAGCGTCGTCTCGGCCGGACCGGCCTGCAGGTGTCCGAGTTCACCCTCGGCGGGGGAATAGTGGGCGGCATCCTGATCAACGAGGCCGACGAGGTCCGCCTCGAGGCACTGGACCGGGTGATCGCCGCGGGCTGCAACTGGATCGACACGGCAGCCGATTATGGGAAGGGCGAAAGCGAGCGCGGGCTCGGCCGCCTTCTGCCCGGCATCGGCCACAAGCTCCAGATCTCGACCAAGGTCCGGATCGACCCCTCGGCACAGGGCGATCTGGAAGGCCAGATCCGCCGCTCGCTGGAGGAAAGCCTGACCCGGCTCCGGACCGACCGGGTGGCGCTGTTCCAGCTCCACAACCAGATCGGAGCCACGACCGAGCGGCATCTCCTGGGCGTCGACGAGATCCTGCGCCCGGGTGGCGTCGCCGACATCTTCGACCGTCTGCGGGGCGAAGGCTATTTCGGCCATCACGGCCTCACCGCCCTGGGCGAGACGGCGGCGATCGTCGAGGTGCTGCGCTCCGGCCGCTTCGACACCGCCCAGGTCTACTACAACATGCTGAACCCGAGTGCCGCGCGCTCCATGCCGCTGAACTGGCGCGGGCAGGACTTCGCGGGCGTGATCGCGGCCTGCCGGGCGCAGGACATGGGCATCATGAACATCCGTGTCCTGGCCGCCGGCGTGCTGGCGAGCGACACGCGCCACGGTCGCGAGGTCGTGGTCGCCGCCGACGCGGCGCTGGAGCAGGAGGCGGCACGGGCACGGGCGATCTTCGACCGGCTCGGCACCGATTACGGCACCCGGGCCCAGGCGGCGATCCGCTTCGCCCTGGCGAACCCCGACCTGTCGACCGTGGTGGTGGGCCTGGCCACGCTGGATCAGCTGGACGAGGCGCTGGCGGCGTTCGAGGCCGGGCCGCTGCCCGACGCGGCGCTGGCCCGGATCGACGCCAGCTACGGAGAGGGCTTCTGAGCGCGTGCCCGCGGCCGGCACCGTGACCTTCCCCGACACCAGGCGGAACACGCTCCAGGCGATCGGCCTGATCTGCCTCTCGGGCCTGCTGTTCGTGGTCATGAACGCGATGGTCAAGGGCCTGACCTACGAGCACAACACGGTGATGATCATCTGGGCACGCTACTTCTTCCACGTGCTCACCGTCGTCGTCATCTTCCCGGGCAAGCTGGTCGACGTGCTGCGCGTCCGGCGGGTGGGCATGCAGCTCGGGCGCTCGATGCTGCTGCTGCTGTCCACCGTCTGCAACTTCACCGCCCTGATCTTCATGCCGCTGGGCGAGGTGGCGGCCATCATCTTCATGGCGCCGATCATCGTGGCCGTGCTCGCGGTCCTGGTCCTGCGCGAGCGGGTGAGCCTGGAGCGCTGGCTCACCATCGCCGCCGGCTTCGCCGGGGCCATGCTGATCGTCCGGCCCGGGGCCGGCAGCCTGAACATCGGCGCGGTTCTGGCGCTGGGCTGCGCCCTCTCCTACGCGCTCTACCAGATCACCACCCGCCTCGTGCGCGAGAGCGAGCCCATCGTCTCCCTGCTCTATGGCGGGCTGGTCGGCATGATCGTGTTCAGCGCGCTGGTCCCGTTCTGGTGGGAGCCGCCGACGATGCGGGTGTGGCTGATCTTCATCCTGGTCGGCGCCCTGGGAGCCGCCGGGCACCTGCTGGTGATCATGGCCCTGCAGCGCGCGGAGGCCTCACGGGTGAGCCCGTTCACCTACGTCCAGCTCCTGTGGGCGATGATCGCGAGCTATCTCGCGTTCGGGGATGTGCCCAGCATGTGGACCATCGTGGGGGCCGTGGTGATCGTGGCGAGCGGGCTGCACGTGTACCGGCTCGACCTGCGCGAGCACCGGCTGCGGCGGGCGGGGGCGTGAGCGGCGCAGTGAGCTGACGGCATCCACGTGGCAGAACGTCGGCTGCGTCGCGCGGCCACTCTGGACCCCGGCTCGGAGGCCGGGGTGACGGGCGGTGCGGATGCGGTCAGCGCGCCACCGGCGTGTCCGTCCGCGCGCCCCACTCCGCCCATGAGCCGTCGTAGAGGGCGGTGTCGCTGCGGCCCAGGCGGTGGAGGGCCAGGTTGATCACGGCCGCCGACACGCCGGAGCCGCAGCTCGTCACGATCGGGCCCTCGAGGTCGACGCCGGCCTCGTCGAGGCGGCGGCGGAGCTCCGGCGCGGGCTTGAGGGTGCCGTCGGGGGCGATCAGGTCGGCGTAGGGGAGGCTCGTGGAGCCCGGGATGTGGCCGCCGCGCAGGCCCGGGCGGGGCTCGGGGTCGCGGCCGTGGAAGCGGCCGGTGGAACGGGCGTCCAGGACCTGGTCGCGCTTCTGGGTCAGGTTCGCGCGCATCTGGTCGAGCTCGCGGAGCAGCAGGTTGTTCTGGCGGGCGGTGAAGTGGCGCTCGGCCGGCTGCACCGGCAGGTCGTCGACGGGGCGGCCTTCCGCCTGCCACTTGGCGAGGCCGCCGTCGAGGACGGCCGTGTCGGAGTGGCCGAAGAGGCGCAGCATCCACCAGGCACGGGCCGAGGCCATCAGGCGGTTGTTGTCGTAGACGATGATGCGGGCACCGTCGCCGAGGCCCAGCCTGCGCATCCGGGCGCTGAACTTGGTGGCACTCGGGATCATGTGCGGATAGGGGTTGGTCTCATCCGAGATGTCGTCGATGTCGAAGAAGACGGCACCGGGGATGTGCGCGGCCGCGTATTCCGCGCGGGGATCGCGGCCGGCGTTCGGCAGGTACCAGGTGGCGTCCACGACGCGGATGTCGGGGGCGTCCAGGTGCTCGGCCAGCCAGGAGGTGCTGACCAGGGGGTCCGAAGCGGTCTCGGCCATGGGCTCTCTCACGCCAGCCATTCGGGGTAGGGCAGGCCCTTCTCGCGCAGGAAGTCCGGGTTGAAGAGCTTGGACTGGTAGCGGGTGCCGTAGTCGCAGAGCACGGTCACGATCGTGTGGCCCGGGCCCAGCTCCTTGGCGACGCGGACGGCACCGGCGATGTTGATGCCGGACGAGCCGCCGAGCACCAGGCCCTCCTCGCGGACAAGGTCGAAGACGTAGGGCAGGGCCTCCTCATCCGGGATCTGCACCGCATCGTCGATGGGCGCACCTTCGAGATTGGCGGTGATCCGGCCCTGGCCGATGCCCTCGGTGATCGAGCTGCCCTCGGCCTTGAGCTCGCCGTGCTTGTAGTAATGGTAGAGCGCCGCACCCATGGGGTCGGCCGCCACGATCCGCACCGCGGGGTTGCGCTCCTTCAGGAACATGGCGACACCGGCCAGCGTGCCGCCGGTGCCGATGGCGCAGGTGAAGGCGTCGACCGTGCCCGCGGTCTGCTCCCAGACCTCGGGGCCGGTGGTGCGGTAGTGGCCTGTGCGGTTGGCGACATTGTCGAACTGGTTGGCCCAGATGGCACCGTTGGGCTCGGTGCGGGCCAGCTCCTCAGCCAGGCGGCCCGCTACCTTCACATAGTTGTTGGGGTCGCGGTAGGGCACGGCCGGAACCGGGCGCAGCTCGGCGCCGACCAGACGGAGCATGTCCATCTTCTCGGCACTCTGCGTCTCGGGGATGACGATGACGGTGCGGTAGCCGCGGGTGTTGCCGACCAGGGCAAGGCCGATGCCGGTATTGCCGGCCGTGCCCTCGACGATCACCCCGCCGGGGCGAAGCTGGCCCCGCTCCTCGGCATCGGCGATGATGGCCAGCGCCGCCCGGTCCTTGACGCTGCCGCCGGGATTGAGGAACTCGCACTTGCCCAGGATCTCGCAGCCGGTCATCTCCGACACGCGCTTGAGGCGCACCAGCGGCGTGTTGCCGACGAGGGCCGCGAAATCGTGCCTGATTGCCGAGGAGGCCATGGCCAATCCCTTGAATTCCGCCGGCCGGGTGTAAGGGCTCGTGGCGGAGGCGACAAGCGGGGAGGGTGCGGGCGCGCAGGAGGCAGTGTTGCGCTTCCTGGAGAACGGCGGCCTTGGCGAGCCCGTGGAGCGGATCGACACCCACGGTGCCCATATCCTCCTCGGCCGGGAACGGGCGTGGAAGATGAAGCGCGCGGTGCGGTTCAGCTTCATGGACCTCTCGACGCTCGCCAGGCGCGAGGCGGCCATCCGGGCCGAGCTGGAGCTGAACCGGCGCACGGCTCCGCAGCTCTACGAGGCCGTCATGCCAGTCACCCGTGCTGATGACGGAGCGCTGGCGCTGGACGGGCCTGGCCTGCCGGTCGAGTGGCTGCTGCGGATGCGGCGCTTCCCGGCCGGCGATCAGCTCGACGAGGTGGCCGGCCGCGGGGAGCTGACGCCTGCCCTCGTGGACCGGCTGGCGGAGGTGATCGCGGACTTCCACGCGGCGGCCGAGGTGACGCCCGATCGCGGCGGCGACCATGCGATGCGGTCGGTGGTCGAGGGCAATGGAGGCGACTTGCGCAGCCTCGTGCCGGCGGTCTTCGCCGAGCCGCGAGGTGGCTGCACTCAACGATGCCACGGCTGCGGAGCTGGATCGGGTCACCACGCTGCTGGAGGAGCGCCGTGCCGCAGGCAAGGTGCGCCGCTGCCATGGCGACCTGCACCTGCGCAACATCGTGCTCCTCGACGGCCAGCCCGTCCTCTTCGACTGCCTCGAGTTCAGCGAGGAGCTCGCCTCGATCGACGTGCTCTACGACCTGGCGTTCCTGGTCATGGATCTCCTCGACCGCGGGCTCCGGTCCGAGGCGTGCCGGCTGCTCCAGGCCTATGGCGACCGGTCGCCGGACGATCGTGGGCTGGCACTGCTGCCGCTCTTCCTCGCGGTCCGTGCGACCGTCCGGGCCAAGGTCGAGGGCTTCTCCGGAAACCGCGAGCCGGCCCGGACCTATCTCGCCCTTGCGCGCGCAGCCCTGGCACCGGCGAGCCCACGCCTGATCGCGGTGGCGGGTCGTTCGGGCACCGGCAAGTCCACGCTCGCCGCCGCCCTCGCTCCGCATCTCGAGCCTATGCCCGGTGCCGTCCTCCTGCGCAGCGACGTGATCCGCAAGTGGCTGCTCGGCCGCGCGCCGACCGAGCGTCTGCCACCGGAAGCCTATTCGGCCGAGATGAGTGCTCGGGTCTATGGCTGCATGCTGGAGCGGGCGACGACCCTGCTGCGCGCTGGCCGGGCCGTGATCTGCGATGCCGTCTATGCCCGCGAGCAGGAGAGGGCGGCGCTCGCAGCCCTGGCCTGTGCCTGCGGCGTGCCCTTCGACGGAATCTGGCTCGAGGCGCCCGACGACGTGCTCGAGGCTCGCGTCGGAGCACGGAAGGGCGATGCCTCGGACGCCGATATCGAGGTGGTGCGCCACCAGAGCAGCCTGATCGAGATTCCCGACGCTACGTGGCTACGTCTGCGGGCCGACCGGAGGCTGCCGGACTTGGCCGACGACGCTGCCGCCAGGCTCAGGCTTGGGCGGTAGCCGGGACGGCAATTGGCCGCGGGGCAGCGTTCCGCCGAAGGTCGAGCAGGGCCGCGACGAGGAAGAGGCTTGTGATCGCACCCAGGGCCATGAAGCTGAACCAGGGGTCGGGGATGCCGCCAGCCCAGGCATCGAGCCAGCGCAGCGCGTAGATCAGCAGCACGTGGTAGACGAAGACCATGAGCGAGTGCCGGCCCAGCATCATCAGCCAGGGATGGCCCAGGAGATCGCGCAGCATCCGGCTCAGACGCCGCAGCCGGCCGTCCTCCGCGTGCGGTGCTGCGCTCACCAGCCAGCCGATCAGGTAGGCGAGGGCGGCGAAGTTGAGGGTGGGGAGCAGGCCCAGGTCGCTGCGGCGCTCGACGCTGGCGAGCTGGCCGATCGAGTGCTCGTCGAGGAGGCCGAAGGTCAGCGCCAGGCGGAGCACCATGCAGGCGACCAGGAGCCCGAACGCGAGCTGGGCCAAAGCCGGGCTGCGGCGCGGGAAGATCTCCTCGGTGCGAACGGACCCGCCCTGGAGCAGGCAGCCGATGATCAGGCCGCTGAAGAAGGCGAGCTGCCAGCCCAGCGGGTTGAAGGCGGCACGAAGCGTGATGTCGGTGCCGCCGATGACGATGGCGCGGTCGAGCCAGGCCATGGGAGTGGCGAGCAGCCCGGCCTGCGCCACCAGCCACAGGCCCAGCGTGACGGCCAGCGCTATGCCGGTCCTGCCCTCGGCGACGAGGCGGATCGCAAGCGGTGCCGCCAGGATGTAGAGCATGTATTGCGGCAGGATATCGAGATAGGTGGGCTGGTAGAGCAGGCCCGCCGCGGCAATGGCATAGGCACCGCCGTCGCCGAAGAGCTGCTGCAGCCAGTCGCGCCAGGCGACCCAGCCGAAGGGAAGCAGGCGGGAGGCGAGCAGGATGACGAGCAGGAGCGCCAGGTGCCAGCCATAGAGCTCGGCGGCACGCCACCAGTAGCGCTTGCGGACCGGCGCCATCCCCTCCCGGCCATATTGTCGCATGCCGACGAGGCCGACCAGGAGGCCGGAAAGAAAGATGAAGCCTTGCGCGCTGTCCGCAAAGCCGAGCTGCTTGATGTGCAGGTAACCGACGAGGTACTCGCGCCCGAAATGCAGATGGGTGATGGTCATCAGGATGAGGCAGGCGCCACGCAGCCCGTCCAGGAGCTTCACCCGTCCCACGCCAGATCTCCATGGCCACTGGGCCGTGCCTGACAACATTGCTCGCGGGCGCCCGGTTCCCGCGTTGCAGCGGGATCAGCCAGGATGGCAGCGCAGGGCTCGCGAGCGCCTGCTCAAAGCTGTGGCCTTGATGCCATTCCAGTGTAGCGGCGCTGCGCCTAGATAGGCTCGAACCCAGCAAACCACGGGATGAACGATGCGCCTTCGCTTCGCGGCCCTGGCCGCTGCCTGCCTGTCGTGCTTGGTGGCTGTTGACGCGTTGGCGGAGGAATGTCGGGCACCGACGGTGACCTTCCAGGCACCAGCCCTCCTTACCGGGCTCGGCCGGGCCGAGGCCATGCGCCCGTTGCGGATCGTGGCCGTGGGCTCGTCGAGCACGCAGGGTGTCGGTGCCAGTGGTCCGTCGCGTACCTACCCGGCACAGCTCGCTTTGGCGCTCGCCGACCGGCTGCCCGGGACCACGGTCGAGGTGCTGAACAAGGGCATCGGTGGCGAGGTGGTGGCCGACAATCTGCGCCGCCTGGATCGTGACGTGCTGCAGCAGAAGCCCGACCTCGTGATCTGGCAGGTGGGCACGAACGACGCGTTGCGCGGCCTGCCGCTGGACCAAGTGCAGGCCCAGCTTCTCGATGGCATCGGCCAGATCAAGGAGCAGGGGGCAGCACTGCTTCTCATGGACCCGCAGCCGGTACCCAGGGCCGAGGACGAGCAGGCGATCGCCGCCATGAGCGGCATGATCGCGAAGGTCGCCAAGGCCACCGGCACACCGCTCTTCTCGCGCCACGAGAGGATGCTGGGCTGGATCTCGGGCGGGACCCTCGCCGTCAGTACGATCTACTCCAAGGACGGCCTGCACATGACGGATGCCAGCTACCGCTGCCTGGCGCTGGACGTGGCCGACATGCTGGTCCCGGCGGGCGAGACAGTGGCGACGGCTGCCGCGGTCGTGCCCGCGACCGTCACGCCTTAGCGGCGCCTGTGCCCGGCGACAGGGTCGAGCAGCACTACGCCCGCCCGGGCCTGATCGCGACCATCCGCGATCGCCTGCGCGGCGCGGGCAAGGACCTCGACCATCTGACGCCGGCCGATCTCGCGGCCATCGACGAGTTCCACATCCGCGGCCGGCAGGCGACGGAAGAGCTGGCAGCACGGCTGCGGCCCACGGCCGCCAGCAGGGTCCTCGACATCGGCTCGGGCCTGGGCGGCCCGTCCCGCCATCTGGCCGCCACCTATGGCTGCCACGTCGTCGGCATCGACCTGACCGAGGCCTACTGTGCCGTGGCGACCGAGCTCGCGGCCTGGACAGGCCTCTCGGACCGGGTCGAGTACCGGCAGGCCGACGCCCTCGACCTGCCGTTCCCCGACGCCTCCTTCGACATCGCCTGGACCCAGCACGTCGCCATGAACATCGCCGACAAGCCGCGGCTCTACGGCGAGATGCACCGCGTTCTCCGGCCGGGCGGGATGCTGGCGATCTACGATGTGGTCCAGGGGCCGGGCGGCGAGCCGTCCTTCCCGGTACCCTGGGCGTCGCACGCGGGGCTCAGCCACCTCGTCACGCCCGAGGAGCTGCGCCGGCTGCTCGAGGCTGCGGGCTTTGCCATTCAGAGCTGGCATGACACCAGCGAGGCGGGCCGCCGGTCGATCGAAGCGCAGGACCGCCGGCTGCGGGCGAGCGAGGCACCGGCGCTGGTGCTCAGCGTCCTCTTCGGTGCCGAGGCGTTACCGGTGAGCCGGAATCTCCAGCGCAATCTGAGCGAGGGCCGCCTGGGTCTTCTGGAAGTGACTGCGCGGGCAGATCAGCGATAGGCGATCAGGTCGCCGCCGTCGGTGAGGAGGTAGACCGCTCCGTCGGCCACGATCGGGGGCAGGCTCACCGGGCCGTCGAGGCGGGCCTTGCCGATGATCTCGCCGGTGTAGGGCGAGACCGTCATGATGTCGCGCCGGCTGCTGGCGACTAGGAGCCGGTCGGTGACCAGGATCGGCCCGACCCAACGCACACGCTCGGAATCGGCGTCCTCGGGGTCGGCGAGCTGGCCCAGGGGGCTCACCCAGCGGATGCGGCCGGTGTTGCGCAGGAGGCAGACCAGCTCGTTGCGCTCGGTCAGCAGGTAGACGACCTCGCCGGCGACCCAGGGCATCTGGGTCGAGGTGACGTTGGTCGACCAGATCCGCTCGCCGCGGGACACGTCGAGCGCCACCATCTCGCCGCTGATGCCGGCGACGACGACGATGTCGCGGTCGATCACGGGATCGCCGATGATGTCGCTGATGGTGTTGATCGCCAGCGTGCGGCGCGGGCGGAGCACGGTGTCGGACCACAAGGGACGGCCGCTCGCGAGCTCGAGCCCGAACACCTCGCCCGAGGAGTAGGCGGCGACGACGAGGCCGCTCGTGGCCGCAGGCGACGCACCGCCCAGGATGCCCGCCTGCTCGAACACGCCGGCATGGCGCCACTGCACCGCACCCGTGCCGGCGTCGAGGGCGAAGAGCTGGTTGTCCGCCGCCAGCACGAGCACCCGGCCCTCGGCGATGGTCGGTGCCGCGCGGACCGGGGCCTTGACGGCACTCCGCCAGATCTCGGCCCCGGAGCCGGGGTCGAGGGCCAGCACGTCGCCGCTGCCGCCGGTGACGAAGAGGCGGCCATTGTCGTAGGCGAGGCCGCCGCTGCCGAGCCGGTCGCCCGAGCCCCGCTCCTGGGCCCGGATCCGCCAGGCCTCGCGGCCGTCGGAGGTGCTGAAGGCGGAAACCCGGTCCTCGGAGTTGATCGTGAACACGATGCCGGGGGCCGCGACCGGGGTCGCCAGGAGGCGCGAGCGCCGTCCGGCCCCCGCCCCGATGTCGGCGGTCCAGGCCGGACGCAGCGTGTCGGCGGCCTCCAGGTGGTACATGGCATGGGTGGCGATGCCGCCCGCCTGCGGCCACTCGGCGTTGCGCCGCGGCCGCGGCAGCGTGATCGGGGTGGCGGCGATCTCGGGATCGGCCCGGACGTCCTCGTCGAGCAGCAGGACCGACTTGCGCGCACCCGGCAGCGGCGCGTCCTCGCTCTCGCCGAACCAGGAGCTGCCACCCCCACCGCAACCGGAAAGGGCCAGGCCCGAGGTCAGGAGGGCGGCCCTCCGGGTCAGCCTGCCGCTCACGGTGCCGCAATCCCGCCCAGCGTTGCCAGCAGCTGGCCCACCCGCTGCTGCTGCGCCTGGGGAATGTCCACCTCCTTGCTCAGCTCCTCCAGCGTGCTGCGTGCGCCGGCACTATCGCCGGTCCGGATGGCGAGGAGAGCCAGGAGCTCGCGGGCGGTGTAGCGGTAGGGTGCCCCGGCCGCGGCCAGCGGCTCGAGCCGGGCCCTGAGTGCCGCAGGATCGCCGGTGTCGACCTGGCGGCCAGCCGCCAGCACGGCGGCGAGGTCGCGCAGCAGCGGGTCGGCCGACCCGTCCGCCGCCAGCGCTTCCAGCGTCGCCACCGCCCCGGCCTCGTCGCCGGCCGTGGCCTTGGCCTCGGCCTCGCGCAGGCGGGCAAGGGCGCCGTAGCCGGTCCTGGCCTCGGCCGCGAACCCGTCCAGCCGGGTTGCGGCCTCGGCGGGCTTGGTGCCGATGTCGGCGATGGCGGCGGCGAAGCGCTCGGCCTCGGCCGCCCGCTGCCGCTCCTGCCAATGCTGCCAGGCGACCCAGCCGGCGGTGGCCAGCACCGCGGCCACGGCCAGCACCATGACGAGGCTGCCGTAGCGGCGCCACAGCGCCAGCATCCGGTCGCGCTGCAGCTCCTCGTCGACCTCGCGGAAAAACTCTTCCGACTTCACCCGCCCTACCTTAGCCCTGTGCATGTTGCGGCGGCCGCATGGAGGGCCGGCACGCGCTCGCCCGAGCGACGCGTTGGTATGGGACCGCACCCGCTTTGACAAGGGCGCCTGCCCCCGCCCTGCCGGAGGTGATCATGCCACGCCTGTTCATCGCGATCCCGATGCCCGAGGAAGTGGCGGCCCAGCTGGAGCGCCTCTGCGTCGGCCTGCCGGCCACCCGTTGGACCGACCCTGAGCAGTTCCACCTGACGCTCCGCTTCATCGGCGAGGTGCAGCAGGGCATCTTCTACGAGATCGGCGAGGCGCTGACCGCGGTGAGCCACGTTCCGCTCGAGCTGCGCCTCAAGGGGCTGGGCCAGTTCCCGCCGCGCGGTGCCCCGCAGACCTTGTGGACCGGGGTCGAGCACCCCGAGAAACTCACCCCGCTCAAGCGGCGGATCGAGCGCGCCTTGGAGAGCGTGGGCCTGGACCCCGAGCGGCGCAAGTTCATGCCGCACGTGACCTTGGGCCGTTTCCGCTTCCCGCCGCCCGAGGACCGGTTCGGGAGCTGGCTCGCCGGCCGCTCGCTCTTCCGCTCCTCGGCCTTCCCGGTGAGCGCCTTCAGGCTCTACTCCAGCGTGCTGCGGCCCGAAGGCTCGCTGCACGCGCTGGAGGCGGAGTACGATTTCGTCACGGGCGTGATGGAGCGGGCGTGAGCCGAGGCGTGGCCAGCCGCTCCGCCTAGATGATCCTAGAGCCTGCTTGGATCGATCTCGATGCCGTGCGCGCGCAAGGCCTGGAACGTCTCCGGCGTCATCTCGTCGAGCGATCCGGGGCTTGTCGGGGCGGGCGGCCGGGACCCATGTCGAGCGTGCAGCCGCCCGAACTGGTCGGAGAGGTCGCTCGCGGCCTCGCGGGTCGTCTGGGGGCAGATCCTGCATCCTGCGCCGCAGGGCCAGCGCGTCGCCCATCGTCGACGATACAGGTCGCGAGCCGAGCGCCAGCTCCAGCAGATCCTGGGTCGCCACTCGAGCCCCGTCGTGGTCGCTAGCGAGCGACATTGCCGTGCTGCGGAACCGGTTGGCGTCGGGCCGTGAAGGTCGAGTGCACGTCACGGCCTCGTTGACGGCTGCGGTCAGATCCTTCAGGGCACCGACCTGGTCGGCCAGCGTGTGCACGGCAGCGATCGCCCTGAAGGCCTTCTCGGCAGCGCCCGCGCCTGCCACATCTTCTCGAGCGTCTCCGTGGTCATGGAGGGGTCCTGCTGCACGAGGCCGAGGAGAGCGGCCTCATGCTTCGGATTGCCGGCCGCCAGCTCCTTGGCCTTGGCCATCCGCGGCTCGATCTCGACGCCATTGTCCCGCAGCGCCTGGAACGTCTCCGGCTTGACCTGGTCCAGCGAGGCGAGCTGCGGCTGGGGCAGGCTGCCGCCCACCATGCTCGGGCGCAGCTCGCCCAGCAGCCTGGAGAGATCGCGCGCCGCCTCCCGGCTCTCCTGAGGCAGGCCCTGGCTCTTCGACGCGAGATCGAGCGCGCCGAGCAGGGCCGTCGTCTCGGGCGAGACGAGCGTCTGCCGCAGCTGGTCGAGGGCCGCCGAGTTCGAGCCCGGTCGTTTCGCTGGCGAGCCACATCGCCGCTTGGCCGAGCCAATCGGCGTGCTCGGCGTCAAAGTTGAGATCGCCCGCGCCCTTCGTAATGGCTGTGTTCAGGTCCTTCAGAGCACCCACCTGATCGGCCAGGCCCTTGTTGGGATCGGCCATGACCGCGAGGGCGGACTCGGCCGTCCCCCGCACCTCCCACAGCGTCTCCAACCTCGCGGCCGTCATACCGGGCAGCTGCACGAGCTGATCCAGCGCTGCCTTGTAGTCTCATTCCCGCGCTGCGAGGTCCTTCGCCTTGCGCGCCTTCTGCGCCTCGGGCGAGACGGTGGTCCGGGTCCACCGCAGGTCGATCCCGTTGTCCTTGAGCGCGTTCAGGGCCTGGGACGAGGCCTGGCCCAGGACGTGAATTCCGGGGCGCGGAGGACGCTCGGCCCCCACCGCCTGCCGCAGTGGCTTGAAGACGGCGACGAGGTCGTCGGCCGCTTTGCGCACCTCGGGCCAGGCCCGGTCTCTTCCCGGCGTCATGGCGTCCTCCACGTCGGCGAGCCCGGCCGAGCTCAGCGCCTGCTTGACGTTCGCCTTCCCCGGCTCGCTGAGTCCAGGGTGCGAGCGCGAGCCACGAGCGCGTCGCGGAAGCGCGCGGCACCGGCCTCGTCGAGGCCGAGGTCGCCCGCGGCCTTGCCGGCCGCGTCGCGAGGTCCTTGAGCGCCTTGACCTGGCTGTCCAGACTCCTGTGGGGTTGGCCAGTGTCTTGAGCGCCGTCTCCGCCACCTGCCGCGACTGGGCGAGCTTATCCAGCATGGCGGGCGTGATGCCCTCCGTGGTCAGCGCCACGTTGGTGAGGGCCATCTCGAGCACCTGGTCGTCGCGCGCCAGGTCCTTCGCCTTCAGGAGCGAGTCCTGCTGCCCGTCGAGGAAGCGCTTGATCTGCTGCTCCAGGATCGCGTCCGCCTTGGCGCGGTCCACGGGCCGGGTGTGGGCGTTCTCGTTCGGATTGAAGCTGGCCTCGACGATGGCCGAGCGCGTCGCCTGGAGCAGCGGGCCGAGCTCGAACGCCTTGTGCGTCAGCTGCGGTGAAGCCGCGGGCCGTGAGCTCCTTGGCGAAGGCCTTGTCGAAAGGCGCCGTGCCGTCACCGGGCGTGGTCAGCTCCCTCGACATGGTGTCGCGGGCGTCGACGCCCAGCAGCTTCTTGATCTCGCGCGTGGCGATCGCTTGCGCCACGTCGTCGTCGACCAGCGCCAGATTGGGGATCCCGTGCTGGCTGGTCTCGGCCTTGATCCCGGCCTCGATGGCGAGCCGGGCGTCCGCAAGCCGGCCCGGGTCGAGGTCGCTGATCTTGACGCTCGAGCCCATCGCCCTGGTGACCTGATCGAACACCTGCCCGAACGAGCCCGGCTTCTGCGGGTCGTCCGACCTCGCGGCGGTCCTGGCGCTCGCCTCGTTCATCTTGGCCAGATCGACCAGCGCCTTGTCGGAGGCGGTGACGATCATGGTGATCGTCTGCTCGGTCAGCGGCCGGCCGGTCTGGATGTCGCCGGCAAGCCGCGCCATGGCCAGATCGCCCAGGAGGTCGCCGTACTTGGCCCGCACCGAGCCGACGAAGGACTGGATGGCGGCCCGGTTCTCCTCCTTCACGGCGGAGCTGGGCCAGGTGTCCTTGACCCAGGCCACCGACTTGCCGCCCATCTGGCCGTTGCTGGCGTTGAGCCCGTCGTCCTGGCGCTTGTCGAGCGTGATCCGGCCGCCGATCGTGGCTGCCCGCTGGAAGGCTTCGAGACTGATCGCCATCAGGCACTCTCCGAAGTGTCAGCCGCGGATGATGAAGACCGGCTCGCGCGAGGACCAGCTGGTCGTCACCGGCGCAGATGCCGGCTCGCTCCCTGGCGCCAGGAGGGTGCGCGCATGCTCGCCGGCAGCGGTGAAGTTCTCCAGCATCTGCCGCAGCTCGACGAGGCCCAGGCCGGCCGCCGCCGCACGATAGAACAGCACCACCACGTCGCTGCCCAGCGGCACGGCCAGCGTGGCGCCCTGCGTGCCCTTGAAGAGGAAGTTGGCGTCGAGCAGCCGGCCCATCGCCGCCTCGCGGCCGCTTCCCGGCAGCTCGCCGACGATGCAGGTCAGGAGCAGGGCTGCCCCGTCCGTCATGCGCTCGATCTCGACCGGAAGGTCGTCGATCGCGAGCCGGCAGCACCCGGAATCGTCGAAGGCGAGCCCGGGCAGGCCGATATTGGCCCCGAGCTCGGCCAGAAGCCGGTCCAGGCTGCTTCCCACACCATTCTCCGCGCCAAGCACCCGCCAACCGGCAAGGTGCTCTCGCCGTCGGATCGCGGTCAACGGGAACGTGCCGCTCCCTTCACCGGCCCGGAATATGCTTGAGCGCTCATGGTTCGTCAACGCCCGGCTGCGGGCCTCCGACGGCTCAGATGCGCAAGCCGACCCCGAACAGGCCGTGCGGGACCTTCTCGCTCTCGGGCAGCTCGGAATCCTCGGCGAACTCGGGGTTGTCCAGGTTCGAGCGGGCCGCTTCCTCGAGTTCCACCAGCCCTTTCGCACCGTGGAAGACGATCTGGCCCAGGCGGATGTCGTCGGCCAGCTCCTCGAGCGAGAAGCCGATAGCGGCCTTGGGTTCCAGGAGGATCGCCGGGAGCAGCCTGGCATCGAGCAGGAGCCGGTTCATCAGCAGGAACACAAGGGTGCGGGTGTTGCCGTCCTCGAACGGCTCCAGCCGGCAGAGGCCCTGCGTGGCACGGGCGATGGCGAGGCGCTTCTCGCTCTCGCCGCCAGCGCGCCCGATCTCATCCTCGTAGCCGGCCAGGATGGCCTGGGCGCGGGCACGGATCGCACCGGCGTCCTTCGCGGCGAAGTCGAGGCGCGAGTTGCCGTCGGCGTCCTCGCCGAGGGTGAACCAGCCGTCTCGGCGCGATGCCTGCGCGAGCTCCGCCAGGCCAGCCTCGGTCGTCATCTTGCCCCGGGCGAGCGCGACCGTGGCCGGCTTGCCGTCGCGAAAGCCCTGACGCACGCGGGCGCCTTCGTCGAGGGCCAGAGGGGTGGCGTAGGTTCCCTGGGTGGCGTCCTTCTGCATCGCCAGAAGGCTTTCGGCCGTGATCGGCAGCTCGCGCAAGTGCGCCTCGAACATGCGGCCGAAGGCGCGCATCATCCCGGCCATGGAGCCCTGGCTGCGGGCTTCCCGGTCCCACTTGTCGCGGCCGGCCACGCCGCGCCCGGGGGCGAAGAGCTGCCAGACCTCGTGATGGTCCAGCCCATCGAAGGAGCCATGCTGGCCGAGCTTGGCCGTGAGCGCCTGCTCCTCGCGTAACGTAGCGGTGGCGCTCAGGAGCTTGGCGCGGAAGGCCGGCCGCAGGCTGGGCTCGGCCCTGATCGCATCGTCCAGCGCCTTGATGGCGTCGCGCGCACGCACGCCGTGGGTTTCGGCATGCTCGCGTACCAGGGCCTCGAGGGAGCGGGTGAGCGCCGGGTCGGCCCACAGCTCCGTGCGCACATCGTCGTCGCCGCCGTAGCTCCTGTTGAGCCAGGCCAGCATGACCGGTCCGCCACGGCGAACGCCGGTGGGAACGTAGAGGGGAGGGCTAGTCGGTTCCGCAGCCTCCGTCGCCTCGTCCACCGTTAGCTCCGGAGTGCCTCAAACGCCGCCTGACCCTTCTCGATCTCGGCCGCGAACTCCCGCAGGGAGTAGCCGGCGGCGGCCCGCGGCTCGGCCAGGATGGCCGGGCCGAGGCCCGCATCGAGCAGCAGCCGGTTCATGGTCAAGAAGACCACGGTGCGGGTATTGCCGTCCTGGAAGAGATGCGAGCGGTAGAGGTCCTGGGTCGCGCGGGCGACGGCCAGGCGCTTCTCCTCCGGCGTCGTGGCGGCGGCCTTCTCCTTCTCGTAGCTCGCTAGGATGGAGTCGGCGCGGGCTCGCACCTCCTCGCCGCTTTTGGGTGCGAACTCGAGGGAGACATCGCCGTCGTCACCGTCCCGGAGCTTGAACCAGGGTTCCTTGGCCGCGGCCTCCCGGAGCTCGGCCCGGCCGGCATCGGTGACGGCGCCGCCGTCGCCCTCCAGGCCAAGGTCGGTTCCTGCGCCGTCGCGGAGCCCCTGGGGAAATCGCATGTTGTCTTCACCGAGGTCGAGACCGATCTTGAAGGTACCGGCGGTCATGTCGCCGTGCAGCTCGGCCAGGGAGTCGGCGGTGATGGGCTCCCCCTGCTCCTGCGCCTCGATCATATGGCCGAACCCGCGCAGCATGCCTGCCAGCGAGCCCTGGTTCACCGAGTTGGCGAGCCACTTGTCGTCGTCCGCCTGGCCCTTGGCCGGTGCGACCAGCCGCCAGAGATCCTTCTCCGCGATGCCGGACAAGGCGTCGTGCTGGTCGAGCTTGCCGGCGAGGATCGTCTCCTCGCGGACGGCCGCGGTGAGTGCCAGAAGCTTTGACGCGAAGGCCGGCTGGAGCCCCTTGTCGGCCTTGATGGCGTCGTTGAGGTCCTTGACCGCGACATGCACCGAGACGCCCTGCTCCTCGACCCGCTCGCGCACCAGCGCCTCGACCGAGACCCCGATATGCGGATCGCGCCAGCCCGACATCGAGTTCCTCGTCGGTGCCGCTGTAGGCCCCGCTCAGCCAGGCCAGCATCCCGGGGCCGTCCTTGGCGCCGGAGGGCTTGTAGACGGGCGTCTCCTGCACCTCGTCCGAGCTCATGTCGTCGTCGACGTCGATGGTGGAGCGGGCGCTGCCCGGGCCTCCGGCCTCGTTCAGGGCATTGCGCAGGCTGCCCAGAAGGCTCTGCGCCGTCTGCATCTGCGCGGTTGGGCCGGTGTGCTGCTGCCCGCGCACGATCCCCCAGCGCAGCGCCTCGGCGGTCCCCATGCCGCCGACGGCGCGGCTCACCACCTGGCCGAGCTGGGCGTCGCTCAGCTTGCCGAGGCGGGCCTGGACCGCCGCCAGCTTGTCCGGCGCCTTCTTCCCGAGCCCCGCCAGCGCCTCGCGCAGGTTGGTGTCGAAGCGTGCGCGCATGGCGGCAGGGTTGCTGAGCTCGCCTTTGGCGGTGGCGAGGCCGGTGACGCGGCCGGCCTCGCGGGCGATGGCACCGAGGCGGCCGAGCAACGCCCGGTCCGACAGCTTCGCCCCCTTGTTGGCCAGATCCTCGACCATCCGGTTCACGTGCCGATCGAAGCGGTGCTCGGCGTGGCGGAGGCTGCGCTCGGTCTTGTAGGCGGCGCTGCGGAACGGCAGGCTGAGCTTGGTGAAGAAGCGCTTGACCTCGACGCCTCCGGTTCGCGCGCGTGTGACCCGGGCGCCGGTGCGGATGCCGACCTCGCCGAAGCGGTTGAGGCCGGCTTCCGCCTGCGGGCGTGGGCTGCCGGGCTTGACCCGCGTACTCTCGGTCTGATGGGCGGGCTGCCTCGCGATCCGGAAGCCGCCGCCACCGATGCTGTCGGTCACAGATGATCCCCCGGTCAGTGTCAGCCGAAGACGACCGCACGCGCGGCCGGCGCTCCGGCAGCGCCCTCGGCGAGGCGCTGCCTCCAGGCCGAGAGGTGGTCGAGGAAGTCCTCCAGCGCCTGCCTCAGCGCCTCCAGCGTGAGCCCGTCCGACGGCAGGCCGCGGCAGAGCACCACCTCGTCCAGCAGGGTGTCGAGTGCGAGCGTGGCACCGCCGGTATCGCGCCCGAGCAGGTTGGCGGCCAGGAGCTCGGCCAGCAGCTCCGCGCGGGCTTCGGTCGGCAGAGCGGCGTCGAGCTGCCCCACCGGTGCGGAAAGGTACAGGACGTCGCTGCCAGGCAGCTGCTCCAGATCGACCACAAGGTCCTGGCCGAAGGTGAGCTGCGTCCCGCCGTCAGCATCGAGCTCGATCGGACCCACGCCGAGCTCCACCCCAAGCTCGCGCAGCACCAGGTGTGATGCCAGTTTCTTTCCCTCCCACGACGGCCGAAAGCGCGGCACCCGGATCATGGTTCCGGCAGGTACGCCTCGCCCAGACCTCCTAGGCGCGATGTTGGCCGGGCGGGGAGGTCTGGTCAACTTGGGCGTGGGGCTCGGCCGATCAGCTGATCAGCCGGGCGCCGCCGTCCACGTCGAGGATGGTGCCGGTGGTGTAGCCGTTGGTCATCAGGAAGAGGGCGGCGGCACCGAGATCCTCCGCAGCACCGATGCGGCGGACGGGGAGGCGTTCGGCGGCCTGCCGGTACATGGCATCGCGGGCACTCTGGGGCATGCCGTCATAGACCGGGGTCGCCACGACGCCCGGCGACAGCGCGTTGACGCGGATCGGCGCCAGCTCGCGGGCGAGGCTGGGGACCATGGACTGGAGGGCGCCGTTGACGGCCGCCACCCCGGTGGTGCCGGGCATGGCGGCGCGCGCGGCGGCACCCGTCACCAGCGTGATCGAGCCATCCTTGCGCAAGGTGGCGAGCGCGTGCCGGGTGGCGTGGATGAAGGCCCAGAACTTGCCCTCGAAGCCGCGCCGGAAGGCCACCGGGTCGAGCTGGGTGAAGGGGCCGAAGGGCAGCCCCGCGGCGGCCGTGGCGACCAGATGGTCGAGCGGCCCCAGGGCCTGGAAGAAGGCCTGGGTCGCGGGCTCGTCGGTGGCGTCGAGGCGGCGGGCCTCGGCAGCCTCGCCCAGCTCGCGCCGTGCCGTGTCCAGCCGTTCCTGCGTGCGCCCGGCGATCACCACCCGGGCACCCGCGGCGTCCGCCGCCTTGGCGATCCCGAGCCCGATGCCCGAGCTGCCGCCGATCACCGCCACCACCTGGCCATCCAGCCGCATCGTCAGCTCCCTCAGAGGATCGAGCGCACCACGCCGCCATCGGCGCGGACTGCGGCACCGTTGGTGGCGGAGGCGAGCGGGCTTGCGAGATAGGCCACGAGCGACGCCACCTCGGCGGGCTCCGCGAAGCGCTGCAGCAGGGAGCTCGGCCGGGCCGTGGCGAAGAAATCGCGCTCGACCTGGGCCGTGTCGACACCCTGCTGGGCTGCGAGGTCGGCCACGAACTGGATCACGCCCTCCGAGCGGGTGGGCCCCGGCAGCACCGAGTTCACCGTGACGGCGGTCCCGGTGCAGGTCTCGGCCAGGCCGCGCGCCAGGGCGATCTGCATCGTCTTCGTGACGCCGTAATGGATCATCTCGACCGGGATGTTCACGCCCGAACTCGCTGGAGATGAAGATGATCCGGCCCCAGCCCCGCTCCTTCATCCGCGGCAGATAATGGCGGCACAGCCGCACGCCGCTCATGAAGTTCACCTCGATGAACCGCTGCCAGTCCTGGTCGGGAATGGCCTCGAACGGCTTGGGCTCGAAGATGCCCAGATTGTTGACCAGGATGTCGAGGTCGGGGTGACGGGCGATGGCCTCGTCCACGCCCGCAGCCGTGCCGAGGTCGCCTGTCAGGCCCACGAGATCGGCCCCGGTGCCGGCCAGCCGGCCCAGTGCTTCCTCCACCCGCGCCTGCGAGCGGCCGTTCACGATCACCGCCGCACCCTCACGGGCCAGCGCCTCGGCGATGGCGAAGCCGATCCCGGCGGTCGAGCCCGTGACCAGCGCGCGTCGCCCGCGAAGCTGTAGATCCATTCTGCAGTCTCTCCCGAGGCCGACGGCGGTTGAGCTTCGGCAGCGTGCCATCTAAGTGAAGCGCCGTTCCCGGCAACAGCTCATCGTCGAAAGGTCCGCCCCGCATGCAGGAGCCGCGGTTCGTGCCCGGTCTCAGCGCCTTCGTCGACCGCTACGAGGCCTTCATCATCGACCAGTGGGGCGTGCTGCACGACGGCGCAAAGCCCTATCCGGGTGCGGTCGAGACCGTGGCCGAGCTCCACAGGCGGGAGAAGCGCGTCCTGCTCCTGTCGAACTCCGGCCGGCGCGTGACCCAGAACCGGGAGCGGCTGCGCTCGCTGGGCTTCGACGTCGAGGGCTTCGCCGATGTGGTGACCTCCGGCGAGGCCACCTGGCAGCTGATGAGGCATCGGCCGCATGCGCCCTGGGACCGGCTGGGGCGGCGCTGCTACCTGCTTACCCATCTCCGCGACATGGAGGTCGTCCAGGGCCTCGACCTCGAGCTGGTGGCCGACGTGGCCGACGCCGAGTTCATCTTCGCCTCCGGCCTCGAGCCCGAGCAGCGCCTGGAGGACCTGCGCCCCCTGGCCGAGGCCGGCGTGGCCCGCGGCCTGCCGGTGATCTGCTCCAACCCCGACATCGTGGCCGTGAGTGCCGGCGAGCTCGCCAACGCGCCGGGCGCCTTCGCCCGGATCTACGAGCAGCTCGGCGGCGAGGTCCATTTCGTCGGCAAGCCGCACGCCCCGATCTACGAGGTCTGCTTCGACGTGCTGCGCGGGGTGCCGCGATCCGCGATCGTGGGCATCGGCGATTCCCTGGAGCACGACATCAAGGGAGCGTCGGACGCCGGCATCGACAGTGCCTTCGTCACCCAGGGCATCCATGCGGCCGAGTTCCCGCCGGAAGCGAGTGCCGAGGAGAATGTCAGGGCGCTGCAGCAGCTCTGCCGCGAGAGCGCCTGCCCGACCTGGGCGATACCGCGGCTGGTCTGGTAGCGGGCCTAAGCGCCTTCGGGCCAGAACTCGTCGTCGAGCGCCTGATCGAACGTGAAGGGGCACTCGACCGGGAACGTCGCCAGAGCCAGCCCGGTTTCGGCGGCAGCTTCGCGGCGCGCCCTGGCGTAAGCCTCCGCAAACAGACGGTGCCGATGCTGCAGGAGACCCCGGTTTCCCTTCAGGCGGTCTACTGCATTGCCGCGCTCGCGAACGATCGTTCCGGCCCAGCTCCGCGTCCGCCGCTTCGGCTGGTACCGCCACTTCAGGAGGTGGACCAGCAGGACACGGTAGGCAGACCGGAGCGCATGCGGCTGCTCGTTGCCCAACGACTCGATCTCCTCGGCGAGGTTCTCCAGATCGAGCGCTTCCAGCCGCGCCGCGCGCAGGTGGGCAGCCTGCTCAAGGCACCAGCCGTAGAAGTCGTCGGTGTAGTCCGCCGGTGCGGGCGGCGGGCGCACGAGCTGCTTCGCCATCGCAACCTCCGCTCGGAAGTCTCAGGCCCAGGGCGCAGCCGGTCAATGCCGACGGCTCAGCCCCGCACCTTCTGGCTGCGGCCGTAGACCAGCAGCATGCCGATGATCACGGCGCCGTAGATCACCTGCCGGCCGGCTTCCGGCATCTGCATGACCGAGAGGACGGAGGAGAGGAGCATGATCAGGATGGCGCCCACCACCGTCCCGAGATAGCGGCCCTGGCCGCCCAGGATGTTGGTGCCGCCGATGACGACGGCGGCGATGGCCGGCAGGAGGTAGGCGTCGCCCATGCCCTGGTAGGCCTTGGTCGAGTAGCCGGCGAGGAGCACGCCGGCCAGGGCCGAGCACAGGCCGCAGATCATGAAGGCCGCCACCAGCACGAGCCGGGTGTTGATGCCGGAGAGGTAGGCGGCACTCTCGCGGTTGCCGATGGCGTAGATGTAGCGGCCGAGCGGCGTGCGCTGGAGCAGGAGGACGATCAGGACCGAGAGGGCGGCCCAGACCAGGAGCGACATCGGCAGGCCCAGCACGCGGCCGACCGCGAGGTACTCCATGAGATCCGTGGCCTGGGTCTGGGGCGCGAAGCCGCCGGTGTTCATCACCATGAGGCCGCGCATCACGGCGTTGACGCCGAGGGTGAAGATCATCGACGGCACGCGGAGGTAGGCCACGCCCAGGCCGTTGACGAGGCCGACGAGCAGGCCGACGGCGAGCCCGGTCGGGATCGCCAGCGGGCCGCCCACGGCGGTCGCCATCATCGCGGCGGCCGCCAGCGTCCAGGGCACGCGAGAGGTCGATGTGGCCCATGAGGATCACCAGCATCATGCCGGCGGCGACGATGCCCAGGAACGAGCCCACCTGGAGCTGCTGGAGGAGGTAGGTGGGCGAGAGGAAGCTGGCGTTGCCCTGGACGGTGAGGGTGTAGCCGGTGCCGAGCGCCAGGATGACGAGGACGAAGAGGCTGGCGATCGCGATCGGGCGGTTCTCCGCGGAGAGTGCGTGCATCGCGGGTCAGCCCAGCAGCTCGAGGCGGTTCTTGACGCGGAAGGTGCGGCCGGCACCCAGGCTCACGGCAGCCAGCAGGACCAGGCCCTCGATCAGCGGCTGGAGCAGCGGGGCGACGTCGAAGATGCGGAAGTTGAAGGAGATGGCGCGGATGACCAGCGCACCGATCAGCGAGCCGATCGCACCGCCCGAGCCGCCCATGAGCGAGGTGCCGCCGATCACGACGGCGGCGATCGAGTTCAGCGTGTAGGCCGCGGCCTGGGGCACATCCGCGTTGCCGGAGGAGGTCTGGAGCGCGAGGTAGAGGCCGCCCACACCGGCGAAGAAGCCGGCCAGGGTGAAGGCCGCGAGCTTGCTGCGCTCGATCCGCAAGCCCGACATGTAGGCCGCACCCTCGGCCGAGCCCACGGCATAGACGCCGCGGCCGGTGACCGAGTTGCGGAAGGGGATCCAGACCAGCACCACGACCAGGACGGCGATGACCAGCGGCACCGGCAGCCAGGCGAAGGGCTTGAGCCAAGCGGCCTCGCCGTCCTCGAACAGGCCGAAGGTGGCGCACAGCTCGCGCAGGTCGTTGCTCATCGCCCAGGCGAGGTCCTCGTTCACGTCGCCGCCGGGCGTGGGGCGGAGGAAGAGGGCGAGGCCGATATAGATCGCACCCGTCGCCAGGGTGGCGATGATCGGCTGGATGCGGCCGTAGACCACGACGCAGCCGTTGACGAAGCCGGCGGCGAGCCCGGCCAGCAGGCAGACCACCATGCCGAAGACGATCTCCAGCGGGCTGCCGTCGAGCAGCACGCTGGCGAGGCAGTTCACCAGCGTCATCGTGGCGCCGACCGAGAGGTCGAGGCCGCCCATGATGCACCGGAACGGTCTGGGCCATCGCCACCATCGAGATGACGAAGGCCTCGTTCGCGTTCTGCACCAGCACGTCGGGCGAGAAGCCCTTGGGATGCAGCGCGTTGTAGGTGAGCCAGAAGATCAGGAAGAGGAGGAGGGCGAGGCCGACGCCGAGATTCTGGCCCAGCCGCAGCTGCAGGTCACGCATGTGCGCCACCGGCGCCGGCTCTGGCAGCAGGCAGGTTGAGGGAGCTGGTGATGATGTTGGTCTCGGTGATGTCGGGGCCTTCGAGCTCGCGCACCACCGCCCCGTCGTAGAGGATGAGGACGCGGTCGCAGAGGCCGATCAGCTCGTCATAGTCGGTGGTGTAGAGCAGGATCGCGGCCCCGGCGTCGGCGAGGTCGCGCAGGAGCTGGTAGAGCTCCTGCTTGGTGCCGACGTCGATCCCGCGGGTGGGGTCGTTGAGCAGGATCAGGCGCGGGTCGGTCATCAGCCACTTGGCGATGACCACCTTCTGCTGGTTGCCGCCGGAGAGCGTGGCCACCGCATCGCCGACATTGCCGACCTTGATGCGGAGCTTCTCGACCATGCGCTGGATGGCTTCGCGCTCCCGGGTGCGGTCGATGAGAAAGCCGCTTGTGAGGCTGCCGAGCGCCGCCATGCCCAGATTGTCGGCGACCGACATCGGCAGCATCAGCCCCTCGGTCTTGCGGTCCTCGGGGATGAGCGCCATGGCGTAGCGGCCGTCCTTGGCGGCGGCCGGGCTCTTGATCGAGGCTGGCTGCCCGTCGATCCGGACCTCGCCCTCGAGGCTGCGCAGCACGCCGAAGAGGGCCAGCAGCAGCTCGCGCTGGCCCTGGCCGTCGAGGCCGCCCAGGCCCACGATCTCGCCCTTGCCGACCTGGAGCGAGACGCCGTTGAGCCGGGCAGCCCAGCGCAGGTCCCTGGCCTCCAGCACCGGCTGGGCGGGCGCGTTGCGCTGCGGCTTGGGCGGGTAGACGTGCGCCCACTCGCGCCCGATCATGAGCTGGACGATCTCCTCCTCGTTCCGCTGGCCCTTCCGTGAAGGTCTCGATGTGGCGGCCGTTGCGGAACACCGAGCAGGCATCCGCCAGCGCCTCGATCTCGTGCATGCGGTGCGAGATGTAGAGGAGGGCCAGGCCCTCGTCGCGGAGCTGGTGGAGGATCGTGTAGACCTTCTCGACATCGGCGCTGGTCAGGGCCGAGGTCGCCTCGTCGAGGATCAGGAGCCGCGGGCGCTTGCCCAGCGCCTTGGCGATCTCGACCATCTGCCGGCGCGAGAGGGGCAGGTTCTTCACCCGCTCCAAGGGGTTCACGTCCTCGCACCCGACCCGGGCCAGCAGCTCCTCGGCCCGGCGGCGCTGGGCGCGGCGGTCGATCAGGCCGAAGCGGCGCGGCGGGTCGGCGATGGAGATGTTGTCCGCGACCGAGAGGTCGGGCATCAGCGAGAGTTCCTGGAAGATGCAGACGATCCCGGCCCGGTTGGCGGCCGGCGGATCGGCGATCGTGACCTCGCTGCCGGTGAGGCGGATGGTGCCCGAGTCCGGCTGCACCACGCCCGAGACGATCTTGATCAGCGTCGACTTGCCGGCCCCGTTCTCGCCCAGGATGGCGTGGATCGAGCCCTGGCGGCAGGCGAAGTCGACGCCCTCCAGGGCCCGCACGCCGCCATAGCGCTTGCTGATGCCGGTGAGCTCGAGGAAGGGCGCTGCGATGTCGGTCACCGGCTCTCTCGCGGGAACGGGCTGCCCGGACAAGGCGGTGGCCCGGCTAGGGCCGGGCCACCAGGACAGCGGGGCCTCGACCCCCGGCCGAAGCCGGGGATCGGCAGGGGACCCTCTTACTTCACGTTGTCGGCCGATCTTCGCCATGATGTCGGGTGCCTTGATGTCGACGCCGCAGGGCGGGAACTCGTTCACCGCGAAGAAATTGTCGGTGAGGTTGGACCAGAAGTTCTCGCCGTCCTTCAAGGTCGTGTAGTCGGCCTCGGGGATCGGGATCGAGATCAGCTGCGGCATCGGATGGCCCTGGAGGGCGGCGATCGCAGCCTTGATCGAGATCGCGACCAGAGCCGGCGACTGGCCGTAGGAGTAGCCCTTCAGCCCGTCCTTGTTGTGCATGGCGACGAGCTTGCGGAAGCCGTTCTCGCCCTCGCCCGCCATCGGGATGAAGGCATGGCCGGCATCCATCAGCGCCCGCACCGAGCCGGTGGAGCCGCCCTGGGTGAAGAGCCCGTCGAACTTGCCGTGCACGGCCAGGGCGTCGGCGGTGGCCTTCTGTGCCGTGCCGTCGTCCCAGTTGCCGACGACCTCGACGCACCTCGAACTTGCCGCCCTTGGCCTTCAGGGTCTCGTTGAAGCCGACATGGCGGTCGCGGTCGACCGAGTTGCCGGGCACGCCGCGGACCTCGAGGATCTTGCCCTCGCTCTTGCCCATCTCCTTCATCAGGAACTCGGCCGAGCGCACGCCCATGGCGTACTGGTCCTCGTTCACCTGCATCACCTTGTCGGTGTCGAGGATGTTGTCGAACGGCACGATCACGACGTCGTTGCGGTCGGCCAGCCGGATCACCCGGTCGAAGCCTTCCGGGCTCACCGCGATGGTGACGATCGCGTTGAAGCCCTGGTTGATGAAGTCCTCGATGGCGCCAAGCTGCGCTGCCGCGTCGGTGCCGACCGAGACGACCTTGAACTCCTTGATGTTCTCCTTGATCCCGGCGGTCTCGACGAAGGTCTTGGCGGTCTGGATCATCTGGATCCGCCAGGTATTGCCGACGAAGCCGTTGACCAGGGCGATCCGGTACGGCCCTTCCTTCTTCGACCACTGGAAATACTTGGTCTCGGCCGACCAGGGCTTGAAGCACTGGGGCTCATAGCCCGGGCCCTGGACGATCTCCGGCTTCGCGTTCGCAGCCCCGGCCGCAAGACAGAGGGCCGCGGTCGAGGCAAGCGCCAACCGCGTCAGCATGCGCATCGATGTAACCTCCCTGACGGTCGCGCCTGCTATCCCAGGCGTCGCCCCCGCAGTGACCGCATGCCTAGCCAAATCAAGGCTGGGGCGCAATTCTCACATGAGGAGCCGCACCCTGGCGGGCGCCGCGCGTCCCGGTCGGGAGGTCTGCTGTGATCAGATCGAGAACGAGGTCCCGCAGCCGCACTGCGAGCTGGCGTTCGGGTTCCGGACCCGGAAGTAGGAGCCGGTGAGGTCCTCGACCCAGTCCAGCTCCGAGCCCAGCACGTACATCAGCGACATGCCGTCGACGACGAAGGCGGCACCGTCGCGCTCGATCACGACGTCGCCCTCCTCGTCCTTGTCGTCGAGGGCGAAGCCGTACTGGAAACCGGAGCAGCCGCCGCCCGAGACGCTGACCCGGAGCTTGAGCCCGGACCGGCCCTCCTCGGCGATCAGGGCGGCGATGCGGCGCGCAGCGCTGTCCGTCACCGCGAACGGGGCAGGGCGGGCCTTGATCTCCGACATCGGCACCACCTATCCTGACATCCTAGATTGACCGACCCTATGTAGGCAGCGTCCGATCGCTGTCAAACGGCCGGGAACCCACACCGCCGACCGGCCTTTGCCACCGATGCCCCTTGCGCCTTACGCCTGCCATCCGGAGACCAGCCTCGGCCGCGTCATCGCCGAGCCTCCGAGCAGCTTCCGGACCGACTACCAGCGCGACCGCGACCGCGTCCTGCACTCGACCGCCTTCCGCCGGCTGCAGCACAAGACCCAGGTCTTCATCAGCTTCGAGGGCGACCATTACCGCACCCGGCTCACCCACTCGCTGGAGGTGGCGCAGATCGCCCGCACGCTCGCCCGCGCCCTGGGAGCCGACGAGGATCTGGCGGAGGCCGTGGCGCTGGCGCACGATCTCGGCCACAGCCCCTTCGGCCATGCGGGCGAGGCGGCACTCGATACCGCACTCGCCGGGCATGGCGGCTTCGACCACAACCTGCAGACCTTCCGGATCGTCACCAGCCTCGAGCACCGCTACGCGGGCTTCGACGGCCTCAACCTCACCTTCGAGACCCTCGAAGGCGTGGTGAAGCATAACGGGCCGCTGCATCGCCCGCTGCCGCCCGAGATCGAGGCGCACGAGCTCGCCCGGCGGATCGATCTGGCGGAGCAGGCACCTCTGGAGGCCCAGCTGGCTGCCATCGCCGACGACGTCGCCTACACCAGCCACGATCTGGACGACGGCCTCCGTGCCGGCTTCTTCGAGCCGGACGAGCTGTGCCGGTTCTCGCTCACCCGCCCCACCGTGGAGCAGCAGCCCGCCGGGCTGGAGCCGGCGCGCCGCATCCACGAGACCACCCGGCGGCTGACCGACTTCATGGCCCGCGACCTGATCCTGGAGACGAGGCGGCGGATCGCGGCCGAAGGGGTGGCACGGCTCGAGGATGTGCGGCGGGCGACACGGCCGCTGGTCGCTTTCTCGCCAGCGGTCGCCGAGGGCCTTGCCGAGCTGCGCGCGTTCTTGCAGCAGCGCGTCTACCGCCACTACAAGGTCAACCGCATGTCGCTGAAGGCGCGACGGGTCGTGGCCGAGCTGTTCGAGGTATTGATGGCGGCACCCGAGTGCCTGCCCGACGGCTGGCGCGAGCAGGCGGCAGGCCCGGGCTCGCAGGCGACGGCCGAGACCGTGCGGGACTATATCGCCGGGATGACCGACCGGTACGCGCTCGACGAGCACGACCGCCTGTTCAAGCTGAGCCGAGAGCGCGCGTGAACCCTTTTGCCCACCTGCTCGACCACGTGACCGGCGTTCTCGACCGCCTCGAGGCCGAGGGCACGCTCGTGGCCGGGCTCGACCGCACCCGCATCACGGTCGAGCCCACCCGCGATCCGGCGCATGGCGAGGCCGCCACCAACGCCGCCCTGATCCTGGCCAAGCCCGCCGGGCAGAAGCCGCTGGCGCTGGCGGAGCGGATCGCCTCGGCACTTGCGGGCGGCCCCGAGGTGGACAGCGTCGCCGTGGCCCCGCCCGGCTTCGTCAACCTCACCTTGCGCCCGTCCTTCTGGCAGCGCCATGTCCGCACCGTGCTGATGGCGGGCGAGGAGCACGGCCGCAGCACGATCGGGGCCGGCACGCACGTCAACGTCGAGTACTGCTCCGCCAACCCCACCGGGCCGCTGCATGTCGGCCACGGGCGCGGCACCGTGTTCGGCGACGCGCTGGCCAACGTCCTCGCCTTCGCCGGCTATGACGTCACCCGCGAGTACTACATCAACGACGGCGGCGCCCAGATCGACGCGCTCGCCCGAACCATCCACTGGCGCTACCGCGAGGCCCTGGGCGAGCCGCCGGGGCCCATGCCCGAGGGCGGCTATCCCGGCGCCTACGTCATCCCCGTCGCCCGCGACATCGCAAGCCGCGACGGCCGCCTCTGGCTCGACCTGCCCGAGGAGAACTGGCTCGAGCCCTTCCGCGAGGAGGGTGTGGCGGCGATGATGCGCCTCGTCCGCGAGGACTTGGCCGCGCTCGGCGTGCACCATCAGGTCTTCACCTCCGAGCGCTCGCTGATCGAGGCCGGTGCGATCGAGGCCGTGCTCGCCGACCTTGAGGCCGACGGGCTGATCTATACCGGCACCCTGCCGCCGCCCAAGGGCAAGCCCGTCGACGACTGGGAGCCCGTGCCCCAGCTCCTCTTCCGCTCGACCGCTTACGGCGACGAGATCGACCGGCCGCTGAAGCGCTCGAACGGTGCCTGGACCTATTTCGCGGCCGACGTCGCCTATCACCGCGACAAGCTCCGCCGTGGCTTCCCGCTCCTGATCGACGTCCTGGGTGCCGACCACGGCGGCTACGTGAAGCGGATGCAGGCGGCCGTCCGCGCCCTCTCGCACGATCAGGCACGGCTCGACGCCCGCCTGTGCCAGCTCGTCAACCTCATGGACGAGGGCAAGCCCTTGAAGATGAGCAAGCGGGCCGGGCGCATCGTCACCTTGCGCGATGTCGTGAACGAGGTCGGCCGCGACGTGGTCCGCTTCATCATGCTGACCCGCAAGAACGACGCCCCGCTCGACTTCGACCTCGCCAAGGTGATGGAGCAGTCGAAGGACAACCCGGTCTTCTACGTGCAGTACGCGCATGCCCGGATCTGCTCGGTCTTCCGCAAGCTGGAGGACGAGGGCATGACCGAGCTCGCCCCGCATCTGGAGCACGCGGCGGTCGAGCGGCTGCTCGATCCGGCCGAGCTCACCCTGCTGCGCCAGCTCGCCTCCTGGCCACGCACGGTCGAGGGTGCCGCGCAGAGTTTCGAGCCGCACCGGATCGCCTTCTATCTCCACGAGCTTGCAAGCTCCTTCCACCTGCTCTGGAGCAGGGGTAATGAGGAGCCGAGGCTCCGCTTCCTCAACCCCCAGGATGTCGACCTCACCCGTGCGCGGCTGGCCATGCTGGAGGCGGTGCGCGTGGTGATCGCGCGTGGCCTGGGGTTGATGGGCGTGCAGCCGCTCGCGGAGATGCGGTAGATGCGCAACGCGACCCTCCGGCCGCCCGCCGCACGGGCGGCCCGGAAGGACGACTATGACGAGCGCGACGTGCAGACCATGGCGGCACCGCGGCGCGGGCGCTGGGCCCTGTGGCTGGCGGCGCTCGTGGTGTTCGGCCTCTTCGGCGGCGTGGTCTGGTACGCCTATGTCGAGGGCCTGGCCGGGCTTGGCGGCGAGCCGCCTTTGATCAGGGCGGAGGCCGGGCCCTACAAGCACGTGCCCAACGACCGCGGCGGCCTCGATGTCGCCAACCAGAGCGCCAGCGTGATCGACGTGTTCCGCCCGCCGCCGGAGACGCCCAGGGCGGAGGCGCTGCCGCCGGCTCCGGAGCCCGCCCCCTCGGTCGATCCCACCGCGTCCGAGCCGCGGCTGGAGGCGGCACCGGACGCGCCCGATCCGGCAAGCCTGCCGCCGGTCCGGGCCGAGCCGCCACCGCCCCCGCCACCGGCGCCCGAGCCGGTCCAGACCGCGACGCCGGCCCCGGAGCCGCTGCCGATCCCGCCGGCGGCCAGGGCCGAGCCAGCTCCTGCGGCCGAGCCGTCAGCTCCGCCGGTCGCGGCCGCCGAGCCGCCTCCGCCTCCACCAGAACCCGTGCCTGCGCCCGAGGAGGAGCCGGCCGCGATCGGCTCCGGCGGGCGGATCCCCGTGCCCAAGCCCTCGATCCTGGCCGCAGTGCCCGAGGAGGAGACGGCACCACCCGAGCGGCCGGCCCCGCCGGCGGCACTCGAGGCGCGGGACGAGCCGCCGCCCCCACCACCGCCACGCCGGGCGGCGCGGGCCGAGCCGCCGCCGCGGCCCGTGACGGCCACGCCGCCGGCCCGGCCGCGTCCCGAGCGCCAGCCGGTCGCGGCCCAGCGCCGGCCGGTCGAGCCGCCACCGCCGCCCCCGCGGCGCACCCAGCCCTCCACCAACCGCCAGACGGCCGCGATCGAGCCCGCCGTACCCACGGCCCCGATCGTGCCGCCCAGCCCGCCCCGCTCCAGCGCCTATCGGCTGCAGCTCCTGGCGCTGCGCAGCGAGGGGGCCATGACCCAGGCCTGGTCGCAGCTGCGCCAGCGCTACCCCACCGTGCTGAGCGACCTCTCGCCCAGCGTGGAGCGGATCGCCACCGTCAGCGGCACCATGTACCGCCTCCAGGCTGGCCCGTTCGCCTCGCGTGAGGCTGCCACCGATGCCTGCTCCGCCATCCAGCAGCAGGGTGGCCAGTGCTTCGTGGTCGGCTCGACCGAGTGACCACTGGCTCGGGCGTTCGCGCTGCCGTCATCGGCATCGAAGGCACGGAGCTCAGCGCAGCCGAGGCCGCGTTGATCCGGCGCATGCCGCCAGCGGGCGTCGTCCTCTTCGCCCGCAACTGCCGGGACCGGCAGCAGCTCCGGGCGCTGACGGACGCTCTGCATGGCAGCCAGCCTGACCGTCACCTGCCGATCCTGATCGACCAGGAGGGCGGGCGGGTCATGCGCCTGAAGCCGCCGGAGTGGCGCCCGCTGCCGCCCGCCGCCGCCGTGGGCGCCCTGGATGGCGCTTCAGCGCGAGAGGCGGCCTGGCTCCTCGGCCGCCTGATCGCGCACGACCTGGCCGAGGTCGGGATCGACATCGACTGCGCGCCTTGCGTCGACATCGGCCGTGCCGAGACCACCAGCGCCATCGGCAACCGTGCCTTCGCGCACGATCCGGGCCTCGTGGCCGCGCTCGCGGGGGAGATGGCCCGCGGCCTGGTCGCGGGCGGCATCGCCCCTGTGCTCAAGCACCTGCCGGGACACGGCCGCGCCCGCGTCGACAGCCATCTGACCCTGCCGGTCGTGGACACCGATCGCCTGGAGCTGATCGCCACCGACCTTGTGCCGGCGCGCCGGCTGAACCACCTGCCGCTCGCCATGACAGCACACGTCCTCTACCGGGCCATCGATCCCGACCGCCCGGGCACCTTCTCGCCGATCGTCATCCGCGAGCTGATCCGCGAAGCCGCCGGCTTCGAGGGCCTCCTGTTCAGCGACGACCTTGCCATGGGTGCGCTCGAGGGCGATCCCGGCACGCGGGCCTCGCGAGCCCTGGCCGCCGGCTGCGACATCGCCCTTGCCTGCACCGGCCGGCTCGAGGAGAGCCTGGCCGTGCTCGCTGCCGCGCCGGAGCTGGCAGCGGAGAAGCAGGCCCGCCTCGCCGCCGCCCTGCCGTCGCACGCCCCGGAGCCGTTCGACCCGGAGCAGGGTCAGGCCCGGCTGGAAGAGCTGCTCGGGACGGTCGTCGCATGAATTTCGCCGAGATCGGCCAGCTCCTCTCGGTGTGGGCCCTGCCGATCATCCTGGCCGTGACGCTGCACGAGGCGGCGCATGGCTGGATGGCCGAGAAGCGCGGCGACGACACCGCCCGCCAGCTCGGCCGGGTGAGCTTCAACCCGATCCGCCACGTCGACCCGTTCGGGACCGTGATCCTGCCCGGCGTGCTGGTGCTCTTCGGCGCGCCCTTCCTCTTCGGCTGGGCGAAGCCGGTCCCGGTCGCCTTCCACCGCCTCCACAACCCCAAGCGCGACATGATCTGGGTGGCGTTGGCAGGGCCCGGCATCAACATCCTGCTGGCACTCGCCTCGGGCCTGATCCTTCATCTGTTCGACCGGGCCGACCTCTCGAACGTCGAGCTGTGGATCGTCGTCAACCTGCACAACTTCATCTCGATCAACGTGACGCTCGCCGTCTTCAACATGCTGCCTCTGCCGCCGCTGGACGGCGGCCGCGTGCTGACCGGGCTCCTGCCGGGGCCGCTCGCCTATCGCTTCGCCCAGCTTCGAGCGCTACGGCATCGTGATCCTGCTGGCGCTGATCTCCGTGGTGCCGATGATCGGCCGCGAGCTCGGCTTCGAGCAGGATCCGCTCTCGGCTGTCCTGCGCCCGGCGGTCGGCGTCGTCTACGCCGCCGTGCGGACCCTCACCGGCTGGGGCTGAGCCAGTGGAGCGGGCAGCAGGGGCCCAGGGCTTCATCGTCAATCTCGACGGCTTCGAAGGGCCGCTCGACATCCTCCTCGACCTTGCCCGCAAGCAGAAGGTGGATCTCGGCCGGATCTCGATCCTGCGCCTGGCCGAGCAGTTTCTGGACTATCTCGAGAGCCGGCACGCCGCCGACCTGCCGGTGGCCGCCGACTATCTCGTCATGGCGGCCTGGCTCGCCTACCTGAAGTCGCAGCTCCTGCTGCCGCCGGCCGAGCGCGAGGTGCCCGACCCCGAGGCCATGGCCGAGGCACTGGAGGAGCGGCTTCGGCTCCTGGAAGGCATCCGCCGTGGCGCCGCCGCCCTGGTCGCCCGTCCCCGCCTCGGCCTGCAGCGCTTTCCCGCGCGGCGAGCCCGGCGGCTTGCAGACCGTCGTGCAATGGCGCTACCGGGCGACCTTGAGCGAGCTGTTCGAGGCCTTCGGTGCCGTCGCCCGTCGAACCGGCGAGCCGCCGATGACCTTCCCGGCCCGGCGGCTCGACACGGTGGAGGCGGCCATGGAGCGACTTGGCACGCTGCTCCCGATGGGCGACTGGCGTGACATGATGAGCTTCCTGCCCGACCATCTGGCGACCGGCCTGCCGCGGCGCTCGGCCATGGCCGCAAGCCTGGTCGCCAGCCTGGAGCTCGCCCGCTCCGGCCGCGTCGACCTGCAGCAGGCGGCACCCTTCGCCCCGATCATGCTGCGCCGGTGCCGCTGATGGAGGGCGTCGACCCCAAGCGCCTGGTCGAGGCCGCCTTGTTCGCGGCGGCCGAGCCTTTGAGCGAGGTCGAGCTGCAGGCCCATCTGGGCGGGATCGCGCATATCGCCGACGTGCTGAGCGAGCTCGGCCGGGACTATGCCGGCCGCGGCGTCCAGCTCGAGCGGCACGGAAGGGGCTGGGCCTTCCGCACCGCCCCGGACCTCGCACCGCACCTCAAGGCGGTGCGGGTTCAGGAGCGCCGCCTGCCGCGCGCGGCCCTGGAGACGCTGGCCATCATCGCCTACCGCCAGCCCGTGACCCGGGCCGAGATCGAGGCCGTGCGCGGCGTCGCCGTCGCCAAGGGCACCCTCGACCTGCTCCTGGAGCAGGGCTGGATCGCCCCGCGCGGCCGCCGTGACGCGCCGGGCCGGCCGGTTACCTGGGTCACCACCGAGGACTTCCTCGACCAGTTCGGCCTGGCTTCGCTCGACGACCTGCCGCGGCCGGACGAGCTGGAGAGCAGCTCGCTCCTGGAGATCGGCACCCGTGCCTGATTCACCTCCGGACGGGGCCGGGCTCGTCGTCTCGGGCCTGAGCCACAGCTTCGGCGCGCGCCGCGTGGTCGACGAGGTCAGCCTCGTCATCGCCCCGGGCGAGGTCCACTGCCTGGTGGGCCCCTCCGGCTGCGGCAAGAGCACCACGCTGCGCCTGATCGCCGGCCTCGAGACCGTGCAGGCCGGGCGGATCAGCCTGAATGGCCGCCTCCTGGCCGAGCCCGGCCATGGCCTGCCGCCGGAGCAGCGGCGGGTCGGGCTGATGTTCCAGGACTTCGCCCTCTTCCCGCATCTGCGCGTGGCCGAGAACGTGGGCTTCGGGCTCACCGGCCTCGACCGGCGCGGCCGGGCAGAGCGGATCGAGCAGCTCCTGGCCAAGGTGGAGATGGGCCGGCACGCGCGCAGCTATCCGCACACGCTCTCAGGGGGCGAGCAGCAGCGGGTGGCGCTGGCCCGCGCCCTCGCACCCGCCCCTCAGCTCATGCTGCTGGACGAGGCCTTCTCGGCCCTCGACACCGAGCTCCGCTCTCAGGTGCGCGAGGAGACCATGGCTGTCCTGCGCGAGGCGGGGACGCCGACGCTCCTCGTCACCCACGATGCCGAGGAGGCGATCCGGGTCGGCGACCGCATCCATGCCATGCAGCACGGCCGGATCGTGCAGGCCGGCACCCCGGCCGAGCTCTATGCCCGGCCCGTCAATGCGCTGGTGGCCGGCTTCTTCGGGCCGGTGAACCGCTTCCCGAGCCGGGCCGAGGGCGGGCTCGTGCGCACGCCCGTGGGCTGGGCCGCGGCACCGGAGGTCGCGGACGGGGCCTCGGTCGAGGCGATCCTCCGCCCGGAGGGGATCCGGGTGCGCAAGCCACCCGCCGGCGGGGGGCTGCGGGCTCGGGTGACCTTCCGCCGGGATCTCGGTCCGCAGCACGTGCTGCGCCTGGGCCTGCCCGACGGGAGCACGGTCAAGGTGCGGCAGATGGGGGAGGCGCTGGTCGAGCCCGGCGACGAGGTGGAGATCGAGCTGGACCCCCGCCACCTTTTCGTCTACCCCGCCGCCGGCTGAGGCGGCCGCCGTTGCGATCCCAGGGCTGGTTGTGCGAAACTCCGCTGTCCGGTGCCATGCTGGCCGCGGGCCGTTTCGGGAGCCTTGGATGAGCTTCGGCATGGTGGAGATGGCGCTGGTCCTGGTGGTCGTTCTCATGCTGTTCGGCGTTGGTAAGCTGCCGCAGGTGATGGGCGATCTGGCCAAGGGCGTGCGCAACTTCCGCGACGGGCTCAAGGACGGGCCGGAGACCGAAGCCGCTTCCGCCGCCGGCAGCACGGCCGAGGTGCCGCGGCTGGAGCATCGGCCCGAGAACCGGGACAGTCTGGTGCGCTGACCTGCGGCGCATCTGAGAGGTCTGGATGTTCGATATCGGCTGGTCCGAGATGGGGCTCATCTTGATGGTGGCCCTGATCGTGATCGGACCCAAGGACCTGCCGCGGCTGGCGCGCCAGATCGGCCGCTGGAGCGGCAAGGCGCGTGCGATGGCGCGCGAGTTCCAGCGTTCGCTCGACGACATGGCGCGCGAGGCCGAGCTGCAGGACATCAAGTCCGAGATCAACAAGCTCACCCGGACCGACCTGCGCTCGGAGATCGAGAAGACGGTCGATCCCGATTCCAGCCTGCGCCGGGCGCTGGAGCCGCCGAGCCGGCAGGACTTCGAGCCGAAGCCAGCCGCCGCCGCGACCACGGAGCCCGTGGCCGTGGCCAATGCCGGCGAGCCGCCTGCCGTGCCCACGGCCCCCGCTCCGATGCCTGTCACAGCCCTGCCCGTAGCCGCCGAGCCCGCCGCACCCGTGACCGACAAGGCCTGACGTGCCGATCATCAAGGACATCGACGACCGCGAGATGCCGCTGCTCGACCATCTGGTCGAGCTCCGCAACCGGCTCGTCTACTCGGCGATCGCGATCATCGTCGGTTTTCTCGTTTGCTACGCGTTCGCCGACGACATCTACGACTTCCTGGTCCGACCGCTTGCCCAGATCTACGAGAGCATGGGCTATACCGACCGGCGGATGATCTATACCGGCCTGACCGAAGCCTTCTTCACCTATGTGAAGGTGGCGTTCTGGGCCGGCACCTTCATCACCTTCCCGTTCGTGGCGATCCAGATCTGGCTGTTCATCGCACCCGGCCTCTACAAGAACGAGAAGGAGGCCTTCCTGCCTTTCCTCGCGGCGACACCGGTCCTGTTCTTCGCCGGTGGTGCTTTCGTCTACTACTTCATCTTCCCGCTGGCTTGGCGCTTCTTCCTCAGCTTCGAGACCGCACCCGGGCCCGACGCCCTGCCGATCCAGCTCGAGGCCAGGGTCGGCGAGTATCTCGACCTGGTGATGAAGCTGATCTTCGCCTTTGGGCTGGCGTTCCAGATGCCGGTGGCGCTGACGCTCCTGGGACGGGTCGGCATCCTGACCGGCGAGATGCTGCGCACCGGTCGCCGTTACGCCATCGTCCTCATCTTCATCGTCGCCGCCGTGATCACGCCGCCCGACGTCATAAGCCAGATCGGGCTCGCTCTGCCGATGATCCTTCTCTACGAGCTGTCGATCCTGCTCGTCGTCAGCTACGAGAAGCGCCGCGCCGCGCGCGAGGCCGCCGAGGAAGCGGAGGAAGCTGCTTCAGCCGGCCGCGAGGTGCAGCCTCCCGACTGAGCCTTCGCCCGCTCTTCCACCTCCTGCATGGGCCGCCCGAAGGGGCGGCGCTCACGGCCATGATCGACCTGCGCTGGCTGCGCGAGAACCCCGACGGCTTCGATGCCGCGCTCCGCCGTCGCGGCCTGCCGCCGGCGGCGGCCTCCGTGCTCGCCCTCGACGAGGAGCGCCGTGCGGTCGAGACCCGGCTGCAGGAGGAGCAGGCGCTTCGCAACCGGCTCTCGCGCGAGGTGGGCGAGGCCAAGCGTGCGCGCGACGAGACCCGTGCGGCCCTGCTGATGGACCAGGTCGCGAGCCTCAAGGACGGCCTGAAGGAGGGCGAGGAGCGCCAGCGCGAGCTCCAGGCCAGGCTCGATTCGATCCTGGCCACGCTGCCCAACGTGCTGGCCGACGAGGTGCCGGACGGGCCGGACGAGACCCACAACCGGGTCGAGCGGACGGTGGGCGAGCCGCGCAGCTTCGAGTTCCAGCCGCTCCAGCACGACGAGCTGGGGGCACCGCTCGGGCTCGACCTCGCGGCGGGCGCCAAGCTCAGCGGGGCGCGGTTCGTCGTTCTCAGGGGTGCCCTGGCCCGGCTCGAGCGGGCGCTGGGCAACTTCATGCTCGACCTGCACACCGGCGAGCACGGCTATCGGGAAACCGCGGTTCCCTTTCTCGTCCGCGACCAGGCCCTCTTCGGCACGGGCCAGCTGCCGAAGTTCGCGGACGACCTCTTCCGCACCACGGCCGATCTCTGGCTGATCCCCACGGCCGAGATCCCGCTCACCAACATCGTGGCCGGCGAGATCCTGGAGGAGCAGCGGCTGCCGCTGCGCCTCACGTCCTTGACGGCCTGCTTCCGGTCGGAGGCCGGTGCCGCCGGCAGGGACACGCGCGGCATGATCCGGCAGCATCAGTTCAGCAAGGTCGAGCTCGTGAGCATCACCACGCCGGAGCAGTCCGCAGCCGAGCACGAGCGCATGACCGGCTGTGCCGAGGAGGTGCTGCGCAGGCTGGAGCTGCCCTACCGGGTGGTGACGCTGGCCTCGGGCGATACCGGTTTCCTCTCGCGCAAGACCTACGACATCGAGGTCTGGCTGCCGGGGCAGGGCTGCTACCGCGAGATCTCCTCCTGCTCGATCTTCGGCGACTTCCAGGCCCGGCGGATGAACGCCCGCTACCGGCCCAGGGAAGGGAAGGGGACCCGCTTCGTGCACACCCTCAACGGCTCGGGCCTGGCGGTCGGGCGGACCCTGATCGCCATCCTCGAGAACTTCCAGGAGGCCGGACGGCAGCGTGGTGATCCCGCCCCGGCTCCGCCCCTACATGCTAGGCCAGGAGCGGCTCGTCCCCGATGCCTGAGAACTCTGCGCGGCCGCCGCGGATCCTGGTCACCAACGATGACGGGATCAACGCCACCGGGATCAAGACGCTGGAGCGGATCGCACGCGAGCTCAGCGACGATGTCTGGGTCGTGGCTCCGGAGATCAACCAGAGCGGGGCCGCCCACTCCCTGACGCTGACGCGCCCCTTGCGCCTGCGCCGCCTCTCCGAGCGTCACGTCGCGATCGACGGCACGCCCACCGACTGCGTGCTGCTGGCGCTGCAGCACATCATCACCGACGTGCCGGTCGACCTCGTCCTCTCCGGCATCAATCACGGCGGCAACATGGGCGAGGACGTGACGTACTCGGGCACCGTGGCCGCGGCCATGGAGGCCACCCTCTTCCATGTGCCGGCCATAGCCCTTTCGCAGCACGCGGCCGACCGCAAGCAGGTGCGCTGGTCGACCGCCGAGCGGCACGCGCCCGAGCTGCTGCGCCACCTGCTCCAGGTGCGCTGGGCGCCGGACGTGCTGATCAACATCAACTTCCCGGACGCCGAGCCGGACGCGGTGCGCGGCTGGCAGGTGGCCCGGCAGGGTACCCGCAAGATCGGCGACACGCTGGTCGAGCGCATCGACCCCCGCGGCGAGCCCTACATCTGGATCGGGGCCTTGCGCAAATTGACCGACCCCGAGCCGGGCACCGACATCGCTGCCATCGCGGACGGCTATATCTCGGTCACACCGGTCCACCTCGACATGACGCACTACCCGAGCATCGAGGTGTTGCGCGAAGCCCTCGCCCGCTGACCGATCGGGCGCAGGGCCGCCGGCTCCTGCTTGCTGGGCCGTCCGCGTTGGGCCTAGCATCCGGGCCATGTTGGGAAGACTGCTCTCCACCGTGGTGGGCCTGCTCTCGATCCTGGCGCTTGCCGCTTGCGCCGGTCGTGAGCCGCTCAAGGATCCGGCCGCCATGGCGCACCGAGCCGCCGTGGAGGCAGGCCGCGAGCACCTGGTGCTGCCGGGCGAGACGCTGTCCGAGGTGGCCGAGCGCTATGGGCTGGGCCTCAGCCGGCTGGCCCAGGCCAACGGCATCCAGCCGCCCTACCAGGTATTCGCCGGCCAGATCATCATCCTGCCCCGGCCCGACCCGGCCGCACGGCCGGTGCGCACCGAGACGGTCCGCCGAGGCGACACGCTGGCCGCCATCGCCGCCCGCCACAAGCTGAGGCTCGGCGATATCGTCGCCGCCAACCCCGACCTCGATCCCGACCGTATCCGACCGGGCCAGACCGTCCGCCTGCCGGGCGACATCGCCATGCCTCCCGCCCCGGCCATGTCGGCCGAGGAAGTCGAGACCGTCCGCCGTGCCTCCCTGATGAAGCCGCCGTCGCTGTCGGGCGATGGCTTTATCTGGCCCGTGCTCGGCCGGGTGGTGAGCCGCTTCGGCGACAAGCCGGACGGAACGCGCAATGCCGGCATCAACCTCGCGGCCCCGCTGGGCACGCCCGTGCTCGCCGCCGAGAACGGCATCGTGGTCTATGCCGGCGATCGCCTGCCCGGCTATGGCGAGATGCTGCTGATCCGTCATGCCGGCGGCTTCACCACGGCCTACGCCCACAACCAGACGCTGCTCGCCCGGGTCGGCGACCCGGTGCTGCGCGGCCAGAAGATCGCCACCGTTGGCACCAGCGGCGGCATGAAGGAACCGCAGCTCCACTTCGAGATCCGCACCGGCAGCACGCCGATCGACCCGCTGCAGCATCTCGAGAGCGAACCCGACCGCACTCAGGTCGCGAGCACGCGCTGAGCGACGGGCCTGTTCAGCCTTTGCCGAAGGTTTGGGTCAGGTGCCAGCCGCCCGGCCCGCAGCGGGATCCAGCGACTGACCTAGCCTGCCGGCAAGGTCCTGGATGTACTGCCAGGCAACCCGGCCCGAACGGCTGCCCCGGGTCTTCGACCACTCGAGCGCCTCGCGCGTAAGTGCGTCGCGCTCCATCTTGAGGCCGAAATGCTGGGCGTAGCGCTCGACCATGGCGAGGTAGACCTCCTGGTTGCAGGGGTGGAACCCCAGCCAGAGGCCGAACCGGTCGGAGAGCGAGACCTTCTCCTCGATCGCCTCGCCCGGGATCACCGCGGTGCTGCGCTCGTTCTCGATCATCTGCCGCGGCATCAGGTGGCGGCGGTTGGAGGTGGCGTAGAAGAGCACGTTGGGCGGGCGGCCCTCGATCCCGCCCTCCAGCACCGCCTTCAGGGACTTGTAGCTGGTCTCCCCGGCGTCGAAGCTGAGGTCGTCGCAGAAGAGCAGGCAGCGCCGTCCGGAAGGGGCCAGGAGGTGCAGGAGCCGGGGCAGGCTCTCGATGTCCTCGCGGTGGATCTCGATCAGCACGAGGCAGCCGGGCTTCCGCTCGTTCAAGCGGCCGTGCACCGCCTTCACCAGCGAGCTCTTGCCCATGCCGCGCGCACCCCAGAGGAGGGCGTTGTTGGCGGCCAACCCTTGCGCGAAGCGGTGCGTGTTGTCGAAGAGGGCCTCGGCCACGCGCTCGATGCCGCACAGGAGCTCGAACGGCACGCCGGCCACGCGCGGCACCGGCCGCAGGCGCTGGCTGCGCGCCTCCCACACGAACGCGTCGGCCGCTCCGAGCTCGACCTCGCCCGCTGCCGGCGGTGCGAGCCGTTCCAGCGCCTGCACGATCCGCAGGAGCTGCTTCTTCTTGCGGCCCATCCTTCCCCAACCCATGTTCCAGCCGGCGGCGGCGGAAGCTAGCAGCTGATCGCTCGCGCGCAAGCGGGGACGCTGCCCGGCTGCCGTTCCCAAAGCCCGGGTCCGAGGCTATAGTCCGCCGCCAACGCCCTGCCTCCATCACCCGAGGATTGCATGTTGATCTCACCGGCCTACGCCCAGGCGGGCGGCGCAGCGGGCGGCGACTTCTTCGTCTCGCTGATGCCGTTGGTCCTGATTTTCGTGGTCTTCTACTTCCTGCTGATCCGGCCGCAGCAGCAGAAGATGAAGGTCCACAGGCAGATGATCGAGAACCTGAAGAAGGGGGATCAGATCGTCACCGCGGGCGGCATCCTGGGCAAGATCACCCGGGTCGAGGCCGGCGACACCACCGTCCAGGTCGAGATAGCGCCCAACGTGCAGGTGAAGGTGGCGCGGCACACGATCACCGAGATTGCGGGCAAGCCGCAGCCGGCCACCAACGACAACCGCGCTACCACGGCTGCCGCCGGCGATAACTTCGCGACCAGGCTCAGCCGCTTCTTCAAGCGCTAGGCTCCACCGATGCGCTATCCGCTCTGGAAGTCGGTCCTCATCCTCGGGGCCTGCGTCGTGGCCTTCCTGGTCACGCTGCCGAACTTCATCCCGCAGCCGGTCCTGAACGCGCTGCCGGACTTCGTGCCCAAGGGCCGCATCGTGCTCGGGCTCGACCTGCAGGGCGGCTCCTCGCTGCTGCTCGAGGTCGAGACCGGCCAGATCGTGCGGGAGCGGCTGCAGAACCTGGAGAACGAGCTGCGCGCGGGCCTGCGCAAGGCGCGGATCGGCTATCGGGGCCTGGGCGTCCAGGGCAACAACGTCGTCTTCACCCTGACCGACCCGACGCAGCTCGAGGCCGCGCGCACGGCCGTGAACGACGTCAACCCGCGGCTCACCAGCGTCGGCTTCGGCGCCAGCACCGCCCGTGAGTACGACGTCAACGCCGATGCCAACGGCCGTTTCACGCTGACGCTCGACGAGCAGACCGCCACCAACCTGACGACCGCCGCCGTCGACCAGTCGATCGAGGTGGTGCGCCGCCGGATCGACCAGCTGGGCACGCGCGAGGCCTCGATCCAGCGCCAGGGAGCCGACCGCATCCTGGTCCAGGTCCCGGGCGAGCGGAACCCGGAGGCGATCAAGCGCCTGCTCGGCCGCACCGCCCGCCTGACCTTCCACATGGTGGACATGCAGGGCAACCTCGCCGAGGCCCTGGCCGGGCGGATCCCCGAAGGCGACATCCTGGTCGAGTCCGACGACGGCGGCGGTGGGCCCAGCCACTATCTGCTCAAGCGCAAGGTCGAGCTCTCGGGCGACAGCCTGGTCGATTCCCAGCCGAGCTTCCAGCAGAACGAGCCGGTGGTGAGCTTCCGCTTCGACAATGCCGGGGCGCGGACCTTCGGCCGGATCACCCAGGAGAACGTGAACAAGCTCTTCGCCATCGTCCTCGACGACAAGGTGATCTCGGCCCCCAACATCCGCGAGCCGATCCTGGGCGGCTCCGGCGTGATCAGCGGCAGCTTCACGGTCGAGAGTGCCAACGAGCTTGCCGTGCTGCTCCGCTCGGGCGCCCTGCCGGCACCGTTGAAGGTGATCGAGGAGCGCTCCGTCGGTGCGGAGCTCGGCGCCGATTCGATCCGTGCCGGCACCATCGCCAGCATCGTGGCCTGCGTGCTGACCGTCTCCTTGATGCTGGTCTATTACGGCATCTTCGGCCTGATCGCCGATCTCGCCCTGATCGTGAACGTCGTCTTCATCCTCGGCATCATGAGCCTGCTCGGCAACACGCTGACCCTGCCCGGGATCGCCGGCATCGTGCTCACGATCGGCACCGCGGTCGATTCCAACGTGCTGATCTACGAGCGTATTCGCGAGGAGGCGCGCAACGGCCGCTCGCCCTTGTCCGCCATCCAGACCGGCTTCGACGAGGCCCTGCGCACGATCATCGACGCCAACGTCACCCACCTGATCGCGGCCCTGGCCCTGTTCCAGTTCGGCACCGGGCCGGTGAAGGGCTTCGCGGTGACGCTGGCATTCGGCATCCTCGCCAACATGTTCACGTCGGTGACGCTGACACGGCTCCTGGTCAATTACTGGTACCGGCGGGCGCGGCCGGCCGCCATCCCGCTCTGAGGTAGATCTCCATGCGTCGCATCCGGCTCATCCCCGACGGCACGCGCCTCCCGTTCTTCCGCTACCGCTGGATCGCCTTCATCTGGTCGGCGGTCGTGCTGGTGGCGGCGATCGTGATGGTGCCCACGATCGGGCTCAATTACGGGATCGACTTCAAGGGCGGCATCCTGCTCGAGGTGAAGACACCGGGCCCGGCCGACCTCGCCCGGATGCGCGGCGTGCTCGACGAGCTGGGCATGGGCGAGGTCTCGCTGCAGGAGGCGGGCGGGCCCGACCAGGTCCTGATCCGGGCCGAGGCTCAGGACGGCACCGAGGAGCAGCAGCGGGAGGCGATCGAGCGGATCAAGGGTGCGCTCGACACCCAGGTCGGCTCCGGCATGGTCTACCAGCGGGCCGAGTTCGTCGGCCCCAAGGTCAGCGGCGAGCTGCTGATGAACGGCATCTATGCCGTCGTCATCTCCATGGCCGGCGTCTTCGCCTACTTGTGGTTCCGCTTCGAATGGCAGTACGGCATCGGCGCCATCGCCGCCCTGGTCCACGACGTCTCGGCCACGATCGCGATCTACTCGCTGTTCGGGATCGAGTTCAACCTGACCAGCGTGGCCGCGGTCCTGACCCTGGTCGGCTACTCGCTCAACGACACCGTCGTGATCTATGACCGCGTGCGCGAGAACCTGCGCCGCTACAAGACCATGGCGATCGAGGAGCTGCTCGACCGCAGCATCAACGAGACCCTGGCCCGCACGCTGATGACCTCGCTCACCACGATGACGGCCCTGGTCCCGCTCTGGATCCTGGGCGGCAGCGTGGTGCGTGACTTCACCGTGATCATGATCTGGGGTGTCATCGTCGGCACCTACTCCACGGTCTACGTCGCCACGCCGGTGCTCTACTACCTCAACATCCGGGCGGTGAAGCCTGCGGCCGAGACCGTGCCGGCCCCGACCGCGAGGCCGAGTGCTAGCTGATGGAGGAGCTGCGCCCGGCCGAGGGCCCGCAGGCCATCGAGGCCTACGGTGCCGGCAGCTTCACCATCGCGGGCCGGCGCCATCAGGGCTCGATCCTCGTCCTCGCTGACCGCGCCCTCGCCTGGGCGCCCACAAGCACGGCCGAGATCACGCTGGAGAGCCTCGAGGCCGTCCGGGATTCCGTGCCGACAGTCGAGATCCTGCTCCTCGGCACGGGTGTCAGGCTCGAGCTGCTCCCTCCCGCGTTTCGCCAGGCGGTTCGCGCCTGGGGTCCGGTTCTGGAGCCGATGGCCACACCCTCCGCCTGCCGGACGTATAATCTGCTGTTGAGCGAGGGCCGCCGGGTTGCAGCGGCGCTGATCGCGCTGCCGGGCTGACGCCAGCCTTCTCGGTCGCGCTTGCGGCCCGCTGCCGAACTTGGCACTCTCCGATTTCACGAGCATGAAATCGGGCGGGGACGGCCATGGCTGCGGACCGGTACGACGCGATCATCCTGGGTGCCGGGCACAACGGCCTCGTCTGCGGCACTTACCTCGCCAAGGCCGGCCTGAAGGTGCTGGTGCTGGAGCGCCGCCACGTGATCGGCGGGGCTGCGGTGACCGAGGAGTTCTCGCCCGGCTTCCGGGCGTCGATCTTCTCCTACGTGATGAGCATCCTGCACCCGCGGATCATCGCCGACCTTGAGCTCCGCAAGTTCGGGCTCGAGGTGCTGCCGGCGAACGACCTGTTCTCGCCGCTCTCGGCCACGAACTCGATCATCTTCTCCGACGACGTGAAGAAGACGCAAGAACAGTTCGCGCGGTTCTCGGCCAAGGATGCCGCGATCTACCCGGAGTTCGACGCCTATCTCCAGGACTCGCTGAAATACGTCCGCAAGCTCCTGTTCGAGACTCCGGTCGACCCGGTCAAGGGCGGCTGGCGCGACTTCAAGGACACGGCCCAGTTCGTCTGGCGCTATCGCGACATGGGCGGCCGCTTCTACCGCATCCTCGATCTGCTCACGCAGTCGGCTTACGACTATCTCTCGCAATGGTTCGAGAGCGACATCATCAAGGCGATCTTCGGCTACTACGCCTCGATCGGCACCTTCGCCTCGCCCAAGACGCCGGGCTCGGCCTACGTGCTGCTGCACCACCTTATGGGCGAGCATGAGGGGGCCGGCGGCTGGGGCTTCATCAAGGGCGGCATGGGGGCGATCACCCAGGCGATCGCCCAATCCGGCGCCCGCTTCGGACTCGAGATCAAGACCGAGAGCGGAATCGCCAAGGTCCTGGTCGAGGAGGGCAGGGCGGTCGGCGTGGTCACCGAGAAGGGCGAGGAGTACCGCGCCGGCCTCGTGATCTCGAACCTCGACGCCAAGACCCTGATGCTGCGGCTGGTCGACCGTGCCCAGCTCCCGGCCGACTATGTCCGCGACCTCGGGGGCTACCGGACCTTCTCGACCGCGTTCAAGATCAATGTCGCCTGCCATCGCCCGCCGCAATACACCTCCTTCGACCCCGCCAAGGCCGGGTTCGACTACCCGACCTACGTCCACATCGCCCCCGACATCGACTATCTCGAGCGCGCCTACGACGACGCGAAATATGGCTGGTACTCGCAGAAGCCGTTCATCACGCCCGTCGTCCCCACCATCCGCGACACCACGCTCGCCCCGCCCGGCAAGCACGTCGTCAACCTCTTCGGCGGCCACGCTCCCTACGAGCTGAAGGGCGGCAAGTGGGAGGACGAGCGCGACAACTTCAAGGACCGGGTGCTGGACGCGATCGAGACCTACGCCCCCGGCTGGCGCAACGACATCATCGACATGCAGGTCCTGCTCGCCCCCGACATCGAGCGCATCGTGGGCCTGCCGCAAGGGCACATCTTCCAGGGCGAGCTGGCCCCCGACCAGGTGTTCTTCATGCGCCCCGCGGCCGGGTATGCCGACTACCGCACCCCGATCCGCGGCCTCTACATCTGCGGCAGCTCGATGCACCCGGGCGGCGGCGTCTCCGGCATCCCCGGCCACAACGCCGCCCGCGAGGTGCTGAAGGACAGGAAGCGGCGGCTGAATTGAGCGAGGCGGACGAGGTCGGAGCACTGGGCCAGCAGATCCGGAGCTTGCGCCAGTCGAGCTCGATCACCCTGGCGCAGCTCGCGCAGCGCACGGGCCTCTCCATCGGCCATCTGAGCCAGGTGGAGCGGGGCCTGAGCACGCCCACGATCCGCCAGCTCCAGGCGATCAGCACCGGCCTCGGCGTCCGCATCGGCTGGTTCTTCCAGCCCATGCCCGAGCCGGACCGCGACCGAACTGCCGTCCTGGTCCGCGCCGGCCATCGCCGCCGGCTTCGCTATGACGGCCTCGGCATGACCGACCACCTCCTCACGCCCACCCTCGACGGCCGCCTCGAGCTCCTCCTCAGCACCATCGAGCCCGGTGCCGGCAGCGGCGAGGAGCCCTACAGCCACGAAGGCGAGGAAGCCGGCCTCGTCCTCGAAGGCACCCTCGAGCTCTGGATCGACGACGAGCACCACCTGCTGGAGCAGGGCGACAGCTTCGCCTTCGCCTCCACCCGCCCGCACCGATACCGAAATCCGGGGAAGACCACGACCCGGGTGGTCTGGGCGATCACGCCGCCGAGCTATTGAGGCCGGCGCCCCGCTCATTGCTCAGCCTTCCTTCAGCGGGAATACCTCTCTCGTCATGGCCGGCCTTGAGCTTTCCCTTCGCATCAAGGCTGGTCATCACGCCTGCACCGTGATTACGGGCTTCGAGTGCTCCATGATAAACGGTGGCCAGTCCAGAGTGGAGCAGCAATGGCCAACGGCCTGATCGAGATCTTCGCCTCCTTCGGCGTGCGTGATGTCGCCACGCACGAGTCGCCCGACGACGCCGTGGACCGGGTGACCGCGCTCTACGAGCGCGCCACCGGCACGCTGGTCGAGGCCTTCCAGACTTTCGCCCGCGGCGGCAAGCCGCCCAGCGTGATCGACGCCTTCTACCCCTTCGTCGGCGTGCGGGTGGAGCCTTCCGACCTCAACCTCGACGGCCGCCTCAGCTACGGTGCCCTGCACGACCCCGGCACCTACGGCACCACGCTCACCCACCCGCGCCTTTTCGGCGACTATTACCGCACCCAGCTCGGCATCCTGATGAGCAACCATCGGGTGCCGATCGTGACCGGCGTCAGCACCCGCCCGATCCCGCTGCCGTTCGTCGTGGAGGCGATGGCGAGCGAGGTGCCGCCGGAGCGGCTGCACGAGGTCCAGCATCTCTTCCCGATGCCCGACCTCAGCTACACCGACGACGCCATCGCCAACGGCACCTGGCGTGCCAGCCGGCCCGAGCCCTGGCCCTTGCACCTCTTCACGGCCGAGCGCGTCGACTACAGCCTGCAGCGCCTCTACCACTATACCGGCACGCACCCCGAGCACTTCCAGCGCTTCGTCCTGCTCACCAACTACCAGCGCTACATCGACCATTTCGTCGCCTACGCCCGCCAGCAGGTCGAGGAGGGCGACGAGTATCTCCGCTTCGTCGAGCCCGGCGACGTGGTCCTGCCCAACCCGCGGCTCTGCGACGACCCGCCGCGCGGCACGCCGCCGACCCACCTGCCGCAGATGCCGGCCTACCACCTCACCCGCCCCGACGGGCGCGGTGTCACCATGATCAATATCGGCGTCGGCCCCAGCAACGCGCGGACCATCACCGACCACGTGGCCGTGCTCCGCCCGCATTGCTGGCTCATGCTCGGCCACTGTGCCGGCCTGCGCCGCAGCCAGCAGCTCGGCGACTATGTCCTGGCGCACGGCTATGTCCGCGAGGACGGCGTGCTCGACCAGGAGGTGCCGCTCTTCGTGCCCGTGCCGCCCATCGCCGAGGTCCAGGTGGCCCTCCAGGAGGCGGTCGTGAACGTCACCGGCCTCAAGGGCAACGACGTGAAGATGCGGATGCGCACCGGCACGGTGGCGACCACCGCCAACCGCAACTGGGAGCTGCGCTACGACGAGCTGTTCGAGCGCCTGAACCAGTGCCGGGCCATCGCCGTCGACATGGAGAGTGCGACCATCGCCACCAACGGCTTCCGCTTCCGCGTCCCCTACGGCACGCTGCTCTGCGTCTCCGACAAGCCCCTCCACGGCGAGCTCAAGCTGCGCGGCATGGCCAACCGCTTCTACCGCGAGCGCATCAACCAGCACCTCCAGATCGGCCTCGAGACCATCCGCCTCCTGCGCGAGCAGGGCCCCGACCGCCTGCATTCCAGGAAGCTCAGGAGCTTCGACGAGCCCGCGTTCCGCTGAGGCTCAGCCCTGGATGGCCAGCCGGATGCCGTCCAGCGTGTCGTAGAGGCCGCCCGTACCGCTGCCCAGCGCCATTAGCCCGCCCATGGCGCCGAGTGCCACCACCGCCGCCAGCAGCGCATACTCGATCGCCGTGACGCCCCTTCGGTCACGGGCCAGAAGCACCCACACCTTGCGCACGCGTCATGCGCAGCTCCCCAAGCTCCATCGGCACGTTCTTAGCGGGCAGATCCTGATATCACGTGAACGGGCGGCCGCGTCAGGCCGCTACGGCCTCCGGCGTACGCACGAGTGCTGCTGCCTCGCGCAGGAGGCCGGGCCCATCCTCGGGCGACACGGCACTCAGCCGCCGGCGGAAGGCGCGGGCACCCGGCAGGCCGTTGTAGAGGCCCAGCATGTGCCGCGTGACCGCCCGCACCGGCAGGTCCCCAGCCTGCTGCCCGGCGTAGGCCACCATGCGCTCGAGCACGGCGTCGCGCGCAGGCGGCGGGGTGCCGAACAGGAGCTGCTCGTAGACCGTGAGGGACCAGGGGTTCTCGTAGGCCTCCCGCCCGATCATCAGCCCATCGAGGGCGTCCAGCCGGGCCACCGCGGCCGCCGGCTCGCGCAGGCCCCCGTTGAGCACGATGGTGAGCGCCGGGAACGCCCGCTTGAGCTCGGCCACGATCTCGTAGCGCAAGGGCGGGATCTCGCGGTTCTCCTTCGGGCTCAGGCCCTTGAGCCAGGCCTTGCGGGCATGGACGAGGAAGGTGGTGCAGCCGGCCCCTGCGACCGTCTCGACGAAGCGGTGCAGGAACTCCCTCTCCTCGCTGTCGTCGACCCCGATCCGGCACTTCACCGTGACCGGCACCCTGACCGCGGCCCGCATCGCTGCCACGCACTCGGCCACCCGCACGGGCTCGGCCATCAGGCAGGCCCCGAAGCTGCCGCGCTGCACCCGCGGCGACGGGCAGCCGCAATTGAGGTTGATCTCGTCGTAGCCGAACCCTTGCCCAATGCCCGCCGCCCGCGCGAGCTCATCCGGCTCGCTGCCGCCCAGCTGCAGGGCCAAAGGGTGCTCCTCGGGCGAGAAGGCGAGGTGCCGTTCCACGTCCCCGAACAGGATCGCACCGCTGTGCACCATCTCGGTGTAGAGCCGGGCATGCGGCGCCAGCAGGCGGTGGAAGTACCGGCAATGCCGGTCCGTCCAGGCCATCATCGGCGCGACGCAGAGGCGCCACGGCGCCGGGCCGGCCTCGATCGCCGCTGCCGTTTCAGCTGCCAGAGATCATCAACCTCTGGTAGAGCTGCGCTGGTTCTGTCTATGATTTCGGACATGAGCGTGAACGTGCCCGGCTGCTCCCCAGTAGCGGACGGCTCTCGGAGGCGGCGATGCGGCGGTTGCTCCTTGCGACACTTCTGAGCCTCGTTGCCACCGTAGCCGAGGCCAAGCCGAATATGGTGGTCATCCTCATGGATGACATGCCGGCAGGGCTCGAAGCGCACATGTCCAACGTGCAGCGGCTCATCGTAGAGAAGGGCGCCAGCTTCACCCAAGCCTACTTCAACGATCCCCTGTGCTGCCCGAGCCGGGCCACCATGCTCACCGGCCGCTATGCCCAGAACACCAAGGTGACGCGCAATAGCCATGCCCAGTTTGTCGCGTCCGGGCTCGAGCACGCCACGATCGGATCGTGGCTCCAGGACGCCGGCTATCGCACGGCCCTCATCGGCAAGTACCTGAACGGCTATCCTGACCCTTATTCGCTCCCTTATCGGCCACCCGGTTGGGATTTCTGGCGGGTGAACGTTGGATCCCAGGCAAGCTATTACAACTACTCGCTCGTGGACGAGAGCGGCGAGGTCCGCACCTACGGGACCGCAGCCGAGGACCATACGGACGATGTCAGGGGCAGGCTGGCGATCGAGTTCATCGAAACCACGCCGGCCGAGCAGCCGCTGTTCCTCTGGCTCAGTTTCTACGCGCCCCACATCCCCTCCACGGCAGCGCCACGGCATGTGGGCCTGCTTGCAGGGCTCACCGCCCCGCGGCCACCCTCCTTCAACGAGGCCGATGTCGGCGACAAGTCGGCCTGGCTGCGCGGTCGCGCCAAGTTCAACGCGGCGACGATCGCGCAGATCGATGCACGCTATGCCAGCATGGCACGCTCGCTCCAGGCGGCCGACGAGTGGGTGGCGGGTATCGTGGGGGCGCTGGAGGCGAGCGGCCGCCTTGACGACAGCTACCTCGTCTTCCTCTCCGACAATGGCTGGATGGCGGGACAGCACCGCCTGGCCTTGGGCAAGGGTCTGCCCTACGAGGAGTCGGTCCGCATGCTGCTTCACGTCCGCGGGCCCGGCATCACGCCGGGTGCGGAGCTGAAGCACCTCGTGGGCAATGTCGATCTTGCTCCCACCCTGGCCGAGTGGGCCGGCCTCGCTTCACCGCCGGAGATCGACGGGAGGTCGTTCGCACCGCTCCTCAACGCCGAGGCACCGATGCCGGTGGCGTGGCGCCAAGCCTATCCCCTGTTCTTCCAGCGGGACAGCGGCAGTAGCCAGCCCGGCTGGCGCGGTGTGCGCACGCGCACCCACGCTTACATCGAGTGGACCACGGGCGACCGCGAGCTCTACGACATGCGCAACGATCCCCACCAGCTCACGAGCCTGCACAGGAAGGCCCCGGCCAAGCTCAAGGCCGATCTCGCGAAGCTGACCGCGGTGCTGAACGCCTGCGCCGGTCCGGCCTGCCGGGCGGCGGATGGTGGACCCTAGCAGCAGGCGCGCTCAGGCGGCCTCGGCCCCATAGTAGAGCATGACCGTGTGCCTGGCCTCGGCGAAGAACAGCCAGCGCTCGACCAGGACGCCGGCCGACGCTGCCACCGCCCCCAGCACCGACAGCAGCTGCAGGCCGGTCAGGACCGCGAGCAGCATGACCGCCAGCGGGACGGCGAAGGCGAGGCAGCGGGTGGCCAGCCGCAAGGCGGCTTTGTGCTTGCGGGCGACGCGATAGCCCATCTCGCGCAGGAGATAGTTGCTCTCCGTGTGCGGCGCCTCGAACAGCCGCACGCGGCCGCGGTCGCCGAGGCCGGTGGCGGTGCCCGAGCTGCTCAGCAGCGGGCGCCGCGCCAGCCGCCGCCACGAGCCCTCCTTCACCGCCCAGGCCAGAGCGATGCCGGCGCAGGCAGCGGCCGCCAGCCCCTGGGGAGCGTGGCCGAAGAAGGCGCTGAGCGCCGAGAGCCAGAGCAGGCCGGTCATGCCCGCAAGGGCGAGGTAGCCGGCCACCGTCCAGCCGCTGTTCCAGTCGGCGATGGGCTTCAGCGAGGCGTAGATCATGGCCGTGCAGGCCACGGTCGCCACCGCGAGCACGGCCGCCACGAGCCCGGCCAGGGCGCTGGGCTCGCGGGCGACCACCCAGCTCCAGGCGAAGGGTGCGGCCGCCGCATAGGAGGCCAGCGCCAGCACGCCCTCGCGCGACAGCCATGAGCTGCGCCATTGCGAGAAGGCCCGCCATGCCCGCTCCGGGTGCGTCAGGTGCCAGGTCGAGGCGACGAGGCCCGCGGTGACGAGGGCGAGCGCCAGGCCCAGCGCTACGAGCGCCAGCATCCGGTCGCCCGGGAGGAGGCCCAGCACGGCCAAGGCACCGCTCGCCGCCAGCAGCCCGTAGCCGGCGCCCGAGGCGGTGGTGAAGAAGATCAGCGAGTAGGCCGGATGCAAGCGTCGCTCAGGCCGATAGCAGCCGGTCGAGCCAGCGCAGGAAGGGATGGGCGGCGAGGTCGAGCGCTTCCGGCACGTCGCCGTCACGCTCCACCACCCGCGGTGCGCGCGGCGGCAGATACTTGTTCACCGGCCTGTAGCCCAGCTCGGGCATGAGATCGCGACCCTCGCGCGCCCGCACGAGCTTCGAGACGTCGGACTCCGGGTCGCCCAGGTCCCCGAAATGCCGCGCCCGGGTCGGGCATACGGCGACACAGGCCGGCACCCGGTCGGCGGGATCCAGGTTCTCATTGTAGATCCGGTCCACGCACAGGGTGCATTTCTTCATCACCCCTTGCGCCGGGTCCAGCTCGCGCGCCCCGTACGGGCAGGCCCAGGAGCAGAGCTTGCAGCCGATGCACAAGTTCGGGTCGACCAGGACGATCCCGTCCTCGGCCCGCTTGTAGGAAGCGCCGGTCGGGCAGACGGTGACACAGGCCGCGTTCTCGCAATGCAGGCAGGAGCGCGGGAAATGGACCGTCCGCTCCTCGGTCTCGAACGTGTGCACCCGGTTGAACCAGATGCCTTCGGGCTCCTCGCCATAGGCGTCCGTATCCGCCAGCGGCCCGCCCTGCCCCCCGGTGTTCCACGACTTGCAGGCCACCGCACAGGCATGGCAGCCGACGCAGGTGTCGAGGTCGATGACGAGGCCCAGCTTCCTCGGGCCCGGCTCCGGCAGACTGGTCATGCCGGCTCCCGCGCCTGCACCGGCGGGAAGCGCGGCTCGCATCGCTCCAAGCCGGCCTCCGCCTTCTCCACCCGCACCCTGAGGTCGTACCAGGCAGCCTGCCCCGTCACCGGGTCGGCATTGGCCTGCCGGTACCCTTTCTGCTCCGGCAGCAGCTCCGGGATGATGTGGTTGAGCAGGAACCCGCGCTGCGATTCGGGTGCCGTGGCGCAGAGCGACCACGCCCCGGCCCGCTTGCCGATCGCGTTCCAGGTCCAGACCGTGTCGGGCGCACACCCGTCCATGAGCCCGAGCTGCGCCTTCACCCGCCCGTGCGGGCTCGTGATCCAGACCCAGTCCCCGTCCTGCAGCCCAAGCTCGGCCGCGGTGCGCCGGTTCATGTAGAGCCGGTTGCGAGCCATGATCTGCCGCAGCCAGGCATTCTGCGAGTGCCAGGAATGGTACATCGGCATCGGCCGCTGGGTCACCGCATGCAGCGGGAACCCGTCCGCCGCCACGTGCTCGAACGGCTCGTACCAGAAGGGCAGGGGATCGAAGTAGGTGCGGATCCGCTCCGCATGCCCCGCCGGCGGCCGCACCTCGCCATGCCCCTCCGCCGCCAGCCGGAACCGCTGCAGCGTCTCGGCATAGAGATGCAGCCGGATCGGCTCCACCTTGTCGATCAGGCCCAGCGCCTGCGCCCGCTCCAGGTAGGCCCGGTTCACGGGCTTCATGTAGGATTCCTCGGGCGCCAGCTCGTAGCGCCAGAAGGACCCGTTCGCGACATAGGCCTGGAGCTGGCCCTGGTTCGGCTCGCCCCGGCCCTGCTTCTCCCCTGCCGCACCGCGCCAGCCCGCTAGCGTGCCGATCCCCGGCTTGCGCTCATGGTGCGCGATATAGTCGGTGTAGCCTCGCCGGATAGCGCGCCCGCCCGTCCTCATGGGCGAAGGCCGGCAGACCCAGCCTTACCCCCAGGTCGATCAGCACGTCCTGGAACGGCCGCACGTCCCGGTCCGGCTGCACGACCGGCTGCCGGATCGCGTCCCCCGGCCCGTGCGCGTTCCCGATCGGCCGGTCGAGCAGGGAGATGCAGTCCCAGCGCTCGAGATAGGTCGTATCGGGCAGCACGAGGTCGGCGAACGCCACCGTCTCGGAGTCGAACGCATCCGCATAGATCAGCCTGGGGATGCGGTACTCGCCCGTGGCCGGGTCCTTGTCGGCCAGCATCCGCATGGTCTGGGCGGTGTTCATGGCCGAGTTCCAGGCCATGTTCGCCATGTAGAGGAAGAGCACGTCCACCGGGTAGGGATCGCCCCGCCAGGCGTTGGTGATCACCGTCTGCAGCATGCCATGGACCGCCAGCGGCGCGTCCCAGCTGAAGGCCTTGTCGATCCGCAAAGGCCGCCCGTCGCCGTCGACCAGCAGGTCCTCCGGCCCGCGCGGGAACCCCAGCGGCATGCCCGCCATCGGCCGACCCGGTGCCACGTCCTCCAGCTTCCCGAACGGCCGCGGACCCGGCGGCGACGGGCGAGGGTAGGGGGCCTTGTACCGCCACCCGCCCGGGACATCGATGGTGCCCAGCAGCAGCTGCAGCAGGTGCAGCGCCCGGCAGGTGTGGAAGCCGTTGGAATGGGCCGAGATGCCGCGCATCGCGTGCATCGCCACCGGCCGGCCCGCGAACGCCTCGTGCCGCTGCCCGTTCATGTCGGTCCAGGGCTGCTCGACCCGGATCGGCCGCTCGAACGCCACATGCGCGAGCTCGCCGGCCAGCCGCCGGATGGTGGAGGCCGGCACCCCGCAGCGCTCGGCCACGCTCTCCGGCGCATAAGCCCGGTCCAGATAGCGCGCCGCCAGCCGCTGGAAGACCGTAACGCCTTCGCGCCCGTCCGGCAGAGCATGCCGCCCCAGCATGCTGCCGGCCGGCAGCGGGGTTCCTTCAGGGTCGCGGGCGTAGAGGCCGTCGTCCGGCTCTCCCGGTGCGTCGATCGTTAGCCAGCCCGCATCGGTGAGGCTGGCCAGGTAGTCGAGGTCGACCCGCTCCGTCCGCAACAGCTCATGGATCAGCGCGAACACCAGCAGCCCGTCCGTCCCCGGCCGGATCGGCACCCACTCGTCGGCGATCGCCGAATACCCGGTGCGCACCGGATTGACCGAGACGATCTTGGCCCCCCGCGCCTTGAGCTTCGACAGCCCGAGCTTCAAGGGGTTGCTGTCATGGTCCTCGGCCACGCCGAACAGCAGCAGGAACTGCGCCCGCTCCCAGTCCGGCTCGCCGAACTCCCAGAAAGATCCGCCGATCGTGTACTGCCCGGCCGCCGCCATGTTGACCGAGCAGAACCCGCCATGCGCCGCATAGTTCGGCGTCCCGAACGAGGATGCCCACAAGCCCGTCAGCGCCTGGCTCTGGTCCCGCCCGGTGAAGAACGCGAGCTTCCTCGGGTCGCTGGCCCGCACCGGCGCCAGCCACTCGGTGGCGGTGGCGAGCGCCTCCTCCCACGAGATCTCCTTGAACCGCCCCTCGCCGCGCTCGCCCACGCGCAGAAGCGGTGCCCGGAGCCGGGCCGGCGAGTAGTGGTTCATGATCCCGGCGGCACCCTTGCCGCAGACCACGCCACGGTTCACCGGGTGCTTCGCGTTGCCGTCGATGAACCGGACCCGCCCGTCCTTCAGATGGACGCGGATCCCGCAACGGCAGGCGCACATGTAGCAGGTGGTGAGCTTGACCTCGTCCGCGACCACGGGCGAGGTCTCCACCTCCGTGCGCGTTCCCAGCCACCTCTTCAACGATCCGCTGAGCACCTTGCCTCCTGCAGCCCGGGGCAACTTAGCCGACTGGTGGCATAGGTGCTACGCCCTCGCCCCACCGGAAAGGGCACATGGGCGGGAGCAAATAGGGCAAAGATGCTGGTTCTCCAGGCTGCTCAGGAAGAGCTTTGAGCGAGCAGCCCTGCCAGCGACCAAGTCGATCGCCCGGCGGCGGTGGGAAGTCTCTGGCCAGACCAGCTGGCATGAGGGATGATGACCCGGTCAGCGAGCGGTCCAGTCGGCAGCTGATTGGGGGGTTACGAGATGATTCACAGATTTCAAGCGGGCTATAGTGTCAGTGTCAGGACGTCTACTCCTGCAGCCAAAGCTGGCGCCGTTGTCATGGGCGCTCTCCTGCTGGGCACGATCAGCACCGCTGCGCCAGCGGCAAGCCTGGTCGAGACGGCCGAGGCGAGACAGGAAGCGCCGCTCTTCCGGCCACGGATCACGGCAGCCGGTCAGGCTGACCTGGGCCAAGCCTCGCTGCTCGCGCTGGGTCCGCAGGTGGCGCTGCTCCAGGTGGCGGCGCCGGTGGCGGGCACGCTCCCCACCATCCTGGACATGGTGGAGACAGTGGCGCTCAACGGGCCGAAGGCGTCGAGCCTGCCTTGGTGGTCGGGGATGGCCTGTCCGAACGCCGGTGCTGCCGGCGCATGGCGCGGCCAGCCTCTCGATACCGGCTGGGCCGGCATCGGCAAGCGCACCTGGAGCAGCGCCATCAGCGGTGCAAAGAGCGCCACCCTGCGCAAGGCGCCCAGGCCACGTCCCAGCCCGTGATCCACCTTCACCTGCTGCCGCAGGAAGCTGACGGGCAGCTTGCCACCTGCGCTGCAGGCGCCTTCGACCAGAAGTTCCGCGATATCGGCACTGCGCTCAAGAACAATGGGGCAGGGCACGCGGTGATCCGCCTTGGCAAGGAAGCCAATCGCGGCCGATCGGCCTACGGCTACACGTCCTACTCCCAGAAGGCCAGCTATATCGGCTGCTTCCAGCATGCCTCGGCCGCTCTCAAGGCTGGTTCGTCAGAGCTGAAGATCGAGTGGACCAACGGCCGCAAGACCCTCAACCCCGTGAACCCGGCCGAATTCTACCCGGGAGATCAGGCCGTCGACATCATCGGCGTGCACTACTACGACAATCCCGAACTCGGCCGGATGACGACGCAGGAGATCTGGGATCGTCTCTACGTCCAGAACAATCCGGGTGGCGGTCCGCAAGGAGCCGGGCTCTGGCTTGCGCTCGCCAAGAGCAAGGACAAGCCGCTGTCAATCTCGGAATGGGGCATCTGGGGACGAGAGGATCCCTTCTACATCGAGAAGATGTTTCAGTTCTTCAAGACCAACGCGGCCGATCTAGCCTACGAGAGCTATTTCAACTGCGCCGACCATCACCAGATCTACCCAGTTGCGAAGTTCCCCATCACGAGCGCCAAGTACAAGGAGCTCTGGAGCAAGGGCTGAGGCGGCAGCAGGTCAGCCGTAGCCCTGCGGGGTCGGAGCTCCCGATCGAGGGCCAGCCGGTTTGACGCCGCTCGACCGGGAGGCTACTGCCGTTGCTGTGACCGAGGGGAGCGGCCTTGGACCTCGAGCTGGGCGAGGAGCAGGAGGCGGTCCGGGCGATGGCGGCAGCCTTCGCCGCGGGCGAGCTCGCACCATACGCGGCCGAGTGGGACGAGGGCTGCATCTTCCCGGTCGAGACCTTGCGCAAGGCGGCCGGGCTCGGGCTGGCGGCGATCTATGTCCGCGAGGCCAGTGGCGGCAGCGGGCTGTCGCGGCTGGATGCGGCGCTCGTGTTCGAGGAGCTGGCCGCGGGCTGCACGTCGACCGCGGCCTATCTCTCGATCCACAACATGGTCGCCTGGATGGTCGACCGGTTCGGCGACGAGGCGCAGCGTCGGCGCTGGCTGCCGGGGCTGGTCTCGATGGAGCGGCTCGGCAGCTATTGCCTCACCGAGCCCGGCGCCGGCTCCGATGCCGCCTCGCTGCGCACCACTGCCCGGCGCGAGGGCGACCGCTACATCCTGGACGGCAGCAAGGCCTTCATCTCCGGCGGCGGGACCAGCGACCTCTATGTCGTGATGTGCCGCACCGGCGGCGAGGGGCCGGACGGGATCAGTGCCATCGTGGTCGAGAAGGGCACGGCCGGCCTCGGCTTCGGCAAGCAGGAGCGCAAGCTCGGCTGGCACTCGCAGCCCACCTGCACGGTCAGCTTCGACGCCTGCGCCGTGCCGGTCGCGAACCGGCTGGGTGCCGAGGGCGACGGCTTCAAGATCGCCATGCGCGGGCTCGACGGCGGGCGGGTGAACATCGCCGCCTGCTCGCTCGGAGCGGCCCGCGCCTGCCTGGAGAAGGCACTGGCCTACGTGAAGGAGCGGCGTCAGTTCGGGCGCCGGATCGCCGACTTCCAGCATACCGGCTTCACCCTTGCCGACATGGCGACCGAGCTTGAGGCCGCGCGCCTCATGGTCTGGCGTGCGGCCTCGCGGCTGGAGGCCGAGGCTCCCGATGCCACCATGGCCTGCGCCATGGCGAAGCGGCTGGCGACCGATATCGGTGTCCGTGTGATCGACCGGGCGCTGCAGCTGCACGGCGGCTACGGCTATATCCAGGACTATGGGATCGAGCGTTATCTGAGGGATGCGCGGGTGCATCAGATCCTCGAGGGGACCAACGAGATCATGCGGGTCATCATCGCCCGACGGCTGCTCGCCGACTGATGCCGGCCCAGATACCGCAGGCGGAGGGCATCCGCTTCGAGCGCCAGGGCCGGCTCGGCGTGGCGATCCTCGATCGGCAGCGGGCCCTCAACGCGCTGACCCGCGGCATGGTCCAGGCTCTCTCGCTCCAGCTCGTCGCCTGGCGCAAGGACCCGGAGGTGAGTGCCGTGGTCGTCAAGGCCGCCCCCGGCCGCGCCTTCTGCGCCGGCGGCGACATCCGCGCGGTCACCGAGGCCAGGGACCGCATCGAGGATGCGATCCGGTTCTACCGCGAGGAGTACCGTCTCAACTGGCGGATCTTCCGCTACCCCAAGCCCTACATCGCGCTCATCGACGGCATCGTCATGGGCGGCGGTGTGGGCATCTCGGTGCACGGCTCGCATCGGGTGATGACCGACAAGGTCACCTTCGCCATGCCTGAGACCGGCATCGGCTTCTTCCCCGATGTCGGCGCCACCTACTTCCTGCCGCGCTGCCCCGGCGAGATCGGCACCTGGCTGGCACTCACCGGCAGCCGCCTCGACCTCGCCGACGCGCTCTACGCCGGGATCGGCACGCAGCACGTGCCGGCCGACCGGTTGGCGAACCTGGAGGACGCGCTGGCGGCACCTGCCGGCCGAGGCTACGACCGCCGATGTCGATGCGGTGCTGGCCGACTACGCCGACCCGGCGGGCGAGCCCCCGCTGGCGGGACTGCGGCCGACGATCGACCGGTGCTTCGCGGGCGACAGCCTGGGCGCCATCGAGACGGCGCTCGAGCATGAGCCCGGCGGCTTCGGTGCCACGGCGCTGGCCGAGCTGCGCGGCCGCTCGCCGGTCAGCCTGCGGGTCACGCTGGCCCAGTTGCGCAAAGGGGCGGCGCTCACCTTCGAAGAGGCGATGCAGCTGGAGTTCCGGCTCGCCAACCGGTTCATGCGCGGCCACGACTTCTTCGAGGGCGTGCGCGCACTCCTGATCGACAAGGACAAGCAGCCGCGCTGGGAGTATCCCGAGCCGGCCTCCGTACCGCAGGAGGTGGTCGACGCCTACTTCGCCCCGCTCCCCGACGACGAGGAGCTGGTCTTGGACTGGGTCGGGTTGTGAGGAGCCAATGACCGCCACGATCGGGTTCGTCGGCCTCGGCAATATGGGCCTGCCGATGGCCCTCAACCTGCTGAAGGCAGGGCACAAGGTGGCCGCGTTCGACCTCAACGGAGCAGCATTGCGGGCTGCGGCCGATGCCGGTGCGGTGGCGGCCGCCTCGGCATCGGCGGCGATCCGGGAGGCCCAGATCGTCGTCACCATGCTGCCGGAGGGGCGGCATGTGCGGGCAGTCTATCTCGGCAGCGACGGGCTGATCGCCGGCACCCACCCGGAGGCCCTGCTGATCGACTGCTCCACGATCGATGTCGAGACCTCCAGAGCGGTCCACGCCGCGGCGGCGGAGAAGGGGATCGGGATGGTGGATGCCCCGGTCTCCGGCGGCGTGCCGGGTGCCGAGGCCGCCACGCTCACCTTCATGGTCGGCGGCACGGAGGCCGACTATGCCCGCGCCAGGCCCGTGCTCGAGCACATGGGCAAGTCCATCATCCATGCAGGCCCTGCGGGTAACGGGCAGGCGGCCAAGATCTGCAACAACATGCTGCTCGGCATCCACATGATCTCGGTGGCCGAGGCCTTCGGCCTGGCGCAGCGGCTGGGGCTCGAGGCCGAGCGGCTGTTCGAGATCGTCAAGGGCTCGTCGGGCCAGTGCTGGTCGATGACCACGTACTGCCCGGTGCCGGGACTGGCGCCGGCGGCGGCATCCAACCGGGAGTTCAGGCCCGGGTTTACCGCTGCCATGATGCTGAAGGACCTGAGGCTCGCCCAGACGGCCGCAGCGCAGGCTGGCGCGGCCACCCCACTAGGCGCCGAAGCTGCACAATTATACGGCCTGTTCGCCCGCGCCGGCAACGAGGCGCTGGACTTCTCCGCAATCATCAAGATGATCACAGGCACTGCTCCCTGATGGTCCAGATCGGGCCGTACCTGCTCGGGGTAAGCCGAGGAAAGGCAACGAGGCGTCCGTGAAGGAACAGTATCTCGTCACGACGCGACTGATCGAGCGGCTGCATCGCCGCTTTCTCGACGTGATCAAGGCCGAGCTCGACCGCCTCAGCATCCTGGACATCAACAACGTCCAGACGCTGATCCTCTTCAACATCAGCGAGGACCAGCTGACGGTGGGCGAGCTCACCCGCCGGGGCTACTATCTGGGCTCGAACGTCTCCTACAACGTGAAGAAGCTGGTCGAGAACGGCTACCTGATCCAGAAGCGCTCGGAGCATGACCGGCGCGAGACCAGGGTCAGCCTGTCCGAGAAGGCGCTGGAGCTCACGGCCCGGATCAACGAGCTCTACCAGCGCAACGCGGAGGAGCTGTCGGGCTCCTTGGCCGAGGACCAGCTCAAGACCGTGAATACGGCACTGCTCGGGCTGGAGCGCTATTGGAGCAGCCTGGTCAAGTATGACCCGACCTTTGGCTGAGCCGCCGGACGAGGCCGCACCGCCCGAAGCCACCCGCCGCGCCGTTCTCCTGGGCGCTGCGGCCACGGTCGTGGCAACCTCGACCGAGGTGCCTGCTCTGGAGCAGGATGCCGGCCGCGGTGAGCCGTTCGACGACGGCACCTTCTTCGACGACGGCTATGGCTGGGTCGACTAGGCCGCTGCTCCGGGTTCAGAACTTGGCGGTCTTGCTGTCGAGATCGGGCAGCTCGTCGGTTGGCTGGGGTGGCACCACGCGGATCTCGTCGCCGATCTCGATCGTCATCCGGTCCTGCCCCATCTCGAGCGGGCCGGCATAGCCGGCAGCACGCGTCCGGGCCAGGATCTCCCTGTCGCCCTCGGCCCCCTGGAGCTCCTTCTTCACGATGTGCGAGAAGACGGCCAGGCGCGGTGCGGTCTCGTTGAAGACCTGAGCCGCCTGCTCCGGCGTCGTCAGCTTCGCGAGCACGCCCTGCATCTCGGGCATGCGGCTCAGACGCTCGCTGAAAGCGATGACGTTGTGGACGATGAGGTCCGCACCCTTGCCCTGCCGGACGAGGTTCGCGTCGTAGGTCGTGTCCCCCGACAGGACGACGGCCCGCCCGGCATGGTCGACCCGGTAGCCGAGAGCGGGGTTGCCGTCTTTATGGTCAACCGTGAAGGCGGTTACCCGCACGCCGTCGCGCTCGAAGACCGTACCCTCGCCGATCTCGTTCACGCTGATCGCCAGGTTCTCCAGCTTGTTGAAGGGGTTGACCCGATGATCGAGGTCGTGCGCGAACATGGCGCGCATGCCCTGGACCATGCTCGCGGTGCCCGGGGGACCCCATGCCTCGAGCGGCCGCTCGCGCCCGAGCAGGAACCACGAGGTCATCCACAAGGGCGGCAGGCCCTCATAGTGGTCGTTGTGCAGGTGAGTGAAGAAGACCGTCGTGATGTCCCTGGGATTGATGCGGCTCTCATAGAGGCGCTGCATCACGCCCCGGCCGGCATCGAAGAGGAGCTTCTGCTCGCCTGCAACGATCAGGGTCGCGTAGCCCTGCCGATGGGGCGACAGTTCGGGCCCGCCTGTGCCGAGGAGATGGACACGCATCGTGGCTTCGGACGCCAGCAAAGGCGGTGCCGCTGCCAGGAGCAAGGCCAACAGCACGAGCGGCCGTGCCGCCCCTGAACGCCAACCCATCTCACCTCCGGCTCTGGCGGGCGTTGCCGCCGGCGAGCGCTACCGACGGTCAGGCCGTCTTCGACGTTGTGGGGACGCTTTCCCCACGTTCGGTGCGGCTCAGCTTCTCCAGCTGACGCTGCAGGGTCTCCAGCCGGTTCTCCAGCTCGCGCATCTGGCCGGAGAGATCGGGAGCCGCAGCCGCAGCCGCTTCGGGCGCTGCCGCGACCGGCTCGCCCTGCTCCGCACTCGGTAGCGCACCGCCTTCCGCCGCGAGCGGGCGCCACATGCTGCTGGCGGCACGCTGGAAGAGGGCCATGTTCTGCCGCGCCATGTCCTCGAACTGGGTGATCGGGAAGAAGCGGCCGAAGGTTTCCTGCACGTAGGAGCGGATCTGCTCCTGGTTCTTGGCGAAGTTCTCCATCGACACTTCGAGATAGCGCGGCAGGAAGGCGTGCAGCTGGTCGTCGTAGAAGCCGATCAGCTGGCGCAGGAAGCCGATCGGCAGGAGGTTCCGGCCTTTGCTGTCCTCTTCCAGGATGATCTGGGTCAGGACCGAGCGGGTGATGTCGTCATTGGTCTTGGCGTCGTAGACGACGAAATCCTCGCCCCGCCGGACCATCTGGCTCAGCTCATCCAGCGTGACGTAGCTGCTGGTGGCCGTGTTGTAGAGCCGCCGGTTGGCATACTTCTTGACGACCGCAGCCGGCTTCTCGGTTTGCTGCGTCTGCTCGATGGCCGCCCTGCGTGTGCTCATCAGCCGCGATCAATCCAGCAGGCCGACGGCGCCCCCTGTCCGCCAGCAAGAGCGGACGCTAGCGCCCGGCCGCCCGGGCCACAAGGAAAAGGTTGCGCCGCAGCACGTACGCTGCGGTGCGCAGCCGCTTAGAGCGCCTCGAGGCTTTCCAGCTCGGCCAGCAGGTCGTCCTCGGCCGTGGGAGCCGTCTTGCCGGCCTGCATGTCGGCCTCCTCCTGCGAGCGGGCGACGTTCACCGTCACCGTCACCTCGACCTCGGGATGGAGGGCCACCGGGACCTTGTGCAGGCCCAGGGTCTTCAGGGGCTCGTCGAGCCGGATCTGGTTCCGGTCGAGCGTGGTGCCCGCGTCGGTGAAGGCCTTGGCGATGTCGCGCGTGGTCACCGAGCCATAGAGGTGAGACGTCTCGCTCGCCTGGCGGAGGATCACGACGCTCTGCCCATCGACCAGGACCGCGGCGCGCTGCGCCTCCTCCTTGGCCTCCAGGTTGTTGGCCTCGAGCTGGACCCGCCGGCGCTCGAAGTCGTCCAGGGTCGCCTTCGTCGCCCGCAGCGCCTTGCCCTGGGGGATCAGGAAGTTGCGGCCGAAGCCAGCCTTGACGTTCACCACCTCGCCCATGAGGCCGAGCTTGGGGACGCGCTCCAGAAGAATGACCTGCATCGACCTTGTCCCGCGTTCCCGCTCAGCCGGCGACGTAGGGTAGGAGCGCCAGCTCCCTTGCCCGCTTGATCGACTGGGCCAGCTGCCGCTGCTCCTTGGCGGTCACGGCGGTGATCCGCCGCGGCACGATCTTGCCCCGCTCCGAGATGAAGCGCTGCAGCAGCTTCACGTCCTTGTAGTCGATCTTGGGCGCATCGGCATGCGCGAACGGGCTCGACTTCCGGCGGCGGAAGAACGGCCGGCGGATGGTGATGTTCGGCGGCTCGCTCGACCGGCGGCGATCCTGGCCCTCGCCCGGACCCATGCTCTCGCTCATTGTCAGCCCCTATCTATCGAACCGGTCGCGCCGGCCGCGTTCCTCGCGGCTCGACTTCGCCTGCATCACGGCGGACGGACCTTCCTCGAAACTCTCGACCTTCACGGTCAGGTAGCGCAGCACGTCCTCGTTGATCCGCTGCGTGCGCTCGAGCTCGGTGATCGCGGCTGCCGGGGCCTCCACATTGATGTGCAGGTAATGGCCCTTGCGGTTCTTCTTCACCCGGAAGGCCAGGTTGCGAAGGCCCCAGTACTCGACCTTGCCCACCGTGCCGCCCTGCTCGGTGAGCACCTGCCCGAACTGGTCTGCCAGTGCCTGCGCCTGCTGCCCGGACAGATCCGGCCGGGCAATGACGGTGTGCTCGTAGAGAGGCATGCGGTGGCGTCTTTCCTGCTCACACAACGACAGAGGCCGACCGGCACCAGCGCACCGGCCGCTACACCCGATCGCTCAAGATTTCAGGCGCAGAGGAGCAAACGGCCTCGCCCACGGCGCCGCGACGGAGGCCGGACTATACACGCATCGGAGCAGCGGGCAAGCCCCGGTGCTCCGGGCATAGTGCCTCCCTCGCGGCCATTTCGCGGGATCAAATCGGGTCAGAACGCTGCCGTCAGCGCTTCGGGCCGCGAGCACGGTGTCTCGATCGGGACCGCCGCCCCTTCCTGGGCCGAGCGCTCGAGCGCCGTCAGCACCTCCAGCACGTGCAGCGCCAGCTCGCCGGAGCAGCGGTGCGGACGGCCCTCCTGGATGGCGCGGGCCATGTCGACGACGCCGATGATGCGGTAGTCGGCGACCTCGGTGCCGCGGCGCGTCGGGCGGTTGGGCTTGGCGTAGGCCAGGCCCTGGGGCTCCACGGGCTCGAACGGGGAGCCCTTGCGGGAGATGGCGGTGGCACCGCCGAAGAAGTTGGGGTCGGGGAGGAGGAGGCTGCCCTCGGTGCCGTAGAGGTTGAGCTGGTAGGGGCGCTCGGCCCAGACGTCCCAGGTGACCGTGACGGTGACGATGGCGCCGCAGGCGAACTCCAGCGTACCGGCGACGTGGGTCTGCACCTCGACCGGCACGCGCTCGACGTAGCGGGGCTCGGCGGTGACGATGCGCTCCTCGAAGGCACGGGCTGCGAACGCGCAGACGCGGCGGACGGGGCCGATCAGGTTGACCAGCGCCGTGACGTAGTAGGGGCCGATGTCGAGGACGGGGCCGCCGCCGGGCTGGTAGAAGAAGGTGGGGTTGGGGTGCCAGTCCTCCATGCCGTGGTTCATGAAGGCGATGGTGCCGGCGACGGGCCGGCCGATGGCGCCCTGATCGACCAGGCGGCGGGCGTTCTGGTGGCCGCCGCCCAGGAAGGTGTCGGGGGCGCAGCCGATGCGGCGGCCGGCGGCGGCAGCGGCCGCCACCAGCTCGCGGCCTTCCTCCAGCGTCACGCCCAAGGGCTTCTCGGCGTAGAGGTGCTTGCCGGCGGCGAGAACGGCCTGGCCGATTGCGGCGTGGGCCGTGGGCGGGGTGAGATTGATGACGAGGTCGATGTCGGGAGAGGCGATCAGGGCCTCAGGGTCGAGGGCCTTGACGCTGTAGCGGCTGGCCTGGGCCTGGGCGCGCTTCTGGTCGATATCGGCGCAGGCGACGACCTCCAGGCCCTCGAACTCGCCGGCCCGGGTGAGATAGGTGTCGCTGATCACGCCGCAGCCGAGGACGCCTAAGCGAAGCGTGTCGCTCATCAGGCGGCTCCGGCAAGCTGCTGCATGGCAGCGAAGCTGCGGCGGCAGAAGCGGGCGGCGTCGCTGGGCTTGTCGTGCTCGGCGATGAAGAGGGTGCAGCCGGCGGCGGCCGAGCGCTGCCAGAGCTTGGCCCAGTCCATCGTGCCGTGGCCGACATCGGCCCAGCCGTCCTCGTCTTCGTTCTCTCCGGCCGGGGCCAGGTCCTTGACGTGGACGCTCGTCACCCGGTCGGCGTGGCGCTCGATGCGGGCCAGCGGATCGTCGCCGCCGCGGACCAGCCAGGCGAGGTCGGCCTGCCAGCCCAGCCCCTCGGCGGCACCTGCGTCGAGCAGGTGGTCGAGCGGCATGCTGCCGTCGGGGAGCGGCTGCACCTCCCAGGCGTGGTTGTGGAAGGCGAAGCGGAGGTTCTCGGCCTGGACGCGCCGGGCCATCCGGCCGAGCTCGGCGCCGACCGCACGCCAACCCTCGGCGTCGGTCGGGCGGAAGGGCGGGTGCAGAGCGGGGACGATCAGGGTCTCGAGCCCCAGGACGCGGGCGGCATCGATCGCCCAGTCGGGACGGTCGCGCATGGCAGGGAAGGAGACATGGCCGGAGCGGGCCTTGAGGCCGCGCGCGTCGAGGAGGCCGCGGGTGGCCTGGGCATCCTCCATCAGGCGCTCGATCGTCTCCACGGCCCCGAAGCCGGCGGCGCGCACGAGGTCGAGCTGGGACTCCAGAGGCCCGTGGTTGCGCAAGGAATAGAGCTGCACCGAGAGGACGGGTGAGGTGGGCATAAGTGGTGTCTCGCTTCAGGGAGGATCAGAGGCGCTGGCCGCTGTCGGCGGCGAACAGCGACAGGCGGCGCGGATCGAGGCCCAGGGCCAGCGGGGTGCCGAGTGCCATCTCCCGCTCGCCGGAGGTGCGGACCTCGAGCGAGTGGGTGCCGTCGCCGCACCAGACGAGGTTGTCGGCCCCCATGGGCTCGACGATCTCGACCTTGAACCCCTGCCACTGGCCGCCGCCATCGAGGGTCAGATGCTCGGGCCGCACGCCCAGCGTGACCGGGCGGCCGGGCTCCGGGCGGACGGCGAAGTCGTAGCTGCCGAGCGGGAGCCGGCGCTCGCCGCTGACGAAGGCGGGGGTGCCGTCCACCTGATCGAGCTGGCCTTGCAGGAAGTTCATGCGCGGCGAGCCGACGAAGCCGGCGACGAAGAGGTTGGCCGGGCGGTGGTAGATCTCGGCCGGGCGGCCCAGCTGCTGGATGCGCTGGTCCTTCATCACCGCGATCCGGTCGGCCAGCGTCAGGGCCTCGATCTGGTCGTGGGTGACGTAGATCATCGTGGTCGAGCCCAGGCGCTGGTGCAGGCGCTTGATCTCGACCCGGAGCTCGTTCCTGAGCTGGGCGTCGAGGTTGGAGAGCGGCTCGTCGAAGAGGAAGACGGCGGCGTCGCGGACCAGGGCCCGGCCGATCGCCACCCGCTGGCGCTGCCCGCCCGAGAGCTGGTCGGGGCGGCGATCCAGCAGGTGGTCGATCTGCAGCATGGCGGCGGCCTGCGCCACCTTGCGCTCGATCTCGGCCTTGGGCGTCTTCGCCATCCTGAGCCCGAAGGAGAGGTTCTGGCGCACGCTCATGCGCGGGTAGAGGGCGTAGGACTGGAAGACCATGGCGATGCCGCGGTCCTTGGGCTCCTCCCAGGTGACGTTCTTCCCGTCGATCCAGATCTGGCCGGTCTCGACCTCGAGCAGGCCCGCTATGGCGTTCAAGCAGCGTGGACTTGCCACAGCCGGAGGGGCCCAGGAGGACCAGGAACTCGCCACGCTCGACCTCGAGCTGGAGGCGGTCGAAGACGCGCACGGCCTCGAAGGCCACCGTGACGTCGCGGACGGAGACGGCGCCCATGGCGGTCAGCCCTTCACGGCACCGGCGGCGATGCCGCGCACGAACCAGCGCCCGGAGATGAAGTAGACGAAGAGGGGGACGGCGGCGGTCAGCATGGTGGCGGCCATGTCGACATTGTAGGCGCGCTCGCCCTGGGTCGAGTTGACGACGTTGTTGAGCTGCACGGTCATCGGCAGGTTCTCCCGGCCGGCGAAGGTGAGGCCGAAGATGAAGTCGTTCCAGATGCCGGTGACCTGCAGGATGCAGGCGACGATCAGGATCGGCGTCGACATCGGCAGCATCACCTGGAAGAAGATCGTCCAGAAACCGCCGCCATCCACACGGGCGGCCTTGAACAGCTCGACCGGCAGCGAGGCGTAGTAGTTGCGGAAGAGGAGCGTCATCACCGGCAGGCCGAAGATGATGTGGACCAGCACGATGCAGGTCAGCGAGTTGTAGATGCCGGACTGCGAGAAGAGGCGGACCAGGGGATAGAGGAAGACCTGGTAGGGGATGAAGGCGCCGGCGAGCAGGATCGCGAACATCCAGTTGGCCCCGCGCACCTTCCAGAAGGAGAGGGCGTAGCCGTTGATGGCACCGGCGGCGATCGAGAGGATCACGCGAGGGGATCAGGATGCGGACCGAGTTCCAGAAGCCCACGCTGATGCCGTTGCACTCGAGCCCGGTGCAGGCCTTGGACCAGGCCATGACCCAGGGCTCCAGCGTAGGATCGCTGGGCCAGGCCAGGATGTTGCCGAGGCGGACCTCCTCCATGGGCTTCAAGGAGGTGACCAGCATGATCCACAAGGGCAGCAGGAAGAAGAGGGCGGCACTCGACCAGGAAGGCGTAGACGCCGACGCGCGAGGCGGTGAGGTGGCGTGGGCGCCGGCCCACGGGCTCCACGGCGGTCATGCCGGCCTCCGCTGCGGGCGCAAGTGACGGCGGTAGAGCCAGGGCGAGAGCAGGCAGACCACGGTGACCAGCATCATGGTGGCAGCCGCCGTGGCGAGCCCGATATTGTTGCGCTCGAAGAGGTGGTCCATCACGAACTTGGCCGGGACTTCGGAAGCGATGCCGGGGCCGCCGCGGGTCATGGCGACGACCAGGTCGTAGAGGCGGGCGACCTGGATCGAGAGCAGGACGGTGACGGTGACCACCATCGGCCCCAGGAGCGGGAGGACGATGGAGAGATAGACCCGCCAGGTGGGGATGCCGTCGACCTTGGCGGCCTTCCACAGGTCGGCATCGACGCCGCGCAGGCCGGCCAGGAGGATCGCCATGACGAGGCCCGAGGCGTGCCACAGGCCGGCGATGACGAGCGTGTAGATCACCATCTGCTGGTTCACGATCCAGTCGAAGGTGAAGGTCTCGAAGCCCATGTCGCGGACGAGCTTCTGCAGGCCGAAGGTGGGGTTGAGGAACCACTGCCAGGCGAGGCCGGTGACGACGAAGCTGAGCGCGTAGGGATAGAGGAAGATGGTGCGGAAGACGCTCTCGGCCCGGATCTGCTGGTCGATCATCACCGCCAGCAGGAAGCCCAGGACGAGCGCGCCGGCGAGATAGAGGACGCCGAAGATGAGGATGTTCTCGGCCGAGACCAGGAACCGGTCGTTGGCGAAGAGGCGCGTGTATTGCTGCGTGCCCACCCAGTCCAGCACCGGCAGAAGGCGCGAGCTGGTGAAGGAGAGCCGCACCGTCCACAGCATGCAGCCGAGATAGACGACGGCCACGATGATGGCGGTGGGCAGGAGTGCCAGCCGGGCCGCGAGGAAACGGATGCGGCGGGGCCGGCGGCCCGCGGCTGCGGCCGCGGGCAGCTCCATGGTGGCCATGACGGCGCTCCCTGTCCCGGGCCGCGGCCTTGCCGCCCGGCCCGGGTCCTGGTCCTGGCCTAGCCGGCGCTCTGGAAAGCGTCGACGAACTTCTGGACGAACTCGTCGCTCGTCATGCCCGGATTGTTCCAGAACTGGGTGATGACGTCGTCCACCGCACCGGACAGATCGGGCGAGATCAGGAAGTCGGTGGTCGGCACCTGGCGGGCCGGATCGCGCAAGGCGGCGGCACCGGCCTGGGCACAGGCGTCCATGCTGGAGACGTCGACGTCGAGGCGGGACGGGACCGAGCCCTTCTTCTTGTTGAACTCGATCTGGGTCTGCGGGTCGAACATGACCTCGGCCATCTTGGCCTGCACCACCGGGTCGCCGCCCTTGGGGAAGACGAACACGTCGCCGCCCATGAGGTAGCCGCCCTGGCCGACGATGGCGCAGCCATATTCCTTGCCGGGCGTGAGGCCAGCACTCGTGAACTCGCCCTTGGCCCAGTCGCCGATGACCTGCATCCCGGCCTTGCCGGTGATCACCATCGAGGTGGCGTCGTTCCAGTTCCTGCCCGGGCTGCCCGGATCGACGGTCTCATGCAGCTGGTGGAAGAGGTCGGCCACACTCTTGAACTTGTCGCTCTTGACGGCATCCAGGTTGCCGTCGCGGTAGACCTGCAGGAAGAGGTCCGTGCCGCCGTCGCCCACCAGGACCGAGTTGAAGAGCGAGCGCTCCTGCCAGGGCTGGCCACCTTGGGCGAGGCCGATCAGCCCCTTCTCCTTCAGCTTCTGCGCTGCCGCCAGCACCTCGCGCCAGGTCTTGGGCTCGGCGATGCCCGCCTCGTCGAACACCTTCTTGTTGTACCAGAGCCAGTTGATGCCGTGGATGTTGACCGGGGCAGCGTAGATCTTGCCGTCGCGGGTGATGGCGTCGACCAGGGCGGGCGGCAGCACCTCGCCCCACTTGCCGGCCGCGGCCACCTGATCGAGGTCATTCAGAAGGCCGTTGCTCACCAGCTCGTCGAACTGCTTGCCGGTGTTGAACTGCATCACGGTGGGCGGGTTGCCGCCGACGATGCGGTTGATGCCGGCCGTGCGCGCGTTCTGGCCGCCGGCGATGGCGGTGTCGACCCAGGTGCCGCCAGCAGCCTTGAACCGGTCGGCGAACACCTTCACCGCCGCCGACTCGCCGCCCGAGGTCCACCAATGCAGCACCTCGGCCTTCATCTCCTGCGCCTGGACAGGCAGGGCCGCGGCAACCGCTAGTGCGGTGCCGCAGAGAAGGAGCGCGCGCCTCGTGTTCCGCATGAGCCATCCCCTTTATCGATCTCTGCTGCGCTGCGAAATCGTAACGTTACGATATGACGATCAGGAGCAGCGGTCAACCCGTTTCGCTAGCGTTGATTTCGTATACAATCGGGTCTAAGCCGGCATCCGAAACGTTACCAATGATCAGGCGAAGGTAGGGCCAGATGCGTCGGCCAACCCTGAAGACGCTGGCGCGCCAGCTCGATCTGTCGGTGACGACGGTCTCGCGCGCGCTCAAGGACGGGCCCGAGGTCCGGCCCGAGACCATCGCCCGGGTCAAGGCGGCAGCGGCAGCGCTGGCCTACCGGCCGGACCCCAGGGCCGTGGGCCTGCGGACGGGGCGGACCGGCGTCGTGGCGGTGCTGTTCTGGGAGCCGCACGTCGACGATGTCGGCGACAGCAGCGTGGCCCCGATCGTCGAGGGCGTGTGCCGCCGGCTCGAGGGGACCTCCTACACCGCCATGATCCAGCTCCTCCTGCCGGGCATGGAGGGGCTCGACCGGGTGAGCCGGATCGTCGAGGGCAAGCTCGCGGACGGGCTCATCCTGTCCGGCACCACGCCCCAGGACGAGCGGGTGCGCTACATGCTGGAGCGCCGCTTCCCCTTCGTCACCTTCGGCCGCACCGAGCTGTTCACGCCGCACCCCTGGTACGACATCGACAACGAGCTCGCGGCCTGGCAGGCGACCAGCCACCTGGCCCAGGAAGGCCGCCGCCGGATCGCGCTGATCGACCCGCCGCGCCATCTCACCTTCGCCCAGCACCGCCTCCTGGGCTACCGGCGGGCCCTGGCCGAGGCGGGCCTGCGCTTCGATCCCGCCCTCGTCGTGCAGGGCGGGCTCGGTGCCGCCGAGAGCCGGGCCGCGACCCGGCGCCTTGCGGGCTTGCGCAACCCGCCGACCGGCATCGTCTGTGCCACCGGCACCGTCGCCATGGGCGTGCTGGCGGGCTTGCGCGATGCCGGCCTCGCCCCCGGCCGCGACGTGGCGGTCGTCAGCCGCGACGGCACCAGGCTAGCCGACTATCTCCACCCGCCGCTGCCGACCTGCTTCGTCTCGCTCTCCGAGACCGGCTGGCAGCTCTGCGACTTCCTCCTGCGCGCGATCGACGGAGGTCCGCCCGAGGAGCTGCAGCAGCTCGTACCAACCACCCTGGTGCTGCCTGGCGAGCTCGCGGCGAGCGAGATCCTGGCCACTGCCGGAGCTGCGTAGGACGGCCTGAGCCGTCCCGGCGGAACCCTCACCTGCGCCGGCCTTTCATGGAGGCTCGCCCGCTGCAGGCTTGGACAGGATGGATACGCCGGAGCTTGATTGCCTGATCGTCGGCGGGGGCCCCGCCGGTCTCACCGCGGCCATCTATCTCGCCCGCTTCCGGCGCCGCGCCGTCCTCGTCGATGCCGGCAGCAGCCGGGCGGCCTGGATCCCGATCTCGCACAATCACCCAGGCTTTCCGGATGGCATCGCCGGCGAGGAGCTGCTCGCCCGGATGCGGGCGCAGGCCGGGCGTTACGGGGCGTCGATCCTGGCCGGCGAGATCGGCCGGCTGGAACGGCGGGCAGATGGCTTCACCGCGACCATGGCCGACGGGTTGCGCCTCCGGGCCCGGCACGTGCTGCTGGCGACCGGTGGGGAGGACCAACCGCCACCGATGGACCTGCCGACGCTGGGAGAAGCGGTCGGCCGTGGTCTCCTGCGCTACTGCCCCATCTGCGATGCGTACGAAGCGCGCGACCGTCGGATAGCCTTGGTCGGCGCCCGCAAGTGCCGGGTGCACGAGGCGCTGCTCCTGCGCGGCTACACCTCCGACCTGACGGTGCTCACGCTGCGGGAGCCTTGGGACCTGGCGGAGGAGGAGCGGGCGACCCTGGCCGAGGCCGGCATCGGGCTGATCGAGGCGCCGATAGCCGAGCTCGCGATCGAGGGTGAGAGCCTCGTCGCCCGGACCTGCGAGGGCCATAGCCATCGCTTCGACACGCTCTATGCCGCCCTGGGCATGCGCGCCCGCTCCGGCCTTGCCCGGTCGCTCGGGGCCGAGCACGACGCGGACGGCGCGCTCGCCGTGGACAGGCATCAGGAGACGACCGTCCCCGGCCTCTACGCCGCGGGCGACCTGGTCCAGGGGCTGGCGCAGATCAGCGTGGCCATGGGTCACGCCGCGATCGCCGCCACGGCCATCCACAACCGGCTGCCGATGCCGGTCCCGCTGCCCGAGCCGGGCTCACGCGGAGGCCGGCCGATCCTGGAGCGCTCCCAGCAGCGCCAGGTTGCCGCCCATCGCTGCCGTGTTCACGGTGACGGTGCGCTCGGTGCAGAAGCGTAAGAGATAGTTGGGGCCGCCGGCCTTGAAGCCGGTGCCGGAAAGGGCCTCGCCACCGAAGGGCTGGGAGCCGACCACGGCACCGATGATGTTGCGGTTGACGTAGATGTTGCCGGCGCGGATGCGGCGCACCACGCGCTCGATGGTCTCGTCGATGCGCGAATGGATGCCGAAGGTGAGGCCGTAGCCGGTGGCGTTGATGCTGTCGACCACCTGGTCCAGGCGTGAGGCCGCGAAGCGGACGAGGTGGAGGACGGGCCCGAACGGCTCGCGGGTGAGGCGGCCGATGCGGTCGATCTCGATCAGGGTCGGCGGGACGAAGCTGCCGTGCGCGTGGCGCTCGTCGAGCGGGCACTGGTAGAGCAGGCGGCCGGCCTGGCTCATGCTGGCGATGTGCCTGAGCAGGTCCTCCCGGGCCGGCTCGTCGATGACGGGCCCGACATCGGTCGCGAGCTGGCCGGGGTCGCCGATCTGCAGCTCGGCCATGGCACCCTGGAGCATCTCCACGATCTTCGGCGCCACGTCCTCCTGGAGGAAGAGGACGCGCAGGGCCGAGCAGCGCTGGCCTGCCGAGCGGAAGGCGCTCTCGACCGTGTCGGTGACCACCTGCTCCGGCAGAGCCGAGCTGTCGACGATCATGGCGTTGAGGCCGCCGGTCTCGGCGATGAAGGGGCGGATCGCGGTGTCGCCCGCCGCCATCGCACGGGCGATGGCCCAGGCGGTCTCGGTGCCGCCGGTGAACGCCACACCGGCGATGCGGGGGTCGGAGACGAGCGTCGGTCCGATCGCGCCGCCCTCGCCGGGCAGCAGGATCAGCGCGTCCGCCGGCACGCCCGCCTGGTGCAGCAGATCCACGACCGCGGCGGCGGTCAGCGAGGTGGCCTCGGCGGGCTTGGCGATGACGCTGTTGCCGGCGGCGAGGGCGGCTGCGAGCTGGCCGGTGAAGATGGCGAGCGGGAAGTTCCAGGGGCTGATGGTGACGAACACGCCGCGCGGGTGCAGCTCCAGCCGGTTCTCCTCGCCGGTGGGGCCGGGGAGGCGGGTGGGCTCGGCCAGGAGGCGGCGGGCCTCGGCGGCGTAGTAGTGGAGGAAGTCGATCGCCTCGCGCCAGTCGGCGATCGAATTGGCGATGGTGCGGCCGCCCTCGCGGCAGCAGAGATAGAGGAGGCGGCCGGCGTTCGCGGCCAGGAGTTCGGCCGCACGGTCGAGGATGGCGGCGCGCTCCGCCACGGGCGCGTGGCTCCAGCCCGGGAAGCCGGCCTGGGCGCGGGCGATGGCGCGCTCGGTGGTGGCGACGTCGGCGAAGTCGACCTCGCCCAGCACGTGGCGGCGATCGGACGGGTCGCGCACCGCATGGCGGGCGAGCTTGCCCCCAGGGACGCCGGGGCGGGCCGAGTAGCTGGATCCGGCAGCCTCGTTGAGCTGCCGCTCCAGGTCGCGGAGCTGGAGGGGGTGGCTGAGGTCGATCCCGGGCGCGTTCCGCCGGACCGGCCGGTAGAGGTCGGGCGGACGGCTGATCGAGGGGTGCGGCTTCGGCTCCAGCCGTGCCAGCTTGGCCACCGGGTCGGCGATCAGCTCGTCCAGCGAGGTCGCGGGGTCGACCACCTGGTGGACGAAGGAGCTGTTGGCCCCGTTCTCGAGCAGGCGGCGGACGAGGTAGGGCAGGAGCTCCTTGTGGCTGCCCACGGGCGCATAGACCCGGACCGGGATGTCCACGTGCTCCAGGGTCTTGAGGTCGCGGTAGAGCGACTCGCCCATGCCGTGCAGCTTCTGGAACTCGAACCCGCCACGGCGATTGCCCGCCATCTCGATCAGGCAGGCGATGGTCTGCGCGTTGTGGGTGGCGAAGGCCGGGTAGAAGAAGTCGCCGCCGTCGAGCAGGCGCTTGGCGCAGGCGAGATAGGAGACGTCGGTCGCGACCTTGCGGGTGAAGACGGGATAGTCGGCCAGCCCCAGTTGCTGCGCCCGCTTCACCTCGCTGTCCCAGTACGCTCCCTTGACCAGGCGGACCATGACCTGGCGCGAGGAGCTGCGGGCGAGATCGGTGAGCCAGTCGATCACGTGCACCGCACGCTTCTGGTAGGCCTGCACCGCCAGGCCCAGCCCGTGCCAGCCGGCCAGGCTCTCGTCGCGGGCCAGGGCCTGGAAGAGGTCGAGCGAGGGTTCCAGCCGCTCGCTCTCCTCGGCGTCGACCGTGAGCTGGATGTTCCGCTCGCGGGCGACCTTCGCCAGCTCGACGATCCGCGGCAAGAGCTCGGCCTGGAGCTGCCGCCAGCTCGCCGAGCTCGTAGCGCGGGTGCAGGGCCGAGAGCTTGATCGACAGGCTGGGACGGTCGTGCAGCGCCGTGCCGGCAGCACCGGCCGCGATCCGCTGCAGGGAATCCTGGTAGGAGCGGAAGTAGCGCAGGGCGTCGGGTGCCGTCTTCGCCCCCTCGCCCAGCATGTCGTAGGAGTAGCGGTAGCCCAGCTCCTGGCTCTTTCGCGCGCGCTCGATCGCCTGCTCGATCGTCTGCCCGAGCACGAACTGCTGGCCCAGGATGCGCATGGCCTGGCGCATCGCCTCGCGGACCACGGGCTCGCCCAGGCGCGAGACGAGGCGGCGCAGGCGGTTGGGGATCTGCTCGCCCGGCTGGTCCCAGCCCATCACGGTGCCGGAGAGCATGAGGCCGAAGGCCGAGGCGTTGATCAGGAAGCTCTCCGAGCGGGCGACCCGGCTCTGCCAGTCCACGTCCTCGATCTTGTCCCGGATCAGGAGGTCCTGGGTCAGGGCATCGGGAATCGCGCAGCAGGGCCTCGGCCAGGCACATGAGCATGACGCCCTCGTGCGTGCTGAGGCTGTAGGCGTGCATGAAGGCCTCGACCCCGCCCTGGCCCATGGTCTCGGCACGCAGGCGGTGGGCCAGGCGCCTGGCCCTGGCCTCGACCCGCTCGGCCGTGACGGGGTCGAGCCGCAGCTCGCCCAGCAGCGCCACGACCGCCTCCGTCTCGTCCTCCTGGTAGGTCGCGGCGATGCGGTGGCGCAGCGGGTCGCCGTGATGCGGCGGAAGGTCGGCGAGGAGGGCGGCCGGCATGGCTTGGCGTCCGTCGTTGGCCAGATAGCCGAGTGTGGTACGGCCGCGGCCTCATGCAAGGTGCCGCGTCAGCCCAGTCGCAACCCGATTCTTGCGGTCCTCTCACGATCGCCCTAAGCGATCCGCCGCAAGGGAGTCTCCGGGAGGTCGCCATGCTGGTTCTGCGTCGGCAGCTCATGCTGCTGCTCGCCTCGGTCGTGCTCGCATCGCCGCTGGCGGCAGCCGAGATGAAGACCGTGGCGGTGACGGCGATCGTCGAGCATCCGGCGCTCGACGCGGCGCGGGACGGGATCAGGGAAGCGCTGGCTGAGGCCGGCTGGAAGGAGGGGGAGAACCTCGCCTTCTCCTACGAGAGTGCCCAGGGGAACCCGGCGACGGCGGCCCAGATCGCCAGGAAGCTCGTGGGCGACGAGCCGGACGTGATCGTGCCGATCTCCACACCCTCGGCCCAGACCGTGGTGGCGGCGACGAAGGACATCCCGGTGGTGTTCACGGCCGTGACCGATCCGGTGGCTGCCAAGCTGGTGGCGAGCCTGGAGAAGCCGGGCGGGAACGTCACCGGCATGTCGGACCTGTCGCCGATCGGGAAGCATCTGGATCTGGTGAAGGAGATCATGCCGGCGGTGAAGACGCTGGGCGTGATCTACAATCCGGGCGAGGCGAACTCGATCACGCTCCTGGAGCTGCTGCGGAAGGAGGCTCCGGCGCGGGAGATCGCTCTGAAGGAGGCGGCAGCTCCCAAATCCTCGGACGTGCTGTCGGCGGCGCAGAGCCTCGTCGGTGCGGTGGATGCCATCTACGTGCCGACCGACAACACGGTGGTGACGGCACTGGAGGCGATCTTGAAGGTCGGCACGCAGAACCGGCTGCCGGTGTTCGCCGGCGACACCGATTCGGTGCCGCGAGGTGCGATCGCGGCCCTGGGCTTCAACTACAGGGATGTGGGCCGGCAGACGGGAGCCATCGTGGCGCGCGTGCTCAAGGGCGAGAAGCCCGGCGACATCGCGGTGCAGGGGGTCGAGATCACCGAGCTGTTCGTGAACCCGAAGGCGGCGGAGGCGATGGGGATCGCGATCCCCGAGGCCGTGGTCGGGCGGGCGAAGACGGTGGTCCGGTAGGGACCTCGTGAGCACGGTAGCGCTCGTCGGTGCCGTCGAGCTGGGGCTTGTCTTCGGCTTCGTGGCACTCGGGGTCTACCTCTCCTTCCGGGTCCTGAACTTTCCCGATCTCACAGTTGACGGCAGCTTCCCGCTGGGGGCTGCCGTGGCGGCCGCCTGCATCGTGGGTGGCGTCGATCCGTTTGCGGCGACCGGGCTCGCCGTTGTCGCCGGTGCCTTGGCCGGGCTGGTGACGGCCATCCTCAACGTGCGCTTCGGCATCCTCCATCTCCTGGCCTCGATCCTGAGCATGATCGCCCTCTACTCGATCAATCTCAGGATCATGGGCCGGCCGAACGTGGCGCTGATCACCGAGCCCACGGTGCTGACCCCGTTCGAGGCGCTGCTGCCGGGCCTGTGGCTGCGGCCGCTCGTGGTGCTGGCGGCCCTGGCCCTGACGCTGTTCCTGGTGGCGCGCTTCCTTCTCTCCGAAGCCGGGCTCGCGATGCGCGCCGTCGGCGTCAACCCGCGCATGGCGGAGGCGCAGGGCGTGCCGATCCCGCGCATGGTCTGCACCGGCATGATGCTGAGCAACGCGCTGGTCGCCCTGGCCGGCGCGCTCTTCGCGCAGCTCAACGGCTTCGCCGACGTCACCATCGGCACCGGCACGATCGTCGTCGGCCTCGCCGCCGTGATCGTGGGCGAGACGCTGGTGCCCGCACGGGGTGTCGTCGCCGCCGTGCTCGCCTGTGCCGTGGGCTCGATCGTCTATCGGCTGGCGGTGGCGCTGGCGCTCGAGGCCGACATGCTGGGGCTGCAGGCGTCCGACCTCAACCTGATCACGGCCGTGCTGGTGGGTGCGGCACTGGTCCTGCCGGCCGGGCGCGGACGGCTGCGGTCGATGCTGCGGGCCGGGACGGCCCGAGCGTGATCGAGGTCCAGGGCCTCGAGGTCGTCTTCAGTGCCGGCACCCCGCTCGAGAGCCGGGCCTTGCGCGGGATCGACCTCGTCATCCCGGAAGGACAGTTCGTCTCGGTGATCGGCAGCAACGGGGCCGGCAAGTCGACGCTGCTGAACGCCCTTGCCGGGACGGCGCGCGCCAGCCGGGGCCGGATCGTGATCGACGGCGCCGATCTCACCCGCGCATCGGCGGTCGGTCGGGCGCGTTTCATCGCCCGCGTCTTCCAGGACCCGCTGGCCGGCACCTGCGAGAGCCTGACGCTCGAGGAGAACCTTGCGCTGGCCCAGGCAAGGGGAGCCCGGCGCGGACTCAGGGCGGCGCTCGACCCCGCCCGCCGGTCGCAATGGCGCGAGCGGCTGGCAGCACTCGGTCTCGGCCTCGAGGGCCGGCTTCAGGACCGGATGGGCCTCCTCTCGGGCGGCCAGCGGCAGGCGGCCTCGCTGCTGATGGCGACCCTGGCACCCTTGAAGATCCTCCTCCTCGACGAGCACACGGCGGCCCTCGACCCGCGCACGGCGGAGCTGGTCATGGACCTCACCCGCCGGCTCGTGGCCGAAGGCCGGCTGACGACATTGATGATAACCCACAGCATGCAGCAGGCATTGGCCCACGGCGACCGGCTGCTGATGCTGCACGAGGGGCGGATCGTGCTCGACCATGCGGGCGAGGAGAAGCGGGGGCTCACCGTACAGGACCTGCTGGACGAGTTCGCCCGGCGGCGGGGCGGGGTGCTGGACGAAGATGCGCTGCTGTTGGGGTAAAGCCTGTGCCGATCCGATCTGCGCCTTCTTCGGCTCACCATCCGCCTCTACTTGGAGGACCATCCGCCGCCGCACATCCATGCCGTCTATGGCAATTCCGCGGCTCGATCGCCATCGACACCGCCTCATATCATCGCAGGATGCTTCGCTCGACGGGCCATAGTCTCTCGTGTTTCCTGGATGGGCTCGCCTGCATCGAGGACGAGCTGCTGCGAACTGTTGGGCTCGGGCGCAAGCCGGACTAGACCCGGGCAGGATCGCGCCGCTGGAGTAGCCGATGCTGAACGTCTACCGTAGAGCTGCGTGAGAGCGCTTCCCGATTACCGGATCCGGGTTCGCTTCGATGATGGGGTGGAGGGTGTTGTCGACTATCGGCCCATGGTCGGTTCGATGGGGTCTTCCAGCGCCTTTGGATGAGGCGTGTTCAACGTGGCGCCTCAATCGACGAGTTCGGCGCCGTGTGCTGGCCTGGTGGTTGGCCGGCTCCTGCGCTATGACGCGCGCTGAATCGACGGCTTATTGGCGCCCTGGCCGGGAGCTTGCCTGATGCCCTAGACGATGACACAGGCGGCCACTCGAGCCCGATCGCCACACCTTCTTCTGCATTGACGGCCACACCTGCGGGAATCCCGTCCGGCTCGTGGCCGGCGGCGGTCCTCTGCTCGCCGGCACCGGCATGAGCGAGAAGCGGCAGGACTTCCTCGCCCGCTACGACTGGGTGCGCACCTCCCTGATGTTCGAGCCGCGCGGGCACGACGTGATGTCGGGCTCGATCCTCTACCCGCCGACGACGGCGGACGGGGACATCGGCGTGCTGTTCATCGAGGTCTCGGGCTGCCTGCCGATGTGCGGGCATGGGACCATCGGCACCGTCACCATGGCCCTGGAGCATGGGCTGGTGAGCCCCGAGGAGCCGGGCCGGCTCCTGCTCGACACGCCGGCGGGGCGGGTGGTGGCGGAGTATGAGGAGGTGGGCCGGAACGTCGAGCGGGTCCGGATCCGCAATGTCGCTTCCTATCTGGCGCTGTCGGAGGTGCGGGTCGACTGCCCGGAGCTGGGCGAGCTGGTGGTCGACATCGCCTATGGCGGAAACTTCTACGCCATCGTCGAGCCCCAGCCGGGCTATGCCGGGCTGGAGGAGCTATCGGCCGGACAGATTCAGCGTCTCTCGCCCCTGCTGCGCCGGCGGCTCAACGAGCTGGTGGCACCGGTGCACCCGCAGGATCCGACCATCCGCGGCGTCTCGCACATCCAGTGGACCGGCCGCCCTCGCGGCCCGCGCGCGCACGGACGCAACGCCGTGTTCTACGGCGAGAAGGCGATCGACCGCAGCCCGTGCGGCACCGGCACCTCGGCGCGGATGGCCCAGCTCCACGCCCGCGGGCGGCTGCGCGAGGGCGAGGACTTCGTGCACGAGAGCATCATCGGCAGCGAGTTCGAGGGCCGGGTCGAGGGCGTGACGGAGCTGGGCGGGCAGACCGGCGATCATCCCCTCGGTCGCGGGCTGGGCGCGGACCACCGGGCACAACACCATCTTCGTCGACGAGCGCGATCCCTACTGGCGGGGGTTCCAGGTTGCTTGATCGCCTTGGCTGCCTTTGTGTCAAGCCGGCGATCACTGTGGCAGCTACTTGCCGGTCGCCCCGAGTCGTGCAAGAAAGCAAAGGGCACCTTTGCGTGGACAAGTCGGATTTCCGAGCCCGTCGGTCTGGCAGCGTGGATGTCGCAGGTGAGTGAGCTGCCGTTCACCAATGAGCAGTTCCCGCAGGCCCTCGTTCGCCATCCATTCCGCCCGAGCCTGGACAGGATCGACCCGGGTGGCGCTTATGCCTGGGACAATGTCAGGCTGGTATGTGTCTGTGCGTCGCCCTGCTCCACGACTGCCGTGGTGCACGGTGGTGGCGATCGCCTGAGGCCTGCCGTGGTCTGGTGGCGAGACAGAGCGCCGAGTGCGGGGCTTCACGGCCAGCCGCAGGCTCGACCTCGGTGCGCTGGAGCTCCTGAGTCGCGTGCCAGACCGCTAGTCTCGGCGTGCCGGAAGCACTCGGAGCCCCAGGCTCAACGGTAGCAAATTAATGGACGCCGAGCGGCCTCGGCGTCAGAGATCCGTCCCGGCATAGAGCTCGTCCAGCGCAATCTCGTCGCCCAACACGGCGCTGCGGAAGCTGCCGGCGCGGATCGGCAGGGTCATGATCCATTCGTCGCCCGCGCGCCGCCAGACGCGGACAGACCGCTCCTCGCTGTCCACCGCCCAGATCTCCCGCGCCGACGGGAGCTCCTGATAGCCCAGGATCTTGACCCCGAAGTCCGTCCTTCTGGTGGAGGGCGACAGCACCTCGACCAGGAGGAGGGGCTGCTCCATGAGCTTCCGCGGCTGCAGCTGCTCGCAGGTCATGGCGACATCCGCCTGCACGCAGGTGTCGCTCGCGAGCTTGACGCCGGCCTCGACCAGGGCGCCGCAGGGTGGCTTCGGAGGCGCCGCTGGATCGCGAAAGCGACGTTGCTCAGCGATCCGGCTGTGAAAGCTGCTGGGGGGCGCCATGGCGACAATGGCGCCGTCGACCAGCATGTGCCGCGTGTCGGTGCCGTCGTCCCAGTCGAGGAACTCCTCGACCGTCATCCGCGTATGGGCCTGCTCCGCCATCGTCCGCCCTCGCCCGTGCTGGGCAGCTTTAGCACAGGCACCCTCAGCTCGCGATCCTGCCTCCCAGCTCGTCCTCGATATGCGCGCGCACGATCTCGTCGAAGCTGCCGTCGGGCTTGAAGCCCATCCGTTGCGCGCGCTCCCCGGCCGCGCGGGCAGGCCAGCCGGCGACGATGCGCTGGATCGTGGGGTCGGGCTCCCAGCGGATCCGGCCGGCGACCTTCTGGCCGGCGATGCGGGCGAGCGAGTCGGCCATCTCGCCGACGGTGGCGGTGATGCCGGGGAGTTGCAGGGCGCGGGTCATGCCCCAGTCGGCGTCGGGGAGGCGCATGGCATGGAGCAGGGCGTCCACGACCCGGCGCGGGGAGAGGATGAACATGCCGGCCTCGCGGCCCACGGGGCAGACCGCCTCCTGGCCGGCCAGGGGCTCGCGGATGATCGAGCTTGCGAAGGTGGAGGCCGCCTTGTTGGGCTTGCCGGGGCGGACCACGATGGTGGGCAGGCGCAAGGCGCGGCCGTCGATGAAGCCCTTGCGGCTGTAGTCGGCGACCAGGAGCTCGCCGATCGCCTTCTGCGTGCCGTAGGAGGTCTGCGGCGTGAGGTGGGTGCCGTCCTGGATCACTTGCGGCATGTCGCCGCCATAGACGGCGAGCGTGCTGGTGAAGACGAGGCGCGGGCGGCGGCCGGTGGCGCGCATCGCCTCCAGGAGCACGCGGGTGCCGTCGAGATTGACCCGCATGCCGAGGTCGAAGTCGGCCTCGGCATTGGCACTGACGATGGCGGCCAGATGCCAGACCAGGTCGGCGTCGGCGGCGAGGCGGCCCACGGTGGCGGCATCGGCGATGTCGCCGGTGACGAGGTGGGCACGCGGGTCTTGTGGCACGCCCTCGCCCTCGAACGCGTCGAAGAGCGTGATCCGCTCGACCTCGCGTGGGCTCGCACCGTCGAGCGCCACCTGGCCCTCGCGCAGCAGGGCTGCCGCCAGCTTCTTGCCGATGAAGCCGGTGCCGCCGGTGATCAGAATCCGCATCGTCGCTGCCTCCCCTAGCGCGAGGACGCTAGCATCCGCCGCACCCGGTGACCACGCCCCGGGGATTGCGGGCCGGGCTGGTGCGGGCTTAACCCCTGCCCGAAACCAAAGCGGGGGATTGATGAGCATGGCACAGCAGGCTCTGCCGGGGGTGCGCGTCGAGGCGCCTGCGATCGACGGTGCGGAGCGGGTGCTGACCGGGGACGCGCTGGCGTTCCTGGTCGATCTGGAGCGCCGGTTCCGCGCCGAGCGCCAGCGGCTCCTCGCTTTGAGGGTCGAGCGGCAGGCCCGGCTCGATGCCGGCGAGCTGCCCGATTTCCTTCCCGAGACCAGTGCCGTGCGCAACGGCGAATGGAAGGTGGCGCCGATACCGGCCGACCTGCAGGACCGGCGGGTCGAGATCACAGGGCCGGTCGACCGCAAGATGGTCGTGAACGCGCTCAACTCGGGTGCGTCCTGCTTCATGGCCGACTTCGAGGACTCGACCACGCCCACCTGGTCCAACCTGCTGCTGGGGCAGCAGAACCTGGCCGACGCCATCCGCCGGCTGATCGACTTCGAGGACCCGCAGAGCGGCAAGTCGTACCGGCTGGCCGAGCGCACGGCCGTGCTGCTGGTCCGCCCGCGCGGCTGGCATCTCTCGGAGAAGCACGTGATCGTGGACGGCGAGCCGATGTCGGGCTCGCTGTTCGATTTCGGGCTCTACCTCTTCCACAACGGCAAGGAGCTCCTGGAGCGCGGCAGCGGCCCCTATTTCTATTTGCCGAAGATGGAGAGCCATCAGGAGGCCCGGCTCTGGAACAACGTGTTCCTGCACGCGCAGGATCGGCTCGGCATCCCGGCCGGCTCGATCAAGGCCACGGTGCTGATCGAGACCATCCTCGCCACCTTCGAGCTCGACGAGATCCTCTACGAGCTGCGCGATCACATGGCGGGCCTGAACTGCGGCCGCTGGGACTATATCTTCAGCTACATCAAGAAGCTGCGGAACTACCCGAACCGCCTGCTGCCCGACCGGGCGCAGGTGACGATGACCGCACCCTTCATGCGCGCCTACAGCCGGCTCGTGATCCGGACCTGCCATCGCCGCGGTGCCCATGCGATGGGCGGCATGGCAGCCCAGATCCCGATCAAGGAGGATCCAGGCGCGGAACGAGGAGGCGCTGGCCAGGGTCCGCGCCGACAAGGAGCGCGAGGCCAGCGACGGGCATGACGGCACCTGGGTGGCGCATCCGGGGCTGGTGCCGATCGCGATGGACGTGTTCAACCGGCTGATGCCGGGGCCGAACCAGGTGCGAAGCGGCAAGCAGGCCGACTTCAGTGCCACGGCCGAGGAGCTGCTGGGAGCACCGCCGGGCAGCATGACCGAGGCCGGCCTGCGCCAGAACTGCAGCGTCGGCATCGGCTATATCGAGGCTTGGCTGCGCGGGATCGGCTGCGTGCCGCTCAACTACCTGATGGAGGATGCAGCCACGGCCGAGATCAGCCGGGCGCAGGTCTGGCAGTGGCAGCAGCATCGCGCGAAGCTCGACGACGGCCGGACGGTTGATGCGGCGCTGATCAGGCACACCGTGGAGGAGGAGCTGGCGGGCATCGCCAAAGCCGTCGGCGACAACCGCTTCAAGGCCGGCCGCTACGAGGATGCGGCCGGGCTGTTCCTGGAACTCGCGCTGGCGGATCGGTTCGACGAGTTCCTGACCTTGTCGGCCTACGACCGCGTGGTGGCGGAGGAAGGGAGGGCCGCCTAGGATCGGTCAGCATGCAGTGAGGGGCGAAGCCGATGGCTGCCGAGGCGGGCCTGCTCGATCATCCCTGGGTGAAGCGGCACAAGCTCGATGTGTCCCAATACCACCGGATGGGGGAGGCGGGCGTCTTCGAGGGGAACGAGCGTGTCGAGCTGATCGAGGGAGAGATCGTCGAGATGGCTCCGATCGGCGTCAGGCCATGCAGGGACAACGAACGTCCTCACGCGCTCGCTGTTCGTGGCGCAGTGGGCGACCGTGCCGTGGTGGCAGTAGGCAATCCCGTCCGCCTTGACCGCTACAACGAGCCCCAGCCCGACTTCGCGCTGCTCCGCCCGCGTGCGGACAGCTATCGGGATCGCGCACCCGACGGCGGCCGACACGCTGCTCCTGATCGAGGTTGCCGATAGCAGCCTGCGCTATGACCGCAAGGTGAAGCTGCCGCTCTACGCGCGGCACGGCGTGCCGGAACTCTGGATCGTGGACCTCGAGGGCGGCACGGTCGAGGTCTGCCGCGAGCCTCGCGGGGACGGCTATGCGGCGACCTCGCACGTGGCTCCGGGCGACGTGCTGGAGCCGGCGCTCCTGCCCGGCGTGCGGATCGCGGTGACGGACATCATCCGCTAAGCGGCTTTTGGTACTCTCGCCAGGACCAGCCGCTGCCTCTACCTCATGGCTCACGATAAGGGGAGGAGCCGTGAGCCATGGTCGGGACCGGGAAGCGCTTGGACGTGCTGGCGATCGGCGAGCCGCTGATGGAGCTCAATCAGCGTGCCGGTGAGACGGTCTATCTGCCGGGCCATGGCGGGGACACCTCGAACTGCATCATCGCCGCGACCCGGCAGGGCGCACGCTGCGGCTATCTGAGCGCTGTGGGCGATGACACGTTCGGGCGCTCGTTCCTGGAGCTCTGGGACCGGGAGGAAGTCGATCGCAGCACGGTCTCCGTGCATCCGACCGCACCGACCGGGATCTACTTCGTGACGCACGGGCCCAAGGGGCACGACTTCAGCTACTATCGTGCCGGCTCGGCGGCGAGCCTGGTGCGGCCGGAGGAGATCGCGGCGGAGGCGGTGGCCGGAGCGCGGGTGCTGCACGCATCCGGGATCAGCTCGGCCATCAGCACGAGCGCCTGCGATGCCGTGTTCCACGCGATCCGGCTGGCGAAGGATGCCGGCACGCTGGTCAGCTACGACCCCAACCTGCGCACCCGGCTCTGGCCCCTGGACCGGGCGCGGGCGGTGATCGACGCCACCATGCGGCTGGCCGACATCGCCCTGCCCGGACTGGACGATGCGAAGGCGCTCACCGGGCTCGATGACCCCGACCGGATTCTGCGACCAGTATCTCGGCTACGGGTGCGGGATGGTCCTGCTCACGCTTGGCAGCGAGGGCTGCCTGGCGGCCACGCCCGATGCAAGGCAGCGGATCGCCGGCCGCAAGGTGAAGGCGGTGGACGCGACCGGTGCCGGCGACACGTTCGACGGCTCGTTCCTTGCCGAGTATCTGCGGACGGGAGACGTGTTCAGGGCTGCCGCCTACGCCAATGCCGCGGCGGCCCTGGCGACGCAGGGCTATGGGGCGGTGGCGCCGATGCCGCGCCGGGCCGAGGTCGAGGCGTTCCTGGCGGGATAGCGGGGTGACGCAGCGTGCCCTGGCCTACTGGGCCACAGGCCCCGGCAGCGGGCGAGCTGCGGCCGCTCGAGCTGCGCCGGCCCGGCCCGGACGAGGTTCTGGTCCGAGCGCTCTACTCCGGCATCTCCCGCGGGACGGAAGCGCTGGTGGCGTTGGGGCGGGTGCCGGTGAGCCAGCATCCGGTGATGCGGGCACCCTTCCAGGAGGGCGAGTTCCCGTTCCCGGTCAAGTACGGCTATTGCAGCGTCGGCGAGGTCGTGGCCGGCGCGCCGGCGCTGGTCGGCCGCCACGTCTTCTGCCTCTACCCGCACCAGACGTCCTACGTCGTGCCGCTGACGGCCGTGGCTCCGCTGCCCGACGCTCTGCCCCCCGGCCGTGCGGTGCTCGCGGCCAACATGGAGACCGCACTCAATGCCGTGTGGGACTCCGGCGCCCGGCCGGGCGAGCGCATCCACGTCATCGGGGCGGGCGTCGTCGGCTGCCTTGTCGCCTGGCTCCTGGAGAGGCTCCCCGGTGCCGAGGTCACGCTGGCGGATATCGACGACCGCCGGGCCGGGATCGCCGGGCGGCTGGGCGTGACGTTCTCGCCGCCGGAGGGACTGGCCGGCGATGCCGACCTTGTGATCCATGCCAGCGGCAACCCGCTCGGGCTGCGGCGCGCGCTCGAGGTTGCGGGCTTCGAGGGCCGAGTGGTCGAGCTGAGCTGGTACGGCGACAAGGAGGCCTGCCTGCCGCTGGGCGAGGGCTTTCACAGCCGGCGTCTGCGACTGGTGTCATCGCAGGTGGGCTCGGTGTCGCCGGACCTGCGCCCGCGATGGAGCCACGCCCGCCGCCTGGCCAAGGCGCTGGACCTGCTGAGCGCCAGCGAGCTAGACAGCCTGATCACGGGCGAGTCCGCCTTTGCCTCGCTGCCCGAGGTCATGGCGCAGCTCGCCTTCGAGCCCGGGCCTGCCTTGTGTCACCGCATCCGCTACGCGGCAGGGTGACCCGGCGGCCCTGCAACAAGGGAGGCGGTGGCATGATCAGGGTCCGATGGCCCGGGCGGGCAGCCCTTCTCATGGCGCTGCTGCTCTGCACGGCCGAGCCTGAGGCAGCGCGCGCCATGATGGCCGGTGGCGACGCACAGCAGATGGGTGCCGGCGCCGACCTGATCGCGCGCGGGCAGGTGCAGCGGGTGGTCAGCCGGTGGACCGCCGACAAGTCGACCATCTACACGGACGTCCACTTCGCGATCGCCCGGGCGGCGAAGGATGGTGCGGCAGGCCCCGGCAAGGCCGGCCGGAAGCAGGTCGTGATCCGGATGCCGGGCGGTCAGGTCGGCGACGTCGTGATGACGGCGTCCGATATCGAGATTCCCCGCGTGGGCCAGGAGCTCGTCGTCGTCCTGGCACCGGCCGAAGCCGCCGGGCCGGCGGCCGGGCTGGGTGCCGAGTTGGGTGCCGCGGCCGCGGTCGAGGAGGCGCTGGGCTGGTACCCGGTCCGGGGCGGCCGGATCAGCGTCGACGGGCGCGATCTCGGGGCCGACGAGTTCATGGCGACCCTCGCCGGCAGGGCCACACCATGAGGGCCGGGCGTGCCGCCATCGGCGGCCTCCTGCTGGGCTGCCTAGGCGCCGGTGCGGTCGGCGCCTACCAGCTTCTGGGCCCCGACTGGTCCTACAAGTCGCAGCCGATGGGCGAGTCCTGGCAGGTCTGCACGAGCGGCATGCCGTCCGGTGCCGCCCAGATCATCAAGCGTGCGGCTGCCACTTGGAATTACAGCGGGTTCCGCTTCACCTTTCGCGGGGACGGCTGCTCGTCAGGCGGCAAGTTCCCGAGCTTCAACGGCACCAACCAGATCGACTGGGGCGGCGGACTCCCCGGATCCGTGCTGGCGCGGACCCTGATCACCTCCGAGAAATCCACCGGCAACAGCGTGGAATGTGACCTGCGCTTCAACGCCGGCCAGCCATGGTATGTCGGGACCGGCAAGGTGCCCTCCGGCCGCTACGATCTCTACTCGGTTGCGGTGCACGAGTTCGGGCACTGCCTGGGCCTCGACCACAGCGGCGGTGGGGTGATGCAGGCGCGGATCGCGGACGGCAGCGCACGGCGCTCGCCGCGGAGCGACGACATCAAGGGCCGGAACGCGATCTACGGCCAGTAGAGCAAAGGGCAGGAGAGGCATGTTCAGCGTCGGCGTCCGCGATCACATCATGATCGCGCACAGCTTCAAGGGCGAGGTGTTCGGGCCGGCGCAGCGGCTGCACGGGGCCACCTTCATCGTCGATCTCGAGTTCCGCTGTGCCGAGATGAACGAGGACGGGATCGTGGTCGACATCGGCCGCGCGCACGAGCAGCTCAAGGCGACGCTCGGCGAGCTGAACTACCAGAACCTCGACGAGCTCGGGATGTTCAAGGGCCGGAACACGACGACCGAGTTCCTCTCGCGGCACATCTTCGATCGCATCCGCGAAGCCATCAAGGCGGGACGGCTGGGGCCCGGCGGGGAGAACGTCAGCAGCCTCAAGGTGACGCTCTGGGAGAGCCATGTCGCCTGGGCGGCATTCGAGGGCAGCGTCTGAGGTGAGGGAGGTGGCGCTCGTCTTCCCGGGCGAGCTCACCACCCGGACGGGCGGCTACATCTATGATCGGCGGGCCTTCGGTGCCCTGGCGGCACGGGGGTGGCGGGTAGGCGAGGTGAGCCTCGCGACGAGCTTTCCCTTCCCCGACGAGGCAGCACTCCGCGGTGCGGACGCGGCGCTGGCGGGGATACCGGACGGGACCAGGACGGTGGTGGACGGGCTGGCATTCGGGGCCATGCCCGAGCTGGCAGCCCTGCATCGCCAGCGGCTGGAGCTCGTGGCGCTGGTCCACCACCCGCTCTGCCTGGAGACGGGCCTGGCGCCCGAGGCCGCCGTGCGTCTGCGGGCGAGCGAGCGGGCGGCCCTGGAGACGGCAAGGCGGGTGATCGTGACCAGCCGGCTCACGGCCGAGACTCTGGCGGCGGAGTTCGATGTGCCGCGCGCGCGGATCACGGTGGCGCCGCCGGGGATCGATCCGGCGCCGGTGGCACGCGGGAGTGGCGAGCGGCCCTGCCTGCTGAACGTGGGCACGGTGACGCCACGCAAAGGTCATGCGCTGCTGATCGAGGCCCTGGCGGGGCTGCGCGCCTTGCCCTGGGACCTGGTCATCGTCGGCAATCTCGACCGCGACGCAGGCACGGCGAACGCCGTTCGCGAGCTGATCGGCAGGCATGGGCTGGCCGATCGGGTGACCCTCACGGGCGAGCTGGAGGGAGAGGCGCTGGCGGCAGCCTTCGACCGGGCGGACATCTTCGTCTCCGCCTCGTTCTACGAAGGTTACGGCATGGCTATCGCGGAAGCGCTGGCGCGCGGCCTGCCGGTCGTGGCCACGTCCGGCGGTGCCACGGCGGAGACGGTGCCGGCCGATGCCGGACTGCTCGTCCCGCCGGGCGATGCGGCGGCACTGGCCCGGGCACTGCATCGCATGCTGGCGGAGCCTGGACTGCGGGGCCAACTTCGCCAAGGTGCCATTCGGGCACGGGCGCGCCTGCCGGGCTGGAGCGATACGGCGGCCATCATCGAGACGGCGCTGCTCGCGTGAGCGAGGGGTTCTCGGCCCACTGGCTGGGCTTGCGGGAGCCGTATGACCAGGCAGCCGTCGATCGTCGGCTGCTGGACAGGCTCCTGACGTGGGCGGGCCGTCGGGAGTGCCTCGACATCGTCGACCTCGGGGCCGGGACCGGCTCGACCATGCGCCGGCTGGCGCCGCTGCTCGGGATCCCGCAGCGGTGGACGCTGGTCGAGCTCGACCCGGCGTTGATCGAAGCCGGGAGCCGAAATCTTCCGGCAGGGGCGAGCTATCGTCGGCTGGATCTGGCCCGCGAGCTGGGCGAGGTCGCCAGATTGCCTGCCGGGCTGATCACGGCCTCGGCGCTGATCGATCTAGTCTCGGCGGCATGGCTGGAGGAGCTGGCGGCGCTCGTACGGCGGACCGACTGCGGGCTCTACGTCGTGCTCACCTTTGACGGCCGGATCGACTGGCAGCCGGCGCACCCGCTCGATCCGGCGGTGCGGGACCTCGTCAACCGGCACCAGCGCACCGACAAGGGCTTCGGCCCGGCGCTGGGGCCGGACGCGGCGCCGGCCCTGGCAAGGCTGCTGCCCGGGGCCGAGCTCGCCCCGAGCGACTGGCGGCTGGGCCCCGGTGACGGCCCTTTGCAGCAGGAGCTGCTGGAAGGCTATGCCGCAGCGGCCGCGGTCATGGCCCCGGAGCAGGAGGGGGCCATTCTGGCATGGCGCGAGGAGCGGGCCGCCCGCATCCGGAGCGGCCTGTCCCAGCTCACCATCGGTCACCTGGATTTGCTCCGTCTTCCGGCAGGTGCTTGAGGTACTGGGCCACGAAGTCGTGGTCGACGAACTGGCGATAGGCATCGACCAGGCGCTGGGTGACGGGGCCGTAGACCTGGTCGGGACGGCCGATGCGCTGACCGTTGATGGTGGTCACGGGGCAGATGCACAGGCTGGTCGAGGTGAGGAAGGCCTCGTCGGCGGTGAGCGCGTCGTAGAGGTCGAGGTCGGCCTCGCGGAACGGGATCTCGAGCTGCCTTGCGTGGTCGATCACGGTCTGGCGGCTGATGCCGGGCAGCACGAAGCGCTCGCGCGGGGTCAGCAGCTCGCCATCGCGGACGAGGAAGATGTTGGAGCCCTGGCCCTCGCAGAGGTTGCCGCTGGTGTCGAGCAGCACGGCCCAGGCCTCGGGGTCGAGGCTGCGGACCTCCTGCTCGGCCTGGATCAGGTTGAGGTAGTTGTGGGTCTTGGCGCGCGGGCTCAGCGCCTCGGGCGGGGTGCGGCGGCTGGGCGGCGTCACCACCCGGATGCCGTCGCGGAAGTGGCGCGAGCGCTGGCGCAAGGGAAGCGTCAGGCACTCGACGATCACGGTCGGGCCGTCCTGCTCGAAGGGGCTGTCGATGCCCTTGGTCAGGCCGCGGGTGATCCGCTGGCTGATCCAGTAGTCCTCGTCCGGGCCCAGCAGATGCAGGTTGCGCTCGAACACCTCCTCGGTGATCCCGGCCAGCTCGGCCGGCGACAGGCCGGGGTCGAGGCGGAGATAGCGCAGCGAGCGGTAGAGCCGGTCCAGATGCTCACGGACCTTGAACAGCCGATGCCCGAAGCTGCGGGTGGTGTCGAACACGGCATCGCCATAGATGACGCCGCGGTCGCGGAAGGGGATCAGCACCTGGCTTTCGGGCACGTAGCGCCCATTGTGCCATGCGATGCGCTCGTTGGCGCGAATCGACTCACGTCCACCTCCCCGTCCTTTCCCATTGCTCTTCCGGCCCGACAAGCAGCCAGCGGTGCTTCACTGGTCCGCTTCAGTCAGCTCGAGACGTCGCTCGATCCTGCCGATCCGCTCGTCCATCCGATCCAGCCGGACGTCGACGCGTCCGCGATCCTCGTGCAGCAGGTTGAGGCCGCGCTCCACAAGCACCGCGCGCTGCTCGAGAGCGCTGAGCCGCAGCTTGACGTCCACAAGCTCGGCCCGCACTGCGTCCTGCCCAGCATCGATCTTGCGCAGGTAGCGCAGCACGATGCTGTCGGGTCCGTTCTCCATCAGGCGTCCTTCAAGCTTGTAGAGGCTGCTCCTGCCGGCGCAGCCCACATTACAGACGACCTGCTGTGCCTGCCAGCGGAAGGACGTCAGGCAGCCCGGCTCAGCGCCGGGTAGTCCACGTAGCCCTTGGCACCGCCCATGTAGAATGTAGCGACGTCGGGGCTGGTGAGAGGGGCGTTGCCGCGCACGCGGTCGGTGAGGTCGGGGTTCGAGATGTAGGGCTTGCCGAAGGCCACGGCGTCGGCATGGCCGCTGGCCAGCGCCAGGGCGGCGGTGTCCGGCGTGTAGCCGCCGTTGGCGACGTAGAAGCCGGTCCAGCTCGCCCGGATGCGGGTGAGGATGTCCTGGCCCTCGGCGCCGGGGCCGGGCTCGACCAGGTGGAGATAGGCGAGGCCCAGCCCGTTCAGGGCCGCCACGGCACGGCCGAAATGGCTGGCCGGGTCGCTGTCCGTCATGCTGTTGAAGGGGTTCAGCGGCGACAGGCGCACGCCCACGCGGTCCGGGCCCCAGACGCCGGTGACCGCCTCGGTGACCTCGAGCAGGAGGCGCAGGCGGTTCTCGATGGAGCCGCCATAGCGGTCGCTGCGCCGGTTGCTGCCGTCGCGCAGGAACTGGTCGATCAGGTAGCCGTTGGCGCCATGCACCTCGACGCCGTCGAAGCCGGCCTGCTTCGCCAGCTCGGCACCGTGCCGGAACTGCTCGACGATGCCCGGGACCTCGTCGGTCTCGAGCGCCCGCGGCGTCACGAAGGGCTGCATGCCCTCGTAGGTGATGCTCTGCCCCTCGGGCGCGATCGCCGAGGGTGCGACCGGCAGCCCGCCTTCCGGCTGGAGCGAGGGATGGCTGATCCGGCCCACATGCCAGAGCTGGAGCGCTATCCGTCCGCCGGCGCCATGCACGGCATCGGTGATCCGCCGCCAGGCTGCCACCTGTTCCTCGCTGTGGATGCCGGGGGTGAGCGGATAGCCCTGGCCCTGCGGGCTCACCTGGGTGGCCTCGGTGACGATCAGGCCCGCACCGGCGCGCTGGCGGTAATACTCGACCGCCATCTTGCCCGGCACACCGGCCCGGTCGGCCCGGTTGCGGGTCATCGGCGCCATGAACACCCGGTTGGCTACAGGAATGGCACCGGCGTGGCCGGGCTTGAACAGCGTATCGGTCTGCGTGGACATCGAACCCTCCTGGTTCTTTAAGGTACAGTCAAGAACTGAGCGAGAAAAAGAGGCGCTCATCCCAGCGCCTCGTCGACCGCGGCGACGACGTCCTCGAGCCACGCCGCATCGGGCCGGGCCCGGGCCAGGACCTGCATCCCCTGCAGGCAGACGGTGAGGAAGCGGGCCACCCGGACCGGGTCGCGCCCGGCCGCGATCTCGCCTCGCGCCTGGGCCTCGCGGACGGCCGCCTCGAACCCGCGCTCCAGGCGGTCGAGATGGCGGGCGACAAGGGCCGCCACCTGGGTGTCCGCGGCCGCAAGCTCGACCGCGCAGTTGGTGACCATGCAGCCGCGCCGGTCGCGGTCGGCCAGCGCCTCGCGGCCGGCCTCGCGGAAGAAGGTGATGATCCCGGCCCGCCCGGCCCCCGGCTGCGCCAAGGGGCATTTCCCGGCCCCATCGACCCCGTAGCGGCCGAAAGCCCTGAGGAACAGCTCATGCTTGCCGCCGAAGGCACCGTAGAGGCTGCCGCGGCCGAGGCCGGTGGCCTGCTCCAGGTCGTCGACGGTCGCACCTTCGAAGCCCTTGGCCCAGAAGACGGCCAAGGCCTTCTCCAGCACCTCGTCCTCGTCGAACTCGCGCGGCCGCGCCATCGCCTGCTCCTTCCACCCGCACAGATGGGGTTCCGTAACAGTCGTTCAAGAACAGCCGCTCAGCCGTCGGCGCGCTGCTCGGCGGGCTTGGCGAAGCGGGAGAGGTTGTGGGCGGTGTTGACCAGGGCCAGGTGGGAGAAGGCCTGCGGAAAGTTGCCGACCAGGCGACGGGCGCCGACGTCGTACTCCTCGCTCAGCAGGCCGACATCGTTGCGCAAGCCGAGAAGGCGCTCGAAGAGGGCGCGGGCCTCCGCCATCCGGCCGGTCAGGACGTAGGCGTCGGCGAGCCAGAAGCTGCAGGGGAGGAAGGCGCCCTCGCCCGCGGGCAGCCCGTCGGAGACCTCGGCCGTGTCGTAGCGGAGGACGAGCCCGTCCCTGAGCAGCCGGCTCTCGACGGCGGCGATGGTGCCCAGGATGCGCGGGTCCTCGGGCGGAAGGAAGCCCACGACCGGCAGGAGCAGCAGGCTGGCGTCGAGCTGGCGCGAGCCATAGGCCTGGACGAACGAGCCCAGACCCGGATCGAAGCCGTGGCGGCAGACCTCGGCATGGATCTCGTCGCGCAAGGCCCGCCAGCGCTCCACCGGCCCGTCGAGCTTGAACTCCTCGGCGTCCTTCACGGCACGGTCGAACGCGACCCAGGCCATCACCTTGGAGTGGGTGAAGTGGCAGGCGCGGTCCGCGGACCTCCCAGATGCCCTCGTCCGGCTCGCGCCAGATCGTCGCCAGGTGCTCGAGCAAGGCCTGCTGCAGGGCCCAGCCCGTGGGCTCCGGCGCCAGCCCGGCGCGGCGGGCCTGATGCGCCGCGTCCATGGCCTCGCCATAGATGTCGAGCTGGAGCTGGCCGTGCGCGGCATTGCCGATCCGCACCGGGGCGGCGCCCTCGTAGCCAGGTAGCCACGGCACCTCCCACTCGGTGAGGCGCCGCTCGCCCGCGATCCCGTACATGATCTGGACCTGGGAGGGGCTGCCGGCGATCGCGCGCAGGAGCCAGCCGCGCCAGGCATGGGCCTCGTCGTGGTAGCCGGAATTGATCAGCGCCATGAGCGTGAGCGTGGCGTCGCGCACCCAGCAGTAGCGGTAGTCCCAGTTGCGCGAGCCGCCCAGCTGCTCCGGCAGGGAGGTGGTGGGTGCCGCGACCATGCCGCCGGTCGGTGCGTAGGTGAGTGCCTTCAGCGTGATCAGCGAGCGCCGGACGGCCTCGGTCCATTCGCCCGCTTCGCGGCAGGTGGCGGACCAGCCGGTCCAGAAGCTCTCGGTGTCGGCCAGTGCCGCCGGGACCTCGAGCGGCGATGGCGGCGGCAGGTGCGAGGCCGTGTAGGTCATGGTGAAGTCGACGGTCTCGCCGGCCGCGACCTCGAATTCGGCCACGGTGTGCAGGTTCTCACCGCGAAGCGGCACGGCGGTGCGCAGGCTGACCCGGTCGGGGCCGGCCACGGCCTCCAGCGAGCCGTCGGCATCGCGACGCACCCAGGGGACGATGGAGCCGTAATCGAAGCGGAGGATCAGCTCCATGCGCATCCGCACCCGCCCGCTCTGGCCCATGACAAGGCGGACCAGGTCCGAGGCCGAGCCTCGCAGCGGCATGAAGTCGATGAGCGTGACGACACCCTCGTGGGTCTCGAAGCAGGTCTCGAGGATCAGGGTGCCCGGGCGGTAACGCCGGGTGACTCGGGCCGGGCTCACGGGTGCGATCAGCCAGCGTCCGTGCTCGGGGCTGCCCAGGAGGGCCGCGAGGCAGGCGCCGGAATCGAAGCGGGGCCAGCAGAGCCAGTCGATCGAGCCGTCGGACCCGACCAGGGCCGCCGTCTCGCGGTCGCCGATCAGCGCGTACCCTTCAAGGTGCAGGGACAAGGCGTAACTTTCCTGTCACATCGTGCTCGCAGCATTTCTGCCGCACTGGTAGAAAGCGGTAGGGATGTTCACTCCCAGGGCGGAGCGTACGATGGTACGCGCGAATGAACGGCCTCGGTTTCCGGTCCGGTCAGGGAGAGCGATCGTGGCCAGCACTGCCAGAGGCCTGGTTCCCCCGCCACGAACGCCGGGCTTCGGCACCCGCGGACGAGCCCACTCCCGATGAGCATACGGACCTCCCACCCGGACCATACCCCCCGCCCGCGATGCCTTGCCCTGACGGCGAGCGAGGCCATGGCGCTGATGGCGGCACCCGGCACTGGCGCCGAGGGCGAGGGAAGCCGCAAGGCCAGCGGGCTCAACGGGGCCAAGATCCTGCTGGTCGAGGACGAGTTCCTGATTGCGCTCGATCTCCAGATCCTCCTCTACCGCCTGGGCTGCGACGTGCTGGGACCGGTAGGCTCGGTGGCCGAGGCCCTGGTCCTCCTCCGGCATGAGCGACCTGACGCTGCCGTCCTCGATATCAACCTTCGTGACGGCATCGTCACCCCGGTGATCGAGCGCCTGGATCTGATGGAGGTGCCGTTCGTCCTGGTCACCGCGCGCGACACGAGCACGTTCAGCCACCCGCGGCTGCAGGCAACGCCCGCCTTGAGCAAGCCGGTCGAGGAGCGGGCGCTGCGGGACGGCATCGAGAACCTGCTCCAGCGCGACGCGTAAGGCCCGACCACCGCAGGGCGTAAGGTCCTGGCCGACCCCGCATCGCCGTCGCGCGCGGGCTGGACAGCCCGCCTTCCGGAGGCTCATCTCCCGCTGCTCGGGCGGGCCGATGCAGCCCCGGAGGTATCTTGACCCTAGCGCAGCGCCTGTTCCTGCTGGTGGTCGTGGCCCTCCTGCCGGCGCTTGCGATCCAGGCCTACAACGAGCTGGACCTGCGGCGCAGCCGCGAGGCCGAGGTCCGCGAGCTGGCCCTGCGCCAGGCGGAGCTCGCCGCCTCCGAGCTGAGCCAGATCCTGGAAGGCGTGCACAGCCTGCTCACGGCTGTGGCCGAGGTGCCCGCGGTGCGGGCCCTGGACGCCGGGCCGTGCGCCGCCTTCCTCGCCACCCTGCAGCCGCGGGTCTCGCATGTACGCTCGATTGCGGCCCTCGACCTCGCGGGCAGGGTGGCTTGCCGCAACTCCCCCGCACCGCCCGGGCTGCGGCTGGCGGACCGTCCCTACTTCCAGGAGGTGCTGAGGTCGGGCGGCTTCGTGGTCGGCGACTACACGATCGCCAGCGTGCTGCAGCAGCCCGTCCTGCCCCTGGCCCTGCCGGTGCGCGACGATGCCGGCGCCATCGTCGGCGCGGTGGTGGCGACGCTCGACCTGCGCTGGCTGGGCGAGCAGCTGGCCCGCCGGGCCCTGCCGCCGGGCGGCTCGGTCACGATCGCCGACCGGCACGGCACGATCCTGGCCCGCGAGCCCCTGCCGGAGCGGTTCGTCGGCACCCCGATCCCGCAGCCGTTCCTCCGTCTCGTGACCGCCCCCGCTCCCGGCACCGAGGAGATCGTGAGCCAGGACGGCACGCGGCGTATCCTGGGCTACGTCCCGAGCGTCCCGCTCCGTCGCCCCTATGTGAGCGCCGGCCTCTCGGCCGAGGAGGCCTTCGCCGCGGTCGACCGGGCGACAGGACGGGGGTTCGCCTGGATCGCGGCCGGGTTCGTGCTGGCTCTCCTGCTGGCCTACCTCGCCGGCCGGCATTTCCTGGCCCGGCCCGTGGACCGGCTCCTGGCGGCGGCCGCCCGTTGGCGCAGCGGCGACTACGACGCCCGGACGGGCCTCGCGGGCTGGCGGGGCGAGTTCGGCGCCCTCGGGGCCGCGTTCGACGGGATGGCGCAGGAGATCGGGCGCCGCCAGGCCGAGCAGGAGGAGACCACGGCCGCCCTGCGCCAGAGCGAGGCGCGCTTCCGCCTCATCGCCCGCGCCAGCAGCGAGGTGGTCTGGGAATGGGATCTGGCCCGCGACCGGGTCTTCTGGGGCGACAATCTGAGCACCGTGATCGGTCATCCGCCGGACTGCATCGAGCCGGTGAAGGCCGCCGACATGCGGACGTCCTGGGAACGCTGGGACGAGCTGATCCACCCCGAGGATCGCGGCCGGGCCCAGTCGGGCCTCGATCACGCCATCGAGCGGCGGGCCGAGTTCTGGGCCGACGAGTACCGGTTCCTCCGTCCCGACGGCTATGTCTGGATCTCGGAGCGCGACTGCCTTGTCTACGACGAGACCGGGCGACTGGTCCGCATGGTGGGGGCACTCCGCGACGTCACCCAGCGCCGCGAGGCCGAGGAGCGTCAGCGCCTGCTGCTCCACGAGCTCAGCCACCGGGTCAAGAACACCCTTACCGTGGTGCGGGTCGTGGCTGCGCGCAGCCTCTCGGGCGACCGCGGGCTGGACGAGGCGCGCGAGGTGTTCACCCGCCGGTTGGCTGCCCTGGCGACCGCGCACGACCTCCTGACCCAGAGCGAGTGGCGCGGTGCTGGCCTGCGGCCGCTGGCGGCGGCCGAGCTCGCACCCTACGGCGTGCGGGCCGAGCTTGCCGGGCCGGACCTCACCTTGAACCCCAAGGCGGCGCTGGCGCTGGGCCTCGTCCTGCACGAGCTGGCGACCAACGCCGCCAAGCATGGCGGGCTGTCGCTGCCGGAGGGGCGGCTCGAGCTCTCCTGGCAGCTCGACGGCCTGCCCGGCGCGGCACCTGCCCTTCATCTGCGCTGGCGGGAGTGCAATGGCCCGCCGGTTACGGTCCCGACCCGACGCGGCTTCGGCCGCACCCTGATCGAGCAGGGCCTGCAGCACGATCTCGACGGCTCGGTCACCATGGACTTCGCCCCGGACGGTCTCGTCTGCACGATGACCATCCCGGCGGGGAGTGTGCTGGTGGGTAAGGTTGAGACGTCCGAGGACGGCCCGCCGCCGGGGTAGCGGCGCGGCCGGGCCGACTACTTGCCGCCGCGCCAGCGCTCGTTCTGCAGCGCCAGAGCATAGGCGGCAACTATCACTACCGCAGCGAGGCCGACGAGCCCCGCCAGCTCCAGCAACAGCATGGCTCCCTCCCGACCGCATGCCCCGCGGCACCCTGCAGCATAGAAGGTGTCGGGCTGCGGCGTGGGATGAATCATGAACCCGGTGTACCGGGATGCAAAGGCAAAGCCAGCGCTGTGCCCGCTACAGGAGCACCTCGACCAACCCGCGCAGGGTCGCAAGGATCGTGGCTGCCATCGACAGCCACACGCCGACTACCCACAGGAGGTCGCGGAAATCCAAGCTCGTTCTCCGAGCTGTTGCTGCCGAGGCGCACGCGCACAGCGCACGAACACACTCACGCGGTCCTTCCTAGCCCATCGGCACCTGCAGACGGGAGGAAGAACCAGCGCAGTAACATCCCCGTACCGCTTATAGCGGATATCAACATCACCGGAAGGCCGCACGGCGGGAGCGGGCTGGACTCTTTCCGCAAGGGACGCCATGGAGTTGAGCCGGACTCTTTGGTGTTCACTTCATGCGCCGGAAGGCTCAGCGCACCTAAACCGACTGCGGATCCTGCGCCAATACCATCTCGACCGCCCCGTCGATCAGAACGTCGGCCTGCTTTACCGTGTAGCCGGCGGTGACGAGGTCCTGGTGCGCGATGGCGCGGTCGAAGCCTGGGCAGCGCACGTCGGCCAGGAGCCGTGCAAAGGCATAGGACTGCGCCGCCGAGAGCCCTGCCTCCCGGAGCCGTCCCACGATCCGCTCGGTATTGACTATCGCCGCCATCGCCGTGCCCGGAAGAACTGGTGCCGCCAGAAAGGATTGAACTTTCGACCTCACCCTTACCAAAAGTATTACCAGAACCTGCACCTGCCATCAAGGTCCCTCGCTGGTCCGCAAAGCTGTTGACTATCATGTGGTTGGCGCCATCATGCGGCCGCATGGGCCGTCCCTAGCCCTCATGCATGTGTTAGCGGAGCGTTAGCGGGCTGAGCCGGAGTGCGGCGGTGCTGACCAAGCGTGTGCGGCTGACGATGCAGCGGATTGCGGAGGCGACCTGTCCCGCAGACAAGTCGCACGTGCTGCTCTGGGACAGCGAGCGGCCCGGCCTTGCGGCGCGCATCTACCCGTCTGGCCGCAAGCAGTTCGTACTACTTTACCGCGCTGGAGGCGGTCGCCAGGGCAAGCTCCGTTGGCTCACGCTGGGTGAGGTGGCTGCTCTCGGCTTGGCCGAGGCCCGCACGGCCGCCGGTGTGCATCTCGGCGCCGTGGCCCGCGGCGAGGACCCAGCCGAGCGCAAGCGCGAGGTCCGCCGCCGCGAACGGGCAATCGTCTCGGCAGCGCTGGACCGTTACGGCCAGGAGATAGAGGGCCGGAAGCTCGCGAAGGCAGGCCAGATTATGAGTACGCTCAGGCGAGGTCTGGCCGCCGATCTCCGGCGCGATCTCGCGGAGCTTGATCGGGCCACGCTGGTTGAGCGGATCGAGGCCGTAGCACGCAATTACGGGGCAGGGGCCGGGGCCTACTTCCGCGCTCGCCTTTCGACCTTCTGCTCGTGGGCCGCCGAAAAAGGTCTTGTGACGGCGAACCCGCTGGCAGGATGGCGTCGGCAGCGGCGCAGTCGCGCTGAGCGCCTCGATCGAACCGGCCGCGCTCTTGAGGATTGGGAACTGCGGGCGGCTTGGAGCGCCTTCGATGCCTCGGACGATCCAGTCTTCGCCGCCTACCTCCGCACCCTACTTCTCGCTGGCCAGCGGCGCACCGAGACCGCGCTCATGCGCTGGTCGGACCTTGAGGTGAACGCGGGCGTATGGACCATTCCGGCTGAGGTTACGAAGTCGGGCCGTGCACATCGGGTGCCGGTAGCGCCGGAGTTGGCCCGCATTCTGCGGACCTGCCCCGACTTGCCCGTAACGATCTCGTATTCCCGGGCAGAAGAGGTCTGCCCATCTCGGGCTTCAGCCAGCGGCTCAAGGCCGTGCACAACGCAAGCTCCACCGCTAGGCTTGCTCGCTGGACGCTGCACGATCTGCGCCGGACCGTGCGCACTGGCCTTGGCCGGCTCGGCGTCGACCCGCAGATGTCCGAACTGCTCCTCAACCACGCGATCGGCGACGAGCTCGCCGCCACCTACGACCGCGGCGACTACTGGCGCCAGCGGGTCGAGGCTGCCGGCCGCTGGGCCCGGCATGTGCTGGCGCTCGTCGAGGGGGAACCGGAAAGGATCATCGCCATGCCGCGCCGGGCGACCGGCTGAGCATCCGCGCCGGGCGGTGCCCGGCAATGAGAGGGACCGGCCTCCGTCAACGAGACCGGCGCCCGGCCATCCGGCTGTTGCTGCAGCAGGGCGGCTGCCACCGATGTGAAGGACCACACCGATGACGCAGGGCATCGTAACCGCCCGCTCGACCTCCGAACAGGCTACCTCCCGCCGTGCCTTGCTGCGTGGTGTTGCGGCCCTCGGCGCCGGGGTGGCGCTGGGCGCACCATCGGCACTCACCGACGAGGCAGTTGACCCGCACCCTGCCTGGTACGCCGAGTGGGAAGCGCTGGTTGCCTGGTGCAACGGCCCCGGGCCGGGCGCCCGCGAGCTGCAGGACTGCACGGAGTGGCAGGGGCGCTGGAGCTGGAGAACCTGATCGGCACCACGCCCGCCTGCACCGCGGCAGGGGCGCGTGACCAGCTCCGGATGCTGCATCACTGGTGCGGGTCGAGCCTGCCCAACGACGACATGGAAGCTGCGCTGGAGAACGCGCTGGCGACGGTCGAGCGGCTGGCCAGAGGGCAGCCCCATGGCTGAGACCCAAGCCGTGGCTGCACCGAAACCCACGTCCGCAGCCGGAAGCTCGCCACCTGAAGGTCGGGCTGCCGGGCGACCGCGTGCCGGCCGAGCCGATCGCAGACGGCGTTCGGGACGTGGCCGGGCGCTGTGGGTGCTGCACGAGAACCTCGGCCGCTTTGACGAGGCAACGCTCATCACCGCTACTGGCCGAGCAGTTGGAGTGCGAGGTCGAGAACCTGGACACGCTGCTCAGCATGGAGGTGATGGTTGAGGACACCGGGACGGAAGAGCCCGCAGGCGAGCCCAACCTGTCGCTGCGGCTGGCACCGGAGGCGTCGGCATGAGGCGCAAGCGCAGCCGGACCCTCGATCAGGCGCTCGCCCGCATCAGCGCCATCCTCGCGAGGATGGAAGCGCTGGCGCGCGACGTCGGCCACCGACGGCTGATGAAGAGAAAGCTGGCGCAGCTGGAAGTGCCGGCGCTGGGTTGAGCCTGTCGCTGCGCCGCGACGATCGGACAGGGGCCGTCCTTCGGGGCGGCCCTGCTCCACCAGATGAACTCGCCTCGCAGGGTTGGGGCTTGATCCTCTACGGTAGGCGATCGGGAGATTCGGATGTCAAAGAAGCCTCCGCTCGGCCGTCGCCCACCCCTTGGGGGCGGATAACGATAGGTCGTACCAGCGGGCCAATTCCTCCCGACGCAATTAAGAACCTAGCGCAGAAATTTGAACTGAACGGGTCGGCGCTATCCGAGATAATGGTAGATGTCGAACTAGCTGGATCAGCGACGAGCTGCGTCGAAACAATGCTGGGAATATGCACGTGATGGATTTTATCTCTAAGGCGAAAGGGCTTTTCAAAACATGGGATAGTCTCTCTACTAGCCTTCAGTCCGGTCTTTTTGTACATGCTCGTAGTTATGATACGGACTCAATTCATTTTGGCAAAGGTCTAGCATACCTGGCGCAAGTAGGGGAGATGGTCGTCCGATCGTGGCCCGAATTGGACTCGCAGAAACGTGTCTGGCCACGTGATAATATAACGGAAATGCTGAAAGGCTTCTGGGAAGCAGAGAAAGGTAGTCCTGCGGCGGCGGGAACACCTCCTGGAGGATCATCCACGGAGCCAAACCTCGGCGGCGAGTTTGTGAGCGAAGCGGTCGGACTGATTACAGGTGCCGCGCTCACAGCCGACAAGCTGCGAGAATCGAGCCCGGCGCGGCGGGCGCGCAGGGGGAAAAAGCGTACCAAGAAGGTCGAAAGTTCCCCTTAGCTTTCGATCCGGGCGCTTGCGAAAGGAGTGCTGCCATCACGATGCAGCATGAAGGGTCAAGAACGGATGATGAAGCAGTCCAGTGAAATGGTAGGGCTGCCCCTTACGGACCAGGATGTGCTCTACACGCGCGACGAGGCCGCCCGCTTCCTGAGGAACTCGGTACCTACGTTGGAACGATGGGCGCGCATCGGGATCGGCCCGAAGCCGATCCGGATCGGACGCCGGTGTCTCTACCGCCTGACCGATCTTCGCGCATTCGTCGGCCAACAGGCGGCATGAGGCAAGCTCATGCCCAGACGTGGCAACGCCCGCCAGGGGCCGAACCCGACGGGCGTCGCGGTTTGCTTCGCGAGCACGAGCAGACCCCACGACATTAGCACGGCAGGCGCGTCGGCGGTAGGCGCCGTCTCGCCTGAGAACGCCTGCGCCCGGTTGCGGCGCATCGGCGAGCGCATCCTCGAGGTCGAAGGCGTGCTTAGCGAGCTCCGGCAGCTTGCCGCCGTCCTCGAAGCACGAGATGGCCGGACTCGGCTCCGACATGGGCCGGCTCAACACGCTGGCGGCACCGCTGCGGCAGGGCGGTGAAGCATGAGCACGCTTGCCGAGCTCGGCATCCGCCTCCGCCGCGAGCAGCCCGGCGAGCATCGCTGCCCCTGCCCGCAGTGCGCCCCGACAAGCCGCGGAAGGGCGATGACGCGCTGGCGGTGAAGGTCGAGCCCGAGGGCTCCGCAACCTGGTGCTGCCACCGCTGCGGCTGGAGAGGCAGCTGCCGCCGCCTGGGGAGCCCTCCAGACCACGGAGCGGTGGCGGGCCCCCGACCCGTCCCGGTGGTCGAGTGCTCGCCAGTGAGCCTGCAGCGAGCCGAACGAGCGCAACCGGGAGCTGGCGCAGGAGCTATGGCGCGAGGCGCAGGACATCTGGCCCGGCGCGCCGGACCGCCTGGCGCTACCTCCGCGAGCGCCGCGGCATCGCGCGCTGGAACCACGACCGGCTGCGCTGGCACCCGTGCTGCCCGTGGGGAGCAGACCGACCGGCTGCATCATCGCTCCCGTCAACGCCGCGGTCGGGCGGGCTCGTGGTCGGCGTCTGGCGCATCAGGCCCGCGCTCGACGGGCAAGGTCGAGCGCCGCGGGCTCGGCCCGACCAAGGGCAACTGCTCGCCGCCTGTTCGAGGCGCCGGGGCCGCTGCTCGCCGTCACCGAGGGCGTCGAGGATGCGCTGGCCTACCGCGAGCTGAGCGGCGTCCCGACCTGGGCAGCGCTCAACGCCGGCAACATGGTCGAGCTCGTGCTGCCGGCTCGGTTCACCGAGGTGCAGGTGGTCGCCGACGTCGACGACGTCGGCATGCAGCGGGCCCGCGAGGCGGTGCTGCGGCTCCGGCGCGAGGGCCGAGATGCCCGGCTAATCCGGCCCATCGCGGCCAAGGACGCGAACGACGTCCTACGGGCCCGGAGGCTGGCCGGGTGAAGCACCAAGAGCCGCCGGCAGGGTTCCGGGAAGAGCCAGTCGAGGGCTCGTGGGTATCTCAACTCGATCCGCGGAAAGCCGCCAGCCTCGACGGAAGGGCGATCCCGCCACGGAGCTGGCTTGTCCCGCAGTGGGTGCCGCACGGTCATATCACCAGCCTTTATGGCCGTGGCGGTGGCGGAAAGACGACGCTCGGCATCGGGCTGAGCATGGCCGCCTCTATCGGAGGCCATTGGCTGGGTATGCCGGTCGTCCGACAGAAGGTGCTTGGCATCTACTGCGAAGACGATGAAGACGAACTACACCGACGGATGGCGTCGGCCGCCGACGCTATGAACAAGCCTCTCTCTGCCTTCACAGATTTCACCTATCTGCCCCGTCTTGGCGCGGACGAGAACCTGCTCGTCGCCAAGAGCAGGAACGGTGGCCTGGCTCCGACCGGGTTCTTTGCCGATCTCACCGACGCGATCTGCGACCTGCGGCCCGGCCTCCTCATGCTCGACGGCATCGCCGACCTCTTTGGCGGCAACGTCAACGATCCTTCCGAGGCAACCTACTTCCTCAACCTCCTGCTCCGCCTTGTGCGGCCCGTGAAGGGCTCCGTCTTCCTGCTCGGCCACCCAAACAAGGCCGGCACCAGCGAGTTCACCGGCTGCGGCGCATGGGAGAACAAACCTCGGGCCCGCCTCTATCTCGCTCCGCCGCCGCCACCGAAGGACGGAGAAGAGCCGGACCTCAACGACCCGCGCCGGGTACTGATGCGCTCCAAGGCCAACTATGCGGCCAAGGACAGCCTCGAGCTGACGTGGCGTGATGGGGCGTTCCGCGTCGCCGATCCGACGCTCATGACGCTGGATGAGCGGTGCGAGGTGGAGGCGAAGAGGAGGAAGGTGCGCGAGGCTTTCCTGGGCGCGCTGGAGCGCTTGGATGCCATGGGCATCAACGTTTCGCACTCGGCCAACAGCACGAAGTATGCGCCCAAGCAGATGAGAGCGCTCGGCCTCGTCAACGGCCACAGCGACCGCGAGCTGAAGGAGGCGATGAACGAGCTGCTTGGCGAGGGCCGGCTGCTCGCGAACCAGACCGTCGCGTGGTCACCGCATGGAAACAAGCTCACCGGCCTCCGGAGGGTCGTCTGATGGGGTCCTCGGCAGAGACCGTTGCCGTTCCGGTCGTGGTGGTCGTGGTGGTGTCCCCCCTTATAGGGGGACACACACTACCACGGTCATCTGGAACGGTACTGCAACGGTCGAGAGGGCTAACCACCACGGTTTCAGGTGGTGAACCACAACGGTCACTAGAACGGTGTGCGCCATGAGAGGCCATCGGTTCCGCTCTCCTGCCCCTGCTACGGCTGCCGGCTCGACCAAGTGCACGAGCTGCTGGTGAGCGGCCGGACCGAGGCCGCCCGTCTGGCGCTCGAGGGGGTCACGCGGGTCTCTGGCGCGATCAGGCGATGCGCTGCACCCGGACGGGCTCTATCCCGCTGCCACCTCCGCGGCCGCCTGCTGGGCCGAAGGCGGCATGACCGCCCACGCCCGCCGCTACAGCTAGCTCGACCGATTTGGACGCCTGAAAAGGCACGCGCGCGAGACGTGGACCGGTACGCGCACGCGCGCGAGGGCCATGCGCACCGGTACGCGCACGCGCGCGAGGGGGGCCGGAGTGCACAGGGTTCACACCCTAAAAGGGGCGGAACGGCCCCTATCCCCCCGATACGCGCCCGATACGCGCAGGCGCGCGCGGGTGTCGGACGGCCGCTCTCGGAGAGGGCCGTTACCGCGCAAGCACTTGAAGCTTAGAGCAAGGGGGTCCGTGGCGGACTGGTGCGATGCAGATCAGGGTCAAAACGCCAGAGGCAGGAGGGTCTACAGGTCGGTGGTCGAGCACTACCGCTGCCCGGCAACTGGCAGGCCAAGCGAGCTCATGGTTGTCTCTCCCGGCCGGTGCGCCACGGTAGCCGAGGCCGCGAAGGAGACAGAGGAGCGGATAGACGGGCTGCGTGTGCTCCAAGCCGCTGAGCGACGTCGACAGGCTGGCGCTAGAGGAGCTGGGCCGTCGCCGTGCGCTGCTCGCGATCTGCCGCAAGGCAGGCTTGGCCTAATCCGCTGATGCACTGCTTCGGCTGACCCCATGCTGCTGCACCACCTGTGCACCGTAAGGTGCTTGCGATGCGGGCCATGGAGCGGCTGTTGCTGCGGATGGCGAGGGAGGCGTTGGAAGCCGGTTAGCGCAAGTGCCTGCGCTAGCTTGGACGAAGCTGCGACGCGGAACCGGCTTACCGACGTGCTCGAGCGCATGGTCTCGGGCCGGAGCAAGGCCCACGAGCTCGAGCAGCTCTTGCCATGGGACTGGAAGGCTGAGCGGCTCGCGGCGGCTGTCGGTGCCTGAACGCTATGGCAGGTCGTGCTCAGGCCGCGCGGCGGCGCACGACCCAGCAGTCCCGACCGGCTACGGTGCCTCCCGGTAGCCGAGCAGGACGAGGCCGATCGCGAGGAAGCACGCCGGCCAGACCCACCCCGCGATTTGGCCGGCCCGCGACCCCGCCATGCGCAGCTCGATCCAGCGTGACGACCCTGCCCCGAGGCCCAGCAGAGCCACCAGATCGTGGCTGATCGCGACGAGAAGCGCCCCCTTAGGGTCGGAGGCGGTGTGGCCACGCGAAAGGAGCAGTAGCGCGACACCGCCGCACGCCAGCGGGAAGACCTGGGCGGCGCGCGGGTCCCTGATCCAGCCCGTTCGTACGCCCCATTCGCACAAGCCGAGAAGGGTCAAGGCCAGGGCCGCCAGGACCGTCGCGGAGTGCCACCCGACCACACGGTGCTGCGCGTCTCCGGTGCCGGCGAGGTCCTTCGAGGGCCCGAGGTCAGGCAGCGGCCGGATCGCCGTGTCCGCTTCCACGGCCAGGAAGATCGCGAACGCCAGGAACAGCAACGGCCACCGCCGGCCCCAGGGCAACCCGCACCGCTCGGCGATCGCCAGCCCGCCGATCGCGAGCAGGAGCAACCCGGCCCAGTCGTGCGCGAACTCGGACCAAGCGGCTTCGAACAAGTCCCCGGGCGGTGGGGCGCCGAAGGTCGGCGGCGACATCTGCTCGCCACGGGGCGCCGCCTCCGGCGGCTCGGGCCGGACCTGGAGCGGCGAGAAGAGGTCGGTGGCACCAAAAGCAGGGCTCCGCAACCGCGGCGCCGGCGGCCAGACCCGCGCGGCGATCTCGCCGGGCGTGACCCGATCCTCCGTGACGTCCACGCTAGGCGGGGCCGAGGTAAGCGAGGCTGCGGTGAGGAAAACCGCGACGCCGATCCCCAGCTCGACCTCGGCGAAGCGGCGCAGGCGAAGCGCCGGCGTCGTCGGGTCGCGGCGTAGCCGTTCCACCACGCGGTAGTTCGCGGCGCCGAGGCCGAGCAAGGCCAGGAACAGGGCGATCTTCACCCCGGTCGTCAGGCCGTAGGCCGTGGCGTAGAGGGCCGGCCAGGACCCGACGTAGGCGACGGCCAGCACCACTCCCGCGCCGGCGACCGCGGCCACGCCGGCCATCGACAGCAGCGAGTAGCGGCGGCCGACCGCGCGCAGGGACGCGCCGTCGGCGCCCGCGAGGGCGAGCGCGGCGAGGAAGCACGGCAGGCCACCGATCCAGACCGCGGCGCCCAGCTCGTGGAGCGCCGTGGCGACGCCGAGCAGGAGCCCCAGATCGAGCCGCCCGGCCGCGTGGCTGGTCGCGACGCTGCCGCCGATGATGGCGAGCGCGGCGATCGCCAGGCTCGCCATGGCCTCGGCGCCAGCCGGCCGGCGCCCCCACCGGAGGAGGGCTGCGATCGCGAGGCCGGCCACGGTCTGCGCGCCCCAGGCGCCGACGAAGCCGGCACCGAGCGCCCGCCCCAGCGGTATGCCGACCTCGCCCACAAGCGCGGCGAGCTGGAGGGCGATCCGCGCCAGAGAGACCAGCGCCACCGCCAGTCCTGCCCACGCGGTGATGCGCCCGGCCCGACGCAGGATGGCGGAGCCGAGCGCGGGACCGAGGCACGGCGCGATCGGGACGGCGAGCAGGAGGAGGAACGCGACCCCGCCGACGGCGAGCGATTGGGCCGTCACCGCCAGCCCACGCAGCGGTACCGAGAGGTGGTCGAGCAGGAAGCCGAGCAGTGGCTCCACCAGCAATCACCGCCCTGGGTCCGAAGTCGATCCAGGCCCACCCGTGGGAACGACCTGGAACGGGATGTCGCCGCGGGTCAGGTGGCCATCGGAGGAAAGGACGATCCAGCGGAGCACGTAGGCGCCGGGCGTGAGGTCGATCGGCGCCGGCGCCTGCAGCACGTTGGGGGGCGCCGAGCCGTCGAGGGCGAGCTCACGCCGCGTGCCGCTCGGGGCGACGAGCGCCAGCTGCGAACGCGCCCGGTCGATCTTGCCGCTGTACACGACGGCGACCGAGACCGGGCCCGCCACCACGGCCGCGTTGGCCGCCGGCTCCGATCGCCGCACCAGATCGTGGGCGACGGCGCTATCGGCGCCGGGACCGGTCGGAAGGATGCCGGCTAGAAGGGCGGTGACAACACGGTGCTTCATGACACGACAGGCCCGGCGATGAACGACTACGTTTCGGGGTCGGGTGGCCCTACCGGCCCCCCTGTCCCCTCAGGGGCGCTAACGCATGAGTTGCTCACCGGCGTGCGCCGACCCGCCGGGGATGAAACCGGGATAGAGTGGCGCGGCGCCGCCGGCGGCGAGGTCGGCTTCGTCTTGGTGCACACGAGCCCGCGCATGAGTTGGACCCGGGGCCTCTCGAGCACCCCCGATTGTGCCACGGGCCGGAGTCCGGCCCCGGAGCACGTCTCCTAGATTCCTCCCCCGAGGGCCCCACGCCGGCGGCGCGCCGAGAGGAGGGAGCCATGGAGGTCCTTTACCCGCGCTGCGCCGGCCTCGACGTACACAAGGCGACCGTGGTCGCCGCCGTGCGCCTGGTCGCCGGCGGCAAGGTCGCCCGGGAGGTGCGGACGTTCGCCACCACGACCGCGGGCCTGCTCGCCCTGGCGGCATGGCTGGGCGAGAACGGCTGCACCCACGTCGCGATGGAGGCGACCGGGGTCTATTGGAAGCCGGTCTGGCACGTCCTCGCCGAGGGCGGGTTCGACCTGGTGCTGGCGAACGCGGCACAGGTCAAGAACGTGCCCGGGCGCAAGACGGACGTGAACGACGCGACCTGGCTCGCCGAGCTGCTGGCGCACGGTCTCGTCCGCGCCAGCTTCGTCCCGGACGCGCCGACGCAGGAGCTGCGCTCGCTCCTGCGCACCCGCAAGCAGCTCGTCCGCGAGCGGGCGAGCCACGTGCTGCGGCTGCAGAAGACGCTCGAGGACGCGAACGTCAAGCTCGACGCGGTGCTGTCCGACCTGCTGGGCAGGAGCGGCCGGGCGATGCTCGAGGCCTTGGTGGCAGGCGAGACCGACCCCGAGAAGCTTGCGGCGTTCGCCCACCCGCGGCTCGCGGCGACGCCGGAGCGGCTGCGGGAGGCCCTGCGCGGTCGGGTGACGGCGCATCACCGCTTCCTGCTGCGGCTGCACCTCGACCAGGTCGATGCGCTGGAGGCGGCGATCGGGCGGATCGACCGCGAGGTCGAGGAGCGGCTCGCCCCTTTTAGCACCGCGGTCGACCTGTTGGCCTCGATCCCCGGCGTCGGCGCGCTTGCGGCCCGGGTGATCGTGGCCGAGATCGGCCTCGACATGGGCCGGTTCCCGACCGCCGGTCATCTGGTCTCCTGGGCCGGGCTGTGCCCGCGCAACGACGAGAGCGCCGGCAAGCGCCTCTCCGCCCGGCTGCGCAAGGGCGCGCCCTGGCTCAAGACCACCCTCGTCCAGTGCGCCTGGGCGGCGAGCCGCAAGAAGGCCAGCTACCTGCAGGCGCAGTACCACCGCCTGCGCGCCCGCCGCGGCGCGAGGAAGGCGGTGTGCGCGGTGGCGGCCTCGATCCTGACCGCCGCCTACCACATGCTGAAGGACGGCACCGCCTACCGGGACCTCGGCCCCGGCCACCTCGATCGGCGCTCCAGGGAGACCCAGGCCCGGCGGCTCGTCCGCCGGCTCGCCGACCTCGGCTACGCCGTCGAGCTGGCGCCCCTCGAGCCAGCCCCCGCGTGAGCCCAGTTTCTTCCTAGATCAGCCAGCTCAAGGCGGCGCTCAAGCGAGGAACAAGCGCCTAACTCGCTAAAAGAAGCCAAGTCTGGTTCATCAGCCGTAGGTGTATGGGTCTGGGCCGCCATCCCAGCTTCTCTCCGTTAACGACGCCCCGCGCACTGACCGCGTTGATCTCATGCGTCGGCCCTGCCGGACAGGGCGGCCCTGCGGGCGACGTGCCGGAAGCAGCAGCCGGTCAGGCGACCACCTCGCCGACCACTCCCGATCCGGCCGCCACGCCGATCCTTGTAGCAACCCAGTCGAAAACACCCCAAGCGAGAGCGGCGATACCGCCGATGCGTGTCTTGCTCTATGACATCCCGCGCCCCTACCCCGGCGCGGCGCCGCAGGACAAGGCAGATTTGGCGGCGGCGGTAAATGAGACGGAAGGAGCCGGCCACAGCCCCATAATGCCGGACTTTTCAACTCGGCGTGCTTGCCCTCGAGCGGCTGCGGAAGGGCGGGCACCAGGTCGTCGTGGTGCAGCACGTCAACCTCTCGGGCGATGCCAAGGCCGTAGTGGCGGGCAGCGTGGAGGGGGGCCTGGCGGGAGGGCCGAAGCGTGAAAACCTGCGATGAACCCCATGCGCAAAGCTTCGGGCCGCACAATCTGCCGCGCGCCCATGAGGCACCGCGGTGCGGACGCTCGGACGCGAGCCGGCATGCCCTGCCGCGGCCCGGCGATGGCCAACGGGCGCTGCCGGATGCACGGGGGTGCGAGCACCGGGCCGCGGACGCCTGAGGGGCTGGAGCGCTCCCGCCACGCGAGCTGGCGGCACGGGCGGCGGTCGCAGGAGGCGGTTCGCGAGCGGCGGGAGCTTGCAGCGGCGCGGCGCGAGATCAGTTGGCTGGTTGCTGCAGTATGCAGACCTCGCAGCCGCAGGTAGTTTCGTGGCCCGAATGGCCAGCCCGTTGGCGACCGCGGGGCTGAGCGAGGTCGAGCCGTTGGCGTGGCCGCCTCGTCTACATCCAAGCGATCAGCCGAGCGAAGCGATGATCTCGCGGTAGGCGGCCTCCGGGAACGCCTTCATGGTCGTAGTGCGGACGTTGCCGAGCATGCCAAGGCTGAGAGTGAAACGGGCGGCAGTGGCATCGTCCACCGCCTCGTAGATGAAGATGAGATCGTACTCGCCCATGGTCAGAAAGACCTGCTTCATCTCCCCGCCCATCTCTTTGAGAAGCGCCTTGGCGGAATCGAAGCGCTTCGGCGAGCTGCGCACGGCCTGCAGACCACGATCGGTGTAAGTGACGAGGGCGATGTAGGCCGGCATGATTTCCTCCCGGATTGATGCGGGTGCCTAGCTTGAGCAAAGCGGCAGGCAGCGCTGTCACATTACAGCTGTCCGGTCACCTGCGTCTCCACCACCTCCCCCCGCCATCGTCCGTCACCCGCACGTTACGAACGGCGTCCGCCTGCCGAAAATTAGTCAGACGTTTGCGCCCAATTTCTGTCTCGGGCAGAGCCGCCGGTGGGCGGTTCGCGGGGCACTCCGGGCTGGGTGGTGGATGGCGGAACAAGGCGCTCGCTGATCACCGCCTTCGGCTCGACCAACTCCTCGCTTGCGACCGGAAACCAGTCATCGCCATCCCAGTGGGCAACCTCCGGCTCGGCGCCTTCGTCAAGGATGACCCAGTAGTAGCCGGGCTTGCGTTTTTCGCTCACTGCCTACTACTTCATCCGTTCCGCGCTGGAGCGCGGCTTGCTGGACCCGGCGGGCGGCTGAGGGACGTTCTGAGCGACGGCTTCGAGACCTAGCTCGACGAGCGTGCGGATGGCTTCAGTCCGCGACTGGATGGCGACCTGGCTACGGCGCCATTCATGGCCATGCTGGGACGTACGAGTCACAGTACCTAGCCGACATGCTGGTAGTGGCGACAGTGCCTTCTTGACACTTCAGGCGGTGTCGTCGGAACTCTCTCGTGTCAAGAAATGCCGTTCTTCTATTCCACTTAACCTCGTGGTCGAAGGTGGGGGCGAGTTAGCTGGCACCACCTTGCGATAGAGGTGCCAAGTGGCGTGCCCCAGCACGGGCATGACGAAGATGAGGCCGAGGAGTGCTGGCAGCGACCCGAGCACCAGGCCGCCCGCAACGATCAGCCCCCAGACGGCCATCGGGACCGGGTTCGTGACCACGGCGAGGATCGAGGTCGCCACCGCCGTGTAGAGCCCCACGTCCCGATCGAGCAGCAGCGGGAACGACACCACGCTGATCGTCAGCACCAGCACGGCGAACAGGAAGCCCACCGTGTTGCCGACGATGATGAGCGTCCAGCCCGCGCCGGTCGTGAACACGTCGCGCACGAACGAGCCGACCGAGGCCGGCGGCTCGGGGCCGAGCGTACCTGATAGATCGCCCAGGCGGCGGCCAGCCAGAGCAGGAAGATCGCCAGCAACACCAGGCCCAGCACCAGGATGGCACCGAACGCGGGTGCTTTGACCACGCCGAATGCGTCCAACCAGGTGATATCGGCGCCCTGCTCCCGCCGCCGGCTCATCTCATAGAGGCCCACCGCCGCGAGCGGGCCGATGAGGGCGAAGCCAGAGGCGAGCGGGAACACGAGTGGCAGCATGTCATAGCCGGCAGCCACTCGCGCCAGGATCAGGCCCGCCAGAGGATAGATGATGCAGATGAAGATGACATCGGTGCGGTAGGCCCCG
>CAWHNT010000045.1:0-45227 GCA_963830775.1 uncultured Alphaproteobacteria bacterium | reverse complement strand
ACGGCAAAGCTGGCTGGCTGTTGATCTCCTTGGAGTGGCTTGGGGCGGGGAGATCGGTGATGGCCAGGAGTGCAGCGCGTGGGCAGGCCGATCGCGAGGAGATTCTGGCGCCGATCCGCCGGTACTGTCCGGGCTGCGGACGTCGGCTGCGCTACCGCTACGACAACCAGCGCACGGTGGTGACGCTCGGTGGCTTGGTCCACCTGCGGCTGCAGATCCGGCGCTGTGAGACCCCGGGTTGTCAGCACCATCGCCGACCTTACCGGCCGGAGGGTGAGGGTAGCCTCGTCCTGCCGCAGCACGAGTTTGGGCTCGATATCATCGCCCTGATCGGTGCCTTGCGCTATCGCGAGCACAAGAGCGTGCCGGAGATGCACGGCGTCTTGCGCGAGCGCGGGGTGGTGATCGCGGAGCGGACGGTCACCAACCTGCTCGACCGCTACGATGAGCTCATGGCGACCTCGCTGGCCGACGACGACCGGCTGCGGGCGGCCCTGGTCGGGCAGGGCCGGGTGATCCTGGCGCTCGATGGCCTCCAGCCGGATGTCGGCCACGAGGTCTTGTGGGTCGTGCGCGAGTGCCTGTCGGGCGAGGTCCTGCTTGCCAGAAGCCTGCTGTCCTCGACGAGCGAGGACCTGGCCGCGCTGCTGCGCGAGGTCGCGGCGAAGGTTGGTGTGCCAGTCACCGGCGTGATCAGCGACGGCCAGCACTCGGTCCGCCGGGCGGTGCGGCTGGCTCTGCCCGGGGTGCCGCACCAGCTCTGCCAGTTCCACTACCTGCGTGAGGCCGCACACCCGATCTTCGAGGCGCGATCCCGGCACGCCAAGAAGGAGCTGAAGAAGCGGATCCGTGGCGTACGGCCAATCGAGCGCGCCGTGGAGGACCGAGACGATGCTGAGGCGCGAGGGGTGCGCGGCTACTGCGCGGCGGTCCGCAGCGCCATCACCGACGATGGGCAGCCGCCGCTCGCAGCCTCGGGGCTGCGGCTCGAGGGCCGGCTCAAGGCAGTCGTCGCCAGCCTCGACCGGGTGGCGGAAAAAGGGGGATGACGAGGCTCCTGCAGCGTTTGCGCCGGCTGATCACGAACGCCTTGGGGCACACGCGCGATCTCTGGCCGGACATCCGCCGCGCCTATGGCTGGGTGCATCACGCGGCGCGGATCCTGAACAACGAGGCTGGTCTTGACGCGGCCGCGGTCGCCCGCCGCTTTGCCGGTCTCATCGCTGCCATCGCCCGCCACCGCGCCAGGGCCGGCACCCTCGCCGGCGCTGTCGACCACTTCCTCAAGGTAACCCGCAGCTACCGGCCCGGCCTGTTCCACAGCTACGCCGTAGCCGGCCTGCCGCGCACCAACAACGACCTCGAGCGCCTGTTCGGCGCGCACCGCCGCCACGAGCGGCGGGCAACCGGCCGCAAGACCGCCTCACCCGGCATAGTGCTGCGTGGCCCGGTGCGGCTCGTCGCGGCGGCACTCACCCGACTTCGCCGCTATGAGGCACGCGATCTCGCCCTGACTGATCGGCGCCAGTGGCGCGAGGTTCGCCACGGCCTCGAGCAGAGGCGCCGATCCCGTGTCCTACGTTGCCGCTTCCGCCGCGACCCGCAAGCCTTCCTGAGCGCGATCGAGCACCAACTCTGCCAGCCAGCTTTGCCGGTCTAGTTTTTTTGGCAGTGCAGGGCGTCGGCGGTGAACAGGACGCCTCGCAGGCCCAGCTGCTCGATCAGCGCCTGGGCCGCCGCGACCTCGTCGCCCTCGGCGATCTCCTGATGGGCCAGGATGAGCGCCGCCTCGCTGGCGAACGCGCTGAGCACCTGCGCCGCGGCCTGGTCGTCCAGATGGTCGAAGCTGCCCCGCAGCGTCTTGCCGTCCAGCGCGATGACCCGCCGCCCCGGCGCGGTGGTGACGTCACCAAGATGCTGGGCGTGGCGGCGGAAGGCGGCCTCGATCTCGGCCGGGTCGAGCGCGTGCAAGAGGGCGCGCAGCGTGTTGACCGCTGGGGCGCGGCGGAAGCGGGCGCCGAAGGTCACGTTCAGCCGCTCGCGATGCACGCCGATGAACAGGCGGATGCGGCGGTAGGAGGTGGCGCCGGCCAGGACGGCCAGCACCGCAAACAGCAGCAAGGGGGCAAGGCCGTAACGCTGTCCTTGGCGGCGGCGCGGATCGGGGATCTGTTCCAGGGCGGCGAGCAGGCCGGCGAACGGCACCATGGCGGCCTCCGGTGCGAGGGCTTTGGCCCTCAACGGCCCAGGCGCGCCGACGGTCTCGCGGCCGCAAACCTCGCCCTCACAGACCACTCATGCCCAGAACCGAACAGCCCTGGAAGCTGCCGAGCTCCGTCGCGTGGGACATTGGCTTCAATGCCTCACTTGACGTTCGTTACGCCTTCCCCTGCGGCCTAATTTCATCCACAGGCACACAACCTATAGTATGCGGCGATCGATAGCGCAACAAGATATCGCTTCCAGAGGCGGCGATTCCTGCTGCCAAGCGGTAAAGTGTTTTTCGCGCACAGGTAGAAGTGATAATCATCAGCATGGAAAATCAGAGCCAGTATCCGGAGAGCTCCTGGCGGCAACAATCAAGAAGCGAGCCGCCTGTATTCGCCAGCACAAACATAGTCTGCCCGAGTGCCTGCTAACGCTGCTTATCAGCCGGAGAGCCACTAATATATGAAAATAAAGATCGGAGCCAGCCTGAAGCGGCAGGGCTCGCGTCTTGGTTGCCTCGCCGGTCAACTCTCGGAGATAAACATCATGTTGCAGCGGTGCTCATCCAGCACGACGTCGTGATCCCACCACCGCCGGGTGAGCCTAGCCGACACGGGGACTACCCGGGCAACGCTTCCCTCTCACCGGAGCATAGGGCAGCCGTGCTCGGCATCCACTACACGCGCCCGACTGCAGGCGGCCTACTGCGTATGATGCCCGCTATGGTCCATCTGCTCGCCACTACCGGCAGGCCGGCTCTGCACCGAGACCTGCGCCTCCACCTCGCCACCCTGCTCCAGCACGAGCGTGAGCGGGAAGCTCTCCCCTGCCGCCAGCTTCTGCTTCAGCCCGATCAGCATCACATGCAGCCCGGCCGGCGTCAGCCGCGCCTCCCCGCCCGGCGGGATCTCGATCGCCTGCACCGGCCGCATCTGGGCCACACCCTCGGCACTGATGCTGGTGCTGTGCAGCTCGGCCACCCGCGCCACCGGCGAGCGCACCCCGGTCACCCGCAGCGGTGCGCTCCCGGTGTTGCGCAAGGTGGCATAGGCCACGCCGTTGCCCTGGGCACTCGCCGTCGGCCGGGCCCAGGCATCCTGCACGGTGAGCGTCGCGGGCCCCGTCTCCTGCGCCGCCGCCGGGCCCGCGACGAGCAGGGCCAGGCACAGGCCGATGAGCCTCACCCGGCCTCCTGCCCCAGCGCCAGCCCGCGCCCGTCGATCGCGGCAAGCCCGCCGAAGCGCTGGCAGAGGAGCCCGGCGATCGCCCCCAGCGCTGCCCAGAAGAGGAGGTTCACGACCAGCGCCGCCGAGACGAACTGGTGCGCCAGTGCCGCCGGCACCAGGCTGTGATGCTCCACCGGCTGCGGCGCCCCATAGAGGTGCGGCAGCACCAGGAGCACGAGGCCCAGCCCGGCCCGAAGCGGCTCCCGCCCCAGGAACAGCAGCGCCAGCCCGCCCGCCGTCGCCGCCACCGTCGCCAGCCACCACGCCTGCCGCTGCAACAGCGGTGCCGCCTCCATGCCCGGAAGCTCGGGCGGCAGGCCGATCGCCGGCGCCAGCATGAACGCCGCGAACCCGGCCAGCCCCCAATGGAGCCCCTCGCGCCAGGTCAGCTCCCGCCCCGCCAGGACGCAGGTGGCGACCAGCAGGAGGCCGAAGCCCACCGCCGTGATGATGTCGGCCAGGAGCGTGAACAGCGCCCGCTCGATCCCATCCTCCGGCGCCCAGGCCTGCGCGTCATGCGCATGGCCCCCGGCCCCGGCCGCGTGCGCCTGGGCAGCCGCCGCCTGCTCGTAGGTCTCCGCCTCCAGGATGATCGGCACCGTGACCGTGAGATGCAGCAGGGTCAGCAGGATGCCGGCCAGCAGCCCCGCCAGCCCGCCGACCATGACGATCCGCCGGAACGCCTCCATGTCGGGAGCCCCGCCCTAGTGGCAGGGAAAGCCGGCCGAGTGCCGCGCATCGTGCGCCGCGTTGTGCACGGCGCTGATGTGCGAGAGCCCCGCACCGAACACGATGAAGGCCCCCAGCACCAGCGCCAGCACCGCCTGCGCCGCGGTGGCAGCCCGCACCCGCCCGCCAGCCGTCGAGCCAGCCGCCGTCGCACCGCCGATCTGCATGGACTGCCTCCTCCGTCCGGGACCCTCCGCCCGGAATAGGGTTGCCTGCGGCGGCAGGTCTCCTGGCTCGCGGCTCCCGCCAGGGCCCGCCTTCCCGGGGCACCCCCCAGTGGCACGCCATCGGAGCCTCGACCAGCCGCCTACAGTTGCGGGGGCAGCTCCGGCCTGGGCATCGAGCACCGCACCGGATTCCCTCTTCGTCCCCCAAGGGGAACCGCCGGCCGCAGGTTTCGGTCTGGACCGGAGCAATGTCAATCCGAAGCTGAGGCGGCGCCGCCCGGCGCTGGACAGCCCACCGCACCTGCCTATGGTGACGCCCACGAGGCAACCGGGAGGATGACCCATGGCCGTGCTGATCCGTGGCGGCACCGTCGTCAACGCCGACCGGCAGTTCCGCGCCGACGTGCTCTGCGACGGCGGCACCATCAAGGCCGTGGGCGAGAGCCTCGACGCCCCCACCGGGGCCGAGATCGTCGACGCCGGCGGCGCCTACGTCCTCCCCGGCGGCATCGACCCCCACACCCACATGCAGATGCCCTTCATGGGCACCACCGCCTGCGACGACTTCCTCTCCGGCACCGCGGCCGGCCTCGCCGGCGGCACCACCCTCATCGTCGACTTCTGCCTCCCCGCCCCGCAGCAGAGCCTGGTCGACGCCCTCGACCAGTGGGAGGAGTGGGGCAAGACCGCCTGCGCCGACTACTCCTTCCACATCGCCATCACCTGGTGGTCGGAGCGGGTCGAGCAGCAGATGGCCGCCTGCGTCGACCGCGGCGTCAACAGCTTCAAGCACTTCATGGCCTACAAAGGGGCCCTGATGGTCGACGACGAGACGCTCTTCAAGAGCTTCTCCCGCTGCCGCGAGCTCGGCGCCCTGCCCATGGTCCACGCCGAGAACGGCGACGCCGTCTTCCTCCTCCAGCAGCAGCTCCTGGCCCAGGGCATCACCGGCCCCGAAGGCCACTGCCTCTCCCGTCCCCCCCACGTCGAGGGCGAGGCCGCCAACCGTGCCATCATGATCGCCCAGACCGTGGGCGTCCCCCTCTACGTCGTCCACGTCTCCTGCAAGGAGGCCCACGACGCCGTCCGCCGCGCCCGCGACCAGGGCCTGCGCGTCTACGGCGAGCCCCTGGCCCAGTACCTCGTGGTCGACGAGAGCGTCTACTACAACCCCGACTGGGCCTACGCCGCCGCCCGCGTCATGAGCCCCCCCTTCCGCACCAAGGACCACCAGAAGACACTCCTCGACGGCCTGGCCGCCGGCTCCCTCCAGGTCGTGGCCTCCGACCACTGCGCGTTCACGGTGGAGCAGAAGCGCATGGGCCAGGACAACTTCACCCGCATCCCCAACGGCACCGCCTGCCTCGAGGAGCGGATGAAGATCATGTGGACCGAAGCCGTCACCACCGGCCGCCTCACCGCTAGCGAGTTCGTCGCCGTCACCTCCACCAACGCCGCCCAGATCTTCAACATCTACCCCCAGAAGGGCGTCATCCGCGAAGGCTCCGACGCCGACATCGTCGTCTGGGACCCCAAGGCCGAACAGACCCTCACCACCGCCGGCCACCACAGCAAGCTCGACGTCAACATCCTCGAAGGCTACCGCGCCAAAGGCCTCCCCGCCGTCACCCTCTCCCAAGGCAAGGTGGTCTGGAAGGAAGGCGACCTCCGCATCACCCCCGGCAGCGGCCGCAAAATCCACCGCAACCCCCGCCCCGAAACCTTCAAGGCCCAGGAAAAAATCAACGAGATCACCCGCCCCCGCGGCGTGAAACGCCAGGTGCACGTGCATCAGACGCCGTGAAGGCGGGAGAGGGAGCCCGCTCCCTCTCCCGGGCCCTCACCCACGGTCGATATCAGTCGGAGCTGGCGTTAGCTTCGCGGCGAGCTACTATATCTGCCGTCCTCCAGCCCGCGACCATAATTGATCTCGGGTATACAAAGCTCCTACCGCTTGCTCCAGCTAGAGATAACATATGTCATCGACAATCGCTTGGCTGCACCTTTCGGATTGGCATCAGAGGGGAACGGACTTCGGTCGTCAGGTCATTCGCGATGCGCTGATTGAAGACATCCAGGCCCGCTCAGAGCGTGATCTCCTTCTAGAAAGAATCAACTTCGTTGTATTTAGCGGGGACATAGCATGGAGCGGTCAGCCGGCTGAGTTCGAGTCCGCCAAGACGCACCTATTCGATCCGGTTCTCAAAGCTGTAAAACTGACGCCTGATCGACTGTTCTTCGTGCCAGGTAACCATGACCTCGACCGAAACACAATCGTCGAGATGCTCCCTCCCGCACTCCAGCGGCCACTGATGAACGAGACCGAGGTGCAACGATGGCTTACAGACGAAAGGCGCCGCCGCCGTGTGCTCGAGCCGTTTGAGGCCTACGAAGCATTCATATCAACCTACACTGGTCAACAACAGCCCGCGTATGCTTCGCTGAGAAGTCTCGGATTAGAGAAATCTGTGGCACTGCTAGGTCTGAACTCCGCCTGGATGTGTGCTCGCAACGAGGCGGCCGGCAAGATTAATGATTATGGCTTTCTTGCCATTGGTGAGCCACAAATTCATGATGCTCTTGCGAAAATCAAAGATCATGATCTACGGATTGTGGTAGTCCACCATGCGTTTACGTGGCTGTCCGAAGTTCGACCGGAGCCAGATTGAAGAGCAGCTGGAACATAGCGCCCACTTCATTCTTTACGGTCATGAGCACACGCCAAAGATCAAGCAAGTGAGCTCGACCGCAGGCAGCTGCATTTTGATCCCCGGCGGAGCGGCCTTTGATGGTCGTCGGGCCGACAACCCTCGTTATACCAACGCCTACAACTTAGTACCAGGGTATTAGGCCAGCATAGATAGGAGTTCACTGATCCCGGCACTATCGCCGAAGCGGACGAACAGCGCGATAGAGGCATCCACCATGCGCTTGGCCCTGGAGACCACGCAGGTGCGGCGGCGGAACCGTGCCAGCCAGTGCCGCTGGCGGGAGTGGTCGCGCTCGATGCCGTGGGTCTCTTCCTTGCCGACGAACAGCCGTCCCTGCGGAATCAGCTCGCCGTAGGCTGCCCAATCATCCGTGCAGTAGAGACGCGGCTTCCAGCGCTCCACACGTTCGAGTAGTCGGCTCAGGGTACCGGCGTCACGGCCCCCGCATTCCCAGTCAACCACTCGGCCTGAAGCACGATCCCGAGCCTTCCAAATCCAGAGCTTATTCCGCTTTTTTTTAGGAAGTGCCACATCTCGTCCAGCTCGACCACCACGGCGCGGCCCTCAGGCTCCGGTTTCTGGGCGAAGGCCTCGGCGAACTGCTCGATCCAGGCCATCACGCTGGGGGTTGAGACGCCCAGCAGCTTGGCGGTGCGGTTCATCGACAGCCCGCTCAGGTAGAGGAGCACGGCGGTGACCTTGACCCGCAGCGGCATCCCGCGGGGCGGGGTGTCGGTGAAGTTCAGCCCGCAGGCCTTGCAGCGGTAGCGCTGCAGACCCTTCATGAAGCCGTTCTTGACGTGCTCCCCGCTCCCGCACCGCTTGCACCGCAGCCCCATCGCCCCGCTCCGCCGGCCGTCCCAACGCCGACCCATATGGGCGATCTACGCTCTCCTAAAACCCTCGTACGCGATGTGTGACCGCGGTGTGCAGCGCTTACGGGAGGAAGAGGTACTTGAACTGCTTGCTCAGATGCGGGCAGAGTACCCGAAGGTGCATGCCGCCCGCAATCGGACACCAGAAGCTTTTCTTAAGCTCTTAGAGGCACGTACTGGTATTCTGATCGAGGCTGGATACGTACGCCATCTAGGGAGTTCAGCACCAGTGTACGAGTTCCGCCATCTTACATTTCAGGAGTATCTCGCCGCCAGGGCCTTAGTAGATGGCCGTTTTCCAGGACGCGACACAAGCCTGAAGTCTTGCTCAGAATGTTATTCCACTAGCGGGTCGAACCAGCAAGGCCGATACCAGTACGGAGCAACCATTTTACACTGGCATCACGCGGGAGACTCTTGTCGAAAGCTGGCGCGAGGCGTTGCGTCTCTGCACGTCCATTTGCAACGACGATGATGTAGATGATGTTCTAAGAGCGATTTTGACGCCCAAAAGCGCGGAAAGCCCCGCAACTATAAGGGCACGTGCTGTCCAAGCAGCTTGCTGTCTCGCCGACGAGCCTAACGCTAGTGACCGTATCGGTGCCGATATTGTTGCGGCCTTAGCAGGACAAATCGGACCAGACGACGGCGCACCACCTCCAGGTCGGTCGGAACTAGATCGCGCAGTACTTGAGCTTGCTAGTACCCGCTGGGGGAGCGTACTGAGCCAAGTTCTGCTAACTGCTTACTTCGGTGGCAACTCAGTAGCCAGAGGGTAAATCGGCTCTGTAATAGCGTCAGTTGAAGCTACGCACATCGGAAAAGAGATGGATGATATACTCTCGTCATCGGTGAAGACACGAGCGAGATGCTCGACATCGTCCCCGCCGTGCTGCGGGTGAAGGTGATCCGCCGACCCCGCTACGGCTGCCGGGCCTGTGAGGGGGCGGTGGTGCAGGCCCCGGCACCGGAACGGCCGATCACCGGCGGCATGGCGAGCGAGGCCCTGCTGGCACACGTGCTGGTGGCCAAGTACGCCGATTTTCTGCCGCTCTATCGGCAGGCAGCAGATCTTCGCCCGGCAAGGGATCGAGCTCGACCGTTCCACGCTCTGCGACTGGGTCGGGCGGGCCTGCTGGTGGCTGGAGCCGCTGTGGCGTCTGCTCTACCGGCACGTCATGAGCTCGACCCGGATCTTCGCCGACGACACGCCCTTGCCGGTGCTCGACCCCGGCCGTGGCCGGACCAAGACCGGGCGGCTGTGGGGCTATGCGATCGACGACCGGCCCTGGAACGGCAGCATGCCACCGGCGGTGTCTACCTCTATGCCGAGGACCGCAAGGGCGAGCACCCGGCAGCCCACCTGGCCGAGTTCCAGGGCGTGCTGCAGGTGGACGGCTACAGCGGCTTCAAGAGCCTGCTGGAGAACAGGCCGGCGGGTGCAATCCAGCTCGCCTTCTGCTGGGCGCATTGCCGCAGACGCTTTTACGAGATCCATCAGGCCACCGGCTCGCCTTTGGCGGAAGAGGCGCTGCGCCGGATCGGCGAGCTCTATGCCGTCGAGGCCGAGATCCGCGGCCGCCCGGCTGAGGCACGGCGTGCGGGCCGGCAGGAGCGCAGCAAGCCGATTGTGGAGGCCTTGCACGCCTGGCTCACGGTCCAGCTGGGGCGGGTCTCAGCTCGACTTTGGCCATTTTGGGCCGGCTGGAGGACCAAGGGCTGATGGTCAGCCGGTTGGGGGCGGTGCCTCCTCGAAGCCGACCCGCGCCATCAGCCCCCTTGCCACCGCCGTGCGGTAGACCGCTGTCGCGAACCGGCGATCGTTGGCCACCCGGTCCGGCGAGCCGCGCACCCGCGGCAGCACCTCGGCCAGGACCTCCTCGATCAGCCCACGGTCGACCGGCACGATGACGCCGCACGTCATGGCGAAGGCGTCGGGCGTGCACAGCCGCATGGCCGCCACCATGCCCTCGGGCGCGCTCCTCTCCAGCGCCTCGTCGACCAGCCAGACCTCGTCCTGGCGCAGCAGATCCCGGACGACTAGCCCGACCACCTCGTGTCGGCGCTCCACCCGCCAGAGCGAGAAGCGCGCCTGGCGCATCGCCTCCAGGACCAGGGCCTCATCCGAGCCGGGCTGGAGCTGCGCCGCCCCGGCGTAGCGGTCGACCGCCCGCGTGTGGTCCGGTCGGGCGGTGTGGATCGCCAGATCGAACGCGAGCGTCAGCTCGTCGAAACTCTCGGCGGCCAGGGTCTCGCCTACCGCGAGCCCGAGGTGGCGCGCCTGCTCCAGGAGGGCGGGCCGGGAGAAGAAGTTCATCGCTTCCGTGTGGTGTCGTGTGCTGATGGCCCGCAGGTGGCGGTAACGGGTCAGGACCTCCTCGCGGCTCATCTCGGCCATGCGACCTCCCCGCGTCTGCTCCGGCGGACCTTGCGAGACGAAGGCCATGACCGTCCAGCCCCACCCCCCAGAGCTCCTCGCCGCTTGGCTGCGGCCGTTCCTGGCCGACCTCACCCGACCCACCTGGCGCAACGCCCTCATCCTGATCGCCGGCGCCGTCCTCGCGCCCGGCCGCCGCACGGTCGCGGCGACGCTGCGGGTTACGGGGCTCGGGCAGGCCCCGACCTTCACCAACTACCACCGCGTGCTCAACCGGAACCGCTGGTCGGGCCGCGCCGCCGCCAGGCGCCTGCTGCGCCTCCTGCTCGCCGCCTTCGTCCCGAAAGGGCCCGTGGTGATCGGCATCGACGAGACGATCGAGCGCCGCTGGGGCCCGACGATCAGGGCACGCGGCATCTACCGCGACCCGGTCCGTTCCAGCCGCGGCCACTTCGTCAAGGCCAGCGGGTTGCGCTGGCTCTCCGTCATGCTGCTCGCCCCGATCCCCTGGGCCGGCCGCGTCTGGGCCTTGCCGTTCCTGACCGCGCTCGCCCCTTCGGAGCGCTTCGCCCGTTGCCGGGGCTGCCGCCACAAGAAGCTGACCGACCGGGCGCGCCAGCTCCTTCTCCTGGTCGCCCGCTGGCTGCCCGAGCGGCGGCTGATCGCGGTCGCCGACAGCAGCTACGCTGCCATCGAGCTGCTCGCGGCCGTCTGCCGCCGCCTCACCATGATTACACGGCTCCGGCTCGACGCCCGGCTGTTCGACCCGCCCTCACCGCGCCGGCCGGGCACCCGCGGCCGGCCGCGGGTGTTGGGCGCGCGCCAGCCCACCCTGGCCGAGCGCTTGGCCGATCCGGGCACCCGCTGGCGGCGGGTCACGGTCGCGGGCTGGTACGGCCGGACCGAGCGGCGGATCGAGTTCGTCTCGGGCACGGCGCTTTGGCACCACCCGGGCAAGCGGGTCCCGATCCGCTGGCTCCTGGTGCGGGACGTCGCGGGCGAGTTCGAGCCGCAAGGCTTTCTCTGCACCGACCCGGACGCCAATCCGCTCGACGTGCTGCGCTGGTTCGTGCGGCGGTGGTCGGTCGAGGTGACGTTCGCCGAGGTGCGCCGGCACCTCGGGGTGGAGACGCAACGCCAATGGTCGGACCTGGCGATCGCGCGGACCACGCCGGCGCTGCTCGGCTTGTTCTCGCTGGTGACGCTCTGGGCCGGGGCGACGCGCGGCGGTGTCCGGCCCCGAAGCGCCGCCTGGTATCCCAAGCCCCGGCCCACCTTCAGCGACGCGCTCGCCGCCGTGCGCTACCGCCTCTGGACCTCGACGACTTTCACCACCTCACGGAGCCGCGGAGAGGTCACCGAAATCCCCCGCGCGATGCTGGAGCAGCTCGTCCTGGCCGCCTGCTACCCGGCCTGAATGGCCAAAGTCGAGCTCCAGGCAAGTCTGGCTTGGCCGAGGCGATCCGCTATGCCCTGCGCCACTGGCAGGGGCTGGTGCTGTTCCTCGAGGACGGCCGGCTCGAGCTGGACACGAACAGCATCGAGCGGCAATCCGGCCGATTGCCCTCGGGCGCAGAATAGTCTGTTCGCTGGGTCGAATGGCGGAGCTCGTCGCTGGGCGATCGTGGCGAGCTTGGTGTCAACTGCCAAGCTGAACGGGGTCGAGCCCTTGGCGTGGCTCACCGCCGTGCTCGAGCAGATGGTCTCGGGCCGGACCAAGGCCAACGAGCTCGAACGGCTACTCCCGTGGACCTGGAAGGCCGAGCGGATCGCCGCTGCCATCGAGACCTGAACACTGCGACCGTCAGACGACGTCTTGCTGTGAGTCTAGCAACGGGGCGCGGTCTCTCCGGCACGCCTTACGAGCTCGACTGATCGCACACTTTACGTCGGAACACCCGCCCCACCCGGAACACCCGGCTACTCACGGCAGTTTATTGCCGCCTTCCTGCGCCAGCGGGGAAGCTCGTGTCGCGGAGGAAAACGTCTGACAGGGAGAATCAGGATGGCGAACAAGCTCGGCCTGCTTCTCGGCACGGTGCTCGCATTGTCGCTTGGGGCTGCTGCCGTCGAGGCGCAAGCGAAATCGAAGGATGGGGGCCGCTCGCACGGGAAGACGGCTGGACAAGAAGGACAGGAACGAGGCCAAGGGCGCTCGTGGAGCGCGGGCTACCGCGGAACGGGGTGGCGGCAAGCTTGGACGGGCGCGGGACAAGGTCGAGGCCCTGGGGAACATCCAGGACCGGCAGGCCCGGCTCGAGCAGCGGGAGCGGAACGTGTTCGTCGGCTGGCCGACTTGTTCGAGCCGCGCGGCCGCGAGCTCGAGCGTGCGACCGAGAAGGTCGAGGCCCTGGGGGACATCCAGGATCAGCAGACCCGGCTCGAGCGGCGGGAGCGGAACGTGTTCCTCGGCTTGGCCGACTGGTCCAAGGCGGCGCCAAGCCCGGACAGATCGAGAGGAAGGTCGAGGTGCTGGAGAACATCCAGGACCAGCAGACCCGGCTCGAGCAGCGGGAGCGGAACATCTTCTCCAAGCTGGTCGACTTGTTCCACAGCTCGCCGCACCAACGAGGGCGTGCGGGAACAGGTTTATCTCTTCGACATCTTTGCAGATCAGTCCGGTTCACGCCACGGGAGCTAGGCTCTGTTAGCTCTTGAGCCAGTCCATGGCGGCGGCCATGCAGAGCACGCCCATGAAGGAGCAGGCGGTCTTCTCGTAGCGGGTGGCGACGGCGCGCCACTCCTTGAGCCGGGCCCAGAGGCGCTCGACGAGGTTCCTGTTGCTGTAGATGTAGTCGGGGCAGGCCACCGGCGCTTCGTTGCGCTTGGGCGGGATCGCGGGCCGCGCGCCCAGGTCCCAGATATGCTGCCGAAAGGCGTGGCTGGCGTAGCCGCGGTCGCCCACGACCCACTTGGGCACCCGGGGCAGGCTGTCGAGCAGCGGCACGGCGTGCGGCAGTTCATGCGCCTGGCCCGGCGCGAGGCGGAAGGCGATGGCGCGTCCTTTGCCGTCGGCGATCACGCAGGCCTTGGTGCCATAGCCACCACGTGAGCGCCCAAGCGCCTCACGCGCGTCCCGTCCTGCCGCGGTCTCCTCTTTTTGGCAGCCCCTGCCGCCTTCTGGTGGGCTCGGATCGAGGTGCCGTCGAGAAAGGTCATCCCCAGCGAGATGCCCCTCTCCTGAACCAGCGACAGCAGGCGCTCCCACACGCCCAGCCGCGACCAGCGGATGAAGGTCTGGGCTGCCATCCACCAGGGTCCCAGCGCTTCGGGCAGGGAGCGCCATTTCGCCCCGTTGTCGTGGCGCCAGATGATCGCGCTGATCGTCCGCCGCAGGTGCCGGGGCGGAACCTTGGCCGCCGGCCGACAAGCCTCGATCAGCGGCGCCAGCACCTCCCACTGCTCGTCCGTCAGACCCATCGCGCCCTCCTCAAAGCCAGAAGAACGCCCACCTCGGCCTCGCGTTCAGGCGCTAACAGGCCCTAGTTGATCAGATACGGACGGAAGGTACCCTCTGAGCAATAGCCACTGGCGCGAGATACGCGCACTCGTAGGACGGATGAGGATACCAACCGTCAGCGTCTAGCCCGCAAGGTGGGACTCAGATGTCGCTCTGATGTCCGTCGTCAACTCCCGAGACGAGTGGTGCCAGCCGCTCTCTTCCTGCGGAAGGCGGTCGGTTCGTTGTCGCGCACGGGTGGGGGCGAGGCCTGCTGGACGTCGGTGATCAAGCTTGTATGGGGCTGTCTGTGTCAAGCGCTCGTCATTGCCGCTCCGCCTTGGTTGAAGGCCCGGCCGTGCGGCCTTGCCTTGGTGGGGTGCGTGACGATCGGAGGGGAGCTCGCCTTGCGGGGCGCTGGTCATCGCGCCGCAAACTTGTATGCGGTCGACCCGCCTGGGGCCAAACCATGATGCAGCCGTGCGCATCGGCGGCGAAGCTCCGGGGCGACGGGCCCATTCTCTGAGGCGGCTTTGCAGGCCATGTTTGCTCCCGGGTCACCGTCACCTCGGATCGTCATCGGCGGCCCGCCCGGGTAACTGCGGCGGGCGCCGAAACTGGTCGTTCGACTTCTCTTCCGGGCGGCGGCTCACGCGGCTGGACGGAGAAGGACACCCTCCGGCGGCTCTCCTGTCGTCACGAGCCGCCACAACGCGATGAGCAACTTCCTCGCCAACGCCACGATCATGGTCTTGCGCGTGCCGCCGCGGGCATCGGCGGTCCGCTCCCGGTACCACCGCGCCAGCGCGCTCTCTTTCTGGAAGAGCAGGAAGCGCCAGGCGAGCTGCACCATGCCATGGCGCACGCGGGCATTGCCCGCCTTGGCCAGGCCCTTCTCCCGCCGGCGGCGCCCGCTCTCGTCCGGCGATCCGGTGAGGCCGGCGTAGCGCGCCACGGCCCTGCGGTCCCGCAGGTTGCGCGACAGGACCTCGCGCACCAGCATGTCGGCGGTCTCGATCCCGACACCCACGATCCGGGCCAGGAGGCGGATCATGGCATGCGCCCCCTCCTCGGGTCGCCGCGCCAGCTGTTCGAGCCGCGCCGCCTCGACCTCCTTGATCTGGTCCATCACGAAGCGCAGCCGCGCCATGTCGCGTCCCAGCTCGGCCAGCGTGTTCGGCGGGAGCGGCATGCCCTCCGGCGTGCGCAGCGTCCCGAGCCGCTCGGATGCCTTGCGCAGCGTCGACTTGAAGCCGCGGACGCCGAGGCGGGCCAGGGTGCTCTTCATCCGGTTCACGATGCGGGTGCGCTCGCCGACCAGACTCGCGTGCTCTCGGTTCGGGCGCTTGGCATCCTCCTCCTCGACCGTCGGGATCGCGGCCATGGTGCAGTGGCCCCGTTCGCCGCGCAGCCAGCCGAGGAAGGCGCGCTTGAGCAGCTCGGTGTCGAGCCGGTCCGTCTTGGCCCGCCGATGCTCCCTCGGCACGGCGACGCTCGACGGGTGGATGACATGGGCTTCAATGCCGCGCGCCCGCAGCCAGCGCGCCAGCCAGAAGCCGTCGCGGCCGGCCTCGAAGGCGACGCAGACGCGCGTGATCCTACGGCCAGCCCTGGTCGCCTCGTCCCTCCAACGCTCGAGCAGCCGAAGCAGAGCGACCTCGTCGGCCTCGATCTTCTTCACGGGCTGGCGCTCGATGGCCGGTACGATCCCAGCGACGAGCCAGCTCGCCTGGCTCAGCTCAATGACCGCGATGAGCGTGTTATCCTGCTCCAGGGTAACGAGGCATCGGCTCAAGTCGTTCGCCTGCGGCATGGGACACTCCGTCGGTTCTGTAGCGACGATCGTGCCTTGTCCTCGCCGCCTGCCCCATAGGATCTCTGATGCGCGGGTTGGCTACCGCAGTCCCGTGTTGCGTCCGGGGCTGTCCCGGTCTTACGAGCGGGACGTCGACGGATCGGCCACATAGTGTCTGACGAGAGTTCCCCTGCCGTGGCCCCGCCCCCGCCCATGCGCGAGGCGAGTGCCCGTGTCGTGCCGGCGTCCGGCAGCTGGTCGGGTCAGGCGCGGCCGCGCTCTCCCTGGCGCGATCGGCCCACATGAAGGCGGCCAGCTCGCGGGCGACCGCGGTGGAGACGACGGTGGCCTTCTTGCCGCGCGCCGCGAGCGCCCGGTAGCGGGCGGTCAGCCGGCTCTGCGCCTTCCAGGCGATCGCGCGGACCTTGGGCGGCACGCGCTCCAGCCGGGCCTGGTTCGGGCTCCCGATCCGCGGCGGGAAGCCGGTAGCTCCAGGCACCCTCGACCAGGCACCCGGCGCGCGCACGCGCCGTTGCCCGACCTTGGTGATGCCGCCGCGCCGACCTTCGTCGCCGCTCGAGCGCTCGCCCGGCACCAGGCCCAGCCAGGCCATCAGCTGGCGGGGGCTGGCGAAGCGGCGGAAGTCGCCGACCTCCGCCACGAACGTCACCGCCGACAGGAACGCGACGCCGCGCATCGCCTGCAGGGCCGTCGACCACCGGCGCCAGCGACCAGTCCGGCAGGAACTCCTCGATCTGCCTGCTCGAGGCGGTCGCGCGGCGCTCGCTCGCCGAGCGGACGTCCTCGAGCTGCTCCTGCAGCACGATCTGCTGGGCCGGGTGGGCGAAGCTCTGCTCCGGCAGCCAGCGCCGGTAGCCGGCGCCCCAGGTCTTCTTGCGCGGGAACACCCGGCTCGTGGCGCAGCAGGAAGCCGCTGACCTGCTGCCTGCCTCGGCGCAACGTCTCCATCGCCGCCGCGCGCGCCCGGACCAGGTCGCGCATCGCCTCGTGCGCCGGTGTCGGGCACCCAGACCGCGGTCAGCGTGCCCGTGACAACGTTGCACCAGTTGCTCCGTCGGGAGGCCCACCGGCTCCGGCGGGAGCGGTGGCGGCTCGACGCGGAAGATGACGTTTACCTCGTCGCGGTCGATCTCGATCCGTCGGACCAGGATCCGGACCAATCCGCGCTTCTGCTGCCGGTCGAGCTGATCGAGGTTCTGCTCGATCCGCGCAGCGAACGCCTCGAGCCGCCCGATGATCAGCAATAGCTGCGAGCCCAGCCTCGTCCGCTCGACGAGCCCGCGCCGTTGCTCCTCCAAGCTCGCTAGGCGTTGCCGGAGCCCGGCGACACGCGGCTCGAACTCGGCCCTCTCGATCAGACCCTCAGCATAGCCGTCGATCAGCCGGCCGATCCCGCGCCGCAGCCTTTGCAGCTGGGCCTCGACAGCCGCCAGGTTCCGCGCCTCGAGGCCGCCCTCTCCGCCGCGGCGGAGGCGCCGCTCGTGTTCCGCCGCGATCCGGCCCGGATCGCGCAGCAGCCGCTCCACCTCGCTCCAGACGGCCGCCTCGAGGAGATCGGCCCGGACTTGCGTGTTGTCGCACATCCGTTGCCCACCGAAGCGGTGGCGGTCGGAGCCCGAGCAGCGGTAGTACGCGTAGCCGCGCGGCTTGCCGGTCGCCGAGTGCCTGCCGCCGGGCCGCCCGTGGCACCCGTACCCGCAGCGCCGGCAGACCACGAGGCCCTGCAGCAGGTACCGCTCGCCACCTAAGCGCTGGCGGCTGCGGCGCCGGTTCTCCGCGAGCTGCTCCTGAACGGCCGCGAACAGGACGGGATCGACGACGGCCGGCACCGGGACGTCGATCCACTCGGTCGGGTCGACGGCGTAGCCGGCGGCGCCGCGCCGCGGTTGGCCGCAGCTGCCGCGGGTCGGCCGTAGCCGTGGTCGGAGTGGCCCCGCCCGCGTCTTGCCGAACGCTGCTCGGCCGGCGTAGGCCGGGTTCTTGAGCACGCGCCACACGGTACCCCGCTGCCAAGCGACCCCGGCGCGTGTGCGGTGGCCGGCCTGCCGCAGGCGGCGGCAGACCTCGCCGATGCTGACGCGGTCGCGGCCGAGCCACTCGAACATCTGCCGGACCACCGCCGCCTCGTCCTCGATGACCTCGTAGCGGGCGACACCGCCACCATGCCGCTTGTCGATGTAGCGGTAGCCGTAGGGCGCCGTCGACAACACGCTGACCGCGCCGCGGCGTGCGGCGTGGCGCTTGCCGCGGCGGCTACGCTCGAGGATCTGGGCGCGCTCGTACTCGGCCACCATACCCTGGACCTGCAAGAGCAGGTCGTCCTCCGGCGACACCCCGATCGGGCGGTTGAGGAACACGACCTCGGCGCCGCCGCGGCGGAACTCGTCGAGCAGTAGCACCTGGTACGCGTAGCGGCGCGCCAGGCGATCGGGCGCGTAGACGTACACCCGGTCGAGAGTGCCGGTGGCGACGAGATCGCGCAGCCGCTCGAGCCCCGGGCGGACGAGCGTGGCGCCGCTGTAGCCCTCGTCGACAAAGCGGCAGGCGGGCTCGAGGCGGGCGCCGTCCTGCGCCAAGCGCGCCTGCAGGGCCGCGAGCTGGCTCGCGACGGTGCCGCCCTCCACCTGCTGATCGGACGAGACGCGAGCGTAGATGGCGACGCGCATGGACGTCATGGCCGTCCCCTCCTCACGGCAGTGTCGGCGATAGGGGCTTCCGGCATGGCATGGTCGGAGGCGCATACGGGTGCCAAACGGCGCACAATGGTGGGCGCCAGCCGTTCGAAAGCGTCGGCCAGGAGTTGCCCGCCGAGCCGGTCGGCCTCATAGCTGACCCGCACGGCCAGGACCGGCCGCTTCGCCTCGCACCGCCTCATCGGGACCTCCACGGTTCGGTGACCCTTTGGGCGGCCGATACCGCTTCAACGCCGGAGGCGGCGATCCGCCACGAGGGCGATCCCTCAGGCGTGGACGTGGGATGGACGCTGACAGCTCAGCCCTGAGCGGTGCAACGTCGTCACGGGCGTTAGAGCAAATCGCAGGCTGATTGGGACGGTCTATGGTAGCTTCCTCATGGTGGAGGAGAGAACCATGCCCAGAGCCTATTCAGGCGATCTGCGCCGGCGTGTGGTTGCGGCGGCGCTGGAGGGAGGGCAGTCGCGCGAGGTAGTCGCACGACGGTTCGCGGTCGGACGCTCGAGCGTGTATCGCTGGGTGGAGACGGCCCAGACCGAGGGCCGGCTGGAGGCCAGGCCGATGCGGGGCGGGCCCAGACCCATGATAAGGGATGAGACCGAGGCCGCGCTCAAGGACATGGTCAAGTCCGACAATCACCTGACGCTGGCCGAGTACCGGGACCGGCTTGCGGACAGGACCGAGATACGGGTGCATCCCTGGACGGTGGGGCGGGCCCTCAGGCGTCTGGGGCTCACGCGAAAAAAACCAGAACGGCAAAGCTGGCTGGCTGTTGATCTCCTTGGAGTGGCTTGGGCGGGGAGACCGGTGATGGCCAGGAGTGCAGCGCGTGGGCAGGCCGATCGCGAGGAGATTCTGGCGCCGATCCGCCGGTACTGTCCGGGCTGCGGACGTCGGCTGCGCTACCGCTACGACAACCAGCGCACGGTGGTGACGCTCGGTGGCTTGGTCCACCTGCGGCTGCAGATCCGGCGCTGTGAGACCCCGGGTTGTCAGCACCATCGCCGACCTTACCGGCCGGAAGGTGAGAGTAGCCTCGTCCTGCCGCAGCACGAGTTTGGGCTCGATATCATCGCCCTGATCGGTGCCTTGCGCTATCGCGAGCACAAGAGCGTGCCGGAGATGCACGGCGTCTTGCGCGAGCGCGGGGTGGTGATCGCAGAGCGGACGGTCACCAACCTGCTCGACCGCTACGATGAGCTCATGGCGACCTCGCTGGCCGACGACGACCGGCTGCGGGCGGCCCTGGTCGGGCAGGGCCGGGTGATCCTGGCGCTCGATGGCCTCCAGCCGGATGTCGGCCACGAGGTCTTGTGGGTCGTGCGCGAGTGCCTGTCGGGCGAGGTCCTGCTTGCCAGAAGCCTGCTGTCCTCGACGAGCGAGGACCTGGCCGCGCTGCTGCGCGAGGTCGCGGCGAAGGTTGGTGTGCCAGTCACCGGCGTGATCAGCGACGGCCAGCACTCGGTCCGCCGGGCGGTGCGGCTGGCTCTGCCCGGGGTGCCGCACCAGCTCTGCCAGTTCCACTACCTGCGTGAGGCCGCACACCCGATCTTCGAGGCCGGGGTCCCCAGGCGACGGGTCGCCTGGGGTGGGGAGGCCGACCGGCACGTCAAGAAGGAGCTGAAGAAGCGGATCCGTGGCGTACGGCCAATCGAGCGCGCCGTGGAGGACCGAGACGATGCTGAGGCGCGAGGGGTGCGCGGCTACTGCGCGGCGGTCCGCAGCGCCATCACCGACGATGGGCAGCCACCGCTTGCGGCCTCAGGGCTGCGGCTCGAGGGCCGGCTCAAGGCAGTCGTCGCCAGCCTCGACCGGGTGGCGGAAAAAGGGGGATGACGAGGCTCCTGCAGCGTTTGCGCCGGCTGATCACGAACGCCTTGGGGCACACGCGCGATCTCTGGCCGGATATCCGCCGCGCCTATGGCTGGGTGCATCACGCGGCGCGGATCCTGAACAACGAGGCTGGTCTTGACGCGGCCGCGGTCGCCCGCCGCTTTGCCGGTCTCATCGCTGCCATCGCCCGCCACCGCGCCAGGGCCGGCACCCTCGCCGGCGCTGTCGACCACTTCCTCAAGGTAACCCGCAGCTACCGGCCCGGCCTATTCCACAGCTACGCCGTAGCCGGCCTGCCGCGCACCAACAACGACCTCGAGCGCCTGTTCGGCGCGCACCGCCGCCACGAGCGGCGGGCAACCGGCCGCAAGACCGCCTCACCCGGCATAGTGCTGCGTGGCCCGGTGCGGCTCGTCGCGGCGGCACTCACCCGACTTCGCCGCTATGAGGCACGCGATCTCGCCCTGACTGATCGGCGCCAGTGGCGCGAGGTTCGCCACGGCCTCGAGCAGAGGCGCCGATCCCGTGTCCTACGTTGCCGCTTCCGCCGCGACCCGCAAGCCTTCCTGAGCGCGATCGAGCACCAACTCTGCCAGCCAGCTTTGCCGGTCTAGAAAAAAAGAAGACCTTGCGTGCGATCGAGCAGGACGAGGCCGCGATCTTGGAGGAACGCCAAGCCTGGCCTGAAACGATCGCTGGGATCGCTGTCGAGCGCTTCGTCTTCCTCGACGAGAGTGCTGCCCGCACCGACCTCGTCCGCAGCCACGGCTGGAGCCCCTGCGGCGAGCGTGCCCCCGGCACGGCACCTTGTGGTCATTGGGAACGCGTCACCATCCTGGGGGCGCTTGGGCCGGAGGGGATCGTCGCCGCCATGAGCATCCCGGCCGCCACCGACGGGGCGGTGTTCTGCGCCTGGCTGGAGCAGGTGCTCCTGCCCGAGCTGCGCCGCATCAGACCCGACGCGGTCCTGGTCATGGACAACCTTGCCGCCCACAAGACCCAGGCCGTGCGTGCCCTCCTCGACGGCTCGGGCTTCGCGTACCGCTATCTCCCGCGCTACTCGCCGGATCTGAACCCGATCGAGCCCGCCTGGGCCAAGGTGAAGGGCCTGTTGCGCAAGGCCGCGGCACGGACCGTCGACGGCCTCCATGCCGCCCTCGGCCCAGCCTTGGCCGCCATCACCAAGGACGACGCCAGAGGCTTCTTTCGCCATGCCGGTTATGCCTGTCCCAAGTAGCCTGCGGTTTGCTTTAGCTCGCCGGCGCGCAGGAGCCGGGCCAGGCTGACCGCGTCGCGCCGGTTGGTCTTGACCCGGTCGCTCGGCTTCCTCGGGATCAGCGACGGCGCGACCACGATGCAGGAGTGCCCGAGCCCGGTGAGCAATCGGTGGAGCCCGTACCCGGTCGGCCCGGCTTCGTAGCAAAAGTGCAGGCGCTGGTACTTGCCGGCCAGCTTCGCTGCCAAGCGGCGCATGCTGTCCGGCGACGCGTCCACCTCGCCGTAGAACCGCACCTCACCATCGCGCCCAGCGTCAGCGATCGCCACCGCATTGCGCAGCTTTGCCACGTCGATCCCGATGAATGCTTCCTTGTCCTCGGCCACAGGCTGTCCTCCTCAGATGAGAAGCAGCTCGTAGCCGGCCCGCCCCTCGTCTGCCAAGTTGGCCGCGCCAGCCGCCGCTTACGGCGACGGACATACGGTCTTACGGGAAAGCAGCACCTGTTCGCGTTCCGGGAGCTGGAGCACACCGGCGCGGTCCTTGCGATAGGACTCGAGCTTCAGGAGGTGATGGCACCCATCGACGAGGCGCTGGTCCAGCACCTCATCCTCATCGCCGTGGCCGTACTGGGCTCGGTCGCCGTGGCCACGGCGGGCACCGAGTTCTTCATCTTCCGCCCGCTTCGCTCGCTGGCCGACGCGGCCAGGGAGCTGCAGGCAGGCGGCCGCGAGCTGGCGTTGCCGAAGCACAGCGTGGGCGAGATCGCCGACCTCAGCTGGGCCTTCGTCCGCATGGCCCGGGCGATCGCCGACCGGGAGCAGCAGCTGCGGGAGCGCGAGGCGCGCTATCGCCTGCTGGCCGAGAACGCGACCGACATGATCGTCCAGGCCGATCTTACCGGTTGCCGGGACTATGTCTCGCCAGCCTCGCTGGCCATTCTCGGCTACGCTCCCGAGGAGCTGATCGGCACGCGCGGGCTGAGCTTCACGCATCCCGACGACCGTCCGCTCCTGGCAAGGACGTTCAAGGAGCTCAGCACGGGCGAGATCGACCGGGCGACGAGCACGGTCCGTTTCCAGCGCAAGGACGGCTCGTGGGTTTGGGTGGAGGCGCACCTGCAGCTCGTCCGGGACCCGGAGGGCATGCCCTCGGGGGTGGTCAGCACCGTGCGCGACATCAGCGAACGGCACGCCCAAGCCGAGGAGCTGGCCAGGGCAAAGGAGGCGGCCGAGGCCGGTGCCCGCGCCCGCTCCGACTTCCTGGCGACCATGAGCCATGAGATCCGCACGCCGATGACGGCCGTGCTCGGCATGGCGGATCTGCTCTCGGCGGACGCGCTGGGCGAGCGGCAGGCCACCTACGTGGCGGCGATCAGGAACTCCGGGCGCCATCTCCTGAGCATCATCAACGACATCCTGGACTTCTCCAGGATCGATGCCGGCAAGCTCGAGATCGAGCAGATCGACTTCTCGGTCGGCGACGTCCTGGAGCAGGTCCGCTCGCTGATGACCCCGCAGGCGCTTGAGAAGGGCCTGGAGCTGACTATCGAGCTGGACGAGCATTCGCCGCCGGTCCTTCGCGGCGATCCGACCAGGCTCAACCAGATCCTGGTCAACCTGGTCGGCAACGGGATCAAGTTCACGAGCCGCGGCAGCGTCACCGTCAGTGTCCGCTCGCGAATGGTCGACCGGCAGCGTGCAAGCCTGCGGTTCGAGGTGCAGGATACGGGCGTTGGGATCGAAGCCGACCGGCAGACGATCCTGTTCGAGCCATTCGCGCAAGCCGACGGCTCGACGGCACGGCGTTACGGCGGGAGCGGGCTCGGGCTTGCAATCTGCCGGCGTCTGGTCACGGCGATGGGTGGGCAGATCGGGGTCGAGAGTGAGCCCGGTCGGGGGAGCCTGTTCTGGTTCGAGGTGCCCTTCGAGCTCGGCGACGTGATCACCGTCGCGGAGCGGTCCACTTTCGACATCGCAAGCGTCCCCCCGCTGCGTGTACTCGTCGTCGAGGACGTGGCGGTCAATCGCGACCTGATCAGTGAGATGCTGGGTCGCCACGGGCACGTCGTGTTCCTGGCGGAGAACGGGGCACAGGCCCTGGAGCTCCTGGGCAAGGAGCCGATCGATCTGGTCCTCATGGATGTGCAGATGCCGATGATGGACGGGATCGAGGCCACGCGGCGTATCCGAGCGCTCGGGCCGCCGCTGGGCGGGATCGCGATCGTGGGGCTCACGGCCAACGTCATGGACGCCGAGCGCAGCCGCTGCCTCGCAGCCGGCATGAACCGGGTGCTGACCAAGCCCGTGGCCTGGGTCGAGCTGTTCGAGACGCTGGCCACGCTGGCTCCAGATGGCCCCGCAGGCACCAACGGGCTGGACCGAGCCGGACCGGCCATGCTGGGCGCATTGCCCGCCCTTGATGTGAAGGCCTTGGCTGCGCTCGGGAAAGGTCTGGACCTGGACATGCTGAGCGGATTTCTCGCCCGAGCGCTGGCGACGGCCGAACAGGCCAGGGCCGAGCTCGAGGCTCTGGACGACCCGGCCGAGGCAGCATCCGTGGCCCATCGGCTGCGGGGAACGGCTGCCAGCTTTGGCCTGGCGCAGGTTGCGGCCATTGCCGGCCGTATTGAGCAGGAAGCGATGCAGACCGGCGACTTGGCGGTCCTGATTACGCAGCTGGGCGATGCGATCGGATCGGCTCGGGTCGCGATCGAAGGCTCCGCTTCCGTAACGCCGCGACCAGCCCGCTTGTGGGTCCAGGCCTGACCGGCCCAACGAACATCGCCGCGCAGGCTTCAAGGCAGCACCGGTGTCCTCGCATGTTGCGGCGGAGCTGTCGAAGCTGGGCGCCGTGTGAGGCCAGGTCGGCCCACGTCGGTCAACATGGTGGATGTTATACCAGCGGTGCGAAGGATTGATGGACATCGCGATCTCAGCCCTTCGGCTGCGTGGCCAGCACTGATCTGTTAGGAGTTACCAAGGTCGGTATTAGCAATAAGCTGCCACCTTCATAACTCGAGCAGGGTTTTAGGAGAGCGTAGATCGCCCATATGGGTCGGCGTTGGGACGGCCGGCGGAGCGGGGCGATGGGGCTGCGGTGCAAGCGGTGCGGGAGCGGGGAGCACGTCAAGAACGGCTTCATGAAGGGTCTGCAGCGCTACCGCTGCAAGGCCTGCGGGCTCAACTTCACCGACACCCCGCCCCGCGGGATGCCGCTGCGGGTCAAGGTCACCGCCGTGCTCCTCTACCTGAGCGGGCTGTCGATGAACCGCACCGCCAAGCTGCTGGGCGTCTCAACCCCCAGCGTGATGGCCTGGATCGAGCAGTTCGCCGAGGCCTTCGCCCAGAAACCGGAGCCTGAGGGCCGCGCCGTGGTGGTCGAGCTGGACGAGATGTGGCACTTCCTAAAAAAAAAGCGGAATAAGCTCTGGATCTGGAAGGCTCGGGATCGTGCTTCAGGCCGAGTGGTTGACTGGGAATGCGGGGGCCGTGACGCCGGTACCCTGAGCCGACTACTCGAACGTGTGGAGCGCTGGAAGCCGCGTCTCTACTGCACGGATGATTGGGCAGCCTACGGCGAGCTGATTCCGCAGGGACGGCTGTTCGTCGGCAAGGAAGAGACCCACGGCATCGAGCGCGACCACTCCCGCCAGCGGCACTGGCTGGCACGGTTCCGCCGCCGCACCTGCGTGGTCTCCAGGGCCAAGCGCATGGTGGATGCCTCTATCGCGCTGTTCGTCCGCTTCGGCGATAGTGCCGGGATCAGTGAACTCCTATCTATGCTGGCCTAATACCCTGAACTCGAGATGATGCTCGTAAGGCGGTCCACTTCTGAGACGAAGCTGGATGATACAGGAACTATCGCAGACGTCCGTAAGACTTTGTTTTGGGACTACTGGTTTACGGAGGCTAACTTATGCTCATGGAGACCTTTGCGTGAGGTCTCGATGTAGGCTGGCCGCCACCGGCTGAGCCTGTTTCGGGCGGGCCAGAACGCCGATCGGTGGACGAAACCAGCCCTCAGCTCATCGTTGCCGCTCCTTCTTGCCCTGCCTGCTTCGCACCGGACGGACTCCGCCCTCAGGCCAGCCCGAGGACGAGCGCCCGGCGCAGGTTGATGGCGGCGCACATCGTCTGCAGCTGGACGTCGTTGCGCGCCAGGCCGAGATAGCGCACCCGGCGGTAGCCATAAGTCCGCTTCATGGTCGCGAACAGCCGCTCGACGCCCGCCCGGATCGGCGCCACCGCCTTGTTGAACGCCGTCTGCCAGGGCCTGAGCGGGCGGTTGCGCCGTGCCTGGTACATGATCCGCGGCTCGATGCCCTGCGCCTTGAGCCGCTTGCGCCGGCTGCGTCGTCATAGGCCTTGTCGGCGTACACCGCCTGCTCGTCGCCTTGGACGAGGCCGTCAGCCGGCACGCTGTCGTGCACGTCGGCCGGCGTCATCACCGCCTCACGGACCAGGCCGCTGCCCTCGTCGACCGCCGCATGCGCCTTGTAGCCGAACCGGCTCTGGCCGTTCTTCTTCGTCCACCCGGCCTGCGGATCGCGGGCCGCGACCTCGCCCGCGTCGCCGCCCGGCGGCCGCACCGCGGCTCCGATGATGGTGGCGTCGATCAGCGTGCCCCGGCGCAGGATCAGCCCACGTGTGTCCAGCTGCCGGTTGACCTCGGCCAGGAGCTTCTCCGCCAGGCCGCGCCGCGCCAGCTGCTCGCGGAAGCGCCAGATCGAGCTGTGGTCCGGCACAGCTTCGGCCAGCGGGATGCCGGCGAAACGGCGGAAGGAGAGCCGGTCGTCGACCGCCGCCTCCAGTCCTTCGTCGGACAGCCCATACCACTGCTGTAAGAGCAGCAGCTTGACGTAGGTCAGCAGCGGGTAGGAGAGCCCGCCTTCCCGGCTGGCGTAGATGCCGGCTACGATCGTCTCCAAGGCTGGCCAGTCGAGCGCCGCGTCCAGGCGCTCCAGCCACGCGCTCTTCTTGCCCCGCCGCCGCACGATGCTGTCCGCCAGCCCAAGTTGCCGCAAGTCACGCCGCGCCATCGCCCCACCCCAGCGCCGTTTCGAGCATTGGATCAGAAACTTGGCGGTCGTGCAAAGATCTCATTGCTGGATCGCGCGGAAATGCCGAGCAGCATCGCCCACAGATGCTCATGAGGAGCCGACCGTCTCCTCGCGCTGGGTTTCGAGCTCCAGCCAGCGCTCCTCGAGTGCCGCGAGCTCGGCACGGCGCTCTTCCAGCTGCCTGCGTTGCACGGGCGAAGGCATCCGGATCGCGGGTGAAGAGCCCGGTGTCGGCGAGCCGATGCTCGACCGCCGCAAGCGCAGCTTGAGCCTTCGTCGATCCGGTCCGGCAGGCGGTCGAGCTCGCGCTGCAGCCGGCTGTCGAACGCTGGCCGCCGCGCCGGCCTGGCACGCGGCTCGAGCCTGGCAGCGGGTGCGGGTGCTGCCGGTGGGGGGCGCTGGCGCAGCCAGTCGGTGTAGCCGCCGGCATAGTCCCGCCAGCGGCCGGGGCCCTCATAGGCGATGGTGCTGGTGACCAGCCGGTCGAGGAAGTCGCGGTCGTGGCTGACCAGGAGGAGAGTGCCCTCGTAGGCCGACAGCACCTCCTCCAGGAGGTCGAGGGTCTCGATGTCGAGGTCGTTGGTGGGCTCGTCGAGCACCAGGAGATTGGCGGGCTCGGCCAGGATGCGGGCGAGGAGGAGCCGGTTGCGCTCCCCGCCCGAGAGCGCCTTCACCGGCTGGCGGACCTGCTCGTCGCGGAACAGGAAGTCGCGCAGGTAGCCCACCACGTGGCGGAAGCGGCCCTGCACCCGGACCTGGTCGCCGCCTTCCGGGCAGAGGATATCCCAGGGCGTGGCCTCGGGGTCGAGCTGGGCACGGTGCTGGTCGAAGCGGGCGAGAGTGAGGTTGGTGCCGAGACGGACGGTGCCTTCGTCGGGAACCAGCTCACCCGTGAGCAGGCCCAGGAGGGTGGTCTTGCCGGCACCGTTGGGGCCGATGATGCCGACCCGGTCGCCGCGCAGGATGCGGGTGCCGAAGCGCTCCACGATGGTGCTGCCGCCGAAGCGCTTGGTGACTCCCAGGGCCTCGATCACCACCCGGCCGCTCAGCGCCCCGGCACCCGCCTTCATCTCCGCGGTGCCCTGACGCCCGATATGCTCGCGCCGTTGCCGGCGCAGATCCTCAAGCTGGCGCAGCCGGCCCATGTTGCGGCGGCGGCGGGCGGTGACGCCGCGGTGCAGCCAGTGCGTCTCGGCCTCGAGCCGCTTGTCGAGCCGGGAAAGGGCCGCCTCCTCGGCTTCCAGCACCTCGCCGCTCCACTGCTCGAAGGCGGCGAAGCCGCGCTCGGTCGCGTGCAGCCGGCCGCGGTCGAGCCACCAGGTCGAGGTGGAGAGCCGCTCGAGGAAGCGGCGGTCGTGGCTGACGATGACGAGGGCGCCGGGGAACGCCGTCAGGCGCTCCTCCAGCCACTCGATGGTCGGCAGGTCGAGATGGTTCGTGGGCTCGTCCAGCAGCAGCACGTCGGGCTCGCTCACGAGCGCACCCGCAAGCGACACCCGCCGAACCTCGCCACCGGACAGGGCACCCGTGCGCCTGGACGGGTCCATCCCCAGCTCCTGGAGCACGATCTCCGCCCGGTACCGTGCCCCCTCACCCCGCTCGCTCGCCGGCAGCCCCGCCAGCACGACGTCGGCCAGCGCGATGTCCGCCGGCAGCACGGGCTCTTGCGGCAGGTAGGCCACGGCCGTGCGCGGCTGGACGAAACGTTCGCCCTCGTCGAGCTCGACGAGGCCCGCCAGCACGCGCAGCAAGGTTGACTTGCCGGCCCCGTTGCGGCCGACAAGGCAGATCCGGTCGCCGCGCGCGATGCCGCATTCCAGCCCCTGAAACAGGGTCTGGGCGCCGATGCGGAGCGTGGCGCCGTTCAGGGCAAGGAGAGGCGGGGGCATGGTTGGACGAACCGGTCAGCTCGGCTCCCGTCTACACCAGGCGGGGGCGGACGTCTTGCCCGCCTCGCCCGAGGGGCGTCAACGCCCGGCCTGACCTGGTTCAGCAGCCTCGATCTCATCGAGCACGGCCTCGGGGGCCACGTCCTGCTTGATCTCGCCGAGTTCGGCATCGGCCTCGGTCCGCACGTCCAGCCGCTGGGCGATGGCGGAGACCAGGGCCGCCAGCTTCGTGATCTCGTGCTCGGCCAGGAGGCTGATCTGCAGGTCGAGATCGGCCCGCTTGTCCGCCGCCGCCGCCATGCGGTTCTGACTGATCAGGACAAAGGTGGAGAGGAAGATGGCCTCCACGGAAGCGATCATGGCCAGGACCACGAACGACGGATCCCAGCTCGGCACGGCCGGGATCCAGCCGAGATTGGCCACGATCCAGAACCCGAAGAAGGCGAGGTGGAGGTAGACGAACCGCATGCTGCCGGTGAAGCGGGTGATCGCGTCGGCGATGCGCGCCTCGGCACTTGCCTCCCGCTCCTGGCGCCGGCGGCGGTCCTGCAGCGCGCGGATGTTCCGCTCCAGCACCGGGCTCAGGCCCGGTTGCTGCGGCGGCGGGTAGACAGGGCCCGGCCGGCCGGTGCCGGCCTCGCGGTCCATCGCTCGTGTGCGCATCAGTCGGCCCCGGCCCCGCTCCTCGATCAGGCGGCAGCGCCGCCCGCCTGAGAACCTGGATGGCGGGCACACGTTCCGGCCACGGCGCGCCATTGACGCTCGCCGAGGACGCAAGCATCGCACCTGCCACAAGCGACATCTTCATCAGCAAGGCACGGCAGGATCAGGAGCGGGGCGAGGCGCTGGCGACGGCGCTTTGCATCGTGGTCGCCTTCAGCCGAGGGCTCGCCGGCCAGCGGCCGGTCGCCCCAGCGGCGGAGCGCTGCGGCCGTTCCGGCTTGCGCCACCCGGCATTGTGACCATAATGCCGCGCCGGAAAGAGCAGAACAACAGACGCACGACCAGCCCCAGGCGTACCAGGAGGCTCGTGTGTCGCAGATGCCGATTGGAGCTGCCAGGAATGCCGCGCGACCGAGCCCATCGCCCGGACAGCTTTTTTGCTCGTCTTCTTCCCAAGCGGCAGATCCTGGTCAAGACCAACAGTGGCTATCGCACCTTCACCATCACCTCGCGAAGCCAGCTGCTTGCGTTGGTCGCGATCTATTTGAGCACCACCGCTGCGGCTTTCGGCACCACCGGCTATCTCACCAGCCAGATCCAGATCGCCGAGCAGAGCCAGCGCCTCGAGTCCCTCCAGCAGGTGACCGATGCCGGCCGGCGTTCGCGCTCCTCGACCGAGGGCCGTCTGCGGCAGATGATCTCGGAGCTCGACCGCATGGGCTCGCAGCAGCGGGCCACGATCGAGAGCCTCACCGAGCTGCAGACGACGCTGGAGCGTGAGCTCGAGAACACCCGCGGCGAGCTGGAGGCGGCGACCCGGGAGCGGGATGCGGTGCGCGCCACGAGCCTTGCCGAGGAGGCCGGGCGCGCGATGGAGCGCTCCGGCCTCGGGCCGCAACCGGGGGAGGCCGGCGCCCTGGCCCAGCGCATTGCCGGGCTCGAGGCACGGCTCGCCTCGACGGCAGGCGAGCGCGACCGTCTGCGGCGGACCGAGAACGGGCTGCGCTGGCGGGTGGAGCTCCTGGAGAACCGGCTGGGCGAGATGCGCCGGGGTGTCAGCGCCGAGGCCAACCGGGTGCGCAGCTGGATCCTGGGCCAGGTGAGTGCCTTGGAGCAGGTGCTGGAGACCTCGGGCGTCAATGTCGACCGGCTGATCGAGCGGGTGGACACGAAGCTCAGCTCCGGCCAGGGCGGCCCACTGGAGCCGGTCCCGCTCGACCTGCCGCACGGCAGCAGCCCCGCCGTCTTCCAGCCGCAGCTGCGCGAGGAGATGTCACGGCTGCGCGCCGTGCATGCGCTCCTCAAGGCGATGCCGCTGGTGGCCCCACTCGACGTCTATCGCACCACCAGCGGCTTCGGCGTCAGGCGCGATCCGATCACCAACCGCCCGGCCCTGCACACCGGCCTCGATTTCGGCGGGCCCGACAATGCCACCATCCTGGCGACCGCACCGGGCAGGGTGCTGAGCGCCGGGCCTGCCGGCGCCTACGGCAACATGGTCGAGATCGACCACGGCATGGGAATCACGACCCGTTACGGCCATCTGAGGAAGGTGCTGGTGAAGTCCGGGCAGCAGGTGGCGCTGCACGGGCAGGTGGGCATCATGGGCAGCACCGGCCGCAGCACCGGCGAGCATCTGCACTACGAGGTGCGGGTCGACGGCGAGCCCTATGATCCCGGCCAGTTCCTCGAGGCGGGGAGGCATCTGGGCGATGTTTTTAAAAAATAGGGGCGACTCCACCGGCACGGCCCTGGTGCCGGCCCGATCGCGACCGAAGTCGAGCCAGCGCAGCCGCGGGCCGTCGATCATCGCCTCGGACCTGCACATCGTCGGCAATGTCCGGACCGAGGGCGAGCTGCATATCGACGGCCGGATCGACGGCGATGTCGAGGCGCACTCGGTCACCATCGGTGAATCCGGCTATCTCGACGGGCATGTCGAGACCCAGGAGCTGGTGGTTCACGGCATCGTCCGCGGCTCGGTCCGCGCCCGCCGCGTGCATCTCGTGGGCGGCTGCAAGGTGGTGGCCGACATCACCCACGATCTGCTCAGCATCGACCAGGGTGCGAGCTTCGAGGGCCACTGCCGGCGCGTCACCGACCAGTCCGGTCACGACGAGCTGACGCTCACCGACCATCTGACCTAGCTAGCGCGCCTTCGCACGAAGTACGAAAGTGCCGCCTCAAGCAGGCCGAAGGCCGATAGGCACGAGGAAGTCCCCGCCCGCGAGGCTGTCGGGCACGCTGGCATGTGTCCGGCGCGCACCAGCTGATCGCCGGCCTCTCATTTAGCTTCTTCTAAATCAGTTAAGCAGATGATACATGCTGCCGGTCCCCTCGAGGAACCGGAGATGGGCCACGATGGCCGTTCGCTTTGCCTGGCGTCGCGAGCTCGAGCTGCCGAGCCTGCCCGAGGTGCATGGCTCGATTGCCGTGGGCAGCGGGCCGGCGTTCCGTCGCTTCCTGGCCTTCCTGGGTCCCGGCTATCTCGTCGCCGTCGGCTACATGGACCCCGGCAACTGGGCCACCGACCTGGCCGGCGGCTCGGCCTACGGCTACACCCTGCTCTCGGTGATCCTGCTCTCGAACCTGATGGCGATCCTGCTGCAGTCGCTGTCGGCCCGGCTCGGGATCGCCACCGGCCGCGACCTCGCCCAGGCCTGCCGTGCCCACTATCCGCCGGCGGTCAATCTCGCCTTGTGGGTCATCTGCGAGCTGGCGATCATCGCCTGCGACCTCGCCGAGGTCATCGGCACGGCGATCGCGCTGCAGCTTCTGTTCGGCATCCCGCTCGTGCTGGGTGCCACGCTGACGGCTCTGGACGTGCTCCTGATCCTCCTCCTCCAGCAGCGCGGCTTTCGCTGGCTGGAGGCGCTGGTGATGAGCCTCATGGCGCTGATCGCGGTCTGCTTCGTGATCGAGCTCGCCCTGGCCCAGCCCGACATCGCCGCCGTGGCCCAGGGCTTCATCCCCAACCCCGCGATCATCACCGACCCCGGCATGCTCTACATCGCGATCGGCATCCTGGGTGCCACCGTGATGCCCCACAACCTCTATTTGCACTCCTCGATCGTGCAGACCAGGGCCTGGGCGCCGACGCGCGAGGGCAAGCGCGAGGCGCTCAGGTTCGCCACCATCGACAGCACCGTGGCGCTGAGCTTCGCCCTCTTCATCAACGCGGCGATCCTGATCCTGGCGGCAGCCGCCTTCCACCATACCGGCCAGACCGAGGTGGCCGAGATCCAGGACGCCTACAACCTGCTCTCACCCACGCTGGGCGTGGCCGCCGCCAGCACGCTGTTCGCGCTGGCCCTCCTGGCCTCGGGCCAGAACTCCACCATCACGGCCACGCTGGCCGGCCAGATCGTCATGGAGGGCTTCCTGCGGCTGCGGCTCGCACCCTGGCTGCGGCGCGCCGTGACCCGGCTCCTGGCCGTGGTGCCGGTCGTGATCGTGGCCTGGATCTATGGCGAGAGCGGCACGGGCCAGATGCTGGTCCTGAGCCAGGTGGTCCTCAGCATGCAGCTGCCCTTCGCCGTGGTGCCGCTGGTCCGCTTCACCACCGATCGCGGCAAGATGGGCGACCTCGTGGCGCCGCGCTGGGTCGCGGTGCTGGCCTGGGTGGTGGCGGCCGTGATCATCTGCCTCAACATGAAGCTGCTCTACGACTTCGCCTTCGGCACATAGCGGCGGGCGGGCCCGCACCCCATCTCCTGCCGCATGAGCGGCCTCGACCCCAGCCTCCTCCTCACCGCAGCCGGCCTCCTGATCGGCGCCCTCTTCGGCGGCGTCGTGCAGGCGACCCACTTCTGCACCATGGGTGCGGTCAGCGACTACGTGCTGTTCGGCAGCCTGCGGCGCTTGCGGGTCTGGGCGCTGGCGATCGCCACGGCCCTCCTGGGCACCCAGGGCCTGGCCGCCGGTGGCCTCGTCACCCTGCAGGCGACACCCTATCTCGGCCAGCCGGTCTTCTGGCTCGGTGCCGTCCTGGGCGGGCTTCTGTTCGGCCACGGCATGGTGCTGGCAGGCGGCTGCACCAGCCGGGCGCTGGTCCGCCTCGGCGGCGGGAGCTTGAAGGCGCTCCTCGTGCTCCTGGTGATGGCGGTCACCGCCCTTGCTGTCCTCACCGGCCCCTTTGCCACCCTCAAGCGCGGCCTTGCCGAAGTCGGCAGCATCCAGCTCGGCTCCGACCACGGACTTCCAGGTCTCACCCAGCATCTCGGCATGGCGCCGGGTGTCGCGACCAGCCTGGCCACCGCCCTTCTCCTCGCACCACTGCTGGCCTTCGTCCTCGCCGACGCGCGCTTCCGGCACTCGCCCGGCGACCTCGCGGCCGGCGTGGCACTGGGTGCCATCGTGGCCTCGGGCTGGGCTCTGACAAGCGCGCTCGGTGCCGCCGTGCCGCTCTCGCTCAACTACGTCCAGCCGGCCGGGGACGGCCTGCTGTGGCTGATGACCGGCGCGCAGTCCCCGGGCTTCGCCATCGCCGCCGTCGGCGGGACGGTGCTCGGCGCCGCGGCGGTGGCGGCCCGGTCGGGCCAGCTCCGCCTCGAGACCTTCGTCTCCCGCGACGACATGGTCCGGCATTGCCTGGGCGGACTGTTGATGGGCGCGGGCGGGGCGCTGGCGCTGGGCTGCACGGTGGGCCAGGGCATCACCGGTGTCTCCACCCTTTCGCTCCATGCCCTCCTGGCCCTGCCGGCGATGCTGGCCGGCGCCTGGTGGGGCGTGCGCTCGCTGGAGACCGGCCGCGTCCTCCCCTGGACCGCAAGGGCCGGTGCCGCAGGGACCGCCTGAGCCCCTCCCCTTCTCCGTCACGGCCGGCTATTCAGGGCCACTGAGCTGAAGCTGGAGGCTTCCTTGCCGGTGCGGGGGGCAGGATCGTGGCCATGGGCCCGGCGCATCGCCGCAGCCTTGCTGGGGCTTGCGCTCCTCGCGACGGCGGCGCGGGCCGCGAGCTTCGTGGCCGACCTCTCCGACCATCTGATCGCCATCACCACGGCCTTCACCGGCACCGACGTGCTCCTGTTCGGCGCCGTGGACCAGCCGGGCAGCGATGTCGCCGTGGTCGTCCGGGGACCGGCCGAGGACGCCACCGTACGCCGCAAGCGGCGGGCGGGATTGATCTGGATCTACAGCGACGCCGTGGTCCTCGCCAACGCCCCCAGCTACTACGCCGTGGCGACCAGCCGGGACCTGGTCGACATGGCGGTGCCCAGCGAGCTCGCCCGGCACCAGATCGGCGTCGCCAATCTCCGGCTGCAGGCGGCACCGGACGAGCTGGTCGACGGCGCCACCCTGGCGGCCTTCCGCTCGGCCTTCATCCGCGGCAAGCAGCGGGTGAGCCTCTATCCGGAGGGCGGCGGCGCCATTACCTTCCTTGGCGGCACCCTCTTCCGCACCCGGCTCAGCTTCCCGGCCAACGTGACCCCGGGTACATATCAGGTTCAGGTATTCCAGTTCGTGGACGGCCGCGTCACCAATGCCCAGACCAGCGCACTCGACATCTCGAAGGTCGGGCTCGAGGCCGAGCTCTACGACTTCGCCCGTCAGCAGCCGGCCCTCTATGCCCTGGCTTCGATCGCCCTGGCCGTGCTCGCCGGCTGGATGGCGGCAGCCGTTTTCCGCAGGCCCTGACGCGTGACCGAGCCCACCGCCTCCGCCGCCTCGAGCCCGCTCAACGCACCCCGCGTCTTCCTCGTCGTCGTCGACGAGACCGAGGAGATGCGCATGGCGCTCCGTTATGCCTGCCGCCGCGCCCAGCGCACCAAGGGCCGGGTGGCGCTGCTCTACGTGATCGAGCCGCTCGAGTTCCAGCACTGGCTGGGCGTCGGCCGGGTGATGGAGGCGGAGGCCCGCGACGAGGCCGAGCAGCGCGTCCAGGCCCTGGCGGCCGAGGTCTTCGCCCAGACCGGCACGATCCCGGTGATCCACATCCGCGAAGGTGCGCGCGCCGAGCAGCTGGCGGCCCTCCTCCAGGAGGACCACACCATCTCCTTGCTGGTCCTGGGCACCGCCCGCGGCGGCAGCAACCCGGGCCCGCTCGTCACCTACCTCCTGAGCAATCTCGGCCGCCGCATCAAGCTGCCGGTGACGCTGGTGCCGGGCGAGCTCACGCCAGAGGAGATCGATGCGCTGACCTAGGGTGAGTAGGCCGGCACCGCTCGGAAAAGGAGGGCAGCTCGATGAGCAGATGGTCAAGGCGGAGTGCCCTTGCTCTGGGCGGAGGCCTCATCGGCTGTGCCGGAGAGGGACCTTCAAGCGACCGGCTCGATCCGGTTCCCGCCTCAACTGGCCGGGCGGCTCGGCTGCACGTGCTGCGGCCAACTCCCTTTCTCGCAGGGGAACAGCGCCTGTTCGACGCGAACACGCGACGCTTTACCGAGAGGACCGGGGTCGAGGTCCGGGTCGACTACCAGCCTTGGGAGGATTCTGAGACCCAAGGCCTCCGCCGCGGCGGAGGCCAGCTCCGGACCCGACATCGTCCTGGGCTGGCTCGACGATCCGCACACTGCCCCGGAGAAGGTTCTGGACCTCTCCACCCTCGCGGCCGAGATCGGTGCCAGGCACGGCGGCTGGTGGGAGGCGGCCGAGGGTTGTGGACGACGGGCCGACGGCACCTGGATCAGCCTGCCCATCGCAGTCAGCGGCAACAGTGTCTACTGTCGGCGCTCTTGGGTGCAGGAGGCCGGGTTCGAGAGGGTGCCTTCCGACCCGGCGGGCTTCCTTGAGCTCTGCCGCGCGCTCAAGCGAAATGGTCACCCGCCAGTCTTCGCCCTCGGCAACGCGGTCGGGGACGGCAATGCCTGGACCCACTCGGTGCTGTGGGCCTTCGGCTCGGCCGTGGCGGACCAGGGCAACCAGGTCATCATCGACAATCCGAGAACAGTGGAAGCACTCGAGTTTGCCAGAGAGCTTCACGCCACCTTCGTTCCGGGTACGGCCTCCTGGCTCGACCCGAGCAACAATAAGGCCTTCTTGAACGGCGAGATCGGGCTGACGCAGAATGGCATCTCGCTCTACCACGTCGCCAGGAACTCGTCCGACCGGCGCTCTCGCGCAATCGCCGACGACATGAGCGCCGAGCGGTTCTTCGTTGGCCCGGTTGGCCGGCCGACCGAGGCCGCGCTTGTGGTCAACGCCTACATCTTTCGCCACACCCTGCAGGCCGACACTGCCAAGGCCTATCTCGCGCACATGCTCGACACCGAGCAGTATGGACCCTGGTTGAGCTCGAGCCTGGGCTATGTGCAGCCAACCCTCAAGGCCTACGATGCGCTGCCATTCTGGACCAGCGATCCCGCGGTGACGCCGTTCCGTGACACGGCGAGGAACATGCTGTGGTACGGATACCCGGGCACCCTCGGCCGTGCCTCCGCGGCCGTGCTCGCGGACTACATCGTGGTCAGGATGTTTGCAGCCGTCTGCTTGGGTGGAAGGTCGCCGGCAGACGCCGCCAAGGAAGCGCAGCGCCATGCCGAGCGCTACTATGCGGCGAGCTGAGCCTGCCTATTCCGCGGCCACCCTCTGCCGTGCCGTGAAGCGGAAGCCCTCATAGCCCCGGGCGGCGATCTCCTCGCATTTGCGCCGATAGACCGGCACGCCGCCGATATAGGGCATGAAGGTGCGTGGCTTGCCCGGGATGTTGGCGCCGACATACCAGGAGTTGGCGCGTGGATAGAGCGTGCGCTCGCCGACCTCGCGGACATGCTCCATCCAGGCTTCCTCGGCCTCGGGCGTGGCCTCGATCAGGGTGCTGTCGTGCGCCTGGAGATGGGCAAGGCAGTCGCGGACCCAGCCCACGTGCTGCTCGATCGAGACCATCATGTTGCTGAGCACCGACGGGCTGCCCGGGCCGGTGATCGTGAACAGGTTGGGGAAGCCCGCCACCATCAGCCCGAGATAGCTGCGCGGCCCGTCCGCCCAGGCCTCCCGTAGGGTGCGCCCGCCCCGGCCGGCAATGTCCATCGCCAGCAGCGTGCCGGTCATGGCGTCGAAGCCCGTGGCGAAGACGATGCTGTCCAGCTCGTAGGCGGCCCCGCTGGTGCGCAGGCCCGTGGGCGTGATGGCCTCGATCGGCGCGTTGCGGACGTCCACGAGCGTGACATTGTCCCGATTGAAGGTCTCATAATATTCGGTGTCGACGCAGATGCGCTTGGTGCCGATCGGATAGTCCCTGGGAGTCAGGAGCTCGGCCACCGCGGGGTCGCGCACGATGCTCCTGATCTTCGTCCGGACGAACTCGGCCGCGGTGTCGTTGGCCTCCTCGCTCAGGATCAGGTCGTTGAACGCGGCCATGAACGGGATGCCGCCTGCCTGCCAGCGCGCCTCATAGACCCGCTGCCGCTCCTCCTCGTCGACCGCCAGGGCCGGGACGTCGTTGGGCGAGGTGAGGATGCCGTTGCGCGTCTCCCTGGCTCGCCGCCGATGCTCGTCGTAGGCGGCCTTCCACGCGCGCTGGAACTCCGGCGTGAGCGGGTGGTTGTGCGCGGGCACGCTGTAGTTCGGCGTGCGCTGGAAGACGACGAGGTGTCCGGCTTGCCGTGCCAGGAGCGGGATCGCCTGGATCGCCGAGGAGCCGGTGCCGATCACGCCCACCCTTTGGCCCTTGAGGTCCACGGGTTCGTGGGGCCAGGCGCCGGTGTGGTAGGTCCGTCCGCGGAAGGTCTCGAGCCCCGGGAAGTCCGGCACCCGTGCCGTCGACAGGCAGCCGGTCGCCATGACGCAGAACCGCGCGCTGACCGCATCGCCCCGGTCGGTGCGGACCAGCCAACGCTCTGCCGCCTCGTCGAACACGGCCGAGGTCACGCGCGTGCCGAAGCGGATTTGGCGTCGCAGGTCCAGCCGGTCCGCCACGTGCCGGGCGTAGGTCAGGATCTCCGGCTGGGTGGCGTAGCGCTCGCTCCAGGACCAATCCTGCTGGAGATCGTCGGAGAAGGCGTAGGAGTATTGCAGGCTCTCGACGTCGCAGCGGGCACCGGGATAGCGGTTCCAGTACCAGGTCCCGCCCACATCCTGGCCGGCCTCGAACGCCACCGCCGAGAGGCCCAGCCCGCGCAGGCAGTGCAGCATGTACAGCCCGGCAAACCCGGCACCGACCACCACCACATCGAGCCTGCCCTCGAGCGGCACCACGGTGCCGATACCTCCCCGATCGCCAGCCATCCCCGGGTGCTCCGTCCTCTGCGGCCCACGCGGAAGGCTGCCGCAGGCACAGTTTCCCCCGATCCGGGCGACGATGAAAGTCCGCAATTCGTCGGGGCTGGCGTGAGCGCCGGCGGGCGGCACCGGCTCGCCATCCCGCACGCGAGCACAGCGCGCGGCACCTGCCGCTGGTGCGGGCTGCCGATCCTGCGCCCGGACGGCAGGCCCGACCGCCGCCGCAACTGGCATCCGGCCTGTGTCGAAACCTACAAGCTCTCGTGGCCCGGGCATGCGAGGCTGCGGGTCAAGGAGCGCGACGGCGGCATCTGCGCAGCCTGCGGCCGCGACATGGTGACGAGGCGGCTGCGCAGGTCGCGCCCGATCACGCCGCGGCCGGGCGATACCCGCCATGCCGGCCCCTACTGCCGGGCGGTGTGGACGGAGCGGCATGCCTGGGAGCTCGACCACATCGTCCCGTTGGCCGATGGCGGCGGCCACGAGCTGGGGAACATGCAGACGCTGTGCCGGCCCTGCCACCGGGCCAAGACCGCGCGCGAAGCCGCGGAGCGGGCACGGCGGCGACGGGCAGCGGCACAGGGCGGCCGCCGCAGGCAGCGGCTCATCGGCCCGACAGGCCCGACCAGCTCGGTAGCCTCGTAGAGACCGCACCTCGGACGGGTTGACGTGGCCGACGCTGGTCAGGCTCCTTGGCCACATCTGCGCCTTGACGCAGCCGGAGAGTGCCACCTCCGGGAAATGCACCACGCGGGCTCCCGCCGCCGCAGCCTGCTCCATCAATTGCACAGAGGTGGCAGCCGTTCTGCCGCACGTCGGCCAGGACCCTGCTCTGGGCGGTCCCGACGGCGGTCGAGGATGGCATCCCGGCCCCTTCCCTCATGCGCAGCCAGCTCCTACCTGCACCAGCATCTCCTTCACGCAGCAGCCGGATATAGCTCGGAATGGCTGACATCGATTGCTGGCGGCTGCTCGGCATCTCCCCGCCTGCCACGGCCGACGAGGTCCGGGCAGCGTTCGCGAAGCGTGCCCGCGACGTCCATCCCGACAGCGGCGGCACCGGTGACAGCCTGACCATGAGCCTCCTCGTCGACGCCCGCGAGGAGGCCCTTGCCCAGGCAACGGAACGGTGGCCGGTCCTCCCGTAGAGCCGACACCGGCCGGGCGGCCGGAACCGGCTCGCCCTCGGGCACCTGCCATGTCTGCCGTCAGACCTTCCCGCCCGGCCGCCTCTACGAGAACCGCATCTATCGGGGTTTCCGCGGGCGCCCCAAGGCCGGCAGGGTTCTCATGTGCATAGCCTGCGCCTGCCAGATCGAAGCCGACTATGCGCAGCGCAAGCGCAAGCACGCCACCTACGCCATCGCCACCGTTCTCCTGACCACGCTCGTGGCCGTCGTCGCCCTGGCCCTCCACTACGCCTGAGCCGCGAACTACCTGCCAGCCTGTGGACCGATGCCGTAGCGTGCGGCCCAGCCCAGCCCTTCCATCGTGCCGCCGCGCGGGCGGTACTCGCAGCCGACCCAGCCGGCGAAGCCCAGCTCGTCCACAAGCTCGAAGATGTAGGGGTAGTTGATCTCGCCCCCGTCCGGCTCGTTGCGGCCGGGGACGGAGGAGATCTGCAGGTGGCGGAGCTGCCCCGGACCTTCCTGCCGGGCCATGGCCATGCGCAGCGTCTCCGTCAGCCGGCCTTCCGTGAGCTGCATGTGGTAGACGTCGAGATGGAGGTGCAGGTTCGGGTGGCCCACCGCGTCGATGGCCCTGAGGGCCTGGGCCGTGCTGGTCAGGTAGAAGCCGCGCATCCCGTAGGTGGTGTAGAGCTCGCCGCCCTGGACGATGCCCATGTGCGGGTTGATCGGCTCGATCACGGCCGCCACGCCATGCGGGGCCAGCGCCTCGGCCGCGAAAGCCAGGTTAGCAAGGTAGGTCTTCTGCATCGCGTCCCGGTCGGCCCCCTCGGGGATCGTGCCCGCGATCACGTGCACGCAGGCGCAGCGCAAGGCGGTCGCGTACTCGATGGCCCGGTCGATGGCATGGCGGAACTCGGCCTCCCGGCCCGGCAGTGCCGCCAGACCGCGCTCGCCCTTGTCCCAATCGCCCTGGAGGGTGTCGATCAGCGCCATCTCCAGCCCGTGCGCCTCCAGGCGCCGAGCCAGCTCGGCGGCGGGCCAGTCGTAGGGCACCTGGGCCTCGACACCCCGGAAGCCCGCATCGGCGGCGGCCGCGAAGCGGTCCAGGAACGGATGCTCGTTGAACAGGTAATGCAGGTTCGCGGCGAAGCGCGGCAAGGCTGGCCCTCCCGGATCTCCCTGCGATCCTAGAGGGCCCGGCGGCGGAGATCACCCCGGTTCAGCGCCTGCCTCGTGCGTGCAAGATCGGACCGGCCGCTCGGCTCATCCGGGCGGCCGATCCTGCCGCTTAGGGTTGTTCTTCGCCTGGTGCTGGTTCGGCCGCAGGCGTCTCTACAGAAGTCTCCGTATCGGGTGAAAGCCCCTGAACCGCGATGCACGCCAGCAGCGGCGTCCCGCCCGTCGCATCGGGAGCTGCCGGCTCCTCGGGTTCCTTTACCCCTTGCTGGACGATCTTCTGCTGCTTCACGTCCTGCTTCCTGATCGGCTGCTGCTCGATCAGCGGCTGAGAGGTGCCTTCAGCCGGCGTCAGCAGCACAGGGATCGAGACCACCCCGCGGACGTTCGGGAGGGCGAAGGTCGTGGTACCGTCCCCGCCATAGGCGGTGCCGATCACTGCGAATAAGGCCTCGTTGGAGGCGATCGGCAGGATCTGCCCGTTGGCCTCGGCCCAGCCGACCGGGCAGACGCCGAACGCCCCGAACTTGATCTCACCAACATAAGCCGCTTGCTGGGCTTCTACGGCCGGCGCGCCAAAGGCGGCGCAACCTAGCGCTCCAGCCGCCAAAGCGCGGCCGAGCTTCAAGAATCTCATCGGCTTGCCTCCATCAATTCCTGCCTCCGAGAATGGGATGGCACGGAACTGCGGGAGTTACGGCTTCTCGGGCGATCCGTGAAGGGGTGGCCGGGAGGGGTACTTACCTACATCGGCAATACATGACGAGCCTTGTACAGCGCTCAAGTAGCCATTGAATTGAGCAACCGGAACAGCGCACTCTACCGACCGGATAGTGGAGAGGGCCAGACGATGCGACGACGCGACATCCTGCTGCGCTCGGCGGGGGCGGTGCTGGCGGTTCCCGGCGCGGTCAGGGCCGCATCGTCCCTGGCAGCCGACGCGGCGGAGCTGAACCCGACGCTACCCTTGGGTACCCGCGAGGAGGCGGTGCTCGATGCGCTGCCGGGCAAGGCGCCGCTGATCAAGCTCACCTACCGGCCGCCCAACTATGAGACGCCGATCGACGCCTTCCGCGACGCCATCACGTCGAACGACCGCTTCTTCGTGCGCTACCATCTGGCCGGGGTGCCCGAGCTGAGCGAGCTCGAGGGATGGAAGCTGACCATCGGCGGCGACGCGGTGCTGCGGCCGCTCGAGATCTCGCTCGCCGAGCTCAAGTCGGGCTTCGAGCCGGTCGAGATCACGGCCGTCTGCCAGTGCTCGGGCAACCGCCGCGGCCTGTTCGAGCCGCATGTCGCGGGCGTGCAGTGGGGCTACGGTGCCATGGGCAACGCCACCTGGCGTGGTGCCCGGCTCAAGGACGTGCTGGCCAAGGCGGGTGTGGCCGATGCGGCCGTCGAGGTGGCGCTGGGCGCCGCCGATGGGCCGGTGCTCGATGCGACGCCGGACTTCACCAAGAGCATCCCGCTCGCCAAGGCCTTGGACGGGAACACGATCATCGCCTACGCGATGAACGGTGAGCCGCTCCCGCATCTGAACGGCTTCCCGGCGCGGCTGGTCGTTCCGGGCTGGACCGCGACCTACTGGGTCAAGCACCTGAACGCGCTAGAGGTCCGCTCGAAGCCGTTCGCCGGCTACTGGATGGCCAAGGCCTACCGCGTGCCCAAGGGCCTGTTCGCGACCGACCTGCCGTTCACGAGCCAGGACGACGAGAAGACGACCCCGATCACGCAGATCCTCGTCAACTCGCTGATCACCCATCCGGCCAGCGGGGCCAAGGTGCCCGCCGCCGGGTTCGACGTCGAGGGCATCGCCTGGGACGGCGGCCACGGCATCCGCATGGTCGAGGTCTCGGCCGACGGCGGCCGCTCCTGGCAGCAGGCGAGCCTCGGCCAGGACTTCGGCGACTTCTCCTTCCGCCAATGGCAGATGCGGGTCGGCGGTAGTAGTGCCGGACCGGTGAAGATCATGGCTCGCGCCACCAGCAGGTCGGGCGAGATCCAGGTCGACCGGCTCGTGCCGAACCCTGCCGGTTACCACCACAATCTCGTCCAGTCCGTCGACCTTCTTGCCTCCTGAGGGTGACCGGCCATGACCCGATACCGCCCCATGCTCGCTGCCCTTCTTCTCCTGGCCGTCCTGGCTCCCGCGGTGCTGGCGGAGGAGCAGCCGATCGAGCTCAAGCCCGGCCCCGGGCAGGAGGAGACGCAGAACAGTTGCGGCGCCTGTCATAGCCTCGACTACATCAGGATGAATTCACCGTTCCTCACCGCCGAGCAGTGGAAGGGCGTCGTGACCAAGATGCGCCAGGCCTATGGCGCTCCGGTCGAGGACGCCGACGCGGCGGCGATCATCGCCTATCTCGGCGCGACCTATGCCGGGGGTGCGAAGTAGCTTGGGCGGCGGGCACACTCCCCGACCGAGCGTCGGGGCTGCTGATGCCCATCTGCCGTTATCTACGTCCATTGATACATGCTCAGGCAGCTTGGTAATACCCATAGTTGACGAGCTTGCAGCTTGGAGATGACACCAGGAAATTCCCGTAGTAGGCTGCCTGTCGAAGACGAGGTCGAAGAGCGTGCGCCGTCACTATTGGCTGCTGCTTGTGCTCTGGCTGGCGTGCATCCTGCCGTGGTGTGCCGCGCGGGCCGATGATGAGCGTCGCCTGGCATTGGTCATTGGTGTTGGTGCCTACAAGAACGCGCCCAAGCTGAACAATCCGACCCGCGATGCCCAGGCGATGGCCGAGATGCTGGGCCGGCTCGGCTTCGAGGCCGACCTCGTGCTGGACCCCGACTCCCGCCAGCTCAGCGCGGCCTTGCGCGAGTTCGGCCGCAAGGCCGAGGAGAGCGATCTGGCCCTGATCTACTTCGCCGGCCACGGCATCCAGGCCTCGGGCCAGAACTTCCTGGTCCCCGCCGACGCCGAACTTCTGCGCGAGCGCGACCTGGCCTACGAGGCGCCGCCGCTCAACCTGTTCCTGGGCGAGCTCGGGCAGGCCCGACGGCTGGGCCTCATGATCCTCGACGCCTGCCGGGACAACCCCTTCAGCGCCCGGCTCAGGCAGAATGCCGGCCTCAGCCGGATCGACGATACCCCCGCCGACGTTGTCGTCGCCACGGCGACGCGGGCCGATGCCGTCGCCTCGGACGGCAATGGTGAGCACAGCCCCTACACCAAGGCGCTGCTCGAGGAGCTGCAGGTTCCGGGGCTCGAGCTGGGCCTCTTCTTCCGCCGGGTGCGGGACCGGGTCTACCAGGCCACCAACGGGCGGCAGGAGCCCTACAATTTCGGCTCTCTCGGCGCCGAGCCGGTCTACCTCAACCCGCTGCCCCCGAACCGGCCGCCGGTGGCGGGTCCGGCAGCACCGGTCACCGTGCGGGACGATGCAGCACCTACCCCGCTGGGCATCCCGGCCCCGACCGACCCGGACGGGGACCCGCTCGTGATCCAGGTGACCGGCCTGCCGCAGGGCGGGACCGCGTCGGTGGGGAACCGGGCGCTGCTGATCGGCGACTATCTGACGGCCGAGCAGCTCAAGGCAGCCAGCTTCCACCCCGATGGTGGCCATATCGGCGAGGCCGGCAGCCTCGCCTACGAGGTGAGCGACGGCCGCGGCGGCCAGGCCAGGAGCGGCGTGGCGGTCACCGTGGTGCCCTCGAACAATCCGCCCGTCGTCGCCAGCGAGACCGTGTTCCGCGCCGTCGCCAACCAGATCTCCCTGCCACGGGCGGACGACCAGGACGGCGATCCGCTCACGGTGCGGGTCCGGACGGTACCGGAGCACGGCAAGCTGCGGCGTGGCAAGGTGCCGGTCGAGCCCGGCGACCGGCTGAGCGCTGCAGAGCTGGATGATCTCACCTTCGACCCCGAGGGCACGCCACCCGGCATGGCAGGCCGCCTCGCCTTCACGGTCGAGGACGGGCGCGGCGGCGAGGCGCAAGGTGTGGTCAACGTCGAAGTGATCGGGCCGGGCGAGCCGGCGCAGGTGAGTCTGGACGAGGCGCTCTGGCGCCGCCTCGGGCCGACGGCAGGCGCAGAGGAGCTCCGGGCCTTCCTGGCGCTGTTCCCGCAGAGCCCGTTCGCGCTCGAAGCGCGGGCCCGGCTTGGCAGCGTCCCGGTCGCGGCGGCCGAGCCGCCGTCCACGCCTGTCCCGGCGCTCGAGGCCCCAGCCGCCAGCGATGCCGTCCGCAGGCAGGCGACAGCCGCGGCGGCATCTCCGCCGCCAAGCCCTACAGTGCCGCGGCAGACGCAGTTGGCGGAAGCGGGACCGCCTGTGAACGCGAGGCCGTCGGCGACCCGCTCGGCCAGCGGGCCGGGCTTTCAGGACTGCCCGGATTGCCCGGTCATCGTCCCCGTGCCGGCCGGCCGTTTCACCATGGGACGTGCCACAGGCGACCGCAGCGAGCGGCCGGCGCACGAGGTGGTGATTGCCAAGCCGTTCGGCCTCGGCCGCTACGAGGTCACGGTGGCGCAGTGGAAGACCTGCATGGCCGAGGGCGGCTGCCCCGACCTGCCGGCCATGCGGGGCTACACGGACGCCACGCCGGTCTACAACGTGACCCACGACGATGCGCTCGCTTATGCGGCCTGGCTCGCCCGCACCACCGGCCAGCCCTACCGGCTCCCGAGCGAGGCGGAGTGGGAATACGCAGCCCGTGCGGGAACGACCACACCCTACTGGTGGGGCGAGAAGGCCGACGCCAAGCACGTGCTGTGCCGCAAGTGCGGCAGCGCCGTGGACCATGCGACGCCACCTCCGGTCAACGGCCAGCCCGCCAACCCATGGGGGCTGGTGGCGATGAGCGGCGGGGTGCGGGAGTGGCTGGCCGACTGCTGGCTCGCGACCTACGACAA
>CAWHNT010000044.1:0-41476 GCA_963830775.1 uncultured Alphaproteobacteria bacterium | reverse complement strand
CCGCTGCGATGGAGGAGGAGGAGGCCGACGGTATAGCAGCGTCGAAGCAGACGCTTTGGGCAGCTCAGCCTCAGTTTCTTCAGGGTTCCGACTGATCCATGAGCTTCCGCTGTTCGCAGTTCTGGACAGCCTACAGCTCGCCCGATCTCGCCCCCCCCCCGGCGCCGTCGTGCGCCCGTTCAGACCGCGGCACCATCCTGTTTCTTCAGGCGGGGCATTCATAGCGAGGCTTTGTAATGCTCAACATTCAGTTCCACCTCTTCCACGGAGGTTCCAACGGACCAGCGGCTCGTTGCTCTGGCCCGTGTTCGGACGCGGCGACAGCCTCGGCTGGAGCCACCATCTTCGATGGCAGCACCTACACCCTAACAGACAGCGTCGTCAGCACCTTCCCGCCTCTTCATGATGCCAGCCCGGGGCTTCATCGAGCAGCTCCCCAGCAATCCTAAGCTCGTGCTGAACCTATCGCCTCAATGTGGCCGGAGCGCCTGCGCCAACTCATGAGCCAGTGAGCGACTCACCAATCGTTCCTCAGTCCAGCGTGTTGCGGACTTCCTGCTCCGCCAGTGCCCGGAGGGCGAGCAGCAGGTCGAGCTCGAGCTACCGCTCGAGAAGGTCCTGGTCGCAGCCTATTTGGGCATGCAGCCCGAGACCCTGTCCCGATCGCTGGCCCGCCTAAAGGAGACCGGGGTGGAGACCCATGGCAGCCGCATTGTGATTGGCGATGTAGCCAAGCTCAGGCGGCTGGCTGCCCAGCCACCACCAGCACCACCAGGAACCAGTGGAAGAGCCGGGTCGGCAGGTCCCAGACTTTAAATCCGCTGCGCATCGACTGCGGCTATCTCCACAGCAGGCGAGGCGGGATCACGCATGATCTCGATGCCCATGCCAGCTCGGGCGCGCGACGAGGCTTCGGCCTCCAGGAGCGATCTGAAAGTGGCCTGCCCTCGACCGCTTACCGGAAAGTGAGGTCATCGTCGTCCAGCCGGGCGACCCCACGCAGCGTGATCCGGCCGGCCGGGCCCGGCAGCTCGATCACCGTGTCGCCGCCTTCCGTGCGCACGCTCACCTCCGCCTGGACGGACCCACTGAGTAGGATCGCGTCGCCGGCGGCACCATCGAAATCGGTGACCATATCGTGGCCATTGTCGATCGGCTTGTCGTAGTCCTTGGCGTAGTAGGCGAACGCGTCCCGGCCCGGGCCGCCGGTGAGCGTGTCGTCGCCCCCACGCCCGTCGAGGTAGTCGTCCCCAGGACCGGCGTCGATGGCATCATTGCCGTCGCCGCCGAACAGCTCGTCATTTCCCGGCCCACCGTCGAGAACGTCGTCGCCGCCGCGGGCCTGGATGTCGTCGTGCCCCGCGAGCGCTGCGATCCGGTCCGCCTCGGGGGTGCCGGAGAACAGGTCATCGCCGGGCGTGCCGGTGATGTCTTTGGCGAGGGCACTCATGGCGAGCGTGCCGAGCACGAGCGCGGATACCGCAAGTGGAATGCTCCGCACGGTCATCCCCCGGTGTATTGCCCTCTCTTGGCGACAGCGGTTCCTTTTATCACGTCACGCATGCAGTCGAATTGATGGCGGTCAAGCACCGCCGACCGGTGACGCTCGTGATCACCTCGATCCGGCGATACCGGTCGGTATGGAGACCAGTGCCGGCACTGTGGTCTCGTAAAGAGCCAGGGCCCGTACTTCTCACCGCAGGCCTTTGATCCTCGTCTCTGCTAGAGCTTCACGATGTCAGCTCGGGGACGGCATGAGGGCAATCGAAGCCTGGATTGCCGCCCGCACGACTGGCATGAGGAGCTCAAGGTCGTGCTCGATGTGGGTCCGCTACTGCGGCCTTTTGGCGAGCCATCCGAGCAGGAAGGTGATCTCCGCCTCCTGCGCCTTGATCACCTCCTCGGCCGCTTACGGATCTCGGGGTCCTGACCGAAGGCGAGGATCACCTTGGCCATGTCGACCGCACCCTGGTGGTGCGCCACCATCGCCTGGGCGAAGGCGCGGTCGTGCCCGCCGGCGTAGACCGCCATGTCCCGGTGCATGCGGCGGTTGATGGCGGCGAACGCGGCCTCGACCGGGTCCGTCGGACCGCCCATCGCCCCGGGGCCCGCTGCGTTCCGGGCGGCCATGCCCTGCCCCATCGCCATGCAATCGTCGCCCATCATCATGGAGCCCATCGAGCCAGGGCCCATCGAGCCGCTGGGCATGCCCGCCCCACCTTGCGTCGTGCGTGCCGTGTCCGGGCTCACCGCGCCAGGGCTCGTCGTGCCCGGCGCGGGCTGGGCCGGCGCAACAGTGGAAGGCCCGGCTGGATGGTGCTCCTCGTGCTCGCCCCCTTGCGCCGCGGCGAGGGACACGTCGGCTATAGCGAGGCCGAGTAGGAGCACTGTCGAGGTAAGCAAGGTGGCTGAGCGCATGGTGAGGCTCCTCTCGTTCACGAGCTCCATCACTGGGCAGCGGGGGTCCGACTGGAACGCGGACTACGCTCCCGGAGCTCGGCGAAGAGCGCCGCGTTCGGGCAGAAGGCCGATGGCGGCTCGCTTCCCTCGACACCGGCAAGGAAGCGACGGCAGCGCCCGGTCTCCGTGCACGTGGCACAGTGCCTCTCCGCTGACTGCATCTCGGATCGATAGCGGTCACGCACCGACGCACGGTCCAGCCCGAAGTGACGCAGCATCGCCGCCAGGTAGGCCTCGACGCGCTCGCGCACCCAGGGTGCCGCCGTGGTGTCAAGACCGAGCGCGTGTGTTAGGCGATCGCCGTCGTCCTGCGGTGTGGCCGGCACATCCCACGTACCTCCTGTCTGGGGGCGAGGCTCTGCCGGCCCATGCCGGTCCGGGTGGGTCTGGACGAAGTGGTGCAGTACGAGCCTCAACTCGGCGGCTGCCTGCGTGTCGCCGCGCTCGTTCGCTTGGCCGATGTCGTCGAGGATCATGCGCCGGATCAGACCCTTGCCCTGCGGCGTCCCGCACAGATACCAGCCCATCTCCAGGGCGACGATCTCGGGCAGGTGCTCGTGCTTGGCGACGACGGCGATCTCCTCCGGCGTGAGCTCGCTCAGTCCCAAACAGTCGTCGTAGGTCAGCATCGAAGCCTTCCTTCCAGTGCTCCTGTTCTCTGTCTAGGGCAGCCGCAAGGCGGGGCATTGATCTGGCGCAATGCTGCCGCTTCAAGCCAATGCTAAGCTAACAGGGTACGCCGTCCGCGGCTCGGCCAGGATCACCCGGCAGTCCCGTTGCAGGGCGTGCCTGTCCGTCGACTATTCCGGATCGGCAAGGGAGCAGTACTATCGGAGGGCAACCACCTACCAACCTGGTCGCGGCTGCGGGAGCCCCGGAACGATGATTGTCAAGCGTCGCCTGTACGTCCTGGCCTTGTTGCTGGCCAGTGGCTCGGCCGCGGCGCAGGGCCTGCCGGGCGACCCGGCCAGGGGTCAGGAGGTCGCGATGGAATGGTGCACCGAGTGCCACGAGGTCGTGCCGGGCGTGCGCGAGCCATCGGTCACGGAAGCGCCGCCCTTCCAGGCGGTGGCGGACGACCCGGCCGCGACCGAGACAGCTTTGCGCGCCTTCCTGCAGACCCCGCACGCGACGATGCCGAACCTGCGGCCGACGCCGGAGCAGACGGACGACCTGATCGCCTACATCCTGAGCCTTAAGGGCCACCGTCCCGGCACGTGACGGTCGGGTGGTCAGGGCCGCCGCAGGGAAAGGATGTACGCGACCGCGTCCCGCATCTGCTGCCGGCTGAGCGGTGGGGCTGGCATAGGCGGGCGGGGTGGGCTGACCAGCACGCCCAGGAGGTGGTCCTCCGTCACGCCGGCCCGGACGGCGATCGCCATCAGGCTCGGGATCCCGTGGGGCACGGGTCCACGCTGCTCGAGGCTCACCAGGTGACAGGAACTGCAGAGCTGGCGCGCGAGGTCGAGGACCCGATAGCCGCCTCGCGAGCCTACCACGGACCCGGCCCGTACTGCCCGACTGAGTCCGGATCCTTCATGACGGGCGCAGGCGTGCAGCCACAGCGGGACCTGAGCGGGCGGGCCTGTCGGAAAGCGCACAGGGTACAGGGTTGATCACGCGGCGACCGGCGGCAGATTACCGGCTTCGGACGACAACCCACGGGAGCGGCCAGTCGGATGCCGGCCACCATGCGTGCCGCCATCGTGCCTGCGCTTAAAGCACCGCTCGAAATTCGCGAGATCCCGATACCCGAGGTGACGTCCGACCGCATCCTGATGAAGGTCGAGGCGTGCGGGGTCTGCCATACCGATCTCCATGCCGCCGAGGGCGACTAGCCGGTCCAGCCCCAGCCGCCCTTCTCGTCAAACAGCACGATCCTGGGGCATTGTGTCAGGCCAACCAAGTCTGCCCGCGGCGATTGGTTTCACGGCCAGCATTGGAGGCGCTGATCGCACTACCCTCAACTTCTCCATCCCGGCTCCACTCAATCGGGCCGGCAAACCCTTGCCTTTGCTGGCCCGGGATCTGGAGGCTGAGCCGCCGGCGGGGGCTGCGGAAACCGGCTCCATCGGCGGAAAAGCCAGCTGACAGCAGCTTAGCTCGTTGCTTGTCATAATTTATGTTACCGCGCAATAAGTGTAGGCGCAAAGCTAGAGTGTCACCCCTGAGCAAAGCAGGAATGTCAGTCTCCCCAGTCAGGCATATGGGCTGGGAGAGCGGGCTTGGGTTGGGTGACGATGAGCGAACGCGACCTGCAGCGGGTCCAGGTGCTGGGCGAGGTGACCAACAGACGGCGCACCATCGCCTCGGCGGCGGCAGTGCTGGCACTGAGCACCCGGCAGGTGCACCGGCTCCTGAAGGCCCACCGCCTGGGTGGCGCCGGTGCCATCGCGCACAAGGCCCGTGGCCGGCCCTCGAACAACAGGCTGGCGGATGAGCTGCGTGACCAGGCAGTCCAGCTGGTGCGCTCCGCCTACGCCGACTTCGGCCCGACGCTCGCGGCCGAGATGCTGGCCCAGAAGCACGGGCTGAAGGTCAGCCGCGAGACGCTGCGCGGGTGGATGATCGAGACGGGCTTGTGGCTCTCCCGCCAGCAGCGTCGCCGCCTGCACCAGCCCCGGCTGCGCCGCGAGGCCCTGGGCGAGCTGGTCCAGATCGACGGCAGCGAGCATCGCTGGTTCGAGGACCGCGCCGAGCCCTGCACGCTGCTCGTGTTCATCGACGATGCCACCGGCCGGCTCATGCAGCTGCGCTTCGTGCCCTCGGAGAGCGCCTTTACCTATTTCGAGGCTCTCAAGGGCTATCTCGAGACCCATGGCTGCCCGATCGCCTTCTACAGCGACCGGCATTCGATCTTCCGTGTGCCCAGGAAGGACGCCAAGGGCGGTCAGGGCATGACCCAGTTCGGCCGGGCCCTGGCCGAACTCAACATCGAGATCCTGTGCGCCAGCTCAAGCCAGGCCAAAGGCCGGGTCGAGCGGGTGAACCGCACCTTGCAGGACCGGCTGGTGAAGGAGCTGCGCATGGCCGGGGTCAGCAGCATCGAGGCCGGCAACGCGTTCCTGCCGGGCTTCATTGCTCGCTTCAACGCCCGTTTCGCCGTTGCTCCTGCCCGTCCCAACGACCTGCACCGGCCGCTGAACATCCCACCCGAGCGGCTGCGTATGATCCTCTGCCGGCGCGAGCAACGCTATGTCGGCCAGCAGCTTACTCTGTCCTACGACCGCCTGCGGATCATGCTCGAGCGCAGCGAGGTGACCATCGGGCTCGCCGGCAAGTACGTCGACACCTACGCCTTCGCGGATGGCGGCCTCGAGGTCCGCTGGCAGGGCCTGTCCCTGCCCTACAAGGCGTTCGACAAGGACCAGCGCGTGAGCCATGCCGCGATCGTCGAGAACAAGCGGCTGGGCGAGGTCCTGGCCTTCATCAAGAGCCAGCAGGATGCCCGTCCCTCCGTACGCGTGAAGACCAACAGCGAGAAGACCGGCTACCAGAAGACCGGGCGGAAGCCGCCGGGCAAGCCCAGGCTGGTCGACAAGCTGATGGCCAAGCGGTGGGCCTCGTGACCCCCTGATCCCCGCCCTCAACACGATCAGGCCGACACTTCTGCTTTGCACGCCCGCGGACACTTCAACTTGGTTGCAACATAAGTGTAGGCGCAAAGCTAGAGTGTCACCCCTGAGCAAAGCAGGAATGTCAGTCTCCCCAGTCAGGCATATGGGCTGGGAGAGCGGGCTTGGGTTGGGTGACGATGAGCGAACGCGACCTGCAGCGGGTCCAGGTGCTGGGCGAGGTGACCAACAGACGGCGCACCATCGCCTCGGCGGCGGCAGTGCTGGCACTGAGCACCCGGCAGGTGCACCGGCTCCTGAAGGCCCACCGCCTGGGTGGCGCCGGTGCCATCGCGCACAAGGCCCGTGGCCGGCCCTCGAACAACAGGCTGGCGGATGAGCTGCGTGACCAGGCAGTCCAGCTGGTGCGCTCCGCCTACGCCGACTTCGGCCCGACGCTCGCGGCCGAGATGCTGGCCCAGAAGCACGGGCTGAAGGTCAGCCGCGAGACGCTGCGCGGGTGGATGATCGAGACGGGCTTGTGGCTCTCCCGCCAGCAGCGTCGCCGCCTGCACCAGCCCCGGCTGCGCCGCGAGGCCCTGGGCGAGCTGGTCCAGATCGACGGCAGCGAGCATCGCTGGTTCGAGGACCGCGCCGAGCCCTGCACGCTGCTCGTGTTCATCGACGATGCCACCGGCCGGCTCATGCAGCTGCGCTTCGTGCCCTCGGAGAGCGCCTTTACCTATTTCGAGGCTCTCAAGGGCTATCTCGAGACCCATGGCTGCCCGATCGCCTTCTACAGCGACCGGCATTCGATCTTCCGTGTGCCCAGGAAGGACGCCAAGGGCGGTCAGGGCATGACCCAGTTCGGCCGGGCCCTGGCCGAACTCAACATCGAGATCCTGTGCGCCAGCTCAAGCCAGGCCAAAGGCCGGGTCGAGCGGGTGAACCGCACCTTGCAGGACCGGCTGGTGAAGGAGCTGCGCATGGCCGGGGTCAGCAGCATCGAGGCCGGCAACGCGTTCCTGCCGGGCTTCATTGCTCGCTTCAACGCCCGTTTCGCCGTTGCTCCTGCCCGTCCCAACGACCTGCACCGGCCGCTGAACATCCCACCCGAGCGGCTGCGTATGATCCTCTGCCGGCGCGAGCAACGCTATGTCGGCCAGCAGCTTACTCTGTCCTACGACCGCCTGCGGATCATGCTCGAGCGCAGCGAGGTGACCATCGGGCTCGCCGGCAAGTACGTCGACACCTACGCCTTCGCGGATGGCGGCCTCGAGGTCCGCTGGCAGGGCCTGTCCCTGCCCTACAAGGCGTTCGACAAGGACCAGCGCGTGAGCCATGCCGCGATCGTCGAGAACAAGCGGCTGGGCGAGGTCCTGGCCTTCATCAAGAGCCAGCAGGATGCCCGCCCCTCCGTACGCGTGAAGACCAACAGCGAGAAGACCGGCTACCAGAAGACCGGGCGGAAGCCGCCGGGCAAGCCCAGGCTGGTCGACAAGCTGATGGCCAAGCGGTGGGCCTCGTGACCCCCTGATCCCCGCCCTCAACACGATCAGGCTGACACTTCTGCTTTGCACGCCCGCGGACACTTCAACTTGGTTGCAACATAAGCTGTAGGCGCAAAGCTAGAGTGTCACCCCTGAGCAAAGCAGGAATGTCAGTCTCCCCAGTCAGGCATATGGGCTGGGAGAGCGGGCTTGGGTTGGGTGACGATGAGCGAACGCGACCTGCAGCGGGTCCAGGTGCTGGGCGAGGTGACCAACAGACGGCGCACCATCGCCTCGGCGGCGGCAGTGCTGGCACTGAGCACCCGGCAGGTGCACCGGCTCCTGAAGGCCCACCGCCTGGGTGGCGCCGGTGCCATCGCGCACAAGGCCCGTGGCCGGCCCTCGAACAACAGGCTGGCGGATGAGCTGCGTGACCAGGCAGTCCAGCTGGTGCGCTCCGCCTACGCCGACTTCGGCCCGACGCTCGCGGCCGAGATGCTGGCCCAGAAGCACGGGCTGAAGGTCAGCCGCGAGACGCTGCGCGGGTGGATGATCGAGACGGGCTTGTGGCTCTCCCGCCAGCAGCGTCGCCGCCTGCACCAGCCCCGGCTGCGCCGCGAGGCCCTGGGCGAGCTGGTCCAGATCGACGGCAGCGAGCATCGCTGGTTCGAGGACCGCGCCGAGCCCTGCACGCTGCTCGTGTTCATCGACGATGCCACCGGCCGGCTCATGCAGCTGCGCTTCGTGCCCTCGGAGAGCGCCTTTACCTATTTCGAGGCTCTCAAGGGCTATCTCGAGACCCATGGCTGCCCGATCGCCTTCTACAGCGACCGGCATTCGATCTTCCGTGTGCCCAGGAAGGACGCCAAGGGCGGTCAGGGCATGACCCAGTTCGGCCGGGCCCTGGCCGAACTCACCATCGAGATCCTGTGCGCCAGCTCAAGCCAGGCCAAAGGCCGGGTCGAGCGGGTGAACCGCACCTTGCAGGACCGGCTGGTGAAGGAGCTGCGCATGGCCGGGGTCAGCAGCATCGAGGCCGGCAACGCGTTCCTGCCGGGCTTCATTGCTCGCTTCAACGCCCGTTTCGCCGTTGCTCCTGCCCGTCCCAACGACCTGCACCGGCCGCTGAACATCCCACCCGAGCGGCTGCGTATGATCCTCTGCCGGCGCGAGCAACGCTATGTCGGCCAGCAGCTTACTCTGTCCTACGACCGCCTGCGGATCATGCTCGAGCGCAGCGAGGTGACCATCGGGCTCGCCGGCAAGTACGTCGACACCTACGCCTTCGCGGATGGCGGCCTCGAGGTCCGCTGGCAGGGCCTGTCCCTGCCCTACAAGGCGTTCGACAAGGACCAGCGCATGAGCCATGCCGCGATCGTCGAGAACAAGCGGCTGGGCGAGGTCCTGGCCTTCATCAAGAGCCAGCAGGATGCCCGTCCCTCCGTACGCGTGAAGACCAACAGCGAGAAGACCGGCTACCAGAAGACCGGGCGGAAGCCGCCGGGCAAGCCCAGGCTGGTCGACAAGCTGATGGCCAAGCGGTGGGCCTCGTGACCCCCTGATCCCCGCCCTCAACACGATCAGGCCGACACTTCTGCTTTGCACGCCCGCGGACACTTCAACTTGGTTGCAACAACCCAGGAGCAGGCCGGAGAGGTCATCACACAGCTGGCCTTCTACGCCGGCTGGTCCAACGCCTTCTCGGCCCTGCCGGTCGCGAAGGAGGTGTTCGAGAAGCGTCCCCGCTAGGCACGACCCGCCACCGACAGATACGGCCGTTCGGAGCGCCACTGCATGAACGACGCGTCCGCGACCGAGATCGGGGCCTGGGTCAAGGCCGCGGGGCTGACCGGGGCGAGCGAGCCGGAGCTGCTTCGCGGCTTCCGCTCGCATCCGGCGTTGTGGCTGGAGCCGCCGGGCTGGCGGCCCGGTAGAGCCAGCAGCTTGCCCCGAGTTCGACCCTGCCGTCTCGCGCGTAGGGCCGAAGGGCCTTGAGCACGCCCGCCCGTGCAAGCCCCCGAACCTCGGCCTCGGCATCCTTGAGCAGCGCGGACACCGGGCCGACCTCCAGGAGGAACCCGGCCGCTTCCTCGAGCGCGCCCTCGTCCGAGCCGTCGTGTCTCTCCCCGACCGCGAGGCGGGCGTCGTAGCGCTCGCTCGTAATCTCGTGAAAGCCCGCCTCGGCGAGGATACGCCCCACCCGCTCCGCGTCCGCGAAGGCGAAAGGCCCGGGTGCGTCGGGCGCCATGGGCTCGGGCGGCGGCACTACCTGCAGCACGGCCCCCAGCGGCACCGCCACCCACGGGTTCTCCTCGCGTCCACGCCAGCAGAGCATCACCAGCCGGCCGCCGGGCTTGAGACCCTGGCGCAGGTTGGCGAACGCCGCCACCGGACGGTCGAAGAACATGACTCCGAAGCGCGAGAACAGGAGGTCGACGGTTGGCCCGAAGCCGTGGGCCGAGGCGTCGGCCTCGAGCCACTTGATCGGGGCGCGGGCGGTACCGCCGCCGGCGGCAGCGCGCGCCTGTGCGTGCTCCAGCATCGGCCTGGAGACGTCCACCGCGAGGACGTGCCCGGCGGCGCCGACGCGCTCCGCCAACGCTAGGGTAGTGGTGCCGCAGCCGCAGCCAATGTCGAGCACGCGCTCACCTAGCCGCGGCGTGGCGCGTTCCAGCAAGGCCGCGGTGAGTGGGGCAAACACCCGATCGAGCGCTTCCTGACGCCGGACCCACCTCTGGCCGACCTCGCCGTTCCAGTACTCAATCTGCTCGGCGTTCGCTTGCCCGGGCATCTGCGAGGTCACGATCACGTCCTCCGCCATCACCGCTGCTCGGGCGGGATTCCCCTGATCGCTGGCGAGTGCCACCCGATGTCCTCGACGGTGTAGGAGAGGTGGACGTGCTTCGTCGAGGGCGGCCGCTTCGTCACCGAAAGGCCTGGGCGCCACTCCATGGCCGCGGACATTGGCGTCGACCAATTCTCCACGCGGAAGTCAGGATTTCCGCGAGATGAGCTTATGACAGCTGGTCGTTCTGCTCGTACGCACGATCCTGGCTCACCGACGTGCTCGAGCGCATGGTCTCGGGCCGGATCAAGGCCACCGAGCTCGAGCGGCTTTTGCCGTCGGCTTGGAAGGCCGAGCAGCTCACAGCTGCCGTCGATGCCTGAACGCCGTCACGGCCGAACGACGCTTACGGTTCGACCCTCCCGCACGTCCGTCACTTCGCGAGCGGATCGGGTCTGATCTGCAAGTGCACCGCGCGCGGCTTGCTGCCCTTGCCGCCTTCCATCAGCCAGGGGGTTCGGTCGCCGCTGGTCGTCCACAGGCCGCGGCCCTTCCAGCCGGCGCTTGCGTCGTCGATGCGCCCGTCGAATCCCTTGGCGTAGAAGCCCAGCGGGTAGGGCACGCGTAGCGAGATCATCCTGCCGTCCTTCAGCGCGACAAGGCCGCCCATCAGGTTCGCCGTCGACATCGGGACGTTCTCGCCGAGGCCGAACGTATCGTGCTGGTCGACCCACGTGTAGTAGCTCGACTCGGCGCTGTTCTCCCCGAGGCCCTGAAAGCCCGGCCCCGGATACTGATACAGCGACCAGCCTTCGGGACAATGGCCGCCCGTCGCTGCCGGGCCGCCAAGCGGGCCCCCGCACTTGCGCCGGTCGAAGCTGGCGAGATGGCCGCTCGAGAGCGACGCCCACACCACGCCGTCCTTGTCGATGTCACCGCCACGGATGCCGTAGCCGGGCTTGGGGACGTTGTAGACCTCCGCCAGCCCTGTCGCCGTCGGGTCGGGGCCGGGGACGAACCGCAGAACCGCGGGGGTGCCGCCGAAGACGCCGACGGTGTACCAGACCGAGCCGTCCACCGGGCTCGGCATTACCGCATAAGGTCCTGAGCCAGGCGCGATCCGCCTGTCCTTGCTCGGATCGGCCGGCTGACCGGGCTCGACGTAGTCGTCGCGCCTGCCATTGCCGTTGGCGTCGAGGACGAACGGGGACCAGCCTTGCGACCGCGCGGCGTCACCGGTCTCGTCGAACATCCTGGTGTTGACCCAGCCGGCCACGGGTCCGGTGCCGCTGAGCCACAGCGTGTCGTCGGCGTCGTAACCGAACTGCAGATGATGCGTTGCGAAGCAGGTGTCGACGAAGGTGTACTTCATCGTTCTCGGATCGAGCATCGTCACCTGACGGGTCGAGCGGTCGAGCGGGAACACCTTGGCCGACGGATGGTCGGAGCCCCTCTTGCAGAAGTCCGGGTTGTCCATGCCGCGCAGACTCGCCGCTAGCCAGACCCGGCCTTTCTCATCGAGCATCGAATTGTGGTTGTTGGCCCTGCTGTCCCAGATCTTCTCGTCGCCCCAGTAAGCTGAGGGTAGTAGCGGCTCGGCGCCGGCGGCGTGCCCCGGCCCGAGCGCCTCGGGCGTGTCCGGATCGCGCACCGGCATCTTGAAGGTCGTCACCTGATGCGTCTTCGGATCGAGGATCGGCATCATGTCGGTGGAGTATTCAGGCGAGCCGTACAACGGACCGTAGGCGTTGACCGTCGGATCGCGCCGATCCGAGGCGATCAGGTCGTGCAGGTACTGCTTCTCGGTGTGCCACTCCCACGACGTGATCACCACGTTGCGCTCGAGACCTTGCGGCCGCTCCGGCCGCGCGGGCGGCAGCTCGCCCTTGGCGATGCGCTCGGTCCAGTCCGCGTAGTACCAGAACGGCACGCCGCCGAACCTACCGGCCAGCTGGTTCAGCATCTGCTCGCCCGACTGTCCCGACTGGACGCGGCGCATCCAGGCCTCCTCGTGCGAGGCGAATTCCCCGAACTCCTTCGGGATCGTGCGCGTCGAGGCCTGCCCGAGCTGGTGGCAGCCGATGCAGCCCACGTTCTTTACCTGCTTGAGCCAGTCGGTCTGGGTGATCTCCTCGGGGATGTCTCCCCCGCCGCCGAACTGGCCCGCGTCGGGGATCTGCAGCATCGAGTACCAGAAGATCGCCGGGTAGTACTGCGCCGCCGCGCTCGCGTCCGGCGCGATGACCGCCGTCAGATCGAGCGGCCGCCCCGGCGCGCTCCGCACCTTCGGGGAATCGACGAGGCCGTAGCCGCGCACCCAGACGTCGTAGCTGGCGAGGGGGAGATCCGGGATCACGTAACGCCCTTCGTTGTCGGTGACCACCATCTTGGCGTATCGGGTCGGGAGTTCCGTCGTCTCTGCGACGACCCAGACGCCCGCTTCCGGTCCGTTCGGCCCGGCGACGACACCGCCAATGTCATCATTGTCGATGGCCACCGCCGTGCTCGCGCCCGGTTGGGCGCTCGGCCGCGCCGACAAGACCATCGACGCGACCGCGATCGCGACAGCCGCCACGCCGAGGTGCGATGCTCTCCCAGCCCTCATGACGCCGCTCCTTCCCGGGTGTCTGACGCGAAGCCTCGGCCGACAGTCTGAGCCGAGTGCTCCTGATGGCTTGCGTTGTCAGGGGCGAGGGCGCTCGACCGCGACATGCAGGCTGATCCGATATTCCTCGGATGGGCTCGACTGCTGCCTAGAATGCTCCCCGGCACCGATCCTCCGTCAACCGTAAGAGACGTCTGAAGCCACCTTGCAGCTCGGCTGACGAGGTCGAGGATACAGAGCCCGAGGGATGGCGACGGGTCTTGCTCCTATGCATACTCATAGTTCTACACCCAGCCCGGACCTACGAGCGTTCACCCCTCAGCGAGCGCTACAGCTATCGATTGTTGTCGCTCTCGTCGCCGTCGTCGTTGCCCTCATCGTAGTCGTCTCGATCACCGCGACGGCGGCCACGGTCACCCCGATCCGCCGTTCCGTCTCGCTTGCTTCTAGGCCTGCTCCGGCCAACGTCTCGCAATCTGCGAAACAAGCCTAACGAGACATGGTTTGTCGTCTCGTCGCGTTGTTCCTCTCGGGTCTACCCAAGTGGGACAGCGGTGAAGGCAGGGACCCTATGCCTCGCCGGCAGACGGCCAGAGCCCGCGCTGGCGCAGGAGCGGGTCGAGCGACGGCAGCCGGCCGCGGAACGCCAGATAGGCCTCGCCCGGGTCGCGCAAGTTCCCGGCCGCGTACACGAACTCGCGCAGCCGGGCGGCCACCCCGGGGTCGAACGCGTCCCCGGCCTCCAGGAAGGCCGCGAACCCGTCGGCGTCGAGCATCTCCGACCAGAGATAGCTGTAGTAGCCCGCCGCGTAGCCGCCGCCCGAGAAGACGTGGGCGAAGTGCGGCGTGCGATGGCGCGGGACAATCTCGCCCGGCATGCCAATGTGCTCGAGCGTGGCTGCCTCGAAGGCGGTCACGTCGAGGCCGTCCGGCCGCTCGAGAAGGTGCAGGTCGAGGTCGACGATCGCGGAAGCCGTGTACTCGACGGTCGCGAAGCCCTGGCCGAAGTTGCGGGCGGCGAGGAGCCGTTCCAGCAGCTCGGCCGGCATCGCCTCGCCGGTCCTGTAGTGGACGGCGTGGCGGCCCAGCACCTCGGGCCGCTCCAGCCAGTGCTCGTAGAGCTGGGAGGGGAACTCGACGAAGTCGAGCATGACGCGCGTGCCCGCGAGCAAGCGGGTAGGTTACGTCCGAGAGCAGCCCGTGCAGCGCGTGGCCGAACTCGTGGAACAGCGTGCGCGCATCGTCCAGGCCCAGCAGCGCCGGCTCGCCCTCCCCGCCCTTGGCGAAGTTCGTCACATTCACGACGATCGGCCGGACGTCGCCCGACAGCCTCTCCTGGGTGCGGAGCGCACCCATCCAGGCCCCGCTTCGCTTCGTCGGCCGGGCGAAGTAGTCGCCCAGGAAGAGGCCCACGTGGCGGCCGCCGGCGTCGCGCACCTCCCAGACCCGCACGTCCGGGTGGTAGACCGGCAGGCCGTCCAGCTCCGTGAAGCTGATCCCGAACAGGCGGTGCGCCACGTCGAACGCGGCCGCGATCATGTTGTCGAGCTGCAGGTACGGCTTGATCTCGGTCTCGTCGAGGTCGTGCCTCGCCCGGCGAACCTTCTCGGCGTAGTGGCGCCAGTCCCAGGGTGCCAGGGCGAAGTTGCCGCCCTCCTCCACGACGGCGGCCTGCAGCTCGTCGCGCTCCCGCAGGGCGAGCGCGCGGGCGGGCGCCCAGACCCGGTCGAGGAGGTCGCGTACCGCCTCAGGCGTCTTGGCCATCGTGTCGTCGAGCCGGTAGTGCGCGTAGGTCGGATAGCCCAGCAGTCTCGCCCGCTCGGCGCGAAGGGCCAGGGTCTCGGCGGCGATCGCCTTGTTGTCGGTGTCGCCGCCATTGTCGCCGCGGCTGGTCCAGGCGGCGAAGGCGCGCTCGCGCAGGTCGCGACGGGAGGAGAACTGGAGGAACGGGACGACCGAGGAGCGCGCCAGCGTGATGGCGTGCCTGCCCTCAAGGCCCCGGTCGGCGGCAGCGCGCGCCGCCGCGGCGCGCACGAAGTCCGGCAGCCCGGCGAGGTCCTCCTCGGTCTCCAGCACCAGCACCCAAGCCCGCTCGTCGGCGAGCACGTTCTGGCCGAACAGGGTGCCGAGCGCAGCAAGCCGCTCGTCGATGGCGGCAAGGCGCTCCCGCGCAATCCCGTCAAGCCGCGCTCCGGCCCGCACGAAGGCCGCGTGGAGCCGCTCCAGTACCCGCGCCTGCTCGGGCGTGAGACCGAGGCGCTCGCGTTGCGCGAACAGGTCGTCGACGCGGCGGAACAGGGCCGCGTCCAGGAAGATCGCGCTGCGATGCCGGGCCAGCACCGGGGCGATCTCGCGCTGGATCGCCTGGAGCGCGTCGCTGGTATGGGCACCGGCGAGGCCGAAGAACACCGCCGACACCCGGTCGAGGGTGCGCCCGGCCCTCTGGAAGGCGTCGACCGTGTTGGCGAACGTAGGTGCCGCCGGGTCGCCGGCGATGGCCGCGATCTCGGCGCGGTGCTCCGCCAGCGCCCGATCGAAGGCCGGCCGGAAGTGGTCGGGGGTGACCCGGTCGAATGGCGGCAGCCCGAACGGCGTCACCCAGGCCTCGAGCAGCGGGTTGGAGATCACCCCCTCGGGGCCGGTCCCGGTCTGTTCCGCGCTCGCCAACCGTTTCTTCCTTCCCGGATGTCGGCCGATGCCGCCGGCTACCCCGATCTGCTCCGTCGGATACTTCTCGATCCTGAATGGATGCTCCGCCGCCTACGAGAGACGGGCATCATGGCTGGTTCTTACCACACTGACCCGCTCTGGCATACGATTCGGCTTTGGAACTTGGGAACGGGCACACTGACCACTGTGTTCACGCGGGATGGTGGTGTGACATGCGCCGCTGTTGCGAGTGATACTCTGTTCATCGCAGGCGACAGTACGGGTGCGGTGCACATCCTCCGCCTCGTCGAGTAATACCGGATGAGCTCTATGGCGGAGAACCTGCACCGGGGGATCTCGCGAGGCGCACGGCCAGGGTATGGTTAGGCATGGCGGGAGGCGGTCAGCTTTCGGCGGCGAGGCGGCGGCTGAGGCCTTGGACCAGTCGGCGTTGCGGAAGGTATACCTTTTGCAAAGCTGCCAGCGGTAGTTGCAGCTGCGGGCAGGCCTGCGGCGATGGTGCTTGTAAAGCTACTGAATTCCTGAAAGAAACCAACCCGATGTCGCACATGGGATTTTTCCGTCGTATTTTGCAAAAGGCTGTTGCATAATTCACCTCATGAGAATTGGCTACGCACGCATCTCCACCGATGAGCAATCGCTCGACCTGCAGCGGGACGCGCTGACCGGGGCTGGCTGCGAGCGGGTGTTCGAGGACAAGGGCATCTCGGGTACCGCGTCCAAGCGACCGGGTTTGGACGCGGCGTTGGCGGCCATCGGGCCGGGAGATGTCCTGATAGTGTGGAAGCTGGATCGACTCGGCCGCTCGCTGCCGCATCTGATTGGGACGGTGCGCCAGCTCGGCGAGAGGGATGCGGGCTTCGCCTCACTCTCGGAAGCGATCGATACGACGATAGCCGGCGGCAAGCTGATCCTCCACCTTTTTGGTGCGCTGGCCGAGTTCGAGCGGGCGTTGATCGTCGAGCGGGTGAATGCCGGCATGACTGCGGCGAAGCGACGAGGGAAGCACGTCGGCCGGCCACGCAAGCTGACCGCCGAACAGGTCGCGCATGCGCGGGAGGTAATTGATGCCGGCTTGCAGACGCCGGCCGGCATGGCGGCCTTGCTCGGCGTGGATCATACGACGCTCTGGCGAGCCATGAGGCCCGAGAGAAATACGGCGCCGCTTGCAGGATCGAGAGCGGGAAAGCCTCACGCAGATCAAGTTCAGGCTGGTCAAAATGGCGTCCATTAAAGCAATCGTAAAGCCTGCTTTACTGATATGGGCTAGAAATAGGGCAAAGGTGAAGCTTGAGGACGCTGCAAAAGCTGCGCACGTTACCGTCGATCGGATCCAAACGTGGGAGAGTGGCGAAGCGGCTCCTACTTTGGGGCAGCTACGCGACTTAGCAGCTAAGTATCAATTTCCACTAGCTGTCTTCTATCTGCCAGAGCCGCCGAAAGATTTTGCGCCGCTGCGCGATTTCCGACGCCTGGCCGACGCCCAGGACGAGATGATTTCGCAGCATCTCGCTTATCACATTCGATCGGCTTATGAGCGGCGCGAGCTAGCGCTTGAGCTTTACGAAGAGCTGAAGAGCAAGCCGCAGCTCTTTCCACTGAAGGCCACCCTTAGGGACGATCCGGAGAAGATTGGACAGGCGATCCGCGATTTCCTCAAGGTTGATGACGAAAGTCAGAAGCGGGCCGCACGACAGGATCGATCGTTTGAACTCCTGGCGCCGCCGCCTTGAAGAGCGCGATGTGCTTGTGTTCGTCATCAGTGGGCCACATCATAGTGTTGATCTGAAGGAAATGCGCGGCTTTGCTATAGCGAAGCCCGAACTGCCCGTCATCGTCATCAATGGAAAAGATTACAGTCAAGGAGGACGGGCATTCACGCTCCTCCACGAGCTTTGCCACGTCATCCTAGGTGAGAGCGCCATTTCCAACGGGGCGAGCGAGGAGCCTGGCCTGACTGCGGAGGAGGGAAAGGTCGAGCGGTTTTGTGACGCTGTTGCGGCTGCTGCCCTTATGCCACGTAGCCTTTTGTTCTCGTTCGAGCAGGTGGCCGCAGCTGGCGAGCGGGAATGGAACGATCAGGAGTTGCGAGATATCGCTCGTGACATCGGCGTGAGCCGTGAGGCGCTTCTCATCCGCTTCGTGACCATCAAGAAGGCGAATTGGGACTTCTACAAGCGGCAACGTGAACGGTTTCTCGCCGAGTACCAGCGGCAATCTGAAGAGAAAGCTCAAAATAAGAAGCCAGTTGCTATCAAGCGGCCGATTTTACTCATGAGCTGGAACGGACGTGGGTTCACTAGACTCGTCCTGCGTAGCTATTATGATCGGCGTATCACTCTGAACGATGTTTCAAGCTACTTGGGTGCAAAGGTTAAGTACATTCCTGAGTTGGAGCGATCAGCCTTTCAGCTCGCGGAATAAGAGGCTAGATGACGGTATATTGTATCGACACTAGTGCTCTCATAGCTGCCTGGCAGGAGCGTTACCCGCCCGAGAATTTTCCTTCGTTCTGGACACGCATGGAAACTCTCATCACCGAGGGGCGTCTTGTCGCCCCAATCGAGGTGCTGCGGGAAACTGGCAAGCGCTCGGATGAGCTGCATGCGTGGTTGAACGAGCGAAAGCACATGTTTCGGGAACTGGAGGACGAGATACAGATCACGGCAGCTGAGGTGCTATCACAGTTTCCTCGGCTGGTTGGTGAAAGGAAGCTGCGAACCTCTGCCGATCCCTTTGTCATTGCTCTTGCAAGGGTCGAGAATCTGCAAATCATCACTGACGAAAAACCAACCGGAAGCCCTACCCGGCCGAACATTCCTGATGTGTGTTCAGCTCTTGGAATGACGACAATGGGGCTTCTTGAGCTTATCCGAGCGGAGAGATGGGTTATCGGTTGACCACTGCCCCGCCGTTTGCGGCGCGGCGCTCCCGCTGTCTCGGCTGATCGCCGCGATGGAGGATGCGGCCAAGGACTGCCTTCAGGCATCGATCGGGGCGCCCGACCGCTTATTAGGCCGCAGAAATCGGATAACGTGCTGTTCTGGCAACGGCAGCCCCCGCCTACCCTCCGGGTTGAGGCATCGTGGGCCTGTTAGCGACCAGCATGACTAAGCACACCGCAGGCTGTTGGCACAGGCATAACCGGCATGGCGAAGAAGCCTCTGGCGTCGTCCTTGGTGATGGCGGCCAAGGCTGGGCCGAGGGCGGCATGGAGGCCGTCGACGGTCCGTGCCGCGGCCTTGCGCAACAGGCCCTTCACCTTGGCCCAGGCGGGCTCGATCGGGTTCGGATCCGGCGAGTAGCGCCTGAGATAGCGGTACGCGAAGCCCGAGCCGTCGAGGAGGCACGCACGGCCTGGGGTCATGTGGGCGGCAAGGTTGTCCATGATCGAGGACCGCCTCAGGGTCTGATGCGGCGCCCGGCTCAGGCAGGAGCAGCTGCTCCAGCCAGGCGCGCAGAACACCGCCCCGTCGGTGGCGGCCGGGATGCTCATGGCAGCGACGATCTCCTCGGCCCAAGCGCCCCCAGGATGGTGACGCGTTCCCAATGACCACAAGGTGCCGTGCCGGGGGCACGCTCGCCGCAGGGGCTCCAGCCGTGGCTGCGGACGAGGTCGGTGCGGGCAGCACTCTCGTCGAGGAAGACGAAGCGCTCGACGGCGATTCCAGCGATCGTTTCAGGCCAGGCTTGGCGTTCCTCCAAGATCGCGGCCTCGCCCTCCTGATCGCACGCAAGGTCGTCCGCGTGAGCCCCAGACGCCTGAGGGCCCGCCCCACCGTCCAGGGATGCACCCGTATCTCGGTCCTGTCCGCAAGCCGGTCCCGGTACTCGGCCAGCGTCAGGTGATTGTCGGACTTGACCATGTCCTTGAGCGCGGCCTCGGTCTCATCCCTTATCATGGGTTTGGGCCCGCCCCGCATCGGCCTCGCCTCCAGCCGGCCCTCGGTCTGGGCCGTCTCCACCCAGCGATACACGCTCCAGCGTCCGACCGCGAACCGTCGTGCGACTACCTCGCGCGACTGCCCTCCCTCCAGCGCCGCCGCAACCACACGCCGGCGCAGATCGCCTCAATAGGCTCTGGGCATCGTTCTCTCCTCCACCATGAGGAAGCTACCATAGACCGTCCCTATCAGCCTGCGATATGCTCTAGAACGCGAGCTGCACTTTCATGGCGCGGGAACGGTCGGAGGCGAGCTCGAAGGCTTCCGTCGCGCGCTCGAACGGCAGCGTCTCGGTCAGCAGCGGCTTCACGTCGACCGCACCCTCACCCATGAGGTCGACGGCGAGGCGGAACTCCTCGTCGAACCTGAAGGTGCCGCGCAGCTGCAGCTCCTTGGTCACGATGACGTTGATGGGCAGCTTCATGTCGCCGCCGAGGCCGAGCTGGACGACGATGCCGCCGCAGCGGACCGCGTCCAGGGCGCCGCGCAGGGCGGCCTCGTTGCCTGATGCCTCGAACAGCACGTCGAAGGTGCCCTTGTCGGCCCTGTAGGGGGCCAGGGCGTCGGCATCCTCGGCGACGTTGATCGTCCGCGACGCTCCCACCCGCCGGGCGAGGGATAGGGGGTAGCTGGTGACGTCGGTGGCGACGATCTCGGCGGCACCGCCGTGCCGTGCGGCCACGACCGCCAGCGTGCCGATCGGGCCGCAGCCGGTGACCAGCACCTTGGCACCAGACAGGGAGCCGGCTTGGCGGGCGGCGTGAAGGCAGACCGCCAGCGGCTCCGCCATGGCGGCTTCCGCCATCGTCATGCCGGGCGCGATGGGGACCGCCTGCTCCTCGTTGATCGTGATCTTCTGCCGAAAGCCGCCCTGGACATGCGGGAACCGCATCGCACTGCCCATGAAGCGCATGTCGAGGCAGTGATTGCGCAGCCCCATCCGGCAGTAGCGGCAGGCATTGCATGGCTGGCTCGGGTTGACGGCGACGCGCATGCCGGGCTGCACCCGGGTCACCTCGCTGCCGACCGCGTCGATGGTGCCCGCGATCTCGTGCCCGAGCGCCATGGGCTGCTGCAGGCGCACGGTGCCGAAGCCGCCATGGTGGTAGTAGTGCAGGTCGGAGCCGCAGATGCCGCCGGCCTCGATCCGGACGCGGACATCGCGCGCGCCCAGCGGGGGCACCTCGACCTCCTCGACGCGGAGGTCCTTCGGAGCATGGATGATGACGCCGCGCATGGCCTGTTCTCCCCGACGCGAACGCTGGCTTGGTTTTCGGTTGTTCGGGACGCGCGTGCTCAGAGCACCGCCAGCATCCCTCCGTCCACGTAGATGATCTGGCCGTTGACGTAGTCGGAGGCCGCCGAGGCCAGGAACACCGCCGTGCCGACGAGCTCGTCGGGCCGGCCCCAGCGCCGGGACGGCGTGCGGCCCTTCACCCAGGCGTCGAAGGTCGGGTTCTCGATCAGCGCCTGGTTCATGTCGGTCAGCATGTAGCCGGGGCCGATCGCGTTGGCCTGGATGCCGCTCTCCGCCCACTCGGCTGCCATGGCGCGGGTCAGCATCTTGATGCCGCCCTTGGCCACCGTGTAGGGCGCCACCGTGGCGCGGGCGAGCTCGCTGGTCAGCGAGCCGATATTGATGATCTTGCCGCGACCGCGCGGGATCATGCGCTTGGCGGCCTCGCGGCCGATGACGAAGGCGCTGGTGAGGTTGGCTTCGATGACCTTGCGCCAGTCCTCGGTCGCCAGCTCGACCATCGGCTTGCGGAGCTGGATGCCGGCATTGTTGACCAGGACGTCGATCTCGATGCCGTCGCGGTCGAACCGCTCGAAAGCGGCGATGACGGCGGCCTCGTCGGTGACGTCGAACCGCGCCTGGTAGACCCGGCTTCCGGCAGCCTCCATGGCCGCGGCCGCCGAGGCGAGGCGCCCCTCGTCCGACCCGTTGAGCACCACGGCGGCACCGGCGGCAGCGAGCCCCTCGGCCATGGCGCGGCCGAGACCGCGCGAGGAGCCGGTGACGAGGGCGGTGCGTCCTTCGAGAGAGAAGAGCTGGGCTGACATGGCGGGCTCCTCAGGCTGCCGAGTGGCGCACGGTCAGGTCGGGGCGCTCGAAGACGGCCGGGAGCAGCTCGATGCCCAGGCCGGGCCCTTCCATCGGGTACACGTGCCCATCCCTGATCGTCGGGACGGCGGTGACGAGCTCCTTGTACCAGCCGGTGTAGAAGGCCCGCACCGATTCCTGGATCAGGGTATTGGGCTGGCTGAAGGAGGCGTGCACGGCCGCGGCGAAGCCGACCGGGCCGATGCAGTCGTGCGGCGCGAAGGGGCGGTGCCAGGTCTCGGCCAGGGCTGCGATCTTGCGGCCCTCGGTGAGGCCGCCGGTCCAGCACAGGTCGACCATCGCCACGTGCAGCGCGTCGCGCTCCAGCATCTCCTTGTAGGGCCAGCGTGAGCCCAGCGTCTCGCTGGCGCAGACCCAGACGCTGGTCGAGCGCGCATACTCGGCCAGCGCCTGCGGCGAGTTCATGCGGATCGGGTCCTCGTACCAGGTCGGCGCGTAGGGCTCGAGCGCCTTGGCGATCTTCAAGGCGGTCGGCAGGTTCCAGAGCGAGTGGAACTCGACCATGATCTCGATCCTGTCGCCGACCGCCTTCCTGATCTTCTCGAACGGCTGGATCGCGGTCTTCAACTGCTCCGCGGTGATGAAGAGGCCGTGGTTCTCGATTGCGGCAGGATCGAACGGCCAGATCTTCATGGCCGTGATCCCGTTCTCCAGCAGGTTCTCCGCCAGCGCGTCCGCCCGGGTCATGAAGCCGTCCAGGTCCTCGTAGGGGCCACCGGCCTCGCCGCGGTTCCAGTTGGAGACCGGCTTGATGTTGGTCGAGCGGACATACTTGTAGCCGGCGCAGGTATTGTAGATGCGCAAGCGGTCGCGGCAGAGCCCGCCCAGCATCTGGTGCACGGGCTGGTTGCAGACCTTGCCGAAGATGTCCCAGAGGGCGATGTCGACGGCCGATGCCGCCCGGTACTCGGCGCCGGTCGAGGACTGGGCCATCGGCAGGTTGACCATCTCGCGGTGGATGGCCTCGATGTGCAGCGGGTTGCGCCCGAGCAGCCGGCCCGCCAGCGTGTCGTGGATATGCGCCTCGACCGCACCGGCGCCATAGAACGTCTCGCCCAGGCCGACGATCCCGCTGTCGGTGTGGACCCGCACCCAGAGGACGTTCGCGAACTCCTCGGTTCGCAGCGTATCGATCGCGGTGATCTTCATCTGCCGTCATCCCGGAAGAAGGTCCACGCCCCTCCGGCGGAGCGTGGCGATGTCGCGGGTGCGGGGCTTCGCCGCCCGCCGCTACTGCTTCGCCCGCACCTGCTCGAGCTGGCTGCGCAGCTCCTGGACGAGATCGGCGCTGACCGTCTGCTGATGCTTCTCGATCACCGGCTTCAGCATATCGCGCATCCGTGCGCGCTCCTCGGGTGCGATGTCGTTGATCTCCATGCCGCTGCCCTTCAGCGTCTCGACCGCCTTGGCGTCCATCGAGCGGGAGGTCTCGCGCTCGTAGGGCTTGGCCTCGTTCGCCGCCGCCAGCAGCACGCTTGCGTTCATCGCCCGAGAGCTTGTCCCAGAACTTCTTGCTTGCGAGGACCAGGAGCGGCGAGTAGGCGTGCCGGGTGTTGGAGGCGTACTTCTGCACTTCGTAGAATTTCGTCACCTCGACCGAGATGAACGGGTTCTCCTGACCGTCGACCGCCCCGGTCTCGAGTGCCGTATAGAGCTCGGTGAACGGCATCGGCACGGCGTTGGCGCCGAGAGTCGTCATCATGTCGATGTAGACCGGGATCTGCTGCACCCGGATCTTCAATCCCTGGACGTCCTCGACCTTGGTGATCGGCCGCTTGCTGTTGGTGATGATGCGGAAGCCATGGTCCCAGTAGGCGAGGCCGATCAGCCCCTTGCTCGGGAGCTTGTCGAGCAGCTTGCCGCCGACCGGGCCGTCCAGCACGGCATCCACTTCCTTGAAACTGTCGAAGAGAAAGGGCGTGTCGAAGACGCCGAAGTCCTTGTCCATCCCGGTCAGGATGCCGGGCCCCATCATCGACATCTCGACGATGCCGCCCTGCAACGACGACGCGACCGCCGCCTCGCCACCGAGCGTGCCGCCGGGAAAGAGCTTCACGGCAGCTTGCCGCCGCTTTTCTGGTCCACGAGCTCGGCGAAGCGCTTGGCCCCCAGATCGTGAGCGGAATCCTTGGCATTCACGTAAGCGAGCTTGATGGTGCGCTCCTGGATCTCCTGCGCTGAAGCGCGGGAGATCGGCAGGATCGAGCCTGCCAGCAGAGCAGCTGCGAATACTCGACGAGAAACGGCCCTCATAGGCTCCTCCCCTGGTGATGATCTCGTCTCGCCACCCGCTCTGCGACGGAGAGCCGGCGGCGGGCAAAGGTCGCCTCCGTTGGGCGACGAGGAGTGCATATCATCGCTTGTAACATATCACAACATGTTTTTGAATGTCTAATGCGACGGTGGTATCTGGCTTGGGCGTCGGGTTCCTGGAAGGCACGCATGGGTGGTCGGGTACGAAGGTCGGCAAAGGCTGCGGCGGACGAAGCTCCCGCGGCGGCAACCCCCCGGCGCGGCCGGATGAGCCTCGTCGATCTCGCCTATGAGCGGATCGAGGAGCTGATCATCCACTGCGAGCTGAAGCCCGGGCAGTTCCTGGCGATCCAGGATCTGCTGCGGATCACCGGGATCGGGCGGATGCCGGTGCACCAGGCCGTGAGCCGGCTCGCCGAGGACACGCTCATCCTGGTGCGGCCACGCCACGGCGTTCAGATCGCCCCGATCGACCTCGCACGTGAGCGGATGCTGCTGCAGCTCAGGCGCGATCTCGAGCGCTTCGTGATCAGGCTGGCAGCCGAGCGCTCGGGCCCCTCGCAGCGCAACCAGTTCCTGCACATGGAGCGCCTCTTACGCGAGCGCCGGGACGCCATGACCGTCAGCGAGTTCAACATGCTCGATCGGCGTATCGACAAGCTGATCCTGGGTGCCGCCGGCGAGCAGTTCCTCGAGCACTGCCTACGGCCCCTGCACACGATCTTCCGCCGGATCGGCTGGATCTACCATTCCCAGAACAAGGGCAATGGCGGTCTGCAGACCACGATCGACTGCCATCTCGCCATCATCAACGCCATCGCCAATCATCATGTCGATGAGGCAGTAGCCGCCTCCGACAAGCTGATCACCTTCGTCGACAGCATGTTCGACGCCATGGAGCGCGAGATCGACCCCTCTCTTCTCGATTGCAGTCTCGAGCCCCTAGAACCTGTCAGTTCATGAGCCGAGCCGATGATGCTTCTGACGTAAGAGAGCTGATCGGAAACAAAATAGATCAGGCGATACACCGATTGAGGCCAAGCTACGATAGAGGCATGATGGCCTGGATTGTCTCATTGACTTACAGACATCTCCGGAGAGCGTCTTGTAAGCCGCAAAGTAAGCCTAATAAGACGGGGTCTGCTGTCTCGTGCCACTGCCCCGCTAGCGTCTACCAAACGGACGGCAATTCCCTTGCGCGAGTGCGAGGCAGGCTCATTGTTGCAGCAACAAATAATGGCCGGCGGGGTTAGCCGCTGGCCGTCATGCACGAACAGTGCATCGGGGGCCATCCACCCCCAACATCTAGAAGCCTCCAACTAGCGCCGGCAGCATGGCGATGAACTCGTGCCGGCGGCCCATCACCCGGACGATGAAGCTGGCGCGGTCGAGATTGCCCTGGTCGTCATACCTCACATCGAGCAGGATGCCGGGATGGTCCTTCGCAGACAGCGCCAAGCCGCGCATCGTGTTCGCCAGCTCCTTCTTGTCAAACCTGCCGACCTTCTCGGTCGCGGCCTTCAGGATGTAGGCCGCGCTGTAGCCCTTCATCCCATTGTGGTCGCTCTTGTACTTGTACTCCTGCAGGAACTTGTCGTTGAACTCGCGGATGGCCGGCAGCAACGCGTCCGGGCTCATGCCGGTATGGCCGCGGATGCCGTTCGCCGCCTCCTCGCCGGCAAGGTCGATGACCGCCTGGCTCGTCAGGGTCGTCTCGCCGATGATCCAGCCACCGAAGGGCTGATCGTGCAGCGCGCGCAGGGCCAGGGCCGCCTCCTCCTCGTTGAGGTAGACGAAGGCGATGTCGGCCTTGGACGCCGCCATCTTGGCGGCGATCTCCGTGAAGGCGGTCTGGTCGGGCGCGGTCTGGAGGTCGGCGACGAGCTTGAGCCCCTCCGCTGCCAGCGCCTTGGTCATCGCCTCCCGGCCGCCGCGGCCGAACTCATTCTCGACCGTGACCATGGCGACGGTCTCGGCACGGAGCCCGTTCTTGAGGTAGCGCGCCAGCTTGGGCATGGCGATCGTCTGTGAGAGCGAGGAGCGGAAGATGTAGGGGTTCCCCTGCTGGGTGAGGCTCGCAGCCTCGCCGCCGATGAAGGTCGGGATCTCGTGGCGGCGGATCTCCTCCATGCTCGCGGCCACCATGCCCGAGTTCACCGGTCCCATGACCGCGTAGGCGTTAATCTCCGCCGCCTTGTTCAGCGCGGCCTTGACAATCTCGGGCTTGGTCTGGGTGTCGAGCGAGATGACCTCGATGCGATGGCCGAGAATGCCGCCCGCGGCGTTGATTTCCTTGAAGGCGAGCTGCACGCCATTGTTGAAATTGTTGCCGGCGATCGCGCCGTCGCCGGAGAGCTCGACCGCGTTCACGACCAGGGCCGGAAACGGCTCTTGCGCCGCAGCCGGGCTGGCACCGGCCAGGATCAGTCCGAGGAGCAGCAGGCGAGCGAGCATTCTCATGGCGCCTCTCTTCCCTAGCAGTGGCCGGTCCTTGCAATCCTGGCCGGGGCGATTTCGGCCCAAGCCACTACAGTGGTCGCGTCATGGCGTGCTGCGCAAGTGCCTACCAAGCCCTCGCGGCCGATGACGCCGACCTCGACACCGTGGCCGTTCTCCAGCGGGGCGATGTTGGAGACCAGGCCGCATCCCGAGGAACCAATCGTGGTCGGGGCCCGGCCCTCTGGAAAGCGTCGATCGTGTTGGCGAACGTAGGCGTCGCCGGGTCGCCGGCGATGGCCGCGATCTCGGCGCGGTGCTCCGCCAGCGCCCGGTCAAGGCCGGCCAGCAGTGGTCGGGGGTGGCCCGGTCGAACGGCGGCAGTCCGAACGCTGCTCAGATCAGCCTGCTTCCGTCTCTGTCTCCGACGCTGGTCCCAGGCTGTACTTGCGCTCCCTCTCGACCAGCTGCCCGGTGACGGCCAGCCGCATCAGGGTGCGGACGACATCCTCCTTCGGATGGCGGTCGGCAAGGGCCGTGATGATGGCGCTCTTGGGGCGCGGGGTGCCGTCCCCGAGAAGCTCGAGGATGGCCGGTGCCGTGCGCGCCACCATGGCCTCGATCTCGGCCGAGCCCGAGAGCGACTGAGGTGCGGCCACTCCTGGCGGGAGCTTGTCTGGAGTGCGGCATGCAGGTCCGATCGTGCCTTGGTGCCGGCATCAGATAGGCGGTCTCGTGCTCCAGGCCACGCTCGCCACACCTGACCATTAGCGCTGCCGAGACCTGCGCCCAGGCCTTACGATCGGCTGGGGGCCGGGGGCCCTCGGTCCTGCGCACCAGCCGCGGCTCCTGGTCCTGCCGGCGCCCAGCCACGGGCACGCCTCTGCCCTGCCCCTGCAGCCGGCGCTCCAGGAGCTGCGCCTGGTAGACAGCGGCTGCCTGCGCACTATCGAGGCCGGTGTAGTAGAGGGTGGTGGTAGGTGCCGGAGCTGCACAGGCGGTATGGCAGAGGCCGTAGAGCTAATCTGATTATATTCCTATTATTATCCGGCATGGAGAGGTGGTGCGCACGTTCGAGGCAGTAATCGGGAACCTCGAAACCCGAATTGGGGGGCATGCCGACCTTCCGCGGACAATGCAGGGCTGCAACCTATAGTTTCTATACGTAGAAAATTCATCTACTGAAAAGTGCGTTCGGCGGAGGGGTCGTCCTACAACGCCAGTGGCATGGCTGAATTCGTCCGAAAAGGATGCCCGGAACTTACCCTGCATCCGAAAGATTGAACAGCTATCTTTCGGACAGATCGCTGGACCCTGTCCGAAGACGGCCGGTTCCGGACGCGTCTTCGTCCACCAATTATGCCCAGACAGAATCGGAGCGGGTCGGGTCGATACGCGGTTCTGGGTAAGCTGAAGGGTGAGAAGATGACATCCTGGAACAGAGGCTTATCCCTCCTGCTTGCTCGATGGACCATTGCCACACCCTGCACCCGGGAACATGCTGCCGGGCGATGCCGATCAGGGGGAAGTCCACAATGCAGGGCCGCACCTTCATCATCGTGCCGGCGTTGGTCGCCGCCGCGCTCGTGCTGGCAGCTCCCGGCGCCCGGGCCGCCGACCTGATCGTCTCCGCGAACGACGCCAAGTACCAGCGCGTCGCCGGCAAGGACACCTTCCCCGAGGGCGCCGGGCCCGACACCCTGACCGTGCTCGACGCCGCCCGGTTCCCGCCCGTGGTCGTGGCCACCGTCGAGGTCGAGCATAGTATCATGGGGCCACCGCAGGCGGTCGCTGTCACGCCCGACGGCCGCCTCGCGGTCGTCTCGGCCCCGAACCGGTACAATCACGCCGAGAAGAAGGTCGTCCTCGATACCTTCCTCCAGGTCGTCGACCTCGAGGCCCAGCCGCCGCAGGTCGTGGCCAGGGTTGAGCTCGGCAGCCATCCGCAAGGCCTCGCCATCAACCGCGAGGGCACCCTGCTGCTCGCCACCACGGTGGCGGGCGAGCTCGCCATCCTGTCGATCGAGGGCAAGACGCTCCGGCCTGCCGACAAGCTCAAGCTCAGTGACAAGCGCCTGGCTGGAGTCTCGTTTACCCATGACGGCAAGGCGGCACTGGTCGCGTTGCGCGACGAGCAGGGCTTGGCCGTGGTGGAGGTGGAAGGCACCAAGGTCGCACTCGGCCGCGAGCGCGTCAGCACTGGGGTGGCCCCTTACGCGGTCGACGTTTCCGACGACGGCCGCTGGGCGGTGGTCGGCAACGCTGGACTGGGCGGGCTAGCCGGGACCGCCGGTAAGCTCGTCGGCGATGCCGACACGATCACCCTCATCGACGTGTCGCGCCGTCCGTTCCGCGCCGTGCGGCACGTGACCGTGCCGTCGATCCCCGAAGGGGTGGCGATCTCGCCCGACGGGCGGTGGGTCGCGGTCCAGGTGATGGACGGCTCCAATCTGACGCCCGACAACCCGGGCCGGCACGACCGCGGCCGGGTCCTGCTGTTCGCAGTCCGAGACGATGGCGGGATCGAGCCGGCAGGCGACCTGCCGGGCGGGGAGGCGGCCCAAGGCCTCGTGTTCGCGGGTGACGGCCGGCACATCGTTGCCCAGTTCAACGTCGAGCACCAGCTGGCGTTCTACGCTGTCGAGGACGGTAGGCTGGTCGATACCGGGACGCGCATCCCGGTTCCGGGCGGGCCGGCGTCGATCCGCTCGACGCCGCGCTGACCGCGAATTCGAGTTCCGGGACAGATGCGGGCGACAGTCCCGGGTTATCGGAAGCGGCTTACGGCTGCCATAACTGCTTGACGGCAGTGACAGTCAGAGGAGGCTTGCGCTCTTCCCGTCGCTCGCGGAGCTTGTTGGTGCTGCTCAACTTGGCATGCTCTTCTCAACCGGACATGCCGCGGGGCAGCATGGGCGTCTGCGTAAAGTCCAGGCGTCGGAAGGTGATGAGGACATAGCCTAATCCTGGCGAAGTCGCGAACTCGGTCGGGCGCGGTTTACTGGTGTCCACGGCGTTGTCGCAAATTGTGAGGGTATTGTCCTCGAGCCGGTAAATCCCCTGCCACATCTCTCCGGCTACCTCACCCTCCTCGTGTTGGAAATCAATCTGTGCCGGCTGCGGCTCGGGTTCCGCCGCATAACTGCCGACGTAGAGTATACTGCCCTGGGCTGTAATGTGAAATCGTCTGCCGGCAAACTCCAGCCGGTGCCCGACCAGCTCTGCCGCTTCCTCACCGTTGCGCTCGGCGGATATAGCCGTCCAGGCACCTTCCAGCTTCTCCCGCTCCTCGGCAGGATCGGGTGGATTCCGGTGCCAAGTGCGACAGTCCGGGCTTTCCAGGAGCTTGGCGGAGACGCTCATCTCCTCGAGGCGCCTGCGCTGGCGCCGCAGCGAAGAGCTGGCTCGGCACACTGCTGACTGGCAGCATCTGGTTGCCAACGCGCGCCAGTTCACGCCGAGCAGGTAATCGCAGTGCTCGACCCGCCTTCTGGCTCCGTGCGGGCCAGGCCTGAAACTACCCTCTTCCGTTCAGCACTGCTGGCAACTCGACTTCGTGGAACTCGAGACGTGGCAAGCGCGAGCGGAGAAGGCCCGGGTCACCATAACCAATGTTGAGGATGAAGTTGGTTTCGAGCGTGGTTCCGGCAAAGAAGGCCTCATCAACAGCAACGGCACTGAAGCCCGACATCGGGCCGACATCAAGGCCGAGTGCCCGTAGCGCCAGCATGTACCAGGCAGCTTGGAGTGTGCCATTGCGCAGGGCGGTCTCGGCCGCCAGCGCCGGGTTGTCACGGAACCAAGCAGCTGCGTCCGTGTGCGGGAACAGCCGTGGCAGCAAGCGCCAGAACTCGCGATCATGTGCCACGATCGCAACGACGGGAGCCTCCAGGGACTTGCGCTGATTGCTCCCGGAGAGTGATGGCAGGAGCCGCTCCTTCTCCTCGGGCGAGCGCAGCAGCACGAGGCGCATCGGGCTGCCGTTGGCGCTGGTGGGGGCGAGCCGGGTGAGGTTCCAGGCCTCCTCCAGCAGCTCGTCCGGGACGTCGAGGTCGAGCCAGTGGGAATGCGTGCGCGGCTCGAGGAAGAGCCGGCTCAGGCTCCCGGCATCGAGGGGCGCGCGGGCGGGTTCCGGCCCCGCGGCCGGTCGGGCAAGCTTCAGCATGGTGATCTCCCGTGGGCGGGATCAGACGGCAGCGAGGATCCGGCGCTCCAGCTGCACCAGCTGCTTCTCGCCGAGCTCGCGCGGGCGGGCTGCATCGACTTCGACGTCGAGCACGAACCGGCCCTCGCGCAGCACGAGGACGCGGTCGGCCAGCATCACTGCCTCCGCCACGTCGTGGGTGATGAGCACGGTCGTGAACCCGTCGCGCGACCAGATCCGGCTCAATAGCTCGTGCATGTCGCGCCGGGTCAGGGCATCGAGCGCCCCGAACGGCTCGTCCAGCAGGAGCAGCCGCGGCCGGCTCACCAGCGCCCGGGCCAGCGATACCCGCTGGCGCTGGCCGCCCGAGAGCACGGCCGGCCACTCGCCCGCCCGGTCGGCGAGGCCGACATCGGCCAGCGCATCCTGCGCCCGCTCCCGCCAGTCCTCGCCGCGCGCGATGCCGACATTCTCCAGGCACGCGCTGCCAGGGCACCAGCCGCGCATCCTGGAACAGCATCCGCACCGACGGCGGCAGGCCCGTGAAGGGCTTGCCGTCGAGCAGCAGCTCGCCGCCATTGGGCACGTCGAGGCCAGCCAGCAGTCGCAGGAGGGTGCTCTTGCCGCAGCCCGAGCGGCCGATGATCGCCACGAACTCGCCAGGCGCGATATCGAGGTCGAGCCCGTCCAGCACCAGCCGCTCGCCGAACCTCTTCGCAGATGTCGGTGAGCTGCACCTCGAGCCCGGTGCCGCCGGCAGGACGGGCAACGGCCCGCCGCTCCCGTGGCCAGCGGGCGCGGAAAGGCCAGCGTGGCGCTCATGCCGGGGCTCCTCCCGCCTGGTAGGCCGGGTGCCAGGCGAGGCAGCGCCGCTCGAGCAGCCGGGTGGCGCTGTCGGCGAGCTTGCCCAGGAGCGCGTAGACGATGACGCCCAGCAGCACGACGTCGGTCTGCAGGAACTCGCGCGCGTTCATGGTCATGTAGCCGATGCCGGAGGTGGCCGAGATCGTCTCGGCGACGATGAGGGTCAGCCACATGATGCCCAGGGCATAGCGCAGGCCGATCAGGATCGACGGCAGGGCGCCCGGCAGGATGATCCGCCAGAAGAGTGCCGCCTGCGACAGGCCGTAGGAGCGGGCCATCTCGATCAGCCCGCGATCGACCGTGCGGATGCCGTGGAAGGTGTTGAGGTAGATCGGGAACAGCACGCCGGCCGCGACCAGGAAGACCTTGGCCTCCTCGCCGATCCCGAACCAGAGGATGACCAGCGGGATGATGGCGAGATGCGGGATGTTGCGCAGCATCTGGAGGGTCGAATCGAGCAGGCGCTCGGCTGCCGGCACCACGGCGTTGAGCAGGCCCAGGAGGAAGCCCAGGCTGCCGCCGATGGCGAGCCCGATCAGGGCCCGCCGCGCGCTGATCGCCACATGCTCCGCCAGCACGCCCGAGACCAGCACCTCCCAGGCGGCCCTGAGCGTGGCGCTGGGTGCGGGCAGCAGGCGTGCCGAGAGCATCCCGGTGTCGGCCGCGATCTCCCAGGCTGCCAGCAGCCCCAGAGGCACCAGCCAGGGTGCCGCCCGCTGCGAGATGGCCCTTGCCAACCCGCTCATGACTGCGCCCGGGAGCGCTGCACGGGCAGAGGCTCGTTCGCCAGCATCTCGCCGAACGGGCCCTCGTTGCTGATATGCCCGCGCTCGCGGCCCGTGCCCTCGGCCAGCGGCAGATGCGGGAAGACCAGCTCGGCGAAGCGGTAGGATTCCTCGAGATGCGGGTAGCCCGAGAGGATGAAGCTGTCGACGCCCAGCGCCATGTACTCGCGCATCCGCTCCGCCACGGTCTCCGGATCACCGACCAGGGCCGTGCCGGCACCGCCGCGCACGAGGCCCACGCCGGCCCACAGATTGGGGCTGATCTCGAGCTTGTCGCGGCTGCCGCCGTGGAGGCGGAGCATGCGCTTCTGGCCCACCGAATCCATCCGCGCGAAGGTGGCCTGGGCCCGGGCGATGGTCTCGTCGTCGACATGCGCGATCAGCCGCTCGGCCTCGGCCCAGGCCTCGGCCGCGGTCTCGCGGACGATGACATGGAGCCTGATGCCGAAGCGCAGCTTCCGCCCGCGTGCGGCCGCGATCTCGTTGGCGGCCCGGAGCTTCTGCCCGACCTCCATCGGTGGCTCGCCCCAGGTCAGATACATGTCGCAGTGCTCGGCCGCGACCTGCATCCCGGCTTCCGACGAGCCGCCGAAGTAGAGCGGCGGGTAGGGCCGCTGCACCGGCGGGAAGAAGAGGCGCGAGTCCTCGACCGTGAGATGCGAGCCGGCGAAGTTCACCGTCTCGCCCGCCATCAGCCGGCGCCAGATCTCCAGGAACTCGCTGGTGACGGCATAGCGGGTGGCATGGTCGAGGAAGATGCCGTCGCCCTTGAGCTCGACCGGGTCGCCGCCGGTGACGACGTTGATGAGCAGGCGGCCGCCCGAGATCCGGTCCAGCGTCGCCGCCATCCGGGCCGCCATCGAGGGCTGCTGCAGCCCCGGCCGCACGGCCACGAGGAAGCGCAGGCGCTGGGTCAAGGGGACGAGGGCACTGGCGATGACCCAGCTGTCCTCGCAGCTGCGGCCCGTGGGCAGCAGGACGCCGTAATAGCCGAGCTCGTCCACTGCCTGCGCGATCTGGCGCAGGTAGGGGAGCGAGGTCTCGCGCGCGCCGATGGTGGTGCCGAGATAGCGGCCGTCGCCGTGGGTCGGGATGAACCAGAGGACGTCTGGCCTTCGCTGCCGGCTCGGGCTTCATGCGCCGGGCCTCCAGGCGGCCTCGTTGACGTCGATGGCCTTGGGGATCAGGCCGATCTTGTGGAAGGCGTCGGCGATCAGCTGCTGCTTGGCCAGGACGTCCGGCCGTCACCGGCGCCACGCCGTAGCTGACCCGCGCCAGGGCCACCTCCAGGATCGGCGCCGGGATCCCTACGCGCGGGCCAATGAGCCGCGCCACCTCGGCCTGGCTGGCCTGCGCCCAGCGGTCGGCCGAGTCGAGCTCCTCGATGATGCTCCGGATCAGGCCCGAGTCCCGTGCCACGAGATCCTGCGAGGCCAGGAAGAACTGGTGGTTGTCGACCAGTCCCTTGCCGTCCGCCAGCGTCCGCGCACCGGTGGCCGCCTGGGCCGCGGCCAGGAACGGGTCCCAGATCACCCAGGCATCGACGGCACCGCGCTCGAACGCGGCGCGCGCATCGGCCGGCGGCAGGTAGACCGGCTCGATGTCGGCCAGCGTCAGCGACGAGGCCTCGAGTGCCCGCAGCAGGAGGTAGTGGACGTTGGAGCCCTTGTTCAGGGCCACCTTGTGCCCCTTCAGACTCCGCCACGGTCCCGATCGGCGAGTCCGCTGGCACGATGATGGCCTCGCCGGTCGGTGCCGGCGGCTCGTAGCCGACATAGACCAGAGGCGCCCCGGCCGCCTGCGCGAAGATCGGCGGCGCCTCGCCCGTGGTCCCGAAGTCGATGGCGCCGACATTGAGCGCCTCCAGCAGCTGCGGGCCTGCCGGAAACTCGGTCCAGGTCACCTCATAGCCGGCCGGCGCCAGCCGCTTCTCCAGCGTGCCGCGCTCCTTCAGCAGCACGAGCGTGCCGTACTTCTGGTAGCCAATCCGCAGCTGCTTTGCCTCGGCCCGTACCGGACGAAAGCCGGCCAGCGTGCTTATGCCAAGCCCAGCCACTGCCATTACCTCTCGCCGCCGCATCCTTATCTCCCCAGGCCTCTCAATGTACGCAGCTTCAGTACCAGCGAAATTTCTCACGATCAATATCTATTGACTTACTAGAGATTGCCGACGACCCTCCGGCCCGCACCCGTCGTGAGGCGCTGGAGGACAATGATGGCAAGACGCGACGCGAAGCTCAGGCTTGGCGCGTTCCTGATGGCGACCGGCCACCACGTGGCCGCCTGGCGCCATCCCCGGGCGCAGGCCGACGGCGGCGTCAACCTCCGCCACTACGCGGAGATCGCGCGCACGGCCGAGCGGGCCGGGTTCGACATGATGTTCCTGGCCGACAGTGCCGCCGTCTGGGACGCGAGCCCGGAAGCTCTCTCCCGTATGGCGCGGGCCGACCATTTCGAGCCGCTGACCCTGCTCTCCGCGATCGCGGCGGTGACCGAGCGGATCGGCCTCGTGGCGACGGTGACCACCACCTACAACGAGCCCTACCACGTCGCCCGCAAGTTCGCCTCGCTCGATCTCCTGAGCGGCGGCCGCTCGGGCTGGAACCTCGTCACCTCCGCCAACGAGGCCGAGGCCTACAATTTCGGCCGCGACCAGCATGTCCTGCACGCCGACCGCTACGACCGCGCCCGCGAGTTCGCCGAGGTCGTCACCGGCCTGTGGGACAGCTGGGAGGACGACGCCTTCCTCCGCGACAAGGAGTCGGGCCGCTACTTCCGGCCCGAGAAGCTCCACGTCCTCAACCATGTCGGCAAGCACTTCCGGGTCCGCGGGCCGCTCAACGTCGCCCGCTCGCCGCAAGGCCGCCCGGTGCTGGTCCAGGCCGGCTCGTCGGAGGCCGGCAAGGACCTCGCGGCCGAGACCGCCGAGGTGGTGTTCACCGCCCACCAGACGCTGGCCGACGCCAAGGCCTTCTACGCCGACCTGAAGGGCCGGATGGCCCGCTACGGCCGCGACCCGGACCACCTCAAGGTCATGCCGGGCATCTTCCCCGTGATCGGCCGCACCGAGGCCGAGGCCGAGGCGAAGTACGAGGAGATCCAGTCCCTGATCCATCCCGAGGTGGGGCTCTCGCTCCTGGCCGGGATGCTGGGCCATGTCGACCTCAGCGGCTACCCGGTCGACGGCCCCCTGCCCGAGCTGCCGGAGAGCAATGCCGGCAAGAGCCGCCAGGCGCTCCTGATCGACCTCGCCCGGCGCGAGGGGCTCACCATCCGCCAGCTCTATCTGCGCATCGCCGGTGCCCGCGGCCACCGCCAGATCCGCGGCACGCCCACCCAGATCGCCGACCAGCTCCAGGAGTGGTTCGAGGAGGGTGCGGCCGACGGCTTCAACATCATGCCGCCCTACCTGCCGGGCGGGCTCGACGACTTCGTGGAGCTCGTCATCCCCGAGCTGCAGCGGCGCGGCCTGTTCCGCACCGCCTACGAAGGCCGCACGCTCCGGGAGAACCTGGGCCTGCCCTGGCCGCGCCACCGTTTCGCCGACCGCCCCGAGGAGCTGCAGGCGGCCGAGTGATCCCGTTCCGAGACCCGAGGAGAACAGACGATGAATGCCATCCGCAACGATCTCGACCTCGACGTCCGCCCCGTCGCCGGCAGGATCGGCGCCGAGGTGCTGGGCGTGCGCCTCTCGGGCGGGCTCGAGCCCGCCACCGTCAAGGCGATCCGCGAGGCACTGCTCCGCCACAAGGTGATCTTCTTCCGCGGCCAGGACCAGCTCACCGACACCGAGCAGGAGGCCTTCGGCCGCCTCCTGGGCGAGCTGGTCCCGCACCCGACCGTGCCCTCGCTGGCCGGCACCAAGGCCGTGCTCGACATCGACGGCGGCCGCGGCGAGCGGGCCAGCTCCTGGCACACCGACGTCACCTTCGTCGACGCCTACCCCAAGATCTCGATCCTGCGCGGTGCCGTGGTCCCGGCCTCGGGCGGCGACACGGTCTGGGCCAACATGGTGGCGGCCTACGAGGAGCTGCCGGCCCCGCTGCGCACCCTGGCTGACCAGCTCTGGGCGCTGCACTCGAACGTCTACGACTATGTCGGCGACCGGCAGGCCGTGCATACCGAAGGCCTCAAGCGCTACCAGGAGGTCTTCACCCGCACGGTCTACGAGACCGAGCATCCGGTCGTGCACGTCCACCCCGAGACCGGCGAGCGCTCGCTGATCCTGGGCCACTTCCTCCAGCGCATCCTGGGCTTCAGCAGCTCCGACTCGGCGCACCTCTTCGCCATCCTCCAGGGCCACGCCACCCGGATCGAGAACACGGTGCGCTGGCGCTGGCAGGCGGGCGACGTCGCGATCTGGGACAACCGCGCCACCCAGCACCGGGCCGTGGACGACTATGGCGACCAGCCGCGCGTGGTCCGGCGCGTGACCATCGCCGGCGAGGTGCCGGTCAGCGTCGACGGCCGGCGCAGCGCCACCCGGCGCAAGGAGCCGCAGCTCGCGGCAGCGGCCTGAAGCCCCGACGACAGGCGGAGAGAGGTGCGATGACGCTCGAAGGCCAGCTCGAGATCCGGGGCGTGGAGAAGCGCTTCCGGGTCAGCGGGGCAACGCTGACCGCCCTTGAGGGCGTGGAGCTCACGGTCCGAGCCCGGCGAGTTCCTCACCATCGTGGGTGCCAGCGGCTGCGGGAAGTCGACCCTCCTCCGCCTGATCGCCGGGCTCGACCGGGACTATGCCGGCAGCATCCGGCTCGATGGCACAGCCGGTCGCCGGGCCCGGGGCTCGACCGCGGCCTCGTCTTCCAGGAGCCGCGGCTCTTCCCCTGGCTCACCGTGGCGCAGAACGTGGCCTCGGCCCTCCTCAACGCGCCGCTCTCCGCCGAGGAGAAGCGGCGCACCGTGGCCGAGCATATCGAGCTCGTGGGCCTGGCCGGGTTCGAGGGCGCCTACCCGCACCAGCTCTCGGGCGGCATGGCCCAGCGCGCCGCCATCGCCCGCGGGCTGGTCAACCGGCCCGGGCGTGCTCCTCCTGGACGAGCCGTTCGGCGCCCTGGACGCGCTGACCAAGGCCCGCCTCCAGGGCGAGCTGCAGCGGATCTGGGCGCACGAGCGGATCACCGCCATCCTCGTCACCCACGACGTGGAGGAGGCGGTCTATCTGGGCGACCGGGTCGTGGTGATGGCACCCAGGCCCGGGCGCATCGCCCGGGTCTTCGACGTGCCGCTCGAGCGGCCGCGCGACCGTGCCGACGAGCGCCTGGTCCAGCTCCGCAAGGAGGTGCTGCAGGCGCTCGAGGAGGCCAGCGGCGAGCTCTCGGAGGCCCGGCGGCGCCGGTCCCCAGACTCCAGCCGGCCTGCCGCACCCCGCCCCGGCCGCCGCCTAGACCAGCAACCTCTCCGAAAGGTCAGACCTGTGAAGCCTATCCTTACCACCCGCCGCGGGACGGCGGGCCTGATGGCACTTGCCCTCGCGGCAGTGGCACTGCCGTCGGCCGTTCACGCCGCCGACCCTCTCGTGGTCCGTGTCGGCTATGCCTCGATCGGCGTCGGCAACCGCCCCTTCGTCGGCGGCAGCTCGGCCGCCACGGCGCATGCCGAGGGCTATCTCGAGAAGGAGTTCGCGGACGACCCGGGCGTGAAGATCGAGTGGTCGTTCTTCAAGGGTGCCGGGCCCGCCGTGAACGAGGCTATCGCCAACGGCCAGATCGACTTCGCCCTCCAGGGCGACCTGCCCTCGATGATCGGCCGCTCCAACGGCCTGAAGACCAAGCTCCTGCTGGCCAGCGGTGCGCACCAGGCAACCTATCTGGCCGTCCCCAAGGGCTCCGACATCAGGAGCGTGGCGGACCTCCGCGGCCGCAAGATGGCGATGTTCCGCGGCACCAACCACCAGCTCGCCATCAACAAGGTGCTGGCAGCCAACGGGCTCTCCGAGCGCGACCTCAAGATCATCAACATGGACACGGCGACCATGAGCGCCGCCGCTTGCCACGGGCGACGTGGATGCCGCCTTCGGCGAGCCGGCGCTCCTCGACGTGGCGGCCCAAGGGCTGGCCGAGATCGTCTACTCGACCAAGGGCGACAACCCGGCCTTCGAGCGCCATGCCCACATCCTTGTCACCGAGGACTTCGAGCAGGCGCATCCCGGAGATCACCGCACGGGTGGTGAAGGCTTTCGTGCGGGCGGCGCACTGGGCCTCGGAGGAGGAGAACCTCGACGCGCTGTTCGAGGTCTGGGCCAAGTCCGGCATCCCGGCCGCCCGCTTCCGGGCCGACTTCGAGGGCGACTCCCTGAAGATGCGCGGCTCGCCGCTGTTCGACGAGTTCATGATCCAGCAGTACCGCACCCAGGCCGAGCAGGCCCGCCAGTACGGCCTCATCCGCCGCGACGTCGACGTCTCGACCTGGTTCGAGACCCGGTACCTCGAGGCGGCCCTGCGCGAGCTCGGGCTCGAGGACTACTGGACCCGGCTCGACGCCAACGGCAAGCCGGTCGGCGGCTCCTGATGCTGGCGAGCCCGGCTGCCGCGCTGCGGGGACCTGCCCCGCCCGCCGCCCCCTCCCCCGTGCCGCTGGCCGCAGCCGCGGCCGGGCTCGTCGTGCCGCTGGCGGCCCTCGTGCTGTGGACCGGCCTCTCCCGCCTCGGCTGGCTGCCGGAGCAGATCCTGCCGCCGCCTGAGCTGGTCTGGGAGACGGCGGTCTCGATGTGGCAGGCCGGCGACATCACCGCACCACGCCGCGATCAGCCTCCTGCGCGTCCTCCAGGGCTTCGCCCTGGGCGCCGCCGGCAGGCCTGGCACTCGGCCTCGCCATGGGCCTCTCGCCCACGGTCGAGGACTATGCCCGGCCCCTCTTCACGGCGGTGGCCCAGATCCCGGCCCTGGGCTGGATACCGCTCCTGATGCTGGTCGTGGGCATCGACGAGGCGCTCAAGGTGCTGGTGATCGCCAAGGCCGCGTTCGTGCCCGTGACCCTCAACACCTTCTCTGGCGTCCGTGCCGTGCCCACCGCCTATATCGAGGTGGCGCGCGTGTTCCGCTTCGACCGTGGCCAGCTCCTGCGCCGCGTGGTCCTGCCCGCCGCCGTGCCGCCGATCTTCACCGGCATCCGCTACGGCCTCACCCATGCCTGGCTGGCGCTGGTGGCCGTCGAGCTCCTGGCCTCCTCCGAGGGGCTCGGCTACCTGCTGGTCTGGGGCCGGCAGATGTTCTGGCTCGATACGGTGATCGTGGCGATGGCCGTGATCGGCTGCGATCGGCCTCGTCATGGACCGCCTGCTGGCCGCCGTCGAGGCGCGGCTGCAGCGCTGGCGGATCGAGGGGAGTGCCGGCATGAACAGCTCCGCCCGCCGTGCGCTGCGCGGTACCGTCCCGCCGCTGGTGCTGCTCACGGCCTGGCAGCTCGCCAGCAGCACCGGTTCGCGTCGACCCGCGCATCCTGCCACCGCTCCAGACGGTGGCCGCAACCGCCCTCCAGCAGCTCTGCCGGCGGCCGCCTGCTGGGCGACCTCGCCGCCAGCCTCGCCCGCGACCTTGCCGGCTTCTCCATCGGCGTCACGGCCGGCCTGATGCTGGGCACGCTCCTGGGCCTCTCGCGCGTTGCCGACCGGCTCCTCAGCCCCTCGTTCGACGCGCTGAAGCAGATCGCCATCTTCGCCTGGATACCGCTGATCTCGATGTGGTTCGGCATCGGCGAGACGGCGAAGGTGGCCTTCATCGCGGTTGCCGCCTTCACGCCGGTGGTGGTCAACACCTGCGAGGGCGTGCGCGGCGCGTCGCGGCAGCTGGTCGAGGTGGGTGCCATGCTCACCTTCTCCCGCTCCCAGCTCCTCACCCGCGTGTTCCTGCCCTCGGCCATTCCTTCCGTGGTCACCGGCATCCACCTGGCCCTGATCTTCTCCTGGCTCGCCACGGTCGGCGCCGAATACTTCATGACGGTCGGCCCCGGCATTGGCGGCCTGATCACCGAGGGCCGCGAGCGGTTCCACATGGACCTAGTGATGCTGGGCGTCCTGATCCTGGGCACGGTCGGCTGGCTGCTCAACAGGCTGGCGACGCTTGCCGAGGTCCGCCTCGTCCGCTGGCGCCACGCCTGAGCGGCTCAGACCTTGCCGCGCCAGGGGACGAAGATGCGCTCCGCCAGGCGGATCAGGCCCTCCAGCGCGAAAGCCAGGCCGCGATCGCGACGATGCCGACCAGCACGACTCGGTCTGGAGGAAGCTCGCCGCGGACTGGATCATGAAGCCCAGCCCCTCGGGCGGCCCGAGCTCGGCCGCCACCAGCGTCGAGCAGCCGGCGACAGCGCTGTGCGGTCGCCGACCAGGATGTCGGGCAGAGCGCTGGCAGGACGACGAAGCGGACGACCTGGGCCGGGGCTGGCGCCATGCAGCGAGCGGCTCGATCCGGTGCCGGGCGACCCCGCGTACGCCGGACGCGGTGGCGATCGCCACCGGGGCCAGCATCGCGATCAGGATGACGAGCACCTTCGCGGTCTCGCCGATCCCGCACGAGATCACCACGAGGGCAAGTAGGCCAGGCGGGATCGGGCGGATGACTGGTTATCGGGTCGAACAGTCCCCGGCCGACGGGCTCAGGCCCATGGCCAGGCCCATCGGCACGCCGATCCCCACGGCCAGCAGGAATGCCGCCAGGATGCGGCCGAGGCTGGCCCGGAGATGCTCGCCGAGCGTGCTGTCCACATACCCTCGGAGACGAGACCCGGCCTTCGTTATGACCGCACCCGGCGAAGGCAGGAACACAGGCGAGACCAGCGCCAGGCGCGTAGCCGGCCACCCCGGGAGCAGCAGGCCGGCGACGGTGAGGGCCGCCACCAGGGCCGCCGTCGGCTCACCGCGGAGCGAGCCCAAGGAAAGCCGTCCCCCCGGTCTGGAGTGACCACCCCAGGAGCTTCGAGCACGGTGCTCATGCAGCGAGGCTCCCGAAGATACCGTCGAGCAGGTCCTCGCGCAGGGCCGTGAACTTGGGATCGGCGCGCAGGGTGCGCGCGGCCTCGCCTTGGGCGAGGCGGCGGCTGAAGCCGGGCTCCAGCACGCGCGCGATCCGGCCCGGGTTGGCGCTCAGTACGACAAGACGGGTGGCGAGCCCGAGTGTCTCCTTCAATGTCGTGGGTGATGAAGAGGACGCCCTTGCCGGTGCGGGCCCAGAATCTCGACCAGGGCCGCCTGCATCTGGCTGCGGGTGAGCGGGTCGAGGGCGCCGAAGGGCTCGTCCATCAGCAGGAAGGCGGGGGCCGGCGATCAGCGCCCGGGCGATGCCCACCCGCTGGCGCTGGCCGCCCGACAGCTTCCAGACCCGGCGTTCGCCATAGCCCTCGAGGCCGACCAGGCGGAGCGTCTCCT
>CAWHNT010000043.1:0-20340 GCA_963830775.1 uncultured Alphaproteobacteria bacterium | reverse complement strand
GGTGGTATCGGCCACCTTCTCCACAGAGGAGGCGCGCCAAGAAGCCACCCTAAAGACCGAGGAGACGCTCCAGAGAGAGGCAAGGGACCTGCGGGAGGACGCCCGGCGGGGCGCACGTCGGGCTCTTCGTCAAAGAGACCGGTGATTGGCTCCTGGTGTTCGTGCCCTTGGCCGTGGCCTCCTTCGCCCTCGTCTGGTCGATCGGCTGGCTGGTCAGCTTGCGCCCCCTCGCCCGCGCCTCGCGGGAGGCCGCGGCGATCGGTCCGGCGAACCCGTCCGGCCGCGTCTCACGCCGATGGGTTGCCGCGCGAGATCCGGCCCTTAGTCGACGCGGTCAATGGCGCCCTCGAGCGCCTGGACCACGCCTACGCCGCGCAGCGGCGGCTCCACCCCCCGCACGCCGCCCACGAGCTGCGCACGCCGCTGGCGGTCCCAGCCTGCGCCTGCAGCGGGCCAAGCTAGCCGCCGCCCGACCGGCCGGCGGTGGAGCGGGACCTGGCCCAGATGAAACGGCTCGTCGGCCAGCTCATGCAGCTGGCGCGCGTGGAGGACCCCGCGTGGCTCGAGGATCAAGCCGGGCTGGGCCCGGTCAACCTGGCGCGGGTCGCCCGCGAGGCGGAGGCGGCGGTGCTGCCGCTCGCCGAGGAGAAGGGGACGGCCGCTCGAGGTCGAGGCGGCGGCCGTCGTCTCCCTCCCCGGGCGGCCCGAGGATCTGCGCGCCGCGATCCGCAACCCCGCGCCCACGGCGGCGAGGCGCGCGTCCGGCCCGGTCCCGGCTGCCGCGCTCCAGATCTCCCTGCCGGCACCGCGGTGACGCCCGGTGCCGCGCCCTCGGCCAGCCGTCGGGGGCGATCTTCCCGAGCCCACTGTCCCTAATTGGGCTGTTTATGAGAGTGTGTCGCGGGCCAGGGGCGTGCGAGCTGGTCCGGCGTGTGGGTCAGCCTCCCGCAACCATCCCTCGAAACCGCCCCCTCGCTCATGGTGCATCCCGACGCGTTCCGGGGGATCGCCGTGCGGGGCTGATTTAACGGCCCCGCCCGGCCCCGCACGGTTCCGCCGGGCCTGTGGCACCGGGGCGACGGCGCCGGGCGCGGTCCCTGTGGCAGTGTGGCGCCACGGCCGCGTAGGATGGGGCGCCGTCTCTTTACTGTTCTCCCTCGGCCCTGCTCGTCCCGGGCAGGGCCTTATTTGTCGCCCGCCGGGTTCCGCCCGTCCGTTGGGAAGCCGGCCGTCGCTCCCGACTGGACTGGGGACCCGGCGGCGGTGGGCAAAGGGAGGTCCGTCCGGGGGACGGGCAGGGCTAAGGGCGGGGGAGGAATCACTCGAGAGATGGCGTCCACCCTAGTGGTCAGACACCGACACTTGGTACCCCTGGCAGCCCGAACCCTCGCTGTCCCCATGGCCAGGGCTCGATCGTAGAGTATCTTTTGCTGATATCGGACCGCTGGTGACAACCGGCCTGCTGCGACAGCGCATGGCCAGCGGCCTTTCGCGTTGCAGGAGCTAGCCGGTGAACGGGACGACCCCCTTTACTGCCCACGCTGTGGCGTGAGCCTTACCATGGGCGACCGCCAGGGCATCGAGATCGACTACTGCCCGCAGTGCCGCGGCGTCTGGCTCGACCGCGGCGAGCTCGACAAGATCATCGAGCGCACTGGTTATGTGCAGGGGCCGCCGCCGAGCCCGCCGGCGCCGGACCAGCAGGTCAGGGGGTGGCGGGCGGATGGACCCGGCCCGCCACCCCCCCGTCCCAACAGCAGCCCTGGAGCGGGGACCACCATGGCCACGGCCACGGGCACGGCGGCAAGAGGCGGAAGTCCTGGCTGGAGGAGATCTTCGACTGAGGGTGAGAAGCTGGGACGATTGATACCCCGGCGAAGCCCTGGCCGTAGGGTATCTTCCGTCGGCCTCTGGCCACTAGGCGCTCGCGCCGCCACACCTTGCCTTTGACCGCCGACCGGACCACGCAAAAGCTTGTGGCGGGTCTGGCGGCTGCTGTGACGGACGAAGGTACAGGACGTGCAGGAGGTTGCGATCATAGCATCTATGGAAGGAAGGCGGTTGCGCTAGGCACAAGGGGAGCGAGGTGCTTGGGCGACAGTGCTTGAACGAGGTTAAGCGGGTGGTATTTTAATCTGCTCTTCTCCCGCCCCGGGGCTCAGCCCTCGAGGACGAAGGTCACCTCCATGTTGACCTGGTACTCGGTGACCCGGCCGTTCTCGAGCTTGACCCGCTGATCCTTGATCCAGGCCGCGGTGACGCCGCGCAAGGTCTTGGTGGCGCGCTCCAGGCCCTGGCGGATCGCGTCCTCGAAGCTCTGCGGCGAGGTCGCGGAGATCTCGGTCACGCGCGCGACGGCCATGGTTTTCCTCCCGTGATCGGTGGGTGGTCCGGCCCGCTTGTTCGGACCGGATGCCGGATCAACCCGGTCGGCGCTCCAGCTGCCGTCGGCACCGCCCTCGATGGGCAGGCCTCCGACGGCCGAGGCCGGAACCTTGACATGATTGGAATGCGTGTTGCCTTGCATGTGGATAGCAGCCATTGTGCGACCATAGTTTCGGTATAGAATATGCTTAGGAGGAAGGAAATACTTTCTAAGTGTCTCAAAACTAATCTTGCACAAACCGCTTCGAGGTACCTGAAGTCTGGTAATCTAACTTTGGATCATTTAGGAGACATGATAACCCGGGTTATTCATCAGCCTTCTTCGGAGAGCGATGGCGGCGAGGGTCGCCGCTGGAAAGCCAGCTCCGCACCTCGCGTCACCCAGCTTCGTGAATAATCCAGCCTAGGCGGCGGACGGCACTGGCCACTCCTTCGGACCTTCACGGCCGTGACAAGCGGGATGACGGCGAGCAGGGGCACGCGGATGTGGCCCGGGAACGCTCCCGGGCCACATCCGCGTTCGGCTCAGGCCGCCCGGTCCAGGACCGGCCCGGCTCCCGGCGCCGCGCCCGCCCCGCGCGGGTCGACCGCGAGGTACTCGAGCCGCCGGCCGTCGCTGGCCGCGGCCCCCTCGAGCAGGGCCAGCCCGCTCGCCATGTCCCGCCGCCCGGCCGCCCAGCGGTCCCGGATCGAGGACGGCGAGAAGTCGAGCGTCTTCGCCGCCAGCTCGTGGTCGGCGGCCTGGTAGGCCAGATGCACCAGCCTGACCCGCGGCCCGTCGGGTTGCAGCTCCTGCCGCAAGGCGTACTCCCGCCGCAGCCCCTCGACCCTCCGCCGGCCGGCGCTGGCGAACACGATGTCCTGCGCCCGCTCCAGGACCGCGTCCAGGGTCGCCGGCCGCGGGCTGCGCAGCCCGAACAGGTCGATCGCGATGCAGACGAGGTCTCGGTCGGGGGCCGGGTCGAAAACAGGGTCGAGCGGCAGGTTGTTGGCGTAGCCGGGGTCGCACAGCAGGCGCCCGCCGATCTCCACGGGCGGGAAGAGCGGCGCTATGGCCGCGCTCGCCAGGACGTGCTCGGGCCCGATCTCGTGGCGCGTGTTATCGAAGTAGACATCCTCGCCGGTCTCCAGGTCGGTGGCGGCAAGGGTGAACCTCACCTCGTCAGCGCGGTTGAGCCGGTCGAAGTCGACGAGGCTCTCGAGGGTGCGCCGCAGCGGCGAGTGGTCGTAGAGGGCGACGTCACCGGGCATCCCGGGAAGGATCGACCACAGGCCCGGATAGCGGTGCCCGAAGATGCTCGGGCGGCCGAGCGCGGCGGCCAGGGCCGCGTGCGCGCCGTTGTAGACCTGCCGGCCGCGGAGGCCGGCCGGTGCCGCCCGGGCGGTGTGCTGCGCCGCCTCGGCCCAGAATGCCTGGAGCCGCTCGAGGCGGCGCTCGGGCGGGTTGCCGGCGAGGATGGCGCCGGTGACCGCGCCGATCGAGGCGCCCACGATCCGCTCCGGCTGGACGCCCTGCTCGTGCAGGCGCTCGTAGGCGCCGGCGAGGTACGCGCCGAGCGCGTTGCCGCCGCCGAGCACCAGGGCGACCCGCTCCCGGCCCTCGCCGGTGGGAAGGCCGTCGCGATCGGGTCGCAGGGATGGAGAAGGGAGCATGCTGGTCTTTCTGGCGGCTTTGGGGGTCTTCGCAACTGCGATATGGGGGCCGAGGCGTCATGCTGCATTGCAACATAACGCCTCAGGTGCCGTGCCCGGAGGCCGGCAACCTTATGAGGAACCCGCGGTGGCGAACCCTTGGACGAAAAAGAACCCCCTCCTGAGCCTGTGGCTGAGCGGCGCCAACGCTCTTGCCGGCAGGGCCCGCGGTGCGGGCGCGGCGGAGGCGAAACGGCAGCAGACCAGCTTGGCCAAGCAGGCGGCCCGCCTCTGGAGTGGCGCCTGGCTGGCTGACAGCGAAGCCCAAGCCGAAGCCGAAGCGCCGCCGCTGAGCTTGCCTCATCAGGGTATAATTGGCTCAACAAAGCCATGTTTGGTGGACCGCACAATAATACTTACACTAAACATCTCTGAGGTACTTGGAAACTGGCGCAGATTTCTACTTGCCAATTGCCTGGATCAGGCCGCGGATGCTGAGCAGCACGATCACGCTGCCTACCAGGATCATCAGCGGGCGGTCCGGGATCGCCTTGGCGGCATAGGCCGCGAGCGGTGCCGCGAGCGCCCCGCCCAGGATCAAGCCGGCGATGATCGGCCAGAGTTCGAGCCCGATCGTGCCGAGGAAGGTGACCGAGATCGCCGCCGTGACGAAGAACTCGGCGAAGTTGACCGAACCGATCGTGTACCGCGGCGTCGTGCCGTGGCCCAGGAGCGTCGAGGTGACCATCGGCCCCCAGCCGCCGCCGCCGATCGCGTCGAGGAAGCCGCCACCGAGCCCGAGCGGCGCGATCCAGTGCGGTGGCCCGGCCTCGGTGGGCGCGGTCGTTCCGGAAGGCCTTCCAGAGGATCCAGGCGCCCATCAGCAGTAGGTAGCCGCTGACGAACGGCGCGATCACGTCGCCCGGGAGGGTCGTCAGCAGGTAGGCGCCGACAGCACCGCCCAGCATGCCCGGGACCGCCAGGTGCCAGACGAACGACCAGTCCACGTTGCCGAAACGCCAGTGCGAGAGGCCGGAGATGCCGGTGGTGAACACCTCGGCCGCGTGGACGCTGGCGCTCGCGGTCGCGGGCGGAAAGCCGAGGCTGAGCATCACCGTGGTCGCCGGACAGGCCGTAGGCCATGCCGATGGCACCGTCAACGAGCTGCGCCGCGAAGCCGACCGCGACGAAGAGAACGAAGTCGTCCCACATTGGCAGCCCCTTTCCGCCCTCGGCCTCTCGCGCCCCGCGACGGCACGGGCGATCAGCTCGCTCGTGCCAGGCCCCTAACACTCACCCTGCATGCTGGCCACAGATCTCGTGTCCTTCCTCCGATCAGGTCGTCTGGCGAGGATCGGCTTCCTTGGCGTAAGCCCGCCAGAAGCTCTGAAAGCAGGGAATGGCTCAACAGAGCCATATTCGAAAGGTCGCACAAGATTACTTTCGCGACCTTTGCCGTCTCTCGACTGAGTACTTCAGGCCGTAGACGACCGTCCGCCTCCTGTCAGGATCGCCGGGTTTCGGCAATCCGATCCACAGGAGGTCTCCATGGCACCGACACAGCCCATCACGCCGCTGCGGCAGCGCATGCTCGACGACATGAAGCTGCGCAACATGGCCTTGAGCACGCGCAAGATCTACGTGGCCTCGGTCGCCGGCTTCAGCGCCTACCACGGCCGCTCGCCGGACCAGCTCACGCTCGAGGACGTGCGCGACTACCAGCTGCACCTGGTCGCCCGCGGGCTCAAGGCCAGCAGCATCTGCCCGATCATGAGCGCCCTGCGCTTCTTCTACGGCACCACCCTCGGCAACCGCGAGGCGGCGGCGGAGATCCCGCTGCCGCGCAAGGCCGATCCCTTGCCCGCCATCCTCTCCCAGGACGAGGTCAAGCGCCTGCTGACCGCCGTCCCCGATCGGAAGATGCGCACGCTGCTGACCACGGTCTACGCCGCCGGCCTGCGCGTCTCCGAGGTCGTCGGGCTCCAGGCCGGCGACATCGACAGCGCCCGGATGACCATCCACGTCCGCGAGGGCAAGGGCGGGCGGGACCGCCACGTCATGCTCTCGCCGCAGCTGCTGGCGATCCTGCGCGCGCTACTGGCGCCGCACCCGTCCGCCCTCCTGGCTGTTCCCGGGGCCGGACCCGTCCTGCCCGATCACGGCGCGCTCGGTGCAGCGGGCCTGCTGCCAGGCGGTCGAGACCGCCGGGCTCGACAAGTCGGTCACCGTCCACACCCTGCGGCACAGCTTCGCCACCCACCTGCTCGAGCAGGGCGTTGACATCCGGGTGATCCAGCACTTGCTGGGGCATCGGCAGATCGCCTCGACGACGCGCTACGCCCGGGTCGCCCTGCACACCATCCGGCAGGTGAAGAGCCCGCTCGAGCTGCTCGACCTCGGAGGACCGCCGCCGGCCTGAGCCGGTGGCATGACCCGGCCGCGGCTCGAGGTGGCGGACATCTTCCGCCGCTTCGGGCCTGCCTGGCGCGCCGCGAACGCGGGGCACCTCAGCCCCGCACAGCGGCGCGTCATGCGGGCGGTCGAGCTCTGCCGCACGGCCGAGCTCGGCGGCCACGTCGAGCAGTGCGCCGACTGCGCCCACACCCGCATCGCCTACAACTCCTGCCGCAACCGGCACTGCCCCAAGTGCCAGTGGACGGCGGCCCAGGCCTGGCTGGAGGCACGCGAGGCCGAGCTCCTGCCGGTCCCCTACTTCCACCTGGTCTTCACCCTGCCGGCGGCGCTCGGTGCCCTCGCCTACCAGAACAAGGCCAGGCTCTACGGCCTCCTGCTCAAGGCCGCGGCCGAGACGCTGACCACGATCGCCGCCGATCCCAAGCACCTCGGGGCCCGGATCGGCGTCACCGCGGTGCTGCACAGCTGGGGTCAGACCCTCGACCACCACCCGCACGTGCACTGCATCGTGCCGGCCGGCGGCATCTCGCTCGACGGCAGCCGCTGGGTCGCCTGCCGGCCGGGCTTCTTCCTGCCGGTGCGGGTGCTCTCGCGCCTGTTCCGGCGCCTGTTCCTCGAGGGCCTCGAGCAGGCCCATGGCAAGGGCGAGCTCCAGGTCTTCGGCGACCTCGCCGGGCTCACGGAGCCTGGCGCCTTCCGGGCCCACCTCGCGGCCCAGCGCCGGCGGGAGTGGGTGGTCTACGCCAAGGCGCCGTTCGCCGGGCCCGAAGCAGGTGCTGGCCTACCTCGCCCGCTACACCCACCGGGTCGCGATCTCGAACCGCCGGCTGGTGGCGCTCGACGAGGACGGCCAGGTGAGCTTCCGCTGGAAGGACTACCGGGACGGCAGCGGCCGCACGAAGCCGAAGGTGATGCGCCTGCCTGCCGGCGAGTTCATGCGCCGCTTCCTGCTGCACGTGCTCCCGGACGGGTTCCACCGCATCCGCCACTACGGGCTGTTCGCCAACGGCCATCGGGCGGCGATGCTTGCGCGCTGCCGCGAGCTCCTGGATGTGCCGCCCGCGCCGGCCGAGGGCCGATGGTGGCGAGAACCGGAAGGACCGGCACCGCGCGGCCAAGGACATACCCGCCTGCCCTTGTTGCGGCGGGCCGATGCGGATCATCGAGCGCTTCGAGGGCCCGTGTTCGCGCCGCTACCCTGCCCGCAAGCCTGATGGCTGGTGACGAGGATGCTCACGGACCACCCATACCCTGCCGACCGTCCAGCTCGCCGCGCCACCGGCGACGGCTCCTTACGGCCCGAGCATCCGAACAGGGCCGCCGATCGACCGTTCTCGGTGGAAAGGGCGGCTCGTGGTACCATGTCCTGCGGTGTCGGACCGCGACTTGGCCGGTTATCTGGCGTCCTGTGCGCCCTGCCCGGTTCTGCATCCATCGCCATCTGGTCGAGCCGGCGCAGCCCAATCCCCATAGGGACGGCTCGTCCCCTCGCGGTTCAGTGCAACAAGATTTTTGAGACGCCCTGCCCTGCAGAGAGGCTCAAAGTCGTCGCTGCCGCTCAGGTCGTCTCAAAAATCTCATTATTGTGCGACCCATCGAATGTGGCTCGGTTGAGCCATTTTCTGCTTTCAAGGGAGCCTGACCCTGCCACGACATCGTGGTAGGCTATCTTGCTGGGATCGACGGATCGAGCGATCGCCGACGGCAGGCACGGCCGGCCCGCCGCCGGACCAGCGTCCGCGGCTTTGGCTCAGCGGCGGCTACCCGCCGCTGAGCTTGTCCAGGACCTCGACCTTCGTCGTCGGGTCGTAGATGCCGGCGCCGACCACGTAGGGCGTGCCCTGGGCCGCCAGGAGGTAGCTCACCTTGCGCTCCGGCTGTGTCCCACCCGGCTTGGGGAAGTCGTACTCCACCCACCCGCCGTGCGGCTTCCGTCCCTCGGTGCAGAAATCAGCGGCGATCTGCTCGCCCGATTTCGGGCCGAAAGTGACGACTTGTGCTGTGGGCTTGCCCATGGACTCGGGCCGGACGGGGTGGGCGGCGTCCACCACCGTCCCTCCCTCGCAGCTCAGGACGAAGATGTAGCTGTCCTGCCAGACCGAGGTGTCGTTCTTGCTGGAGAACGTGGCCAGGGCCGCCTCGCCCGACTTGGCGACGTCCTCGGCGGCCTGCCGCACCCTCTGCACGACCTCTTGCGCCGAGGCATGGTCCTGCTGGGCGGGCGTGCTGCTGCCCCAGGCGGCGAGGGCGAGGCCGAAGGCCAGCGTGGCCGTCGCGGTCCGATGGGACGACATGATGGTTCCTCCTCCCTGGAGGCCGTCATTCCATAGCCGAGCAGCGGCATCGGCAAGAGAAAATCCACCGCCCGACGGCGCGATCGGTCCGTGCCCTACCTAACCGACCGGCGAGGGCTCCGCTCCCCGTCCTCGGTCGATTTTATCGGCGGGAGGTGGCTTATCCGTCCTGTTCCCAAATACCGCGATCCGTAACCGCCGCCACGAGGCGGGCTCGGGGGCCGGCCGCGCGGTGGCCGCGGTCAGTCCGCCCGCACCTCGATGCGCTGCGGCTTGGCGGGACCGGCCCTGGGCGGCCGCAGATACACGCCCCCGTTGCTGCACGGAGGCACTGGGCAACGTGCCTGGAGGCGCCGTCGAGCCCCCGTGCGTAGGTTCTCAAGAAGTTGGGGAACCCTTGCCGGCGATAGGTCATGGGGCCCGCAGCTTCACTCGGTCCCAGACGATGACCCCGGGCAGCCCGGCCCAGGCGGCGGCATTGGCTCCCGGGATCGGGTCCTGGGCCACGGTTACGGCCGAGGCCGCGGGCAGGGCCGGCTCGAACAGGTCGGCCACGGCGAGCCCCGCGGCGGCCGCGGCCTGGGCGTAGCTCGACGGCAGATGCCGGTGCAGGCGGATGAAGCCAGCCCCACCCGCGGCCGTGCGGAACTGGGCCTGCCAGCCGAGCGCCACCAGGAACGGGTGGACGTCGCTGACCACGACCCGGCCGCCCGGGCGGACGACGCGGGCGAGCTCGGCCAAGGCCGGGCGCAGGTCGGGCAGGTGGACCAGGGCCAGCGCGCAAAGCGCGGCGTCGACGCTGGCGTCGGGCAACGGCAGCGCCGCGAGGTCGCCCACCTCGAACCGCGCCTGCGGCAGCTTGGCCCTGGCCTTGGCGAGCATGTCCGGCGAGGCGTCCACGCCCACCACCTCGTGGCCGTGGGCGGCGAGCCATTCGCTGTGGCGGCCGGTGCCGCAGGCCGCGTCCAGCACCCGGCCGGCCGGCCAGGTCGCCAGGAGCGCGCGCACGACCGGCTCCTCGACCGGGAACAGGCGCAAGGGCACGTCGTAGGTGGCGGACCAGAGCCGATAGCCGGCCTGGAGGCCGTACTCGGGGGTACCCAGCGGGGCCGAAAGCTCGGCGTCGTAGCGTGCGACCAAGGAACGGATTTCGGCGACGCGGGCGTCCCGGGCCGCGGCGTCGTTGGTGGCGGCCAAGCGCAAGAGGGCCAAGCCTTCGGTGCCGAGCAGCATCTGGCCCAGGGTGGGCGGCATCATGGCGACCTCGCCGGCAGTGCCGTGCGACGCTCGCCGCACCGCGACACCGGGTCAAGGTGCCTGCGCGGGATTGGGGATCCTTTGGCGTTGTCAGGTTGGCGCCGCGCCAGGTCGATGTGGCAGGTTGCCGGGCATGACGACGCTGCCTGGACCCGTTCCGCGGCTTCCGCTTCCCGGCCGAGATCATCCGTCACGCGGTGTGGCTGGTACCTACTGCTTCGCCTCAGCTACCGCGACCTCGAGCTGATGCTCGCCGACCGCGGCATCGTGGTCGACCACGAGACGCATCCGCCGCTGGGTGCCAGCGCTTCGGCGCCGAGCTTCGCGAAGCGCGCTGCGCCGGCACCGGCCGCGGCCGGGCGACACGTGGCACGTCGATGAGATCTTGATACTGTCGGCGAAGTCCTGAGTAGCCGTTCTGACTGTGGAGGTGATCATGAGCCTTCATCCGGAGCCGATCGGCGAGATCCCGGCCGAGACCGCGCGGGTCGCCCGCGCCGCTTTCCCGAAGGGCACCTTGGTGACGCGGCTGCGCGACGAGTTCAGCATCATCTACCAGGACGAGGATTTCGGCAGGCTCTATCCCAGCCAGGGCCAGCCGGCGCTCGCCCCATGGCGGCTGGCCCTGGTCACGGTCTTCCAGTTCCTCGAGAACCTCAGCGACCGGCAGGCGGCCGACGCGGTGCGCGCCCGGATCGACTGGAAGTACGCGCTCGGGCTCGAGCTGACCGATCCCGGCTTCCACTTCAGCGTGCTGACCGAGTTCCGGGCGCGGCTGGTGGCCGGCAACGCGGAGCATCTGCTGCTCGACCGGATGCTCGAGCGCTTCAAGACCCGTGGCCTGGTCAAGGCACGGGGCAAGCAGCGGACCGACAGCACCCACGTGCTGGCCGCCGTGCACGACCTGCATCTCCTCGAGCTGGTCGGCGAGACGCTGCGCGCCACCCTCGACGACCTGGCCGCGGCTCGTGCCGGACTGGCTGCGCGACGGTCGCGCCGCCGGCCTGGTTCGAGCGCTATGCGCGCCGCATCGAGGAGTACCGCCTGCCCAGGGGCCGAGAGGCGCGGGAGGCGCTCGCCCTCGAGATTGGCGCGGACGGCTTCCTCCTCCTCGCGGCGCTCGATGCGCCCGCCACGCCGGCAGAGGCCCGTGCGGTGCCGATGGTGCGGACGCTGCGCGAGGTCTGGCGGGTGCATTACGCCCGCGGCGACGACGGCCAGCTGCGTTGGCGGAAGATCGAGGAGCTGCCGCCGGTGGCGGAGCGCATGCAGTCGCCGCATGATCCGGAGGCGCACTTCAGCATGAAGCGGCAGCTCGCCTGGGTGGGGTACAAGGTGCACGTCACCGAGACCTGCGATGACGATGCGGCGCATCTGATCACGCACGTGACGACCTGCCCCGCGATGCAGCCGGACATGACGAGCACGGCCGGGATCCATGAGGGCCTGGCCGCCAAGGGGCTGCTCCCCGCCGAGCACTTCGTGGACTCGGCCTATGTCGATGCCGGGCTGCTGGCCAGCAGCCAGCGGGACCACGGCGTCTCGCTCGAAGGACCGGTGCGGGGCACCTCGAGCCGGCCGGCGCGCGCCGGGCAAGGCTACGACCTGCCGCACTTCGCGATCGACTGGGACCACGAGCAGGTCACCTGCCCGCAGGGCAAGACATCGGTGTCCTGGCGCCGCGAGCGGGTCGGCAGACGGCGAGACACGCATCTGCGCCCAGTTCAGCCGATCAGATTGCAAGCCCTGTGCCGCCAGGGCCCTCTGCGCCCCGGCGACGGCCGCCCGTCGCGCCGTCCATTTTCATCGGCGTGAGGAGTACGAGGCGCTGAACGCGGCGCGGGCGCGGATGAGCGATCCCGCATGGCAGGAGCGTTACCACAGGCGGGCCGGGGTGGAGGGCACGCTCTCGCAGGGCGTGCGTGCCTTCGGGATGCGCCGGAGCCGCTACATCGGGCTGGCGAAGACCGGGCTTCAGCAGGTCTGCATCGCGGTCGGGATGAACGTCTCGCGGGTGGTCCACTGGCTGGATGGGCTGCCGCGCGCCAAGACACGGGTGACCCCCTTCGCCGCCCTTGCCCAAACCGCCTGACTTCGCCGACAGTATCAGGTGTTCATCCGGATCCGCGGCAAGCTGCACTACCTGTGGCGGGCGGTCGACCAGCACGGCACCGTGCTCGACATCCTGGTCCAGCGCCGGCGCAACGCCAAGGCGGCCAAGCGCTTCTTCAAGAAGCTGCTGAAGGGGCTGCAGTACGTGCCTCGGGTGATCGTGACCGACAAGCTGCGCAGCTACGGTGCGGCCAAGCGGAAGATCCTGCCCGGGGTCGAGCACCGGCCAGAGCCGCTACCTGAACAACCGGGCGGAGAACTCGCACCAGCCGACGCGGCGACGAGAACGCCAGATGCAGCGGTTCAAGTCGGCCGGCCATGCCCAGCGGTTCCTCTCCAGCCACGGCCAGATCCATAACCTCTTCCAGCTTCGCCGCCACCTCCTGACCGCCAGCGATCACCGTACCGCCCGTGACCGTGCCTTTCAGACTTGGCGCGATGTTGCCGGCGCTGCCCTCGTCGCCTGAGCAGGGGGCTACAACGGCCGCATCCGTGTAGAATCCGCCCGTCGGCCGTCAACTTGACATGGGGTTATGCGGGCCGAGCCCTCCGAAGGGAGCACAAGCCGGGCGTTTCGGCTTGTGAGCAGCTTGGCCTGGAAGGGTAGCGCCATGGAGCAGTATGTCGGGTTGGACGTGTCGCAGGAGCAGACCTCGGTCTGCGTGCTCGACGCCAGCGGCCGGGTCATCTGGCAGGGGCGCTGCGCCTCGCTGCCGGAAGCCCTGGCTTCGACCATCCACGCCAGGGCACCGCAGGCCGTGAAGATCGGGCTCGAGGCAGGGCCGCTGTCGAGCTGGCTCTGGCACGAGCTGCAGGCGATGGGCCTGCCGGTGGTCTGCCTCGATGCGCGGCACGCCAAGGCGGCTCTGGCCGCCCAAGTCAACAAGACTGACAAGAACGATGCTTTGGGGCTTGCCCAGATCGTGCGCACGGGCTGGTATCGCGAAGTTCGGGTGAAGAGCTTTGCAAGTCACGCCCTGCGTGGCCTGCTGACCTCTCGGGCGCAACTGGTACGGACCCGCGTCGACCTAGCCAACCAAATCCGCGGGGTGCTCAAACCCTTTGGCGTGATTGTCGGCAAGGGTGGCGGCCAGATTTTCGCCGATCGGGCCGGTGAACGCAGTGCCGCGCTGCCAAGCCTCCGGCCGGTCATCGAGGCCCTGCTGCAAGCGTGGCGCTGCGTGAGCGAGCAAATCGGGATCCTCGACCGCCTGGTCCTGGCCAAGGCACGCCAGGACGAAGCGGTGCGTCGGCTGATGACGGTGCCTGGTGTGGGCGTCATCACGGCCCTGGCGTTCGTCGGCACCATCGGTGATCCGTCACGCTTTCGACGATCCTCCAGCACAGGCGCCTATCTCGGCCTGACGCCGCGACGCTATCAATCCGGCGAGGTCGACCGCTCGGGTCGGATCTCGAAATGTGGCGACCCACTGACACGTACCTACCTGTTCGAGGCCGCCGGCATGCTGCTGACGCGGGTCACGCGCTGGTCGGGGCTCAAGGCGTGGGGCACGCGGCTGGCCAAACGCATCGGCCGGAAGAAGGCCATCGTGGCCCTCGCCCGCAAGCTGGCCGTCCTGCTGCATCGGATCTGGCAGGATGGCTCCGAGTTCCGCTGGTCGAAGGAGGCCGTGGCATGAGCTGCTGACGAGCCGCCATTCAGTTCCGCCGCGGCTGGCGGAACGGCGTCCCTGGCCGGGACGGGGCGACGGTGATCCCGTGGGCGTTCTTGCGGCCTCTCCACCCGAGATGACCGCGTACTTGACATCGGGAGGCCGGCGCTTCCAACGCCATCATGCGGCGGCCGCGTGCCGACCGCGGAGCAAACACTGAAGCCGGCCAGGTCCGTCACCCGTTCAGCCGCAATCATCGGAGGGCTTGATCCCTCGGCCCGCATAAGCAAACAGCGCCCTCAGCCTCGCTCTTGGCGGTTTGACTGCGGTCGAGGGCCGAGAACAGCCAGATGCCGACGAAGGCGACGATCATCGAGAACAGTGCCGGGTTCTCGTAGGGGAACGGCGCCGAGCCGGCCGGATGGAGCAGCACCTTCTCCCACACGGTCGGGCCGAGGACCACCAAGGCCACGGCCGAGATCAGACCCAAAAGGCCGCCGATCAGGGCACCTCTGGTGGTGAGGCCCTTTCAGCGGCATGCAGCTTCCCCATCTTAATCATGTGGAAGCGTGTCCGCGCCGGCCCGGAAGGCGCGGCCGCCGATCTGGACGGGGAGGAACAAGCGATGGCCGCCGCCTTGCATCCCTTCGGCTTTCTCGGGGGCACTGCCCCCTCCCGCGAGCTGCGCCGGCTCCGGGACGAGATGGACCGCCTGATGGATGGCCTTGCGCCTGCTGCCGGCGAGGCCGCCATGGCCGCCGGCTCCCCGGCGGTCAACGTCTACGCCGGCCAGGACGGGATCGCGGTCGTGGCCGAGCTGCCCGGCGTCGAGAAGGAGGACCTCGAGGTCCAGGCGCACCAGGACACGCTGACCCTGCGCGGGACCCGCCGCCCGGCCGCGGAGGGGCCGGAGGCCTACCACCGCCGCGAGCGCCGCAGCGGCTCGTTCACCCGCAGCATCCAGCTGCCCTACCGCATCGACCCGGACCGGATCGAGGCGCAGCTGGAGAACGGCGTGCTGCGGCTGAGCCTGCCGCGCCCGCACGAGGACAAGCCGCGCCGCATCGCCGTCAGCGGCTGACCCGGACCACGGCAGTCCGCGCCCATTGTCACCACCCTGCCGAACCGAGGTCGCCATGCCCGACACTCCCACGACGCCGTCCACATCCCGCGGCCGGAAGCAGCAGGCCGCCGAAGCGGAGCGCGTGCCGGCGGCGCAGCCCGAGGGCACCGAGCGCACGCGCAACCGCCCGGTCTACGCGCCCCGCGTCGACATCGTCGAGACCGACGACGCGCTCGAGATCCTGGCCGACATGCCCGGGGTGACCAAGGACAGCGTCGAGGTCACGCTGGAGCAGCGGGTGCTGCGGATCCACGGCCGCACCGACCTCTCGCTGCCGGAAGGGGTGGCGCCGCTCTATCTCGAGTACCAGCCGGGCGACTACGAGCGCGCGTTCACGCTGTCCGAGGCGGTCGACCCGGCGGGCATCGAGGCGCGGGTCCGCAACGGGGTGTTGCACCTGCGGCTGCCCAAGGCCGGGCCCGCCAAGCTGCAGCGGATCGAGGTGCGGGCGGACTGAGCGGCCACTCCGCCTCGTCCAGGGGCATCGCCGCAGTGCGCCGCCTCCGGCCATGGCGCCCGCAGCGGCTCCAGCTCGGGCCTGATTTCCAGGCAGCCATCGGTTATCCGGACAGCCTGCTGCCACGGGCCCATACGGAACAAGGCTTTGCGCCTGCCCGTCCTCTCCCCGGCGCGGAGGAGATGGACGCGTGCGGCCAAGTAATCACACATCTCCGATTGTGCTCTTTATTTCTCTGCTCGGGAAAAGACTGATTGAATGGGCAAGATTCCATTCCATTTAAGAGAACACATCTTCAGAGAAGCAGCTCGATACGTGCACCCAGGCGGGGTGCCGGCACGCGCGCGACTGGTGGATGGCAGGAGGCGATCATGGTGGAGTTGCAGCGACTCGGGCAGCGTTGGGCGGGCTACAAGGCCACCAAGGCAAACCTCTTGTGGTCGTGCGCGGCGTGCGTCGTCGCGACGATCGTGGTCGGCTTCACCTGGGGCGGCTGGGTCACCGGCGGCACGGCGCGCGCGATGGCCGCGGCGGCGGCAACGAGCGGGCGCGACGAGATCGTGGCAGCCATCTGCGTGGATCGCTTCCAGACCGGAAGAGACGCGCATGGCCAGCTGGCGGCGCTGAAGGAACTCCAGAGCTGGGGCCGGGGCCCGTTCATCGAGAAGGGCGGTTGGGCCGTGATGCCCGACAAGGCCAAGCCGACCACCACGGCCGCACGGCTCTGCGCCGACCAGCTGGTGGCGCTGTGACCACGGCCGGCGGCACGCCCCCGCAGGGCGAGACGGCCGGCATTTGGCCAGGAGAAGCAGGGTGACCCTACGCACGAGCCGCAGGACCGTCGCCTTCACCCGGCCCTTTCGCTGCGCGGGGTCGACGGCGTCCAGCCCGCGGGCACCTACACGGTCGAGACGGACGAGGAGCTGCTCGAGAGCCTGTCCTTTCCGGTGTACCGGCGGGTCGCCACCACGATCTTCCTGCCGTCGCGGCCGGGCGACATGGTCTCGGGCCAGCTCGTGACCATCGATCCGCTGGAGCTGGCAGCGGCGGAGAAAAGGGATGCGAGGGACGGCTAGGGGGCCAGCGAAGAACTCGATCCGGGGCATTCGGGATGACGAGCTGTTGTCGGCGCGTGCACGGCCGGACAACGTGGCCGACGCCGAGGTGAACAGGCCGAGCCACTGCCGGAGCAGAGCGACCATGCCGCTTTACCGCGTTACGCCGGTCAACCCGAAGGATCCGAACTGGCGGACCAGCGTCCACCGTGAGGTGGCGGTCATCCGAGCTGACTCCGAGGAAGAGGCACGCTCGCTGGCCTCCCAGGCATTCAATACCACGCTGGCCCCGTCGTCTCCCGGCAGGAAGATCGCCACGCCGCTGTGGCACCGTCCGGATGCCGTTCGGGCCGAGATCATTCAGGACCCGCGCTACGGGTCCGAGGGCCCGGCCGGCATTCTTGAGCCATGGGGCTACAGCTGACACGCGATCGGGTTTGTGCGGCAACAACCGCTGTCGGAGCCCGCCGGCGAGGCGGCCGTCCGGATTCGTCCAGCTGCCCGTCCGGCTCGGTGCACGGGCCGGGAAAAACTTCCCCCAGCCGGTCACGGCCTCACCGCCCCAGTCCTACCACGGAGCACGGCCATGCCCCATCTCACGCCCACCTTGCCATCCCGGTACCGACGTCGGGCCCTCGCCGCCCTCGACGGATTGGTGACGCGCGCCAAGGGCGACGTTGCCGGTCATCGCGCGACTGTCGAGCGCCTGACCGCGGCCAGGCAGGAGACCAGCACCGCCAGAGCTGGCCTGGGCCTCGCGGAACGTGGCCTTGCCCTGCTCCGCGGGCGGCAGCGGTTCCTGCGCTCGGGCGAGCCGCCGCTCGACGAGGGATGACGATCGCGGCCGTCCTGGCTCAAGGGCCGAAGAGAGGATCCTCCGCCCCTCCTCCTCGCTCGGCCAGTTGCGCGAGTGGGGATAGGCGAGCGGACCGCCGACTGGCTCGACGTGGCCGGACACGCTGCCGTGCAAGGGATCCGGGCAGCTGCAGGGGTCGCCGGCGCGGACAGGGCCGATGGGACATAGGCCGTGGCGGGTCACGCATACCCGCGCGGGCACCGTCAAGTTGATGTTGGTGATGGCAGAGAAGCGCCGTAGCTCATCGGCGCTGCGGGCTCATGCGGCAGCGTCGGCGCCAATGACCTCGGCCCAGATTGCGAAGCTTTGAGCACGTGCAACTCGGTATTGGGTGGCGGTGACGTGATCTCGGCGGAGGTGGAAGAGGTTGTTGATCTGATCATGAGCCGAGAGAAACCGCTGCGCCTGGCCGGGCGACTTGAAGCGCTTCATCTGCCGTTCGCGCCGTCGGGTCGGCTGGTGCGAATTCTTGGCTCGGTTGTTCAGACCCTTGGGTCGTGCCCACGGGCGTGGTGTAGGAGCGCCGGTCCTCGGTGAGGTCCGAGTGTTGGTCAGCCGGCCACGGCGGCGAACTGACGGGGTTGAGTATCGGTGAGCTTGGCGAGGCTTTCCAGGCTGAAGTAGCGGCGGCTGACGGCCCACTCGTCGGACTGCTCGAGCATGAGGGCGCCGACGAGGCGAACGATGGCGGAATCGTTGGGGAAGATGCCCACCACGTCGGCCCTGCGCTTGATCTCCTTGTTGAGCCGCTCGAGGGGATTCGTCGACGCGATCTGGGCCCAGTGGTCCTTGGGATAATCGAGGTAGGTGAGCACGTCCTCGCGGGCGGCGTCCATGAGCTCGCCGAGCTTCTCGTGCTTATCACGGAGCGCGTCGGCGACCTTGTCCCATTGGACGTAGGCTTCGGCCTTGGTCTCCTGGGCGAAGATGGTCCGGATCATAGCGGCGACGGCGGCGCGCTGCTTGGGCGCGGCGTGCGCCAGCATGTTGCGCGTCCAGTGCACGCGGCACCGTTGGATCCCGGCGTCGAAGACACGCCGAGCGGCGGCCCTGAGCCCCTTGTGGTCGTCGGCGATGACGAGCTTGACGCCCCTGAGACCTCGATCGGCGAGCGAGCGGAGGAACTCGGTCCAGAACACCTCGGCCTCGGAGGCGCCGGTAGCGACGCCCAGGACCTCGCGGCGGCCGTCGGTGTTGACCGCCACGGCGACTATCACGGCGACACTGACGATGCGGCCGCCCTGGCGCGATTTCAGATAGGTCGCGTCAATCCAGAGATACGGCCAGTGGCCCTCGATCGGCCGCGTCAGGAACGCCTGGACCCGCTCGTCGATCTCGACACAGAGGCGGCTGACTTGGCTTTTCGAGACGCCGGTCCCGCCCATCGCCTTGACCAGGTCGTCGACGGCGCGGGTCGAGACACCGTGGACGTAGGCCTCCTGGATGACGGCCGTCAGCGCCTTCTCTGCCGTGCGGCGGGGCTCCAGGAACGCCGGGAAGTACGAGCCCTTGCGGAGCTTCGGGATCGCGAGGTCGATCCGGCCGACCCGCGTCTCCCAGCCGCGCTCGCGGTAGCCATTGCGGTGGTTCACGCGCTCGACGCTGCGCACGCCGGCGGGCACCCCCGTCAGCTCGTGGACCTCGATGGCCATCATCCGCTCGGCGGCGAAGGCCAGGAGCTCGCGCACCAGGTCGGCATCGGCGCCCTTCTCGATCAGCTCCAGGAGCGCCATCCTCTCATCGGTCATCGTCGTCGTCTCCGGTCAGTTCATGTGTCGCAACACGAACCTGTACCGAAGACCGGCGATGGCCGCCCAGGCCACCGGCCGCGCGCTACGCTACGCCTGAAGGCTCCGCGCGCGGCCTCCTACACCACGGGGCGGGACACGGCCGACCCTTATGCCGGCGGTGCTCGACCCCAGGCATCAGCTCCTTCTTCGCCGCGGGATAGCTCGCCAGCTTGTCCGTGATCAGCACGCGCGGCGGCCGCCTCTGTCTCTTCAGGAGCTTGCGCAGCAGGCGCTTGGCCGCCTGCTTGTCGCGCCGGCTCTGGACCAGCACGTCGAGCACGATGCCGTCCTGGTCGACCGCCCGCCACAGCCAGTGCTTCTTGCCGGCGATGGTGATCACGACCTCATCGAGGTGCCACTTGTCGCCAGGCCAGGGCAGCCGTCGGCGGATCTGGTTGGCGAACGCCTGGCCGAACTTGAGCGCCCACTGCCGTACGGTCTCATGGCTGACGATGATGCCGCGGGCGGCCAGCATCTCCTCGACCATGCGCAGGCTGAGCGGGAAGCGGAAGTAGAGCCAGATCGCGTGGCTGATGACCTCGGGCGGGAACCGGTGGCCGGCGTAGGAGGGCGGTCGGCGGCGTCATGCCGGCCGGTAGCCGGCTCCCCGCCGGCGGGCAACCTATCTCGCGCCAACTTGACGGTGCCAGCGCCCCTGCTGATCCTGGTCGGCGACAAGGACGATTGCTTCTCGGCAGCCCGGATCCGGCGCGCAATGCAGGACATCCCGGCTGGGCCGTTCCCGATCAAGATGGAGATCCTGCCGGGTGCCGGGCACCGCTTCGAAGATCCCCGCTTCGCGGACCCGGTCTACCTTACCTACGCGCAATCTCCGACTTGCCTTTTCACCGGCACAACCCTGACCTACAGCAAAGCTGCGCATGAGGCTGCAGTAGAGCAGATGAAAGCGTTCCTTGAAGAGCACCTCAAGTAGCAGTCGGTACTAGGCGCTTTAAATAATCAATCACTATCAGTAGTTAGGCTGCAAGTACCACGGAGCAGTTTAGTGCAATGGTTTCTATCCATAGTCACGACATCACGCATCTCACTTATATCAAGGTTCTGACAATAATTGATTTGGGAATTTCTACCGCAACTTACAGGCATGTGGTGCCTGGATCGTAAGCATCATCAACCTCGTAAAAACGATAGAGTTCGTGCGGGCGCCCAGCCGGCATGGGCGCCGCCGAAGACGAGAACCTATCCAGGGAACGTGGGCTATGATGTGATCGGCTTCGCGAATCGAAGCGAGCCCGTCCAAGGAGGCAAACGATGGAACAAGCGTCCTACGCCCAGATCCGGCGCAATCCGAAGTTCGTGGAACTCGTCCGGCAACGTAGCATGCTCGCCC
>CAWHNT010000042.1:0-81938 GCA_963830775.1 uncultured Alphaproteobacteria bacterium | reverse complement strand
GCCCGGGTCTCCGTCCGTCGCCCATAGCCAAGGCTACATCAATCTGCACCGCGACGCTGCCCCGGCGAGAGGGTCGGCGCTGGCGCTCTCTCAAAGGTGCTATCAGCACCTGCGGCCTGAAACTCGCGCTTGAAATAACAACCAAAGCGCGAGATTTTTCCCTTCTGCATTCGCTCGAGGTTGCCCGCCATCAGCACGGGCGCGGCGGAGACCGAGCCTTTCCCTCACACCCGCTGAAGGCCGGCAGCGGCATCCGACGCGAGCCTCGAGATCCGCAGCGCTGACGGAGAAGGGAAGCCAGAATGACGGAGCCGATCTCACGACGTGCACTGATCACGACCAGCGGGGCCACGCTCGCCGGGTCGGCCTTGGCCCCGTTTCTGCCAGGGTCGGCGCTGGCGCAGCAGGACTCCTATACCTTGTGGCCCGACTGGCAGATCAATTGGCGGGTGCACAAGACGACAGGTCTTGCGGCCGCGACCCAGATCCCGGACGGCGTGAGGATCATGACGCCCGACGTCGAGTTGACCGTCGACCAGACCACCATCGCGCTGTGGGCCAAGAAGTGGGTCAGCGGCGACTTCGAGCTCACCTTTGTCTACAAGGTCACCGGCCGTCTCGATGTTGCCGGCGGCTCCTTCGTCTGCTTCTATTTCTGTACCCTGGGCCAGGGCAGCGACAGGTGGCCGGAGGCCGTGCCGAACTGGCGACGCGTCACGCCGAGCGATGAGGTCTATGCCGACCATGCGCGAGGCTTGCGCTTCTCCTTCGCCACCCACAACCCAGGCCAGCCCGACATCGATCACCGGCTGCGCCTGCGCTGGTTCAACAAGACCCCGAGCCTGACCCTGGTGGAGCCCGCCTCGCCCGCTGTTTTCCCCTTCACCGACGGAGTTGCCTACGACGTGGCGGTGCGGCGCACGGGCGACCGTCTCCGCGTCTCGGTGGCGCCACCCGTCGGCAGCGGGGAGGAGCCGCAGTCCTTCGGCTGGGAGGACGATGCGATCGGCAGGTGGCCCGACGGCCATATCGGCTTCCGCTGGCGTGGCCAGGATGCCGAGCTGACCAACATGTCATTGACGGAGCTTTGAGCGCGCCGTCAGATACGGTATGGGCGGAGGTCGGGCCGGCACGGATTGCCGCTCGCACTGCTGGACTGTCGCTTCGTCGCTGAGGATTGTCGACGAGGTGTAGCTGCGCAGGGTGGGCAGCAGGCTCACCCTGACGGTGGCCTCCCGTCTCGCGAACGGTGAGGCCGGATTCCGCTGGGGCAGAGGCTCTGGTGCTGGCACGAAACGGTCTTCTATCGTATAAGTTGATTTCGTCGGATTCTGTGAAGCTTAACCGGCCAATGGCTGGCCATGTGGGTTCAGCCAGGGAGCCCAGGTGCCTGGACCCTCGTCTCACGATGGAGCAAATCGGTGATGACCATTCCTCGCCGGACGGCTCTGACCAGTGCCGCTGCCCTGATCGCATCCCCATGGCTGTCGCGGCCGGGCGCGGCCCAGACGGGCGGGTTCGCGCTCGCCCCCAGCCTCGACCTTGACTGGGCCGTGCACATGGACCCGGTCCTGGGTGCCGGCGTCACCCAGGACGCGAACGGCGTGACGCTCAAGGCGGCACCTTATGTCTACAGCGGCGATGCCGATCTCCTGGCCAGGAGCAGCGTCGTGATCTGGAGCCGGACCGCCTGGAGCGGCGACTTCAAGGTCAGCTTCGAGTTCACCCGCCTCGACAACACCACCAAGACCACCGGGACGGGCATCGGTGCGATGCTCTACTTCCACGCCACGGGGGCAGGGACCGAGGACCACCCGGCGAGCTTTGCCGAGTGGCCGTCGGCGCGGCCATCCGAGGACGACTACACCCAGTACGGCCGTGGGATCCGCATCACCTGGAGCAACTACAACACGGTCACGCCCGGCAACTCCAACGAGATGCGGCTGCGCTCCTTCGAGTTCACGACCGCCTACCCGGCCAAGATCGGCGCCGATTCCCCGGCCAAGTTCCCGTTCAAGCGCGGCGTGAAATACAAGATGACCTTCGTGCGGAAGGGCAACAAGTTCAGCGCCAGCGTGAAGGACACGACCACCGGCCGCACCCAGAGTGTGAGCTGGAGCAGCACCCAGATCGGCCGGTTCAGCAGCGGCTATTTTGGCATCCGCCATCAGCCGGGGCGGGAAGCGCGCTACGAGAAGTTCTCAGTCACGCAGCCATAGCGGCTCTTGACGGCAAAGATGGTCTGATCTGGAACAGCCGTTTCCGCCGGGGGGGCCGGATCCGGAGCCGACCGGTTGCGGTCGCGCGCCGTCGTCACCGCTCGCTTGACATAAGTCACAACGTCGATGGCCCGAGCGTGCTAAGTGCTCCCTACTCGCTCATCGCCTGGCGACTGACGCCGCAATGATCGGGTTAAGTGAGGGGGTCCGACGATGATTACAGACTTGACGCGTAGATATGCGCTGACCGGCGGTGCCGCGCTCATCGCTGCACCGTTACTTACCTGGCCGCGGCTGGCGCTCGCTGCAGGAGTGGCCCTGGCCCCGGACTACACGGCCAATTGGCGTGTCCATAAGTTGTCCAGCAAGGTGAAGGTCGAGCAGATCAGCGGCGGCATCCGCGCCTCTACTTCGACCTTGCTCGACGACATCAAGTACCAGGTGGCGCTCTGGTCCAAAGAGCGGGTCTCGGGCGACTGGACGATCAAGTTCGGCTACAAGGTATCTTTCCCTCCCTCCGCTATAGCTAGTTTCCAGAGCTTTGGGCTGGCGGAGGGCGGTGGTGTGACAGCGGCTTGCGGCGTGCGCTCAAGGGCCTGAGCGAGGCCGCGTTCCGAGAGCGGTTCGGGACCGAGGAGGCCTGCCGTAGGCACTGTTCGAGTGCGCTGGCGCCAGGGGCTGACCTGCCCTGGCTGCGGCACCGCGGCTTCTGTCGGCTGTCGCCAGCTGTTCCAGTGCACCGCTGCGCGGCAGGTCCGGCGACCGCCGGCACGGTGTTCCAGACAGCAGCTGCCGCTCACCACCTGGTTCATCGCGTCTACCATCTGACCCAGAGCAAGACGGATCAGCTCGTCCAGCTCGGGCGCAGGCTGGGGGTCGGCGGCAGACCGCCTGGCTCATGAGCACAAGCTGATGCGGCGATGGGTGCCCGTGAGGCCCATAAGCCCAAGCTCGAGGCCGGTCGAGGTCGATGATGCTTATCTCGGCGGCGAGCGGCCGGCGGCAGCGCGGCCGGTGCTGCGGCAAGCAGCCCTTCGTGTGCGTCGAGACCACGCCCGAGCGCCGGCCCAGCGGCTGCGGCTGAGCGTGGTCAAGGCTTCCGCAAGAGGAGATCGAGAGGCTGGCCAAGGGCCATCTGGCACCCGGCAGCGAGATCGTCAGTGACGGTCTGTCCTGCTGGCCCGCGTCGAGAGGCCGCTGCTCGCGTGCCGATGGTCACGCTCGGCAGCGGCCGCGTGCTGGACCCGTTCGCTGGTGACACGACGCTGGCACATCAGACCGCGATCGCCGGCACCTACCATCACATCAGCGCCAGCACGCCCAATCGTACCTCACCAGCTTCGCCTACCGCTTCACCGACGCTTCCAGCTCGACAGCATCGTCGAGCGCCTCCCTCCCCGTCCATACCACCCGCAGCTCTACCACATCATCATTGCGGGCGTCATCTCGCGTCTCTCGGCCTCGGGCGGCACGTTCTGCTGCTTCTACTTCAACGGGGTGGGCGAGGGCAGCACGAGGTATCCGACCAATATCTCCAGTTGGACGAACATCGAGCCCGAGGATACGGTCTACTTCCAGCACAGCCGCGGGCTCCGCTTCTCCTTCGCCACCGCCAATCCCAATCCCAAGTTCCCGGAGCGGCTGCGCCTGCGGCGGTACAACCGGTCGACCGGCCCCTTCATCGGCGAGCAGTCGCCCAAGGAGTACCCGTTCACGACCGGGGTGCCCTACCTCGTGGCCGTCACCAGGAAGGGGACCAAGCTGACGGTCGCCGTCACCAACAAGAGCACGAACGACACCAAGAGCTACAGCTGGACCGATGCGACGTGGATCCCGAAGTGGCGGGACGGGCATATCGGTTTCCGCTGGCGCGGTCAGGTCGCCGAGGTCACCGACCTCACGGTCACGCCGGCCTGATCCTGATGGTCAGAGCCTAACCCCTCGCCCGCCGCAGCCGTGCCGGCAGGCGGCGGGCGAGCCCCAGGATCTCGCGCGCGTCCTCGCCCTGGGGCAGGAGCACGGCAGGAAGGCCGAAGCCGAAGCGGGCGCGGTAGGCGACGGCGATGACGGTGGCGACGGCGACCTGGGCCAGGGCGTAGGCCACGGCCGCACCCAGGAGGTGCCAGACGGGGATCATGAGCTGGCAGCCTGCCCAGGCGATCAGGCAGCCAAGCCCGTAGGCCCAGATGCCGATCCGGGCCAGCCCCTGCGAGGAGAGGCAGGGGAACAGCATGACGTTGAAGCAGGCGGCCAGCGTGCCCGCCATGATGATGCGGAAGGCGTTGGCCTCGGCGGCGTAGGGGGCGCCCAGGAAGAGGGTCAGGAACGGACCGGCCCAGATGATCGTGGCCAGCGCCAGGAGGGCCATGCAGGCAGTCACGATCCGGGCGATGCGGATGGCGTCGCGGGCGGCGGCCTTGATGTCGGCCGCGCGCACGCCGTGGCTGAAGATCACCACGCCGACGGCCGTGGCGACCTCGACCAGCATCTCGCCCAGGCGCTGGACGCCGAAATAGAGGCCCAGCGCCTCCTCGCCCATGAGCGCGTTGACGAGCCAGATCCCGATCCGGCCCATGAGGATCATGAGGATGATGCCGCTCGCGAACACCGCACCGTGGCGGAGCATGCGGCGGGCGAGGGCGAGATCGAGGAGTGTCGCCGGGGCGATGTCGCCGCGGATCTGGAGCAGGAGGTAGAGGGCCGCCAGCGCGTGGGCGACGAGGAGGGTCCAGACCGCGCCCGCGAGGTCGAGCCGGCCCAGGAACCACAAGGCGGCGGTGCCGCCCAGCATGACCACGCGGGAGATGAGCTCGCTCTGGTTGAGCTTGCCCAGCTGCCCGCCGCCGAGGAAGGCCCCCTGCCCGGTGCGCAGGAACAGCATGGGTGCGGTGCCGGCGGCGGCGACCAGGGTCAGGGCGCCGTAGGTCTCGGCATACCCGCCGCCGACCAGCATGCCGTAGGTCGTGAGCACCGCCGCCGCCGCCAGCAGGAGCCAGAGCACCAGCATGTGGGTGACGATGGCGGCCCGTGCCGCCGGCTCGTGCCCGGTGAAGAACGCCACCGACTGCCGCAGGCCCAGATCGAAGGCGACCGAGAGCACCACGGCCGTCGACATCAGATAGCCGTAGAAGCCGAACTCGCCGACCGTGAGGGCGCGCGCCAGCAGGAGGAAGATGACGAAGTTCGCACCGCGCAGCAGAAAGCGCGTGCCGAGCACCCACAAGGAATCGACGAGCATGGCGGCCTTCATGCCGTCAGGTCTCCAGCTCGCGTCGACAACTCGGCTCCAGTCCGACAGCTGGAGGGCGGAATTGACAAGTGGCACTTGTCACCGTAGATCGATGGGCACATGATCCGCAGCTTCAAGGATCGCAGGCTGAAGCGGCTCTACGAGGCGGGTGATCGCAGCCGGCTCGCGCCGACGCTGATCGAGAAGATCGAGAATATTCTGGCTCGGCTGGACGCTGCAAGCGAGGTGGAGGAGATGAACCTTCCCGGCTTCCGGCTGCACCCGCTCAAGGGTGACCTGAAAGGGTTGTGGAGCATCACGGTGCGAGCGAACTGGCGCATCGTGTTTCGCTTCGAGCTTGGTGAAGCTCACGACGTGGAGCTGATCGACTATCACTGAGAGGGAAGCCACGAACGGTGCCGATGTACGACCCGCCACATCCCGGGCGCCTTGTGCGACAGGAGTGCCTGGAGCCGCTCGGGCTGAGCGTCACGGAAGGTGCGAAGGTGCTCGGCGTGACGCGTCAGGCGCTCAACAACCTCGTCAACGGCAAGAGCGGCATCTCCGCCGAGATGGCGTTGCGGCTGGGCGCTGCTTTCGGCGGCGGTGCCGAGGCATGGCTGCGCATGCAGGCCAATCACGATCTTGCCCAGGTGAGGAAGCGTGAGGCGGAGATCACGGCCACCGTCCGCCGCATGCAGCCGGCGCCCACGACGGCGTGAGCTGTAGGTCTGCCTGACGCGAGCGACCGGCCGCCCATTCCAGCCGGTGCGAGCAGGCTCAGCCCGCCGCCCCGCCCAAGCATCCTCCAGCATCCGCTGCGCCTGGGCCTCGTCGAACGGCCGGGGGTTGCCGCCGGCGGTGGGGTCCTTGACCGCCATCGCGGCGAGCTCGGGGAAGCGGTCGTTGGGGACGCCCATCGCATCGAGCGTGGGCGGGATGCCGATCTCGGCGCGGAGGTCCTGGATGCGCTCGAGCAGGCCGGAGTAGCCGGGCTTGGGGAGGCCCAGCCAGGCCGCGAGGCGGACGAGGCGGGCCTCGATGGCGGGGCGGTTGAAGGCCAGCACGTAGGGCATGACCACGGCGTTGGTGAGGCCGTGATGGGTGTCGTAGACGGCGCCGATCGGGTGGCTGAGGCTGTGGATGGCGCCCAGACCCTTCTGGAAGGCGACCGCACCCATGGCGGAGGCCGCCAGCATGGCGCCGCGCGCCTCGAGGTCGCTGCCGTCGGCGCAGGCGCGGGGCAGGGCCTCGAGGACGAGCCGCATGCCCTCGACGGCGATGCCCTCGGCCATCGGGTGCCAGCCGGGCGCGCAGTAGGCCTCGAGGCAGTGGGCCAGCGCGTCCATGCCGGTGGCGGCGGTGAGGTGGCGGGGGAGGCCCACCGTCAGCTCCGGATCGAGGATCGCCGTCCGCGGCATCATCAGCGGATGGAAGACGATCTTCTTGGTGTGGGTGGCCTCGTCGGTGATCACGCCGGCCCGGCCGACCTCGCTGCCGGTGCCGGCGGTGGTCGGCACGGCCACGATCGGGCGGATGCCGGCGGGATCAGCACGCTTCCACCAGTCGCCGACATCCTCGAAGTCCCACAAGGGCCGGGTCTGGCCGGCCATGAAGGCGACCGCCTTGCCGGTGTCGAGCCCGCTGCCCCCGCCGACGGCGACCACGCCGTCATGGCCGCCGGCGCGGAACACCGCGAGCCCGGCCTCGACGTTCGAGCCCGTGGGGTTCGGGCGCAGCTCGGAGAACAGGCCGGGGCTGAGGCCGGCCTCGCGCAGGAGGTCCAGCACCCGCTGGATCACGGGCAGCCGGGCGAGCCCGGGGTCGGTCACCACCAGCGGGTGGCGGATGCCGGCATCGGCACAGGCCCGGCCCAGCTTCGCCACCGTCCCGGCCCCGAACAGGACCGTGGTCGGGTAGCTCCAGGTGGCGTTGCGGATCCCGAGGTCGAGGCTGGTCATCGGCGGCCCTTCGCGGCATGCGCGCCGGAGATACCGCAGCCCATGCAGTGCCGGAAGTCCGGGCCGGTGAGGCGCCTCGCCGTCTGGATCGAATAGGTGCCTTGGGGCATTCTCGACGCACGGTAGAGAACGGGGAGCAGGACCGATGCGACGTCGCGACTTCCTGGCGCTTACGGCTGGCGGCACGGCAGTGGCCCTGCCCGGCATGGCCGAGGCCGCCAAGGTCAAGATCTACAAGAGCCAGAAGGCGCGGTTCAAGGTCGTGCAGGTGGCGGGCGGGCTCGCCAAGCCCTGGGGGATGGCGTTCCTGCCCACGGGCGAGCTCCTGGTGACCGAGAAGGACATCGGCCGCCTCCGGGTGATCAAGAACGGCAAGCTGGAGAGCACGCCTGTCAGCGGGGTGGCACCGGACGCTGCCGAAAGCGGGCTCCAGGACGTGGCGGCCGACCCGAACTTCGCCAGCAACAGGCGCATCTATCTGACCTTCATCGGCGGCAGCGGGTCCCAGGAGACCACGCACGTCGCGCGCGCGGTCCTGAACGGCCGGCAGCTCACCGGCTGGACGGTGATCTACCGTGCGACGTCGGCGGGGACCCTGGGTCATCACGGCAACCGCGTGCTGCCGGACGGGAACGGCAACCTCTTCATCGCACTGGGCGACCGCGACCAGCCCGAGCTGGCGCAGCGGCTGGACGATCCCGCCGGCAAGATCTGCCGCATCCGCGACGACGGCAGCGTGCCTGCCGACAACCCGTTCGTGAACGTCGACGGGGCCCGGCCCGAAATCTACAGCCTGGGCCATCGCGACCCGCAGGGCCTGGCCTTCCGGCCCGGCACCACGCAGCTCTGGCAGTCCGAGCACGGGCCCACCGGCGGCGACGAGATCAACCTGATCAAGCCCGGCCTCAACTATGGCTGGCCGCGGGCCACGCACGGCACCAACCCCGACGGCTCGCCGATCGGCGAGGGTGCGCTGGTCCCCGGCCTGGAGCCGCCGGTCCACCACTGGGACGCGCTCTCGATGAACCCGCCCTACTCGCGCGCCCCCTCGGGCATCGGCTTCTACGACGGCAGCAAGTTCCCGGGCTGGAAGGGCAACCTCTTCGTCGCCTGCCTGCGCGGCATGCGCCTGGTCCGGCTGGAGCTCAGCACCGCCAACAAGGTCGTCAAGCAGGAGGAGCTCCTGATCAAGCAGGTGGACCGCCTGCGCCACGTCAAGCAGGGGCCGGACGGGTTCCTCTACCTCCTGGTCGACCGCAATCCAGGCCGGGTGCTCCGGCTGGTGCCGGCCTGATCTCGCGGCACCGCGCCGCCCCTACCCGGCCTTGAGCCCTTGGCGGTAGCGCTTCCAGTTGCGGACATACTTCTCCGTCCCGAGCCGGATGCGCTCCCGCTGCTCCGGCCGGACCTCGCCCACGACCTTGCCGGGCATGCCCATGACCAGCGAGTTGTCGGGGATCTCCTTGCCCTCGCCGATCAAGGCCTTGGCCCCGATCAGGCAGTTGCGGCCGACCTTCGCACCGTTGAGGACGATGGCGCCGATGCCCACGAGCGTGCCCTCGCCGATCGTGCAGCCGTGCAGCACCGCCATGTGCCCGACCGTGACGTTGGGGCCGATCACCAGCGGATGGCCCGGGTCGGTGTGGCAGACGCAGTTGTCCTGCACGTTGCTGCCGCGCCCCACCGTGATCAGCTCGTTGTCGCCGCGCAGCACGGCCCCCCACCACACCGCGGCCTCGTGCTCGAGCCGGACGCGGCCGACCAGGACGGCGGTCGGCGCCACCCACCATTCCTCGCTCTCGGTCTCGAGGCCGACATCATCCAATGTGTAGAGCATGGTCCCCCTTTCCTCGGCGTCCGCGGTCCCGGATCCTTGCGGTGATCGCCCCGCCCCGCCGACGGTTGACAGCGCCGTAGCCGGCATTACCTTGCAGGCCAACCCCCTAACGTTTGAGGATTCCGCCGCCATGGCGAAGCCAAGCACGGTGCTGATCAAGCTCGTGAGCACGGCGGGCACGGGCTACTTCTACACCACGAAGAAGAACCCCCGGAGCACCACCGAGAAGCTCAACCTCAAGAAGTACGACCCCAGGGCGCGCAAGCACGTCGAGTTCAAGGAAGCCAAGATCAAATAGCGCCGGCCCGGCGCGGGGCTCACTTGGAGCGGTTGGCAGGCCTGCGGATTCGCGGGCCTGTTTGCGTTTGGGGTGCTCGATAGAGCGCGTATCGGGCGAAGATTCCCCTGGCCTGTTCTCGCGTGGGTAGATAACACTCTCTCGTCCGGGTAACCGGAGCGTGGAGAGACGCGCCTTGCCGACAGCCCGCATCTGCCGTTTCGCCCTGATCACGGCCAGCCTGCTCACCGCGGCCGCTAGTCCCGGCCTGGCCGACCCTTTGCCGCCGCCTCTGATCCAGGACACGCCGCTCGTCCTCAAGGACGGGCGCATGGCCTACGTCACGGTGCGGGCGGTGCCGTTCGAGCGCGGGGCGGACACACTCTCCACGAGCGTGGCCGAAGGTGTGGCCGCGGCCGCCGCCGAGATCGCCACGGACTGCTTCCTCACCGCCCAGGCGATCGGCCATGTCGAGCCCGGCGCCCAGGGCGAAGGCGACACGCTGGCCTCGCACCGGCTCGCCCGCGCCCGCGCCGAGCGCGTGCAGGAAGCCCTCTCCCTGCACGGCATCCCGGCCAGCGCCGTCGCCAGCGTCTGGGACTGGCAGTTCCTGGTCCGCGAGCCCCGCGTCACCTTGTGGATCTTCCGCATGCGCCAGGGCGAGGACTGCCAGGGCGTTCCTCTGCCCGGCAGCACCTCACCCGCGCCGGCAGCACCACCTCAGATCGTGCAGCGGACTGCGCCAGCAGAGCAGGAGGTTGCCGCAGAAGCACCGGCACCAGCACCGCAGGAGATGGCGGCCGTGGCACCGTCCGCCCCGCCGGCACCCGAGCCGCCAGCGGCCGAGCGCCCGACCCCACTGGCCGCGTCCGCCCCGCCCGAGCAGGCCCCGGCCGCCGTTCGCCTGCAGGGACCGGTCGCCACCATGCCGCTCCCTCCTCGGCCCGCAGAGCCCGTGCCCGAGGAGCCACCGCCCGTGATCGAAGCGCTCCAGCCCCCGCCACCCCCGGAGCCGCCGCCCGCATTTGTCCCCGCAGAAGCACCGCCACCACCCGCAGCGGAGCCGGCTCTGGCCGAGGCACCCCTGGTCGCCCCGGAGCTGGAGCCGGAACCCACCCCGCCGCCCATGCTCACGCCAGCACCCACCGCCGCCATCCCCGCAGCACCGCCCAGCGAGCCGCCACCCCCGCCCCCGCCGCCAAAGGCGACGGCTAAAGCTGAACCCCCCGCCGGGCCGGCGGTGGCGGAGGAGGGGATTGAGCTGGTGTTCGACAACAACAGCAGCTTCCTGCCGGAGAGTGCGGCGCGGCAGCTCAAGCAGTGGGTCCGGACCCTGCCGCGGGCCGGCGGCTACAAGGTCGAGATCGCGGCCGCCGTGGGCGGGGCGGACGTGAAGGCCGGCGGCGATCCCGCGCAGGCGGCGCGCTATGCCCGCTGGCTGGCCGACCGGCGGCTCGGCCGGGTGGCGGAGTGGCTGGAGAAGAACGTCCAGGCGCGCGACCTGCAGATGCAGCGCCGGTTCCTGGAGAACGACGGCTCGCGGCGGGTCGTCATCCGGGTCAGCCCCGTGACGTGACCCTGGCACGGCCCGGCCCTATAAGGCGGGCGGGGCCGCGGCAGGGAGGCTAGGCATGCAGCTCGCGATCGGCATCGATCTGGGCGGGACCAAGATCGAGGTCGTGGCCATCGATGCCGGCGGTGCTGAGCTGATCCGCCGCCGCCGCCCGACCCCGCGCGAGGACTATGACGGCACGCTGGGCACCATCCGCGCCATGGTGCTCGAGGTCGAGGACGAGCTCGGGGCCACCGGCACGCTGGGCATCGCCCACCCCGGCGCCATCTCGCCCGCCACCGGCCTGATCAAGAACGCGAACTCCACCTGGCTCAACGGCCGCCCCTTCGACCGCGACCTCACGGCCCGGATGGAGCGGCCCGTGGCCTTCACCAACGACGCCAACTGCCTGGCCCTCTCCGAGGCCACCGACGGTGCGGGTGCCGGGGCCGAGGTGGTCTTCGCCGTGATCCTGGGCACCGGAGTCGGCGGCGGCGTGGTGGTCAACGGCCGGGTCCTCACCGGCCCCAACGCCATCGCCGGCGAGTGGGGCCACAACCCGCTCCCCTGGCCGCTGCCCGAGGAGCTTCCCGGCCCCGACTGCTATTGCGGCCTCAAGGGCTGCGTCGAGACCTGGCTATCCGGCCCCGGCCTCGCCGCCGACCACATCCGCGTCACCGGCGATCCCCTCACCGGCCCCGAGATCGTGCGCAGGGCCGCCGAGGGCGATCCCGCATCCTCCGCCAGCCTGGACCGTTACGAGGACCGCCTGGCCCGCGGCCTCGCCAGCATCATCAACGTCATCGACCCCGAGGTCATCGTGCTGGCCGGCGGCCTCTCCAACGTCCAGCGGCTCTACGCCAACGTCCCCGCCCGCTGGGACCGCTACGTCTTCTCCGACACGGTGCGCACGAAGCTCCGGCCGCCGGTCCACGGCGACAGCACGGGCGTGCGCGGTGCCGCCTGGCTGGGCCGGGCGCTGGCAGCCCGCTCGGCGCGTGCGATGGGCGAGTAGCGCATGGCCCAGGTCACGCTCCAGGGAGTGGCCAAGCGCTTCGGCGACACCGTCGTCATCCCGGCCCTCGACCTCGAGGTGCGGGACGGCGAGTTCGTGGTGCTGGTCGGCCCCTCCGGCTGCGGCAAGACCACCACGCTCAGGATGGTGGCCGGCCTCGAGACCGCGAGCGAGGGCCGGATCGCCATCGGCACGCGCGAGGTCACCAACCTGCGCCCGGGTTTGCGCAACTGTGCCATGGTGTTCCAGAACTACGCCCTCTACCCGCACATGACGGTGCGGGAGAACATCACCTACGGCCTGCGCGTGCGCCGGGTGCCCAAGGACGAGATCGAGCGCCTCCTGACCCAGGCCGTGCGCATCCTGGGCCTGGAGCCCTTCCTCGACCGCCGCCCGAAGCAGCTCTCGGGCGGGCAGCAGCAGCGGGTCGCCATCGGCCGCGCCATCGTCCGCCAGCCCGACGTCTTCCTCTTCGACGAGCCGCTCTCGAACCTGGATGCCAAGCTCCGGGTCGAGATGCGCACCGAGATCAAGCAGCTCCATCGCCGCCTCGGCAACACGGTCATCTACGTCACCCACGACCAGGTCGAGGCGATGACGCTGGCCGACCGGGTCTGCGTCATGCACCAGGGCCGCATCGAGCAGATCGCCCCGCCGCTGGAGCTCTACGAGAAGCCCGCCAACACCTTCGTCGCCGCCTTCATCGGCACCCCCGCCATGAACTTCCTCGAGGCGCAGCTTGCGGACGGTGCGGTCCGCCTCGCCGACGGAACGACCCTCCGGCTGCCGGGGCCGGAGGGCCGCCCCGCACGGGATGTCCTCCTGGGTCTCCGCCCCGAGCACATCCTGCCCGAGGCCCGCGAGGGTGCCAGCCTGACCCTGCTCGTGCGCGAGCTCGAGCCTCTCGGGCCCGAGCAGCTACTCATCGGCGAGGTGGCCGGCACGCGCGTCGTCGCCAAGCTCCCGGCGCACTACCCGGCCGCAGCTCGACCAGCCGGCAACCCTCGGCGTCGATACCGCGAAGCTGCACCTCTTCGCCCGCGACAGCGGTGCAGCACTCAGCGGCGGATCATCGTGACCGAGAAGATGGCACCGCTGCCCTTGCAGCTCCCGACGCCGGCAAGGGTCTCCTGATCCCTGGCCAGCGTCGCCTGAGGGATCTCGCAGACGTTCGGGTCCTCGCCGGGGAACTTCTGGGTCAGCGTGGCCGTGATCCGGCAGCCACTGTCGAGCACGAGGCGCCCGGAAAGCGTGCTGCGCTCCCCGGTGTCGGTGCGGCACACGCTCCCGTCGAGGATCTTGCCGGTATTGCCGAAACGGATCTCGCACCGTTCCCAGAACGGCTCGTCGCTCGTGTTACCGATCGTGTAGGAGTCCCAGCGCCCGGCTAGATCGTCCGGCGCGCACGCGGCCGCCGCAACCGACGACGAGAGGGCGGCGACCGCCCCCGCCAGCAATGATGCTGCCAGCCAAGTGCGCATTCTGCTCTCCCTAACTTTTTGCACGAGTTCACACCGCTGGACTATACTTCCGGTCGCAAGCTAGCAAGGCATGATCGGGACTTCCGGCCTTGCAGGCTAGCACCGCCTCATCCTGCCGACGCAGGCTCCGCGACCCAGCCGCAGGCCCGCAATGCCTTCCGCATGTGCGCGGGCGGTGCCGCCTCGACCGTGATCGGCTCCCGGCCGGCATAGAGCGGCACGGCGATCGCCCGGGCATGCAGGTGCAGAGGCGGCATCGGCACCTCCTTCGCCCCATAGATCGGGTCGCCCAGGACCGGGCAGCCCAGCGAGGCGCAGTGCACCCGCACCTGATGCGTGCGCCCGGTGCGCGGGCGGCACTCCAGCCAGGCGAGCCCGTCAGCCCGGCCCAACACCCGCCAGTCGGTCACCGCCGCCTGGCCCTCGGCATGCGTCTCCATCCACCAGCCCCGCTGCTCGTTCCGCTTGCGCAAGGCCAGGTCGACCCTGCCCGCCTCCTCCGCCGGCCCGCCGCGCACCACCGCCCAGTAGACCTTCTCCACCGCACCTTCCGCGAACAGCCGCCCCAGCCGCGCCAGCGCCCGCCGGTGCCGGCCGAGCACGAGGCAGCCGCTCGTGTCCCGGTCCAGCCGGTGCGCCAGACCCGGCCGGCGCGGCAGCCCGAAGCGCAGCGCGTCCAGATGGTCCTCGAGGTTGGGCCCACCCTTCGGCCCCTTGTGGACCGGCAGGCCCGCGGGCTTGTCGAGCACCAGCATCAGCGCGTCGCGGTAGAGCAGCCGGTCCAGCAGCAGCCCCGGCCGTCGGGCCTGGCCCCCTGGCGTCGCACGATCCATCGATGCCGGCCCTTCCTGCAGCAGCTCAGGCCACAGGTCAGCATGACCGTGCCCCGCCTCAAGGGCCGGGAAGCTACGGCAACCGCTTGCGCGCAATGGCCGCCGCGGTGAGGATCGGGCAGGGCTTGGGGAGGACGTGTAAGCCGTGGCCAGGGGCCTGCGGGTGGCGGGGGCTGCCGGCCTTGCAGCCGGGCTGGCGGTGCTCGCGGCGGCAAGCCCGCTCGGGCCCTATCTCGAGCAGGATCTGGGCCAGCTCCTCCTCTACCGGCTGCGCGGGCCCGTCCCCCCGCCGCCGGGCGTGGTCGTGGTCGGCCAGGACTACGAATTGGCCCGCGCCCTGGGCCTGCCGCTCAAGCTCGGCGGCTGGCCGCGCCCGCTGCTGGCACGGATGATCGACCATGCCAGCGCCGCCGGTGCCCGCGCCATCGTCCTCGACCTGATCCTCGATTCACCCCAGGACCCGGCGGGCGACGCCGAACTGGCGGCCGCCATCGCCCGCAGCGGCAATGTCGTCCTCTTCCAGCGCATGCGGCGGGAGCAGCAGCCCGACGCGCCGGGCCGCCCGCGGATCGTCGAGGAGGAGACGGTGCCGCCGCTGCCTAGCTTCGCGCAAGGTGCGCTGGCGGCCGCCCCCTATCCGCTGCCCAAGGTCGGAGCCCGGCTGACCTCGTTCTGGACCTTCAAGACCGGTGCCGGGGGCGAGGCCACCCTGCCGGCCGCGGCCCTCCTGGCGGCCGTCCTGGGCGATCCCGCCGACCGCTTGGCGCTGGCGCAGGCGCTCGAAGCCGCCGGGCTGCCCGACGCCGTCGGCACGGACGGCCAGGCGTTCGAGACCCGGATCGCAAGGCTGCGGTCCGCTCTGCTGAAGGCACCTGAGCAGGTCCGCACCGCACTGATCGGCCGCCATGGCGGCCGCGTCGGCGCCGCCCTGCGACTCCTCACCGGGCCCGACACCCACATGCTGGCCCCCTACGGGCCCGCCGGCTGGCTGCCCCGCCTCCCCTACCATCGGGTCGTGAACGGCGATCCCGCCACCCTCGCCGGCCTGCGCGACCAGATCCTGTTCGTCGGCGTCTCGGACGTGGCCCAGCAGGTGCAGATCGACGATTTCCGCACCGTGTTCGAGCGCCCGGACGGGATCAACTTCGCCGGCGTGGAGGTCGCCGCCACCGCCTGCCTCAACCTGCTGCATGACGAGGCGGTGCAGCCCATGGGCCGGGCCCCGGCGCTGGCCCTCGCCGCCACCGCCGCCGCTGCCACCGCCACCGCTGCCGTCCTGCTCACGCCGCTGCTCTCGATCCTGGCCGGGCTGGCACTGGCCGCCGGCACGGTCGCCGCCGGCGTGGCCGCCCTCTCCGCCTGGCACCTGGCCCTGCCCGCGGCCTCGCTGGCCCTTCTGGCCGCCCCCTTGGGCCTGCTCGTGGGCCTGCTCGCCCGCTACGGCATCCTCCGCCGCCACCTCGACCGCGCGGTGGGCCTCCTCACCCGCGGCCGGCACGCCCGCGCCTCGGTGCTGGACGGGCTCGCCGCCGCCGGCCGGCACGAGCAGCGCTGGGCCGTATGCCTCTCCACCGACCTTGCCGGCTACGTCACGCTGACCGACAGCATGCACGACCGCGAGCCGGCGCTGGCCGCCCTCATCGCCGACTATCGCGCCCTGCTCTACGAGGTGGTCGAGCGCCGGGGCGGGACGGTGCTCGGCTGGGCCGGCGACGCCAGCATGTCGGCCTGGCTCGCCGACCGGCCCGACGCCGCGGTGCGCGCCCGTGCCGTGGCAGCCGCCCTGGAGCTCGCCCAGAAGCTCGAGCACTTCGCCGCCCGGCTCGGCATCGACGCCCACCACACCCGGGTCGGCCTCGCCGAGGGCGAGATCGTGATGGGCAACCTCGCCGCCGGCGACCGCTTCAGCTTCGGTGCCGTGGGCGAGCCGCTCAACGTCGCCACCCGGCTGGAGCAGCTCAACAAGCAGCTCGGCACCCGCGTGCTGGCCACGCGCGGGGTGGTGGACGGCCTGGCCGACCTGCGGCTCCGCGCCATCGGCCCGGTCCGGCTGCGCGGCCGCAGCCAGCCCGACGAGATCGTGGCGCTGGAGCCGGCCTAGACCCGTCGTACTTGTGCGAAATGCCACAGCCAGAGGGTTCCGCTCGGGTTAACCATGGCGGAGGGGAGGATACGCCTGATGCCCCTTCCGCTCAGGCATCCCGGCGCGCTCGTCGCCATCCTGCTGGTGCTGCCCGAGCTGGCAGCCGCGGCCGAGCGCTGTGCCGTGCCGGCCGGCCACATCGCCGCGGTCGAGGATCTCGTCGAGGTCGCGGCCGGTGCCGACTGGACGAGGCTGGCACTGGGCGAGCCCCTCTGCGTCGGCGACACGCTGCGGGCAGGCGAGAACGGCCGGAGTGCCGTCATCCTCAACTCCGGCGCCGTCCTCCGCCTTGCCCCGGGCACCACGCTCCGGATCGAGCAGGCCCAGCCCGGCGAGCGCACCCTGCTCCAGCTCATCACCGGGATCGCCAGCTTCTTCAGCCGCCGCCCGCATGCGCTGGAGATCGACACCCCCTTCGCCGACGCCGCGGTCGAGGGCACCGAGTTCACGCTCGAGGTCGAGCCCGACCGCTCCCGGGTCACCGTGCTCGAGGGCCGGGTCCGCTTCGCCAACCCGCTGGGCACCGTCCGCGTCGCCCCCGGCGAGGCCGCCGTGGCGCTGGCCGGCCGTGCCCCCGAGCTCGAGCTCCGCATCCGCCCCCGCGACGCCGTGCAGTGGGCCCTCTACTACCCGCCCTTACCCGAGACCCGCCTCCCCGCCGCCGCCCCGGCCCCCTTGCGCGAGGCCGCCCGCCTCGCCGCCCAGGGCCGCCGCACCGAGGCGCTGGCCCGCCTCGACCAGCTCCCCCCATCTGCCCGCGACACCACCGCCCTCACCCTCCGCGCCGAGCTGCTCCTGGCCCAGGGCCGCCCCGCCGAAGCCGAGACCGCCCTCGCCGAAGCCCTAACCCGCGACCCCCGCAACGCCGACGCCCTGGCCCTCCGCGCCGTCATCGCCGTCGCCCGCAACCTGAAGGACCAGGCACTCGCCGACGCCCGCGAAGCCGTCACCCTCGACCCCACCAACCCCCGCGCCCGCCTCGCCCTCTCCTACGCCGCCCAGGCCGCCTTCGACATCCCGCAGGCCCGCGAGAGCCTCGAAGCCGCCGCCACCTCCACCCCCGACGACGCCCTGATCCAGGCCCGCCTGGCCGAAGTCCAGCTCATGCAGGGCGACACCCGCGCCGCCCGCCGCTCCGCCACCCGCGCCCTCGAGCTCGACCCCACCAACCCCCGCGCCCAGACCGTAGCCGGCTTCGTGGCCCTGGCCCGCATCGACACCCGCACCGCCCACGCCACCTTCACCCGCGCCATCGAGCTCGACCCGTTCAATCCGCTGGCCCACCTCGGCCAGGGCCTCGCCACCATCCGCGACGGCGACCTCGAGGCCGGGCGGGCGAGCATAGAGCTGGCGGTGGCGCTCGACCCGGACAACGCGCTGCTGCGGAGCTATCTGGGCAAGGCGTACCTCGAGGAACGGCGAGACACGATCGCCGGCGACGAGCTTGCGACGGCCAAGACGCTCGATCCGAACGATCCGACGCCGTGGTTCTATGATGCTATTCGGAAGCAGCTCGGCAACCGCCCCATCGAGGCGCTGAGCGATCTGGAGCGGGCGGCCGAGCTCAACCCGGCCCGATCAGCGGTCCGATCTGCCGGTCTCCTCGAGGAGGATCAGGCTACACGCGGCGCCGGTCTCGCGCGGCTCTATACAGACCTCGGCTTTCCACAGGCCGGCGTGAGCAGAGCCGCAGAGGCGCTCGCTGCCGATCCGGGCAACGCTGCGGCACATCGCTTCCTCGCGGACCTGTACCTCGGACAGCCCCGCTTCGAGGTCGCTCGCATGAGCGAACTCCTCCAGGCTCAGCTGCTTGAGCCCCTCAATGGAGAGCCGCTGCAGCCCAGCCGGTCAGTCGCTGATCTCGATCTGCCGCGGTCTGACCTGCTGACCCTCGGCTTTGATGAATACTCAACCCTGTTCGAGCGCCAGGGCCTGCGGTTCAGGTCGGGCGCCCAGGTTGGTTCTCACTGGACTCGAGCGGAGGAGGCAGCGCTCGGCGGGCTCATCGGGCGGTCGGCGTTCAGCATCGGTCAATATTACTATCACACTGACGGATTTCGCGAGAACTTCGGGCTTGAGCATAACATCGCGCAGGCCTTTGTTAGGACGGACATGACCGACTGGCTGTCGGTCCAAGGTGAGTATCGCCGGCGTGACACGCTCTTCGGTGATCGGGAACTCGCTTTCGATCCCGACGACCATGACCCCACGCTCCACCAGAGCGCCGAGGAGAACGTCTTTCGCTTGGGCGGCCGGCTGCGCCTAGCACAGGACACCGAACTCCTCGTGTCAGCACTCCGCGCCGATCGGGACGAATTGAGCGATCTTGAGCGGGGAGGCGGGCTTTTCCGCGGAATGGCTGACGAGGGCGCCGACGGGCGGCAGATCGAGGTGCTCGGCCGGACATCGATAAGCGGGGCCACGCTCCGCGCCGGGGCCGGCCTTGCCGACGTGAGCGACCGTATCGACAGCACGAACATTCTGTTCGGCACCGCAAACACAGTGAGCGAGCATCAGGACAGGGACGCGTCCTCGCCTTTGTTGAGCTGCGCGCACCGCTCGCAAGCGACCTTGTCGTCGGATTGCGGGCTGGGATCGACCAGGTGGACCTGCCTAGTAGGGCGCGTACGACCGCAACACCGGGCCTCGGCGTCGTTGGCGACCGATCGAGCCTCTCCTTCTCCGGGCCATCGCCGCCCGGAGCCTGAAGCGCCCGATTTTGGTCAGCCAGACGCTGGCTCCCGTCGAGCTTGCCGGGTTCAATCTGCTCTTTGACGAGTTCGACGGCACAGTCTCCGATCAGCTTGGGCTCGCCGGCGAGTACCGGATTAGCTCATCGCTGCAGAGTTTCGGTCTGGGATGAGCAGGAAGGCAATATCTATGCGCGGGAACTCGCGCGCGAAGCAGGACGATCAGAGCTCGAGGACGCACTCCTCGGCTACCGCCTGAACTCGGCCGTGCCGACCGATCAGCTTGGCCGCCAGCCTCGGCGCTGGCGGCCGGCGCTACCAGCGGCACGCAGGGCGATAGCTGTGGAGGGCCCGCTTCGGGTCAACACGTTGCGCGATGCCGGCTCAGCCATGCCGTTGCAACTTCTGCACGGAGCCGGTTTTCGGCTGACTCAGCTGCAAGCTCGCCGATCCTGTCGTTGCCGCCGAAGCGGGCGAAGAGGGCGATGGAGGCGTCGACCATGCGCTTGGCCTTGGAGACCACGATGGAGCGGCGGCGGAAGCGGGCCAGCCAGTGCGCTGGCGGGCATGGTCGCGCTCGAGCCCATGCGTCTCGTCCTTGCCGACATAGAGCCGGCCTTGCGGGATCGCCTCCTGGTAGGCGGCCCAGTCGTCGGTGCAGTAGAGACGCGGGTTCCAGCGCTTCACGCGGCCAAGGAGCCGTTCGAGAGTGGCCCGGTCACGACCGCCGCATTCCCAGTCAACCAGTCGGCCTGAAGCACGATCCCAAGCTTTCCAGATCCAGAGCTTGTTGGTCTTTTTTTTAGATAGTGCCACATCTCGTCGAGCTCGATGACCAGAGCACGGCCTTCCGGCTCCGGCTTCTGGGCGTGATCCTTGGCGAACTGCTCGATCCAGGTCATCACGCACGGCGTCGACACGCCCAGAAGCTTGGCGGTGCGGTTCATCGACAGGCCGCTGACATAGAGCAGCACCGCCGTCACCTTCACCTGCAGCGGCATCCCGCGCGGCGGCGTGTCGGTGAAGTTCAGCCCGCAGGCCCGGCAGCGATAGCGCTGCTTGCCGCGCATGAACCCGTTCCTGGTGTGCTCCTCGCCCCCGCACCGCTTGCACGCCAGCCCATCGGCGCCGCGCCGTCGCCACCAGCGGCCGAGGGGGATACTGTGGAGGGCCCGCTTCGGGTCAACACGTTCGAGATGCCGGCCAGCATCCGTTACTTCTCCGTATCCGGGCTCTTTGCGGCCCTGAACCTGCGGCTGGTGGCACAGGATGTCGAACGGCTCGATGACGTAGGCGGACAGCAGAGCGAAAGTGACGCGGGCCTACTGACTGACGCACAGATCGGCTTTCGCCATTTTGATGGCCGCCTGGTAACCTCCTTGACCGCAAGCAACATCTTCGATCGCAAGCTGAACTATCAGGACGAGCAGTTCCGTACCCGCGAGGACATTGACCCGGTCTTCTTGCCAGCGCGCACGGTACTACTGTCGGTTCTTGTGAGATTTTAAGGAGAGGTAGGATGCTAAAGATTGCAGCTCTGCTTGCCCTGGCCTCTCTGGCCGCCTGCGACCTGAAGGACTATGGGCCACCTGAGCCCACCGCCCGTGCGGTTACGCTCACGCGCTCCGACCTGCAGATCAACAAGTTCCTCGGCCCAAGCCCTGTGCTTCTCGGAAGTGGCGCCACGCAGCCCGTGGTGATTGTCATCGATTCCAGTGGGGAGGAGGGCGGGCCGCCACCCGATAAGTATTTCAAGCCAGAACTTCCAGGCTGTCAGGTTGGGGCAACTGCGACTTGCTGCTTCGAGCAGACGCGTTGGGTACATGCTGATCAGGGATGGATCAACACCGAGAAGAGCTGTGTGCTCAGACTGGAACAGCTGCCGCCCCCGGAGCCGATCCCAATTAGGGGACCCGAGGCCGACTATATTTTGTCCTGATTGCCCATGACACGCATCCTCCAATCAGCTAGGATTTCAAGCTTTGGGGGCTGGCGGAGGGGGCGGATGGTGATGGCGGCGGGCTTGCAGCGTGTGCTCCAGGGCCTGAGCGAGGCCGCGTTCCGGGAGCGGTTCGGGAGCGAGGAGGCCTGCCGCAAGGCCCTGTTCGAGATGCGCTGGCGCGAGGGGCTGACCTGCCCGGCCTGCGGCCACAAGAGGTTCTGCCAGCTGAAGACTCGCGAGCTGTTCCAGTGCAACCGCTGCAAGCGGCAGGTCCGACTGACCGCCGGCACGGTGTTCCAGGACGCCAAGCTGCCGCTCACCACCTGGTTCATCGCGATCACCATCTGACCCAGAGCAAGAACGGGATCAGCTCGATCGAGCTCGGGCGCAGGCTGGGGGTCAAGCAGCAGACCGCCTGGCTGATGAAGCACAAGCTGATGCGGGCGATGGGTGTCCGCGAGGCCCAGAAGCCCAAGCTCGAAGGCCGGGTCGAGGTCGATGATGCTCATCTCGGCGGCGAGCGGCCGGGCGGCAAGCGCGGCCGGGGTGCTGCGGGCAAGCAGCCCTTCGTGGCCGCGGTCGAGACCACGCCCGAGCGCCGGCCCAAGCGGCTGCGGCTGAGCGTGGTCAAGGGCTTCCGCAAGAAGGAGATCGAGAGGCTGGCCAAGGGCCATCTGGCACCCGGCAGCGAGATCGTCAGCGACGGCCTGTCCTGCTGGCCCGCCGTCGAGAAGGCCGGCTGCTCGCATCGCCCGATCGTCACGGGCTCGGGCAAGCGGGCCGCGTGCTGGACCCCGTTCCGGTGGGTGAACACGACACTGGGCAACATCAAGACCGCGATCGCCGGCACCTACCATCACGTCAGCGCCAAACACGCCCAATCGTACCTCACCAGCTTCGCCTACCGCTTCAACCGACGCTTCCAGCTCGACAGCGTCGTCGAACGCCTCGCCCGGGCCGCCGTCCACACCAACCCGCAGCCCTACCACGCTCGTCATTGCGGAGCAACGCAACGGAACAGCAAGCTGACCAACGCCACACTGACGACGGCAGCGGAAGGGGGCGCTCTGCGCATATTAAGGCTTTACGACAGCGCGGATAATCCCGACCCAATATGCAAGCCGAAGGTGCCCCGCCGCTGTAGCACCAACGACATTGACGACGACTATGCCGATGTCATGAAGTGCGGTCGCAAGAGGTTGACGGGCGATGCTGGCTGGGTTTGGGCCAAGCCGTGCACACAGGACGAGCCCTGGATGAAGACGAGTGAGGAGTGCGAGTGCGATTGAGGGCATCTGCTCGTGCCGCGCCGGGCACGCGCAACCGGACAACGACAGTTGAGCATGACGCGTTCGGTCTCGAGCCGGCTCTGGGAACGCAGACCCTGGCCGACCGCAGTTCCGTTTTCTTTTACGGAACGCTGACCGACCCGGACGTGTTACAGCGTGTGCTCGCCCGAAGGACGGAGGGCGAACTTGAGCCTGCCTGGGTCGACAGTTTCCGACGCGTTCAGGCGATGGTAGCCAGCTACCCACTCCTTCTTCCAGCCTCAGGCACTTCGGTGCCAGGCCTGCTCCTGCGTCATCCCTCACGGAGCGACATCGCCCGCCTCAACCATTTCGAAAGCGGCGAGTACCGGGCCGAGCGCCACACGGTCAGGCTCGAGGACGGCAGCAGACTGCGAGGCTTGGCTCTACGTGGGCCTGCCGCACTTCGTCTGCGGGCGTCGAGCCCTGGCACCTCGCCGCTTGGCAGCAGCAGCACAAGGCGGCCTTCCTCGCCGAATGCGACGCCTGGATGGCCGACTGCCCCGAGCCCGACTGAGCCCTGCCCGGGGCCCGGGCGGTTGAATTGACAGGCTTGGGGGCCGCGCCTATCTGACCGTAGTTCGCAGAGCCAGCGGCTTTGCGCAGCTCAAGGAAGCTCCATAACGATGCTCGGCGGCCTCGCCAAGCGGTTGTTCGGTTCCGCGAACGACCGCCTCGTCAAGTCCATGCGCAAGACGGTCGAGCGGATCAACGCGCTCGAGCCGCAGTTCGCTGCCCTCACCGACGAGCAGCTGCGCGCCAAGACCGACGAGTTCCGCGCCCGGCTGGAGCAGGGCGAGACGCTGGACGACCTGCTGGTCGAAGCCTTCGCCACCGTGCGCGAGGCCGCCAAGCGGACGCTGGGCCAGCGCCATTTCGACGTCCAGCTGATCGGCGGCATGGTGCTGCACAACGGCGCCATCTCGGAGATGAAGACCGGCGAGGGCAAGACCCTGGTGGCGACGCTCGCCGCCTACCTCAACGCGCTCCCTGGCCACGGCGTGCACGTGGTCACCGTCAACGACTATCTGGCCCGCCGCGACGCCGGCTGGATGGGCCAGATCTACAATTTCCTGGGCCTCAGCGTCGGCGTGATCGTGCCGATGCTGGAGGAGGAGCAGCGGCGGGCGGCCTATGCCGCCGACATCACCTACGCCACCAACAACGAGCTCGGCTTCGACTACTTGCGCGACAACATGCGCATGAGCCTGGATGGCATGGTGCAGCGCGGGCACCACTACGCCATCGTGGACGAGGTCGACAGCATCCTGGTCGACGAGGCCAGGACCCCGCTCATCATCTCAGGTCCCGCCGAGGACAGCTCCGAGCTCTACCGCACCATCGACCAGCTCGTGCGCCAGCTGGTGGCCGAGGACTGGGAGAAGGACGAGAAGCAGCGCTCGGTGACCATGACCGAGAAGGGCCAGGAGCACGCCCAGGCCATGCTGGAGGCAGCGGGCCTCCTGAAGTCGCCCGACCTCTACGACATCGACAACATCACCCTCGTCCACCACGTCAACCAGGGCCTGCGCGCGCACAAGCTGTTCGGCCGCGACGTCGACTACATCGTCAAGGACGGCCAGGTCATCATCATCGACGAGTTCACAGGCCGGATGATGCACGGCCGGCGCTACTCGGACGGGCTGCACCAGGCGCTGGAAGCCAAGGAAGGCGTGCAGATCCAGCCCGAGAACCAGACGCTGGCGTCGATCACCTTCCAGAACTACTTCCGCCTCTACGCGAAGCTCGCCGGCATGACCGGCACGGCGGCGACCGAGGCTGCCGAGTTCGGCGAGATCTACAAGCTCGAGGTGGTCGAGATCCCGACCAACCGCGACATGGTCCGGAAAGACGAGGACGACGAGGTCTACCGCACCGCCGGCGAGAAGGTGACGGCGATCGCCGACGAGATCGTGGCGGCGCACGGCAAGGGCCAGCCGGCCCTGGTCGGCACGGTCTCGATCGAGAAGTCCGAGGCCCTCTCCGAGGTGCTGAAGAAGCGCGCAGATCCCGCACAAGGTGCTGAACGCCCGCTTCCACGACCAGGAGGCGCTGATCATCGCCCAGGCGGGGCGCGTGGGGTCGGTGACGATCGCCACCAACATGGCCGGCCGCGGCACCGACATCCAGCTCGGCGGCAATGCCGAGATGCGGATCGTCCAGGAGCTGCCCGAGGAGGAGCGCAAGGGCCCGCGGGCCGACGCCATCCGCCAGGAGGTCGAGGCCGAGCGGCAGAGGGTCCGCGAGCGCGGCGGCCTCTACATCATCGGCACCGAGCGGCACGAGAGCCGGCGCATCGACAACCAGCTGCGCGGCCGCTCCGGCCGCCAGGGCGATCCCGGGCGCTCCAAGTTCTTCCTCTCGCTCGAAGACGATCTGATGCGGATCTTCGGCAGCGAGCGCATGAACGGCATGCTGCAGAAGCTGGGCCTCAAGGAAGGCGAGGCCATCATCCATCCCTGGATCAACAAGGCGCTGGAGAAGGCGCAGCAGAAGGTCGAGGCCAGGAACTTCGAGATCAGGAAGCAGCTGCTCAAGTTCGACGACGTGATGAACGACCAGCGCAAGGTGGTCTACGAGCAGCGGCTGGAGCTGATCACCGCCGAGCACGTGGCAGACACGGTGCGCGACATGCGCCACCAGGTGATCGAGGATTCTGGTCACCAAGCACATCCCGGAGAAGGCCTACGCCGAGCAGTGGGACGCGGAAGGGCTGGCGGCCGAGGCCAAGCGCATCCTCAACCTCGACCTCCCGATCGCCGAGTGGGCCAAGGAGGAGGGCATCGCCGACCAGGAGATCCGCGAGCGGATCCTGGATGCCAGCGACCGGCTCTGGGACGAGAAGGTGTCGACCTTCGGCGAGGAGCCCATGCGAGGGGTCGAGAAGGACCTGCTCCTGCGCATCCTCGACCATCAGTGGAAGGAGCACCTGCTCCACCTCGACTATCTGCGCCAGGGCATCCACCTGCGCGGCTACGGCCAACGCGACCCGCTCAACGAGTACAAGCGCGAGGCCTTCACCCTCTTCGAGGGCATGCTGAACAACCTGCGCAGCACCGTGAGCCAGGTGCTGGCCCACCTCGAGATCCGGGTCCAGCAGGAGCCGCCACCCCCTCCGCCGGTCCAGGTGGCGAGCCCGGCCCGCGCCCGTGCCGCCCTGGTGATGGCCGACGGCGACGATTCCGATATCGACCCTGCCGACCCCGCCACCTGGGGCAAGGTCCCCCGCAACGCCGCCTGCCCCTGCGGCTCCGGCAAGAAATACAAGCAGTGCCACGGCCGCCTGCTGGCATAGCCTGGCAGGTAGCGCACCAGGAAATCCAATCGGTTGCTTCCAGGCCTGCGAAGGCAGGATCTGCCTTCGCAGGCCACGGACAGGGTGACGATCGAGGTGGACTGGCGGTCAAGGGCCTTCGGCCAGCAAAGCCGGTGCTGCGCACCCTTGACCGCCAGTCCCCCTCGATCCAACCCGACCCCTGACCGCTCCGCGACGTTGACCGATCAGGTGGGATGGATCGCCAGCTCGAGACGGCGGGCGTCCCGTTCCTGGGCCCGGAGGAGACGGACGAGCTCGGTCGCTGGCATGGGCCGGCCGTAGCGGTAGCCCTGGGCCTCGTTGCAGCCTTCCGCGCGCAGGAGGTCCGCCTGGGCCTCGACTTCCACACCTTCGGCATTGGTCGTGATGCCGAGGCTCGCGCCGAGGCCGACGACCGAGCGGACGATCGCTGCAGCGTCGGAGCTGCGGCCGAGATCGGCCACGAAGGAGCGGTCGATCTTGATCTTGTCGAAGGCGAAGCGGCGCAGATAGCTGAGGCTCGAATAGCCGGTGCCGAAATCGTCCATCGCGATCCGCACGCCCAGGCTCTTCAGGGCCTGCAGGATGGCGACCGCAGCCTCCGTGTCCTCGAGCAGGACGCTCTCGGTGATCTCGAGCTCGAGCCGGTCGGGTGCCAGGCCCGAGCCGCGCAGCGCTTCCTCGACGGTGCCGATCAGGCCCGGCTCGCGGAACTGCACCGGCGAGATGTTCACCGCCAGCCGGAGCCCGGGCCAGTCCGCAGCCTCGGCACAGGCGCTGCGAAGCACCCAGTCGCCGATCGGCAGGATCAGCCCCGTCTCCTCGGCCAGCGGGATGAAGGCGCCGGGCAGGATTTCCCCGCGCTGAGGATGGTTCCAGCGCAGCAGCGCCTCGGCCCCGATCATCCGCCCGGTCTCGAGATCCACCTGCGGCTGGTAGCGCAGCTCGAGCCGGTTCTCGGCCAGGGCCCGTCGCAGGTCGCGCTCGAGGGCCGAGCGTGCCTGCAGGGCCGCGTTCATCCGCTCCTCGAAGAAGCGGAAGCGGCCGCGCCCGTCGTTCTTGGCCTGGTAGAGCGCAATGTCCGCATGCCGGACCAGATCGTCCGGGAGCTCGCCGTCCGTCGGCGCCAGCGCCACCCCGATGCTCACCCCGGCAGCGACCTCCTTGCCCTCGATCACCACCGGGGCCGAGAGCGTCTCCCGCAGGCGCCGGCACAGGGCCTCCGCTGCGGCCGGCTGCTCGGCACCGAGCTGCACCAGCACGAACTCGTCGCCGCCGACCCGGGCCACCGTGTCGGTCTCGCGCACGCAGGCCTGCAGGCGGGCCGCCACCTCGCGCAGCAGCTGGTCGCCGGCACCGTGGCCAAGCGTGTCGTTGATCCCCTTGAACCGGTCGAGGTCGAGCGCCAGCACCGCCACGGCCCCGCCATAGCGTCGCGCCTGCGCCAGCGACTGGCCCAGCCGCTCGGCCAGCAGCACCCGGTTCGGCAGGCCGGTCAGCGCATCGTGCAGCGCCAGATGCCGCGCATGCGCGTGCGAGGCCGCAAGGTCCTCCGCCATGCGCCGGAAGGAATCCAGCAGGCGACCGATCTCGTCCCGCCGCCGCGGCAGCTCCCCGAGGTCGAAATCGCCTGTCGCCACCCGTTCGGTGGCCTTCGTCAGGTGGTCGAGCGGGCGGATGATCGTACCCGCCACCGCCAGCCCCGCACCCGCCATCATCACGAGGGTAATGACCACCGCCAGCGCCTGCATCCGCACACTGCGGTCGATCACGGACGACATCTTGTTCCTGGCAGCCAGCGCCGCCGCACGCTCATGCGCCCTGGCCTCGCGAAGACGTGCCACAACCTGATCCTCCGCAGCCTCGAGACGTTGACGGGCCACCACAAGCTCGTGCCCTCGTTCGATCACGGGCAGCCGCGCCAGCAGGCCATCGCTCGCTGCCATCACCTCTCGGCCCGCTTCCAGAATTGCCGTCGCCGGCGCCTGCTCCCGGGCATCGTTGGCGGACCGCAGCTGGTAGGTCGCGAGGTTGGCCCAGAAATTGGCGACCGCCTCCTGCAGGTCTTCCATTTCGCCCGACTCGATCTCCCGGAAGCTCACCGTCAGATCGCGGGGGGCCAGCCTCAGGAGCGCCAGCTCGTGTGTGCTGCCGATCACCGCTATGATGGCACTCTGCAGCCCGTCCAGGGCCCGCGTTTTGGGCACCACCTCTTCCAGCGTCATCAGGTATTCCTGCGCGACGCTGCGTGTGTTGGCGTAAGCGACCGACAGCACGACGGCCGCTACCAGCGCCGCAACGCTGTTGATGAGCAGGACCTTGTATCGCAGGCGCAACGGCCCGGTCTCCGGCTGCCACGGCCGGCATACCGGCTCGCTGCCGTCCCTTGTACCTGCCACCGCCTAAAAACCCGTTAAGGCTGGCCGGCACCTCTGAGACGAGCCGCCGCCTTCGGCAGCGGCAGCGGCAACCTATATCTGTACTCAAGGAACGCGGATCGACCCGACCGGACAGGACCCTGGATGAACCTGATCGCCGTCCTCATGCTGTTCGCCATGCTGGCCACCGTCATCGTGCTGCTGGTGGGTGTCGCCGGCTTCCTGCGCGGCGGGAGCTTCAACGAGCGCTACGGCAACAAGCTGATGCGCGCCCGCGTCAGCCTGCAGCTCGTGGCCGTTATGCTGCTGGGCCTGCTCCTCCTCACCCAGTCCTGAGGCCGCCCCATTGGTCACGCTCACCCGCATCTACACCAAGGGCGGCGACGCCGGGCGCACCTCGCTGGGCGATGGCTCGCGGGTGGTCAAGCACGCGCTGCGGGTGGCGGCCTACGGCACGGTCGACGAGGCCAATGCCGTCATCGGCATCGTCCGCCTGCACACCGAGGGCCAGAACGACGCGATGCTGGCCCGGATCCAGAACGAGCTGTTCGATCTGGGTGCTGAGCTGTGCCGACCGGGCGACGACGGAGAGGACCCCAAGCGCCTGCGCGTCACCGACGGTCAGGTCGAGCGCCTGGAGCGCGAGATCGACGCCATGAACGAGGAGCTGGCCCCGCTGACCTCGTTCGTGCTGCCGGGCGGCTCGCCGGCCAGCGCCCACCTCCATCTGGCCCGGACCGTGGTCCGCAGGGCCGAGCGCCTGCTCACCGAGCTCATGGAAACGGAGCCGGTGAGCCCGACCGCCTTGCGCTATCTCAACCGGCTGTCGGACCATCTCTTCGTCCTCTCGCGCGCGCTCAACGGGCAGGGAGGGGACGTTTTGTGGGAGCCGGGTGCCACCCGCTGACCCGGCCTCCTCTCGTTGACAAGCGGGTGACACGGGCCTAATCGCCATATTTGTGCGTCGCACAATGGCGGGCCGAACGGCGACGGGGAGAGCAGCCCCGCGTCCCATAAGATCGTGACGGTGGCACCGATGAAGCTTCTGGTCGGCGTGAAGCGCGTGGTCGACTACAACGTCAAGGTCCGGGTCAAGGCCGATGGCAGCGGGGTCGACATCGCGAACGTGAAGATGTCGATGAACCCGTTCGACGAGATCGCCTGCGAGGAGGCGATCCGGCTCAAGGAACGGGGGGTCGCCACCGAGGTCGTGGCCGTCTCCATGGGCGAGCCCAAGTCGCAGGAGACCCTGCGCACCGCGCTTGCCATGGGTGCCGACCGGGCCATCCTGGTCGAGGGCCAGGACCTCCAGCCGCTGGCGGTGGCCAAGCTCTTCAAGGCGATCGCCGACAAGGAGCAGCCGGGCCTGATCCTCCTGGGCAAGCAGGCGATCGACGACGACAGCAACCAGACCGGGCAGATGCTGGCAGCCCTCCTGGGCTGGCCGCAGGCCACCTTCGTCTCCAAGCTCGAGGTCAAGGACGGCAAGGCCGTGGCCGCGCGCGAGGTCGACGAGGGCATCGAGCGCCTGGAGGTGACCCTGCCGGCCGTGATCACCGTCGACCTGCGCCTCAACGAGCCGCGCTATGCCTCGCTGCCCAACATCATGAAGGCCAAGAAGAAGCCGGTCGACATCATGAAGCCCGACCAGCTCGGCGTCGATGTGGCCCCCAGGCTGCACTATCTGCGCTTCGAGGAGCCGGCCAAGCGCCAGGCCGGCGTGAAGGTCGGCTCGGTCCAGGAGCTGGTGGCGAAGCTGAAGCAAGAGGCGGGGGTGATCTGATGCCGGCCCTGATCCTCGCCCAGCATGACGGCAAGGCGCTCGACAAGGGCACGCTGCACGCGGTGACGGCGGCCCGGCCCCTGGGCGATATCCACCTGCTCGTCGCCGGCTCGGGGGCCGGTGTCGTGGCCAGTGCCGCCACCCAGGTCCAGGGTGTGACGAAGGTCCTGCACGCCGATGCGCCGGCCCTGGCCGAGCCCACGGCCGAGACGCTCGCCGAGCTGCTCCTGGCCCTGGCCCCGGCCTACGACCACCTGCTCGCGGCCTCGACCACCTTCGGCCGCAACGTGATGCCGCGCGTGGCCGCCAGGCTCGACGTGGCCCAGATCAGCGACATCGTCGCCGTCGAGGGCCCGGACACCTTCAAGCGCTACGTCTACGCCGGCAACGCGCTGGCGACGGTCAAGAGCGTCGACGCCAAGCGCGTCATCACCGTCCGCACCACCGCCTTCGAGGCCGCTCCCGCCGAGGGTGGCAGTGCCGAGCTGGTGAGTGCCGAGGCCGTGCCGGCCAGCGAGGCCGCCAAGGTGCTGGGCCGCGAGGTCAGCGGCGGCGAGCGCCCGGACCTCACCGCCGCCCGGGTCGTGGTCTCGGGCGGGCGGGCCATGGGCTCGGCCGAGAACTTCCACCTGCTGGAGGGCCTGGCCTCCGTGCTCGGTGCCGCCGTCGGCGCCTCGCGCGCGGCCGTCGACGCCGGCTACGCCCCCAACGACTGGCAGGTGGGCCAGACCGGCAAGATCGTGGCCCCGGAGCTCTACATCGCCGTCGGCATCTCGGGTGCCATCCAGCATCTGGCGGGGATGAAGGACAGCAAGGTGATCGTCGCCATCAACAAGGACGAGGAGGCGCCGATCTTCCAGGTCGCCGACTACGGCCTGGTGGGCGACCTCTTCAAGCTCATCCCGGAGCTCACCCAGGAGCTCAAGCAGGCGAAAGGCTGAGACGCATCGGCATGGCCACCACCTACGCCCGCAAGGACTACCCGCCGATCCCGGAGATCCGGACCATCGGCGTGCTGGGTGCCGGCCAGATGGGCTCCGGCATCGCCGAGGTGGCGGCCAGTGCTGGCTACGAGGTCCGGCTCGTCGACGTGGCCGCACCGCAGCTGGAGATGGCGCTGGCCCGGATCGAGGGCTTCCTCGACAAGGCGATCGCCAAGGGCCGCGTCAGCCAGGAAGCCAAGCGCGCGGCCCTGGAGCGGATCGAGACCGGCCTCTCGCCCGAGCTCTGCCGCGACTGCGAGCTCGTGATCGAGGCCGCGGTCGAGAAGGAGGATTCTGAAGAAGCAGATCCTGCAGAGCCTGCTGCCGCATCTCCGCCCCGACGCCATCATCGCCACCAACACCTCCTCGATCTCGATCACCCGCCTTGCAGCCTCGACCGACCGGCCCGAGCGCTTCATCGGCATGCACTTCATGAACCCGGTCCCGGCCATGAAGCTGGTCGAGCTGATCCGGGGGATCGCCACCGAGGAGGACACCTACCGGGCGATCAAGGCCCTGGCCGAGAAGCTGGGCAAGACCTCGGTCACGGCCGAGGACTTCCCGGCCTTCATCGTCAACCGCATCCTCCTGCCGATGATCAACGAGGCGGTCTACACGCTCTACGAGGGCGTGGGCACGGTCGAGAGCATCGACACCGCGATGAAGCTCGGCGCCAACCACCCGATGGGGCCCCTGGAGCTCGCCGATTTCATCGGCCTCGACACCTGCCTCTCGATCATGCATGTGCTCTACGAGGGGCTCGCCGACAGCAAGTACCGGCCCTGTCCGTTGCTCGTGAAGTACGTCGAGGCCGGCTGGCTCGGGCGCAAGGTCAAGCGCGGCTTCTACGACTATCGCGGCGAGATCCCGGTCCCGACCCGCTAGTGAAGGCGCGGCTGGGCGCTCTTGTCGGGGAGGTTCCGGTCGCGATGCAGCATGAGCTCGTTCCTACACGTGCCCTGGCGCTCGGCATCCTGGCCGTGACCCTCGCCGCCTGCGGCGGCCCCAGCGTGCGCACCGGTGCCGACGCCGACCCCTCCGCCGCGCGCGGCCAGCTCGTGGCCGCGGCAGCCGCAGGGCCGGTGCCGATCGAGGTCGACAGCGTGCCGCCGGTGTTCACCGGCGGGGTCACCGAGGTGGCCCGGATCGCCAGTCAGGCCGGCACCTGGCTGAACGCCAGCTTCACGCCCAGCCCCTACGGCATGGGCTCCGCCCAGCGCCGGCTCGTCTTCCGCTTCGAGGAGGCCACCGACGGTCCGGCCGCCGTCTGCGCCGGCACGGCACCGCACGGTCCCCTGCCACCCGGTCCGCCGAAGCTGCACGCCATCTTCTGCGACGGCCCGCGCCCCGTCGCCGACACCACCGCTACCGCCGAGGCAGCCGACCTGGCTGCGGCCGACCGGCTGATCACCGCCAGCATGGACCGTCTCTTCCCCGGCCGTACCGGCAACTCCTACTACGGCTTCCCCGGCGTCTCCCTGGGTGTCGGCGTCGGCAGCGGCGGCGGCTGGGGCCTGGGCGGCGGGCTGCACTTCTGAGCACCGAGGCGGCACCGATGGCGGCCAACGGCCTGACCGCCGGCGCGGACGGCCGCCTCCGCTGCGCCTGGGCCGGCTCCGATCCCGTGATGCAGGCCTACCACGACCAGGAATGGGGCCGCCCCGTCCTCGACGACCGCCGCCTGTTCGAGAAGCTCTGCCTCGAGGGCTTCCAGTCCGGCCTGAGCTGGCGGACCATCCTCAACAAGCGCCCGGCCTTCCGCGCCGCCTTCGCCGGCTTCGACTGCTCGGAGCTTGCCCGCTGGGGTGAGGCCGAGGTCGCCCGCCTGCTCACCGACGCCGGCATCGTCCGCCACCGCGGCAAGATCGAATCCGTCCTCAACAACGCCCGCCGCGCCGGCGACCTCGTCCAGGAGGCAGGCTCGCTCGCGGCCTTCGTCTGGCGCTTCGAGCCCCTGGCCGCGAGCCGGCCGGCGAACCTCGACCACGCCACGCTCCTGACCCTCGCCAAGACCGCGGAATCGACAGCACTCAGCCGCGAGCTGAAGCGCCGCTCCTGGTCGTTCGTCGGCCCGACCACGGTCTACGCCTTCATGCAGGCCATGGGCCTCGTGAACGACCATATCGAAGGCTGTGCCGTCCGCGCCGAGGCCGAGGCGGACCGCCAGCGCTTCGTGCGGCCCCGTTGAGGCCACCTCCCGGAGTACCCCCGATGCCACGCCGGACGGCCCTCGTCTTCGATCTCGACGGCACGCTGGTCGACAGCGTCTACCAGCACGTCCTGGCCTGGCACCGGGCGCTCCAGGAGACCGGCATCGAGCTCTCGGTCTGGCGCATCCACCGCCGGATCGGCATGAGCGGCGGCCTCTTCGCCCGCGCCCTCCTGCGCGAGACGCAGCGCGACCTCGACGCCGCCCTCCTGGAGCAGCTGCAGCAGCGCCACGCCGCCCACTACAAGGCCATCGAGGGCGACGTCCGCCCGCTCCCCGGCACCACGGCCCTCCTGGCCCACCTCACCGAGGTCGGCTGCCCCTGGGCCATCGCCACCAGCGGCCGGATCGAGACCGCCGGCCCCGTCCTCGAGCGCCTGGGCGTGCCCAAGTCCGTCCCCATCGTCACCCGCGACCAGGTCGCCCACGCCAAGCCCGACCCCGACCTCTTCCTGGCCGCCATCGACCGCCTGGACGTGGTCGCCGAGGACGTCTTCGTGGTCGGCGACAGCGTCTGGGACATGCTGGCCGCCCGCCGCGCCGGTGTGCTGGGCATCGGCCTCCTCTCCGGCGGCTACGGCACCGAGGAGCTGGAGCGTGCCGGCGCCTACCGCGTCTACGACGACCCGGCCATGCTCATGCTGCACCTGGATGAGCTGGGCGTGCGGCGGGAGTGAGGACCGAGGTCCCCGCCCGCCGCCCGGACCGACGTCGCTTGGTGATGGTCTGAACGCGAGCCGTGCTGCCGCGGAGGCCACTCCCTCGGATCATCGAGCCTCGATGTCGCAACCGCGCATGAAGCGGACGCCCGTGGAGCGCACGTCAGCGATCCGCTATGCTTTGTGGGCAAGCGTTTGAGGTGCCGGCGCGGCCGCGATGCGCCCCGAGGCGAAGTGGATAAGCAGCGGCATGGACACTCGTGCGCGGATGATCGACCAGCTGGACCGGCGCCGGGCTGGCTTCAGCCTGCCGCAGCCGTTCTATACCGATCCCGACTTCCTCCGCCTGGATCGCGAGACGATCTTTCATCGCAGCTGGCTGTTCGCGGGCCATGACTGCGAGATCCCGGCGCGCGGCCATTATTTCACCATGCAGATCGGCGACTATCCGATCATTGTGCTGCGCTCCGACGACGGCGAGGTCCTTGCCTTCCACAACACCTGTCGGCACCGCGGCTCCCGGGTCTGCACGGCGGCCAAGGGCAGGGCCGCGCGGCTCGTTTGCCCTTATCACCAATGGAGCTACGGCCTCGACGGTCGGCTCATCCGGGGCCGCCACATGGGCGAGGGGTTCGATCCGAGCCCTTACCGCCTCGGACGCGTTCATGCCCGCAGCGTCGGCGGGTTCATCTTCGTCTGCGTCGCCGACGAGGCGCCCGACTTCGAGCCCTTCCATACCCTGGTCGAGCCCTACCTCGCCCCGCACCGGCTGGGCGAGGCCAAGGTCGCGCACGAGGAGACGATCGTCGAGAGGGGCAACTGGAAGCTGGTCTGGGAGAACAACCGCGAGTGCTATCACTGCACCGCCAACCATCCCGAGCTGTGCCGGACGTTCCCCGAGGCGGCCGCCATCGTCGGCGCCGGGCGCGCGGCGCAACACCCCGCGATCGCGGCGCTCTGGGACCGCTGCGAGCGGGCGGGCCTGCCCTTCCGGTTCGAGATTTCGGCCGACGGCGGGCACCGCGTCGTGCGCATGCCGCTGGTCGGCGACGCAGTGAGCTACACCATGACCGGCGCCGCCGCGGTCGGCCGGTCGCTGGCCGAGATCGGCGAGGGCCAGATCGGCACCCTCATGCTGTACCACTATCCCTCGGTCTGGAGTTCACATCCTTGCCGACCATGCGGTGACCTTCCGCGTGCTGCCGCTGGGACCGCGGGAGACCGAGCTGACGACCCGCTGGCTGGTCCACAAGGACGCCGTCGAAGGCGTCGACTACAGCATCGAGGACCTCACCCGGGTGTGGCGGGCGACCAACGACCAGGACCGCCGCATTGTGGAGGAGAACCAGCGCGGCATCGGCTCGCCCGCCTACCAACCTGGCCCCTACGCGCCCGATGATGAGGCCGGCGTAGCGGAGTTCGTCGACTGGTACTGCGCGACCATGCGGCAGGCCCTTGAGCCCGCCGTAGGCCTGAGGGAAGTTGCCTGAGCCATTTCCCTTGCTGGCCGGCACCACAACCGCGGGAACCAAGCGTTGGGCGCGATCCACTGGACGCCGTAGTGCATGCGACCCTGAGCGGACGATCCTGCCGCCCGGCCAGCTTCTCCTAGCTCAAGAACCATGAGCGGCTGCCTGACGTGAGCGGGCATCCGCTGGCCAGCCAGCCAAGGCCTGCTCGGCCGCCGCCTGGAGAACTTCACGACGGAAACCCGCTTTCGCCTGCACCGCCAGGCCGTGCGCCACCGCCATGACGTACGCGGCCAGGGTCGCGCAGTCGGCAGTTTCCGGAAGATCACCTTCTGCCTTTGCCCTCTCGAACCGCTCGCGAAGCGCAGCTTCGCCGGCGGCCCGATACTCGATCAGGGCCTGGCGGATGGGTTCGGCATCGTCCGAGCCCGCCAGGACGCCGTTGACGCCAAAGCAGCCGGTGCGGTCGGGATAGCGCGTGGTGATCTCGACCGCACCACGCAGGAAGTGCGCGGCGACCTGGCGCGCCGTGGGTAGCTGAAGCGCCTCCGGGATGTAGCCCAGGTAGCGCTCGTCATAGCGGGCCAGGGCCTGGCGGAAGAGCGCTTCCTTGTTGCCGAACGCGGAATAGAGGGCGGGCCTCTCGACGCCGGTAGCCTCGGTCAGGTCGGCGTAGGAGGTACCCTCGTAGCCCTTCCGCCAGAAGACGCACAGCGCCGCGTCGAGGGCCTTCTCGGTGCAGAATTCGCGATGGCGCCCCATGTCAGGTCGATCCAGCCTTTTTCATAACGACCATTACTAAACCGCTTGACAGCCCATGTCCAGATTTCGTACCGTTCGTTATCGTAATGACCGTTACGATAACTGGGCGATGTCGCCCGCCGGGATCAGGCGCTGCCCTGATCGCGTACCGAAAGGGTTCTCATGTCGGACATGCTCAAGGGCAAGGTCGTCCTGATCACGGGCGGCTCGCGCGGCCTCGGTGCCGCGACGGCAGAAGCGTTCGCCGCGCACGGCGCGGACGTTGCCATCAGCTACGCCGCCTCGGCCGACAAGGCGGAAGCCGTCGTGGCGAAGCTGAAGGCGAAGGGGGCGCGCGCGATCGCGATCAAGAGCGATCAGGCCGACCTGTCGTCCGCGAGGCCACTGATCGATTCGGTGATCGCCGAATTCGGCAAGCTCGACATCCTCGTGAACAATGCCGGCATCGCGATCCAAGGTCAGCTCGTCGACGATCCCGAGCTCGACGGCGACAAATATAATCGCCAGTGGCAAGTCAATGTCATGGGCACGATCGCCAACACGCGCGCGGCAGCACCCAGACTGAGCGACGGTGGCCGGATCGTCTTCATCGGCTCCCTCCTCGGCTCCTACGTGCCCTTCCCGGGTGTAGCCGACTATGCCGGAACGAAGTGGGCGCTCGCCGGATACGCGAAGGGCATCGCGCGCGACCTCGGCCCCCGCAATATCACCGTGAACGTCGTGCAGCCGGGCATCATGCCCACGGACATGGCCTCGGACGTCGCCGGTGAGCTTCCGGACCGCGAGGCCATCCTGGACATGCACCCGATCCGTCGCATCGCGACCCTCGAAGAGGTGGCGGAAACCGTCTGCTTCCTCGCCGGACCTCATGCGGGCTACATCAACGGTGAGACCGTCAATGTAGCCGGCGGTCTCGGGATCTGAGAGCCGACGATCAGCTGACCAGATGGACCTTCACGCAGTCCGCCTGGCCGCGACCGGAAAGACAGGTTGCGGTTGGCGTGTTCCAGCGGCCACTCTGCTCCTGCTGCCGCACTTGGCCGATTGACAGGCCGCACCTCCTGCGCCACCTAAACCCCATCCGCAACAGCAGGAAAGGAGGTGATCCGATGTCTAGCGCCCTGGTGCGTGGTTCGGCTCTTGTGCCGTGGATGTCGATCACGTCCACCCACGGGATCTGACCTGACGGAGACCGTCACCAAGACGACCCGTTCAGCACCAACGCTTCTCTAGGAGGCCGCCCCGCAAGGGGCGGCCTCTTTGCATTCCAGAGCTGTCCCTGGTCTAAATTCCTATCTTCTGCTAGGATCGCCGGCAGCCCCATGCCCGCTGCCGAGGACCGATGCCCGCCACCCGCACCGCCGCCCAGGCCGAGGCCGCCCGCCGCAACGGCAGGCACTCCCGCGGCCCCGCCACGCCCGAGGGCAAGGCCCGCGCCTCCCGCAACGCCCTGAAGCATGGCCTCGCCGCCGCCCGCCACCTCCTCCTCGAAGGCGAGGACCACGCCACCTACGAGCAGCTCCTCACCGACCTGGTCCAGGACCTGGCACCTGCGACCGAGCTCGCGGCCCAGCTCGTCCGCCGTCTCGCCGCCACCTTGTGGAAGCAGGAGCGCGCCGACCGGCTGGAGACCGAAATCCTGGCCGATCAGCCCAAGCACGACCTCGCCTACGCCGCCGACCACCACACCCTGGTCGTCAACCCCGCCGCCACCATCCAGCTCGCCCGCTTCAACGCCTTGCGCGCCTACCAGGCCCAGCTCGGCCGGGAGGCATCCCGCCTCCTGCGCGAGCTGCGGCTGCTCAGGCAGGAGGCGATCGCGGAGAACGAACCCGAGCCCATGGCCCCGGAGCCCGCAGGCGAGCCGGTTCCGCCGAACGAACCCGAGCCGCCTGCCGACGCGCTCCAGGCGGCCGCCATGATCGCCACCGGCGAGCCCCTCCAGATCCTGGCCGCCGCACGCTTCCTCGGCATGGAGGAGGAGGTCACCGCCTACTTCGAGCGCCAGGAGGCCGCCAACACCGACCGCCCGCCCTGGCCCGCCGCCGGCTGAGCCATAGATCGAGCGGGACCGTCCGCCACGGGTGGGTCCCATGCTCGACTACAGCAGCGTCCTCATCGTCGGTGCCGGCGAAGGCTTCAGCGCCTCGCTCGCCCGCGCCTTCGCCCGCGAGGGTGTCCGGGTGACGCTGGCCGCCCGCCGGCCGGAGCGGCTGGAAGCGCTCTGCCGCGAGACGGGGGCCACGGCCCACCGCTGCGAAGCGTCCGATCCCGCCGAGGTAGCCGCCCTGTTCGCGGCCCTGGATGAGGACGGCGCCCCGGAAGCCGTGGTCTACAACCCGAGCCTGCGCGCCCGCGGCCCCCTGGTCGAGCTCGACCCCGAGGAGGTCCGCCGCTCGCTCATGGTCACCGCCTTCGGCGCCTTCCTGGTGGCCCAGGAAGCCGTGCGGCGGATGCTGCCCAACGGCAAGGGTGCCGTCGTCCTCACCGGCGCCTCGGCCGGCGTGAAGGGCTATCCGCGCTCGGCCCCCTTCGCCATGGGCAAGTTCGCGCTCCGCGGCCTCGCCCAGAGCATGGCCCGCGAGCTGCACCCGCAAGGCATCCGCGTCGTCCACCTCGTCATCGACGGTGCGATCCGCAACCCCGGCCGCACCGAGCCGAGCGACCGGCCGGACAGCATGCTCGACCCCGACGCCATCGCCACGACCACGCTCGACCTCCTGCGCCAGCCGCGCAGCGCCTGGGCCTGGGAGATCGAGCTGCGCCCCTGGGTGGAGACCTTCTGAATGGCAGGCCTGGCCGAGCCCCGCTTGACTCCGGCTGCCGCCGGCCCTTCTCCCTTCGGCAACGGAAAGGGAGGCGGCATGGAGCGGCCGGCCTTGGAGGTCGAGGGGGTAAGCTACGCCTACACGCGGGCGGTGGCGGCCCTCGACGGGGTGAGCTTCACGGTGGCGACCGGCCGGTTCACGGCCCTGCTCGGGCCCAACGGTGCGGGCAAGACCACGCTGATGGCGCTGGTCACCCACCTGTTCCGGCCCACCAGCGGCCGGATCGCCGTCTGCGGCCACGACATCGCCACCGGCACACGGCAAGCGCTGGCCAGCATGGGCGTGGTCTTCCAGCGCCTCACCCTCGACCTCGACCTCACCGTCGACCAGAACCTGCGCTACGCCGCGGCCCTCTACGGCATCCCGCCGGCCGCGGCCAAGGAGCGGATCGCCCAGCTCGCGACCCGCCTCGGCCTCCAGGAGCGCCGCCGGGCCATGGTGCGCACGCTCTCGGGCGGCTACCGGCGCCGGGTCGAGATCGCCCGCGCCCTCCTCCACCGCCCCCGCCTCCTGGTCCTCGACGAGCCCACGGTCGGCCTCGACATCGAGAGCCGGACCAGCATCGTCGAGCATGTCCACGTGCTCTGCCGCGAGGAGGGGCTGGCCGTGCTCTGGGCCACCCACCTGATCGACGAGATCTGGCCCGGCGACCGGGTCGTGGTCCTCCACCGCGGCCGGGTGCAGGCCCTGGGTGCCGTCGAGGAGGTGATGGCCCGGGCGGCCACGGCCAGCCTGGGCGAGGCCTACCAGAAGCTCACCGCCCAACGGGCGGCGTGACGGCGCGCCCGCTCCTTCCTATGCTCGCCGCACAAGAGATCGGAGGCAGGATCGTCATGACACGCACGCTGAAGGCACTCATGGGTGCCGTGGCCCTGGCAGCACTGGGTGCCGGCACCGCCGCGGCAGCCGACCTCCGGGTCACCGTCGCCTATTACAGCGCCGAGACCGGCCCGATCTTCGAGGGCATGGCCAAGGACTTCGAGGCCGCCAACCCCGACGTCGACGTGAAGATCGAGGTCGTGCAGTGGGACAACCTGCAGCAGCGCCTCACCACCGACATCGCCGGCGGCACCGCGCCCGACATCGCCATCATCGGCACCCGCTGGCTGGTCGACTATGTCCAGCAGGACATCGCCGAGCCGCTCGACGGCTACATCACGCCCGACTTCAAGGCCCGCTTCATCGAGAAGTTCCTCGAGCCCTCGGTGCTCGAAGGCAAGACCTACGGCCTGCCGGTCGCGGCCTCCGCGCGCGCCATGTACTATAACAAGGACCTCCTGCAGAAGGCCGGTGTCGCCGCAGCCGCCGAAGACCTGGGACGAGCTGGTGGCCGCCGCCGAGAAGGTGAAGGCGCTGGGCCCCGACACTTACGGCTTCGCGCTCCAGGGCAAGGAGATCGAGACCGACGCCTACTGGTACTATGCGCTCTGGACGCATGGCGGCGAGCTCCTGGAGAACGGCAAGAGCGGGATCGCCGGCGAGGCCGGGGTCAAGGCCGCCAACCTCTACAAGAGCATGCTGGACGCGGGCCTGACCGAGCCCGATCCCACGGCCTACAACCGCCAGGACATCGAGCGCCTGTTCAAGACCGGCAAGGTGGCGATGATCCTCTCCGGGCCCTGGCTCCGCGGCCAGATCAAGACCGAGGCACCCAGACCTCAACTACGACATCGCCTCGATCCCGGAAGGCAGTGCCAAGGCCACCTACGGCGTGACCGACAGCATCATGATCTTCAAGAGCTCGACGATGAAGGACGTGGCCTGGAAGTTCCTGTCCGAGGCCGCCTTCACCGACAAGTGGCGCCGTGAGTTCACCTTGAAGGAGGGCTTCCTGCCCGTCTTCAAGTCGGTGGCGGCCGACCCGCACTTCGCCAACGACCCGCAGCTCAAGGCCTTCACCGACATGCTGCCCAACGCCAAGTTCGCGCCCCTGATCCCGAACTGGGAGCAGATGGCCGACACCACGGCGGGTGCGCTGCAGAAGATCTATCTGGGTCAGGTCCAGCCCGACGCGGCGCTGAAAGAGGCGGCAAGCCAGATCGACGCGCTCATCCAGCAGTAGGCCCTGCCAGGGCCACGGTTCAGCGAAGGACGCCCGATGCGCCGTGCCGCCACGGGCGTCCCCTATGCCCTGATCCTGCCGAGCCTGCTGCTCGCGTTCTGGATCATCGGCTACCCGGTCTACGACGTCGCCCACACCTCGCTGCACAGCGTCAACCGGTTCGGGCAGGTGAAGGACTTCGCGGGCCTCGCCAACTTCAGCAAGCTCCTGGCCGACCCGCTCTTCCTCCCCTGCCTCTGGCGCACCCTCGTCTGGACCGTGGCCGTGGTCGGCGGCACCGTCCTCCTCTCCGTCCCGATCGCGCTGATCCTCAACGACGACTTCGCCGGCCGCGGCCTCGCCCGCGTCATCATCATGCTGCCCTGGGCGGTCTCGCTCACCATGAGCGCCATCGTCTGGCGCTGGACCCTGAACGGCCAGTTCGGCATGCTCAACGCCACGCTCTTCAGCCTTGGCCTGCTCGACCGCCCGGTCGAATGGCTGGCCACCGCCCAGACCGCCTTCCCGGCCGAGATCGCGGTCGGCATCGTGGTCTCGATCCCGTTCACCGTCACCGTGCTGCTGGGCGGCCTCTCCGCCCTCCCTGAGGACATCTACGAAGCCGCCCGCATCGACGGCGCCTCGGCCGCCCAGCGCTTCCGCCACCTCACCCTGCCGCTGCTCCGCCCCTTCATCAACATCGCCCTGGTCCTCAACATCATCTACGTCTTCAACTCCTTCCCGATCATCTGGGTGATGACCCAGGGCGACCCCGCCAACAGCACCGACATCCTGGTCACCTGGCTCTACAAGCTGGCCTTCCGCTACGGCCGCCTCGACCTCGCCGCCGCCCTGTCCCTCGTCATGTTCCTGATCCTGCTCGCCTTCACGATCGCCTATGCGTGGCTGCTGATGCGCGGGGAGCAACGCGGGCAATGACGCGGGCACCCTTGTCTGCTATTCTTCTGCAAGATCAGAAGGGGTATCGAAGTGCCGGACCTTCTGGTCGAGGTAGAGGAGCGTGCGCTTGAACTGCTTGTCGAGCGAGCGACCGCCAACAACCGATTGCTTGCTGAAGAACTCAAGGCGATCCTGGAGGAGGCCGTGCGTTCGGAGAGGCCCCGCCCGAAGCCGCCGTCCGATCACGCTGGCTAGTCAGTGCAAGCCGCACCTTCTTCTTGACGGTCGGGCTGGCCGTCCATGACCAGCCGTCCGCTCCGCAGCCTCGTCTACTGGCTCCTCCTCTCCCCGCTGGTCCTCGTCATCCTCTTCCCCTTCGCCGTCATGGTCTCCACCGCCGTGAAGCCCCGGGCGGAGATCCTGCGCACGCCGCCGAGCTGGCTCTCGAGCGAGCTGCGCCTCCAGAACTTCATCGACATGTGGCATGCGGTGGGCTTCGGGCCCGCGCTCCTCAACAGCGCCCTGGTCAGCGCCGCCGCCACCGCCTTGTGCGTGCTCGTGGCGATCCCGGCCGCCTATGCCGGGGCCCGGATGCGCTTTCGCGGCGAGGGTGCGTTCCGCCAGTTCCTGCTCATCACCCAGATGCTCTCGCCCATCGTCCTGGTGCTGGGCATCTTCCGCCTGATGGCCGGGATGGGCCTGGTCGACCAGCTCTGGGCGCTCGTCCTCGCCTACGCCGCCTTCAATCTCGCCTTCGCCATCTGGATGCTCCAGTCCTACTTCCGCACCATCCCGGTCGAGCTCGAGGAGGCAGCCTGGCTCGACGGTGCCACGGCACTCCAGAGCCTGCGCCTGATCTTCCTGCCGATGGCGGCCCCTGCCCTGGGCGTCACCGCCATCTTCGTCTTCATCTACTGCTGGAACGAGTTCGTCCTGGCGCTTGACCCTGCTCCGCTCGACCGACAAGTACACCCTCACCATCCAGATCTTCTCGCTGGTCGGCGGCCGCTACTCGGTCGAGTGGGACCACGTGATGGCGGCAACCCTGCTCGCCAGCGTGCCCGTGGCGGTCATCTTCGCCGCCCTCCAGCGCTACCTCGTCCGCGGCCTGGCCCTCGGCAGCGTGAAGTAGCCCTCAGAACGTCATGCGGCTTTGAGCATGGTGATCCCTTCCATGCTGGCCCTCGCCTCGGCCGGGGTGCGGTAGCCCAGGGCCGAGTGCAGGCGCTGCCGGTTGTAGAAGACCTCGACGTACTCGAACACGGCCGCCCTCGCCTCCTCGCGGGTGCGGAAGCGGGCTCGGTGGACGTGCTCCTTCTTCAGCGAGGCGAAGAAGCTCTCCATCGGGCGCGTTGTCGAGGCAGTTCCCGCGCCGGCTCATCGATTGCTTGATGCCGTGCCGCTCCAGCACCTCGCCGGTAGGGCTCGGAGGCGTACTGCACGCCGCGGTCGCTGTGGTGGATCAGCCCGCGTGGCGGATCGCGGCGCTGCAGGGCCATGACCAGGGCGTCGACGCACAGCCCGGCCCGCAGGTGGTCGGCCATGCTCCAGCCGACGATCTCGCGGGTGGCCAGGTCCTCGATCGCGGCCAGGTAGAGCCAGCCCTCGTCGGTCGGGATGTAGCGAGATGTCGGCCAGCCAGACCGTGTCGGGCCGCTCGGCGGCGAAGTGCCGGTCGAGCAGGTTCGGGGCGACCGGGAGGTCGTGCCGGCTGTCGGTGGTGCGCGGCGGCCGGCGGCGACCCCGGCGGGCCTGCAGGCCCATCTCGCGCATCAGCCGCGCGACCCGCCGGCGCGAGTGCCGCCGGCCCTCCCGGCGCAGCTCGGCGTGGACCCGCGGCGAGCCGTAGACCCGCCGGCGGGCGGCGAAGATGCGGCCGATGTGGCCGCGCAGCTCGGCCTCCGCCTCGGCCCGGTTCGGGACGGCGGGGATCGCGCGCAGCCAAGCGTAGAAGCCGCTGACGCTGGCGCCGATCGACCCGGCACAGCCGCGCCACGGCGTGGTTCGCCCGCTCGGCCGCCACGAAGGCGAACCGGCTCACGCGATCCCCCGGGCGAAAAAAGCCGCCGCCTTCTTGAGGATCTCGACCTCCTCCTCGAGCCGCTTGTTCTCGCGCTTGAGCCGCTGCAGCTCGGCCTGCTCCGCCTTGCGGGGGCCAGCGCCTCCGCCGAGCCCGCCGCCAGGTGCTCGTTGCGCCACCCGCTCAGCTGGCCGGGGCTCAGCCCCAGCTACCCCCAAGCGCCACCGCCCTGGCGTTGACAGCCTTCCACCGCCAACTGTATTAGCCGTCACTCGCGGAGACGTGGCCGAGCGGCTGAAGGCGGCGGTTTGCTAAACCGTTATAGGGGCCTAAACCCCTATCGGGGGTTCGAATCCCCCCGTCTCCGCCAGCATTCCGAGATTCCAGGTCTTGCAATGCTCTGGCGTCCGACCTCCTCGCCAGCCCCCGCTCGCTCGAGCGACCTCCACGCAACCGTTTCGACGAGGCGGACCCATGAGCACGAAGCGCGCCACCGGCTGGTACTGGCTGCCCGCGGAACCTGGCGAGAAGGTCGACTGGCATCCGGCCTTCTACGATGCCGAGCGCGACCGGATATGGATTGCCCAATGCAGCGGTGCTGGATGGCGGCCGTCGCAGGAGACGCTCTCGCGTCCGGCCCTGGCCCCGTCGCAAGAGCCGGAGGCCGTGCGGAGCCTGCCGTCATGAACACCCCCACGGCGGCCCGGTACGAGGGCAAACGATCGGGGAGTAAAGCGAGCGTCCGATACCACCCAGCGTAGCCGGCCGCGAACCTTCTCAGGGACCGGCCGGCGCTCCCCGGGGCGCGACCGTCTCCACACTATTCCGGGTGAGGTCGGCGGTCGCCTGCCTTCACCGCCTGGCCAGCCAGTCCACGACCGTGCTGGTGAGCTGGCCCAGTGCTCTGGTGCTCACGAAGATGCCGATATGGCCTCCCTTGAGGAGCACCTCGGTATAGTCCTCGGTACCGACCCGTCCCCGCAGACCTTGGGACATCTCGGGCGGGATGATGTGGTCGGTCTCGGTGTAGATGTTGAGCACGGGACAGTCGATGTCCTTCAGCCGCACGGTGCGGCCGTCCAGGACGAACTCGTCCCTGATCAGCTTGTTCTCCTGGTAGAGATCCTTCAGCCACTGGCGCGAGAACTCGCCCGGCTGGCTGGGACGGTCGGCGAGCCAGCGCTCCATGCGCAGGAAGTTGAGCAGCTTGGCCTCGTCGCCGGCCGCGTCCAGGAGGTCGAGATTGTACTTGGTGAGAGTGCGGCCCGGGGTCATGAGCGAGAACAGGTAGCCCACGAACTCGCCCGGCACGGCGCCCATCGTGTCGACCAGCCGGTCGATGTCCGCCGGCTGCAGGCTGCGCGCCCACACGTTCATGAAGCCGCGGTCGATCCGGTCCACGGCCTTGTCGGCATGGAAGTCGACCGGTGTGACCGTGGTGATCAGGTTGCGGATGCGCTCGGGGTGGAGGGCCGTGTAGCACAGGCTCAGCACACCGCCCTGGCACACGCCCAGGAGGTTGATGGCGTCGACCTCGTGCCGGAGGCAGATCTCGTCGACGCAGGCGGCGATGTAGTCGTTCACATAGTCGTCGAGCCCGGCGAACCGGTCGGCGCGGCTGGGGTGGCCCCAGTCGACCAGATAGACGTCGAGGCCGGCGCGCAGCAGGTTGCGGACGAACGAGCGGTCCTCCTGCAGGTCCATCATCGTGTAGCGCCCGACGAGCGCGTAGGTCAGCAGGATCGGCACCGGCAACGGCTTCTCGACCATCGGCACGTAGCGGTAGAGCACCGTCTTGTCGATCCGGAGCACCTCCTCCTTGGGCGTGGTGCCGATCTTCACATCCGCGTCGCGGGTGCGGCCGAGACGGACCAGCGCATCCGCCAGCTTGCGCTGGGTAACGGCCACCTCCTCCAGCGCCGCCTGCGGCCCGATCTCGATCACCTTCATGCTTCGCCCCGCCCCTGGCCCGCGGCTGCCTTGCGCCTTTGGCCCGCCGTCGTCTTCTGCTCGGCACCGGCGAGCTGACGCTGGAGCGCCCGCAGCTCCCGCTTCACCGCGTGCAGGGTCTTGTGCACGTCATCGAGCTCGGCCCGGGTCGGCATGTCGGCCGCCTTGGCGCCGATCTCGACCAGCTCGCGCTCGGCCGCCCGGCTCGCCAGCATCGCATCCAGCAGCCGCCGCTGCGCTTCGAGGAAGCCCTCCGAACGCTGCGCCTTGAGCAGCCGCTCGTTGACGGTGGCGGTCCACCGGTCCAGCAGCTCGCGGCCGCTGCGCGCCGGCTTGCCCGCGACGGACGCCGCCTGGAGTGCCGTGATGAAGTCGGCGTAGGCCTCGATCCAGACCTGCGAGACCACGGTGCTGTACTCGGCACCGCGCTGGGCCACGGCCATCCAGGCCTGGAGCAGGCCCAGGAGCTTGCGGTCGAGCTCCGGCACGTCGGCCAGCCGCGGCAGGCCCAGGACCGTCTCGAACGGCTGCTCCAGCGCAGCACCGCCGACGCCCAGCCACTGGCGCGGATCGAGCAGCCGGGTCGCGAGCTCCATCGGCCCGCCCCCGGTGCCGGTCGGCAGAAGTGCCGTCATCCACGTCGAGGCCAGGGTGTCGAGCCCCGGGAACAAGGTCTTCATCTTCTCCGTGCTCATCAGGCACCCTGCCCCTGGCTCTAGAGCGTGGACTGGAGGTGGCCGCCATCGACCACGATCGCACTGCCGGTCATGTAGGCCGAGGCTTCGGAGGCGAGGAGAAGGAGGGCGCCGTCGAGATTCTCGGGCCGACCCAGCCGGCGCTGCGGGATGCGGGCGAGCAGCGCCTTGCCGGCATCGGAGGCGAAGAACTCGCGGTTGATGTCGGTCTCGATATAGCCCGGTGCTATCGCGTTGACCCTGATCCGGTGCCGGGCCCACTCGAAGGCGAGTGCCCGCGTGAGGTGGAGGAGCCCGGCCTTCGAGGTCGCGTAGGGTGCCACCTGCCCGGCGACCCGGAAGCCCAGGATCGAGGCGATGTTGACGATGCTGCCCTCGAGCTTCGCCTCGATCATCCGCTTCGCCGCCGCGCGGGAGACCAGCCAGGCACCCTTGACGTTGGTGTCCATGACCCTGTCCCAGCCATCGGGATCGACATCGAGGGCAGTGCCGGGCACGGCGATTCCCGAGTTGTTGACGACGATCGTGGCCGGACCCAGGCTTTCGGCGATCTCGGCTATGGCCCGCTCGACGCTCTGCGGGTCGGTCACGTCCATGGCCACCGCCATGGCCTCGCCACCCGCACTTGCGATCGACGCCACGTTGGCTTCGAGCTGCTCCCGGCGGCGGGCGGCCAGCGCCACCTTGGCCCCGGCACCGCTCAGCGTGCGGGCGAAGTGCAGGCCGAGCCCACCCGAGGCGCCGGTCACCAGCGCCACCTTGCCGCCGAGGTCGAAGATGGTGCTCATGGCGTCGTCCCCGCTTTCTCCGCCAGATGCGGAGCACTGATCTTGAGGCGCAGCTGGATGTAGCTGCGCAGCAGAGCGCGCAGGCCCGCATGCTCCTCATGGTCGAAACGGCCGGCGCGCAGGTCGCGAGCGAAGCTGCGCTGAAGATCGTCGAGCGGAGCCGTCTCCGGCCGCTCGGGATAGAGCCGGGCCAGGAGAGCCCGGAGCTGGGCCCGGTTGTCCGCACCATGCTCCAGCTCCCGGGACGCGATCGCCATGGCGTTGGCGATCATCGCCGCCGGGAAGCGCAGATTGCCCGGCAGGGCCGGGGCGATCTCGCTTCGGAGCAGGTTGCGGGCGGTCGCGAGCAGGTTCGCGGCCATGCTCGACTGGCTCATGCTGCCGGCTCCTCCATGTCGGCCCGCTCGATCATGGTCAGGAGGTCGAGCTCGAGGCCAGGGACGATGTGGGCGGTCAGGGCCAGCTCCAGCGAGGGCTCGGCCCCGGACCAGTGACGTGCCGCCTGCTGGAGTGCGATCACCGCCCAGCGCACCGTCGCCATGATCTCCCAGTAGAGCAGGCGCTCGCGGGGAACGGGCCGCCCGGCCTCGGCCTCGTAGCCGCCGAGGAACGCGGCCCGCGAGCCGACCCCACCCGCCTCGCGGTCCGGCGCACCGAAGCGCCAGCACGGGGCCAGCATCCAGCCCAGGTCCTCGAGCGGATCGGAGAACCCGGCGAACTCCCAGTCGAGCACGGCCATGAGCTCGCCCTCCTGGACCAGGTAGTTCCCGGTGCGGAAGTCGGCATGGATAAGGGTAAGGTCGAAGGTCGGTGGCGCGTTACGCTCCAGCCAGTGCAGTGCCCACTCCAGCACCGGCTCCGCCGCATCGAGCTCGTCGAGGTAGCGGCGATATTCTGCCACCCGAGCACGGGCAGGTGCTTCTTCCGGGACCGGGATGAACCCAAGCCCGGCAGCCGGCGGCCCGATCCGGTGCAGCTTGGCGAGCTCAGCACCCAGGCGTGCCGCCAGCGCTTCACCCTTGGCCCGCACCGCCGCGTCCTTGACCACCTGGTCGCCGCGCGCGATGCCGGGCACCCGCCGCATGATGTAGAACGGCTTGCCGAGCGGGCTCGTCGCCCCCTCGGCGAGCCACAGTGGCTCAGGCACGGTCATGCCTGCCCGGTACGCGGCCTGGTGGATGCGGAACTCCTCCGGGCGGTCCCACGACACGGCGATGGTCGAGGGTGCGGAGGTCCGCAGCACGAGCTCGTGCCGGCCGGGCTGGCTGCCGCCTTCGAGCACCAGGTCGAGCGCCCAGCTCTCCTGGATCGCCCCGCCGCCCAAGCGCTCGAGACGCTCAATCGTGACGGTGTCGGCCCGGGCGGCGTGGCGGACGAACGCGGCCACAGCGGGGGTGTTCAGCTCCATGCGAAGAACCCGCCGCTGTCGCGCAGGAGCTCGCGCGCCACCACCATCCGGTGCACCTCGGAAGCACCGTCGACCAGCCGCGCCTGGCGGGCGTAGCGGTACATCCACTCCAGAGGCGTGTCCTTGGAGTAGCCCCTGGCACCCAGGAGCTGGATCGCCGTGTCGACCGCCCGGTGCAGGGCGTCGGCGACCTGGATCTTGGCCATCGACACCTCCGCCCGCGCCATCCCGCCCTGCTCCAGCCGGAGGGCCGCGCGCATGGTCAGCAGGCGGCCGATCTCGATCCCCATCGCGGCCTCGCCGAGCAGGCCCTGCACGCTCTCCTTCTCGCTCAGAAGCTGCCCGAAGGCCCGCCGCTCGCCGATATAGGGCAGGGCGATCTCCAGCGCCCGGCGCGCCATGCCGAGCCAGCGCATGCAGTGCGTGAGGCGGGCGATGCCGAGGCGGATCTGGGTCACCTTCATCCCCAGCCCCTCGCCCAGGAGCACGTTCTCCAGCGGCACCTCGAGCCCGTCGAACTCGAGCTCGCAATGCCCGCCATGCTCCTCCGGGCCCATGATCGGGATCCGGCGCAGGATGCGCCAGCCGGGCTGGTCCCGGTGGAACAGCATGGCGGTGAGCCCGCGCCGGGGGTCGTCGGAGGTCCGCGCCAGGAGGATGAAGTGGGCGGCACCCTCGGCCCCGGTGATGAACCACTTGCGCCCGCGCACGACGTAGCGGTCGCCCCGGCGCTCGGCCCGGGTCAGCATCATGCCGGCGGGGTCGGAGCCCGAGCCGGGGGCCGGCTCGGTCATGACGATGGCGGAGCGGACCCGGCCGTCGACGATCGGCTGCAGCCAGCGCTCCTTCTGCTCGGCCGTGCCGACCTTCTCCAGCACCAGCATGTTGCCGTCGTCGGGGGCAGCACAGTGGCAGGCCACGGGCCCGAAGCGCGCGCGGCCCAGCTCCTCGTAGACCACCGCCATGCCGACCGGCCCCAGGCCCTGGCCGCCGCGCTCCCGCGGCATCTGCGGCGACCACAGGCCACGCGCCCGCGCCTGCTCGCCCAGCCCGGGCAGGAGATCCTCGCGGATGTTCTCGCCCTGGCCGAGCGTGGCCGGGTCCTGCTCCAGCGGGAGAAGGACCTCCGTCCACGAACGCGGACGCGCGCTGACGCAGCTGCTCGAGCTCGGAGGGGGAGTGTCAAATCCAAGGCGTCACGTCCGCCACCGGGTGACAGAGCGAGGCCAAGATGCTGCCCGCCACCGCCGAAATGGAGCTCGTTGCAGGCGAGCAACGCTGGAGCCGGCCGGCACCAGATTCACCTTCGTGATGCTGCTGGCGCCATCGGACGCCGACCAGCTGGGACGTGGGTCTAACCGCAGGGCTCACCACCTTCTCCCCTGGTCCAGCCTGCCTTGATAAAGAACGAGCGCTCGTTCTTGCCCTGACGATAGCTTCGGCGGCGGCAGCTTTCCAGAGGGCCGTCCCGACCCGCACGAGATAGCGACCAGTTGCCGCGAACTTCACGGCGTGTGACGAGGAAGGTCAGCCCGCGCATGATCAGGAAGAGGAGCTTCACGCCTATTTCCGGATCCCGCCGTACTGGCGCGCTATGTGAGGTTGCGCGGCGGGGCCGATGAAGCGGCTTCGACGAAGCTGATCACCCAGTCGGCGTAGGTGTCGGGAGCAATCTGCCGCCGGCGGTACTTCCAGGGCTTGAGATACCAGTCCTGCAGCAGCGGCTTGATCAGTGACGCCATCGCCATGGGATCGGCCGCGGCGAAAGCGCCCGCCGCCTGGCGATCGGCAAGGCATTCCGCGACGAGATGCTCGGTGCGCAGCTCGCTCTCGATCGCGATCCGCCGGCCCTGCCGGCCGAAGGTCTTGGCTTCCATATAGGCAAAGAAGAACCAGGGCTGCATCACCTCGGACAGGTAGATATGGGTCCGGAGCAGCCAGCGCAGCCGCTCCTCGGCTGGCAGTGCCGGTTCCGATGGCGGCCTCAGCACGGTATCTACCAGGAACAGCACATGCTCCAGGATCATCACTGACAACTGTTCCTTGCTCGAAATGTACGAGTAGAGGGCTCCCATACTGACATCGGCCTTACGGCTCAGATCGCGCAAGGTCATCGAGTGGAAGCTTGACTGATTGCTGATCTGCAATGCGGCCGATATGATCTTCTGTAAATTGGGCAGCGCCACCTTCGTCCGCTTGATCTTTATCGCATCGCGATGCTGGTCGAAAATACGCTGCCAAGTGGCGTCGTACTCGGATTGGAAATTACGCCTGAATGAGTTAAAGCTGGCCATCTCAGTCCGAGAAGATGTGTGTTCCGGCAGCGGCCGAGTGCCGCGTCGCGGCACAGCCATTAAGGGGTTTGCCGACCGGAAGCCAACCCGACCCAGTATGCCGCACCCCGGTGACGGCTGGGAGGCTGTTGCATCCGAGCCAATGATCAAATATTGAGCGAGCGTTCGCTCTATATCAAGACCAGCGACGGATCGGGAGGCGTCGGATCGGCTCTGCTCGAATCCCTGCCGAGAGCTGGAACTCCGGGGCTCCGGCAGCAATTGTCAGGGCATGCCACGTGGCGGGTCCGGCGTGCGCAAGAGCGACACAGCATCGGAACCTTTGCCACTTGCGGCCGTCAAAGAAACAGGGAGGCCAACAATGGCGCACCGAGGAAGGCTGGTCGGTTTGGCTGCTGCCGCGCATGCGTCTGCCAGCCCGTACATAGCCGCGACATCGCGATAGCCGGGCAACGTCCGAAGACGGAGCCGCACTGCCGGGTCGGGCGGTGAAGGCTCCCGGGAGAAGTCGGCATGAAGGAACTTCTGACCCTGGGCCAGATGCTCACGGTCCACGCCCGCCTGGACGGGGCCAGGACCGGTGCCGCCGACCTCGAGCGCACGATGAGCTTCTGGGAGTGGAACAGGCGCTCGTGCCGGCTCGCCAATGCGCTGCTGGGCCTGGGCCTCGCCAAGGGCGACCGGGTCGCCATCCTGGCCTACAACCGGGTCGAGTGGGCGGAGATCTATGCCGCCACCGCCAAGGCCGGGCTGATCGCCGTGCCGATCAACTTCCGGCTGGTCGGGCCCGAGGTGCTCTTCGCCGTCGAGAACTCGGAAGCCAGGGCCCTGATCGTCGAGGACGAGCTTCTGGGGGTGGTCGAGGAGATCCGGGCCGACCTGCCGGTGCCGGCGGGCAACCTGATCCACATGGGCCGGGGTGCCTGCCCGGCTGGCTACCGCGCCTATGAGGATCTCATCGCAGCCGCGAGCGACAGTGAGCCTGAGCAGCAGGTAGCACTCTCCGATCCCTGGACGCTGATGTACACGTCGGGCACCACCGGCAAGCCCAAAGGTGTGGTGCGCAGCCACAAGGCGGCCGTCCTGCTCTCGCTCGTCACCGAGATCGAGCTCTCGCTCCACCGTGAGGACGCAGCACTCCTGGTCATGCCGATGTGTCATGCCAATTCCCTCAACTTCTTCGGCTCGTTCCTCTATTGCGGCGGTGCTACCAACATCTATTCGCGCAAGAGCTTCGATGCCGAGCACTGCCTGAGGACCTTGGCCCAGGGCGGCTCGACCTTCACCTCGCTGGTACCCACCCACTACATCATGATGCTGGGCGTGCCGCCTGCCGCGAGGGCCGACCTCGAGCTCGGCCGGGTGAAGAAGCTGATGATCTCCTCGGCACCGGCGCGGCCGGACACCAAGCGCGCCGTCATGGAGATGTTCCCGAGCTCGGGCCTGTTCGAGCTCTACGGCTCGAGCGAGGCCGGATGGGTCACCATGCTCCGCCCGCACGAGCAGTTCACGAAGCTGGGCTCGGTTGGCCGGGAGTGCGTGGGCTCGGCCCCGATCAGGATGATGGACGCCGACGGCAACGAAGTCCCGGACGGCGAGGCCGGCGAGCTCTACTCCTGCAATCCCTACACGTTCGACGGCTACTGGAAGCTGCCCGAGAAGACCAGGGAAGCGTTCCGCGGCGAGTACTGCACGGTGGGCGACATGGCCCGCCGCGACCCGGACGGCTACATCCACCTCGTCGACCGCAAGAGCAACATGATCATCTCCGGCGGCGAGAACATCTACCCCTCCGAGGTCGAGGCCGTGCTGGGTGCCCATCCGTCGGTCCAGGACGTGGCGGTGGTCGGCCTGCCGGACCAGAAGTGGGGCGAGCGCGTGCATGCGGTGATCATCCTGCGCGATGGTGCGCTCGCGAGCGACGCCGACCTCTCGGCGTGGTGCAGGGACCGGGTCGCCGGCTACAAGCGCCCGCGCTCGTTCAGCTTCCTGCGCGAGGAGGAGGTGCCGCGCACCGCCACTGGGAAAATCCAGCACCGGCTCCTCAAGGCGCGGCTATCAGGCGGACAGGGAGGCTGACCATGGCAGCAAGCGAAACGCAGGACCTCAACGCCGACCCCAACGCCTGTGCGGCCTGGATCGCGCGTTTCCTGAAGGCGCGCGGCATCGACCGCATCTTCGGGCTCCAGGGCGGCCACATCCAGCCGATCTGGGACCATGCGGCGAGGCTCGGCATCCGCATCATCGACGCCCGCCACGAAGGTGCGGCGGTCCACATGGCGCACGCCCATGCCGAGCTCACAGGCACGCTGGGCGTGGCGATGGTGACGGCGGGGCCCGGTGTGACCAACACCGTGACCGCCGATCGCCAACGCTTCGCTCGCCCGCGTGCCGGTGCTGCTGATCGGCGGCTGCCCGCCGCGGCCGCAGGTCAACATGGGCCCTCTGCAGGACATCCCGCACGCCGACATCCTGAGGCCCGTGACCCGCACCTCGCGCACGCTCCGCGTCGCCGACCAGGTGATCCGCGAGCTGGACGAGGCGGTGGCACGGGCGATGGGCGACCTGGGCGAGCCCGGGCCGGTCTATGTCGAGATCCCGACCGACGTGCTGCGGATCACGGTGCCGAAAGCGCTCGTCCTCGACGAGTGGCTGGAGCCGAAGGGCCCGCGCGAGATCGCACCGCATCCCGATGCCATCGGTGCGGCGGTCGAGGCCTTGTGGTCGGCGCGGCGGCCCCTGGTCGTCACCGGCCGCGGCGCGCGCAACGCCGGCGAGGAGCTGGTGCGGCTGCTGGATGCCTCGGGTGCCCTCTATCTCGACACCCAGGAGAGCCGCGGGCTCGTCCCCTCCGACCATCCCTCCTTCGTCGGTGCCGTCCGCGCCGCCGCGATGACCGAGGCCGACCTCGTCTTCGTCATCGGCCGCAAGCTCGACTACCAGCTGGGCTACGGCTCGCCTGCCGTGTTCCCGGACGCCCGCTTCGTGCGGCTTGCCGACAATGCGGGCGAGCTGGTCGACAACCGCCGCGGTGCTCCTGAGATCCTGGCCACACCCCGCCTGGCGCTCAAGGCGATGGTCGAGGCCGCGGGCAACCGGCCGCCCGGCATCGACCCGGCCTGGGCGGAGGCGATGCGCCGCAGAAGCAGCGCGAGCGGACGGCCGCACCGGCGCGTGCCCGCGAGGCGCTGCCCGACGGCAAGATCCATCCGGCCAGCATCTTCGATGCGATCGCCGCAGGTCGCGGCCCCGGACCATATCGGCATCGCCGACGGCGGCGACATCCTGAGCTTCGCCCGGATCGGCCTCCAGTCCCGCACCTACATGGATGCCGGTGCCTTCGGCTGCCTCGGCGTCGGCGTGCCGTTCGCGATCGCCGCCTCCCTTGCCTTCCCTGGCCGGCAGGTGATCTCGGTCAACGGCGACGGTGCGTTCGGCTTCAACGCCATGGAGGTCGACAGCGCCGTCCGGCACGGTGCCAAGGCCGTGTTCATCGTCGCCAACAACGCCGCCTGGAACATCGAGCGCTACGACCAGGAATTCAACTATGGCGGCCGGGTGGTGGGCACGACCCTCCAGCACTCGGACTATGCCGCCATGGCCCGGGCCCTGGGGGCGCATGGCGAGCGGGTGGAGGATGCGGCCGAGCTGAAGCCGGCGCTGGAGCGGGCGCTCGCCAACATGCCGGCCGTGATCGACGTGGTCACCTCGCAGAAGGCGGTCTCGTCGGACGCGAGGAAGGGCCTGGGCTTCGTGCCCGACTATCAGGCGCTCACCGCTTGGGATGATGCGGAGAGGAAACGGCGGGGCGGCTAGGCTGGACCGGTCCCTTCCGACGGCTCGATCAGCGCGGCCGGCTATAGGCGGCGACAGACTGCCTCGCTCCCCCGGGCGGGTGTCGGACCATTTCCTCTCAGAGGAGCCAGCTCCAGATCGAGGGGAATGTCATGGCCAGCACGTCGCGGCGGAGTAATCAGGGGTCCGGCTCGTCGGATCAGGACGCCGGAGCCGTTTCCTCCACGCCGCCCGACGCGGCGCTGGGCGTGTGGCTGTCCTGGATGAAAGGGCACATGGGCCCTGCCGGGGGCCCAGGCCTCGCTGTCCCCGGCGAGCATTGGCTGATGGGGCCCGACGCGGCGGCCGGCAAGATGCTGTCGGCCGGCACCGAGCAGCTTCGCACCATGCTCGCCGGTGACCCGCTGCTCTCCGCGATCGACCGGATGTGGAACGCCAACCCGCTCCACGACGTCATCCCCGTCGACTGGGCCGAGGTGGCCAGAGCGCTGCGCACGGTCTGGCTGCGCTCGCTGGCGGATCCCGGCCGGGCCATCACCGCGGCCGTCGAGCTGAACGCCAAGGCCTGGAACGCGGCCATCGAAGCCTGGAACAGCGCCACCAACCGCTGGCTTGGCCAAGGGCAGGCCGCGACCCGGTCCGGGCTCGGTGCCGGCGACAAGCGGTTCGAAGCACCCGAATGGCACAACAACCCGGCCTACCGGACGCTCAAGGACATGTACCTGCTGGCGTCCGACTATCTGCTGAACGAGGTCGAGGCAGGGGACTACGAGCCAGCCGAGCGGGAACGTCTGCGCTTCCACCTGCAGCAGTTCGTCAATGCCACGAGCCCCACGCTCCTCCTGCTCTCCAACCCTGCGGCCCTGCGCCGGGTCATGGAGACCGGCGGTGCGAGCCTCGCCGACGGCGTGCGGAACCTGCTGGACGACCTCAAGGAGGGCCGGCTCAGCATGGTCGACGAGACGGCCTTCGAGCCCGGGCGCAACCTCGCCGTCTCGCCGGGCAAGGTGGTCTTCCGCAACCGGCTGATCGAGCTCATCCAGTATGCGCCGGAGACCGAGCAGGTCCATGCCGTGCCGCTGCTCTTCCTGCCGCCCTGGATCAACAAGTTCTACATCCTCGACCTGCAGCCCAAGAACAGCATGGTCCGCCACCTCGTCCAGCAGGGCTTCACGGTGTTCGTGATCAGCTGGAAGAACCCCGACGCCTCGATGGAGAGCATCACCTTCGAGGACTACATGCAGGACGGCCCGCTCGCGGCAGCCGAGGTCATCCGCGACATCACCGGCAGCAGGACGGTGAACCCGGTCGGCTACTGCATCGGCGGGACGCTCCTCATCCTCACCCTGGCCTATCTCGCCGCCCGAGGTGACAAGCGCTTCGGGACGGCGACGTTCATGGTCTCGATGCAGGACTACGAGAAGGTCGGCGAGACCGCCGTCTTCATGGACGAGCCCTCGATCGACTTCGTCGAGCAGCAGATGATGGAGCGTGGCTATCTCGACAGCCGCGAGATGGCCAACATGTTCAGCCTCTTGCGCTCGAACGACCTGATCTGGTCGAACGTGGTCAACAACTACCTGATGGGGGAGAAGCCGCCCGCCTTCGACATCCTGTACTGGAACAGCGACGGCACGCGCATGGCCCGGGCGGCGCACAGCTGGTACCTGCGCAACACCTATCGCGAGAACAACATGATCAAGCCCGGCCGGATCACGCTGGCGGGCGAGCCGATCGATCTCGGCCGGATCAAGCAGGACATCTACGCGGTAGGAGCCGAGAAGGACCACATCGTGCCGTGGTACGCGGCCTGGCGCATCACGCAACTGGTTGGCGGCAAGGTGCGGTTCGTCCGGGCGTCCAGCGGCCACATCGCCGGCATCGTCAACCACCCTGCCGGCGGCAAGGGCGCCTACTGGGTCAACGACACGTCGCCTCCGCCGGCCACGCCCGAAGCCTGGCTGGAGAGCGCCACCCGGCACAATGGCAGCTGGTGGACCGACTGGCTGGCCTGGCTCGGCGAGCGCTCGGGCAAGAAGGTGGCAGCGCCTTCCATGGGCAGCGAGGCGCATCCGCCGCTCGCGGACTCGCCCGGCACTTACGTTCTGGAGAAGTAGTCTCCTGAAGCACCGGGAGGGACATGCTGGCCGTTGAGAACGGCCGGTACATGGGGCCTCTGCCCGTTGCCGGAGAGCCTTCCGGCAACTTGCCTCACGCGGTCGGGTCACGCGCGGGAACGGCGTCAGTGTACGAGCAGGGCCGTCGCGGCCTCGTCAGGGTGCCGGTCGAGGTCGCAGCGTGCCACCTGTTGCGAATGGCACCTTCGGGCTGCCGAGGTAAGCCTCGATGACCTTGGGATCGCGTTGGATCTCGGCCGGCGTCCCCTCGGCGATCTTCCTGCCCCGATCCAGCACGGTGACACGGTCGGACATGCCCATGACGACACCCATCCGATGCTCGATCAGAAGGATGGTCGTGCCGAAGCTGTCACGTAGCATCCTGATGAACGCCATCATCTCCGAGGTCTCGCGCGGATCCAGCCCGGCGGTGGGCTCGTCGAGCATCAGCAGCTTCGGCCGGGTCGCGAGCGCCCGGCCGATCTCGAGCCGGCGTTGCTCGCCATAGGTGAGGTGACGGGCGAGGATGTCGCCGCGGCCACCGAGGCCGGTGAGCCGCAGCAGCTTCAGCGCCTCCTCGTGTGCCCCCTCCTCCTCCCGCCGCGTGTGCCGCGAGTTGATCAGTGCCCCCCACCAGGGCGAGCGCAGATGGAGGTGCATGCCGACCAGCAGGTTCTCGATCGCCGTCATGCTGCGGAAAAGCCGGATGTGCTGGTACGTGCGGCTGATCCCCAGGGCCGCTACCCGGTCCGGGGTAAGGCCGCCGACCCGCTGGCCGCGGAACCGGATCGCGCCGCCGCTGGCCTCGACGCTCCGCATGATGCAGTTGAAGAGGGTGGTCTTCCCGGCACCGTTCGGCCCGATGACGCTGTGGATGGTGCGCTCGGCCACGGCGAGGTCGAGCTCATTGAGTGCGGTCAGCCCACCGAAGCGCACGGTGAGACGTCTGGCGGTGAGGAGCGCTTCGCCGCTTGCTGCCATGGCTACCAACCGGCGTCCCGCGGCTCGCGGCGGCGGGCCATGGCCGGCCACAGCCCCTCAGGCCTGACCCGCATCATGATGATGAGCAGGGCGCCATAGAAGAGATAGCGGTACTCGTCGAACTCGCGCAGGAGCTCGGGCAGGCCGACCAGGGCCACGGCACCGACCACGACCCCGGGCAGGCTGCCCATGCCGCCGACGATGATGAGGGCCAGCACGTTGATCGAGATCAGGAGCTGGAAGCTCGAGGGATAGACCGAGGTCAGCATGGTGGCGAAGATCGAGCCGGCAAGCCCGGCAAAGGCGGCACCGAGCCCGTAGGCGAGCAGCTTCACCTTGACGAGGTTGATGCCCAGCGCCTCCGCCACGTCCTCGTCGTCGCGCACCGCCATCCAGGCACGGCCGAGCGCCGAGGTCTCGAGCCGCCAGGCGCACCAGGCGGCCACCGCCGAGGCGCGAGCGTCAGGTAGAACAGCGCCACGGGATCGCTCAGCTCGTGGACTGCCGATCCAGGGCCTGGGGATGTGCAGGATTCCCTGAGCGCCGCCCAGGAGGGGTGCAGCCATGTCGGACTGCACGATGACGCGCACGATCTCGCCGAGGCCCAGGGTTGCCACGGCAAGATAGTCGCCGCGCATGCCGAGGACCGGAACGCCGAACAGCACGCCGACGCCCACCGAGGCCATGACCGCAAGCGGCATCGCCTCCCAGTAGCTCAAGGCGGCCAGCGCGTGCGGGCTGTCGGCGGTGAGCAGTGCCGTGGTGTAGGCCCCGACCGCGAAGAAGGCGACGAAGCCGAGGTCGAGGAGGCCGGCGAGGCCGACCTCCAGATTGAGCCCCATGCCCATCAGCGTGTAGAGGCCCACCAGCATCATGACCTGGCCGGCATAGGAGCCGCCAAGCATCGGGAAGAGCAGCACGAGCACGATGGCCAGGACGATCTTCGCGGCGCTTTGCGTGCCGGTGCCGCGTCATGCACGCAACTCGGTCCCGACAGCGTGTCCACACGACAGTGCCGGCCGCGGCCACGACGAAGGTGATGACGGCACCTTGCGGGGACAGCCCCTCCCAGGTGTAGAGCATCTCGCGCACGAGGTCGCCGAGCGGCATCATGAGCTGGATCAGCTCCTGGAAGACGCCCATGAGTGCCACAGCGGCGCAGCCGACGATCAGCGGCTGCCTGATCGGGGGTGGACCGTGCGCCACCAGGGCGCCCAGCACGGCCAGCACGGCACCGCCGCAAACGGGAGCGACGAGCCCCAGCGGCAGCCCGAGACCGAAGGTGAGCATGGCCGACAGGGCTGGCGACAGTGCGATGAACATCGAGCGCAGGTCGACCGTCTCCATCGCCAGCACGAGCAGGGCGGTGAGGAAGCCCGCGAGCGCGCCCGCGACGAGGCTCAGCACCAGGACCGGCCCACCCGGCCGGCCGACCCCGCCTCGGGCAACGACGATGCCGGCGCCGAGGCCGAGGGCGATCAGCACAGCGTGGCCGAGCGTCAGCACGTCGACGATGATCCACCGCTCGTGGATCAGCGGCAGCAGGCCGACAAGCGCCAGATAGACGGCGGCGGTGCCGAAGAGGAGTCCGGTGCGGACGGCGCGCCGTGCCGGAGAGCGCTCCACCCGCCCCGTGCCGGGCGTCCCGGCCGCCATCGTCAGGCCCGCTTCGTCGCCATGCGCTGCCCGAAGATGCCTTGCGGCCGGAAGATCAGGACCATGATCAGGAGCGTGAAGGCGATGAGGTCGCGCAGCTGGTAGGGTGCCGGGATGCCGAGGCCGTCGAGGAGCAGCGCCGGGCCGACCGATTCGGCGAGCCCCAGGAACAGGCCGCCCAGCATGGCACCCGGGACGCTGCCGATGCCGCCCAGGACCGCGGCACCGAACGCCTTGATGCCGGGCGTGAACCCCATCAGGAAATGGACCTGCTTGAAGACCAGGGCGTAGCAGACGCCCGCGATGCCGGCCATGGCACCGCCGAGCATGAAGGTGAACACCACCACCCTGTCGACGTCGATGCCCATCATGGCGGCGGCCTCGGCATCCTCCGAGACGGCGCGCATCGCCGTTCCCATCCAGGTCCGCTGCACGATGATATGGAGCACGATCATCGCGGCCATGGCCGTGAGCATCACGAGGACGTACACGGCAGGGACGCCGAAGCCGAGGATCTCGATCGGCGTCCGTTCCCAGATCAGATCCGGGTATGAGCGGACGCCGGCTCCGAACATGCCGCGGAACGTGTGCGCGAGGAAGAACGAGACGCCGATGGCGCAGATCAGCGGCGCCAGGCCGCGCACCTGGCGGAACGGGCGATAGGCGATGCGCTCGGTCAGCACCGCGATGAGGGTCGCGGTGACGATGGCAACCACCAGGATCGCCGCCATCGCGAGCACCGGGTGCTCATAGAGCGTGCCGGACGCGTCCAGCGCCGAGGCCATGAAGAACCCGGCGAAGGCGCCCGTCATCATGGTGTCGCCATGGGCGAAATTGACCAGGCGCAGGACGCCGTAGACCATGGTGTAGCCGAGTGCGATCAAGGCATAGACGCTGCCGAGCGTCAGGCCGAAGACCAGGAGGTCGAGCCATTGCGCGGCGGCGTAGCGGCCCTTCAGCAGCGTGCCGCTCGTGCCGGCGACGATGATGACCACCACTCCGGCGCGCAAGGCCCAGAGGGTGACGTCGACGAACGTGAGCCGGGCCAGCGCCCTCAGTTCCGGCAAGAGTGGCCGACCGGTAGCGGCGTCGGTCTCGGGCCCGGCGCCTTCGATGCCAGCTTGTCGACCGGATATGGTTCCGTTGCAAGGTGAACTGGCGCCCGCCGGCGCCGCGGGCCATTGCGCCAGGGCTATGTCGCCGGGTCGGGATCGATCGTCGCCGCCGCGCGCCGGCGCCGGTATTCGAGCACGGGCAGGCCGCCCCAGCCCCAATTTTCCGTGTCGACCTCCTCGATGACCACGAAGGTCGAACTCGAGGGGCTTCTTCAGGACCTCGAGCAGCAGCTCGCTGACACCCTTGATCAGGGCAGCCTTCTCCTCGGCGGACACCGAGGCGCGGCCGGGCACCGTTCCCTCGCGGGTGACCTGGATGGTGACGATGGGCATGCCGGATTCCTCCTTCGGGGCGGGAGAATGCGTGCCGGAGCTTACCAGCGTCCGGCGTGCTGGCCGCCGTCGACGTGGAGGATCTCGCCGGTGACGAAGGACGCCCTCTCGAGGAAGAGGACGGCGTCGACCACGTCGCGGATCTCGCCCATCCGGCCGACCGGGTGCAGGGCCGCGAACGCGGCGTGGGTCTCGACCGGGTGCATCGGCGTCTTGATGATGCCAGGTGCCACGGCATTGACCCGCACGCCCTTGGCCGCGAACTCGATCGCCAGCGACCGGGTGACCGCGTTCAGGGCCCCCTTGGTCAGGGAGGCGAGTGCCGCGGGCACGCCGGCCATCGGCTGATCGACGAGGGCGGTGGTGATGCTGACGATGTGACCGGAGCCCTGCTCCAGCATCGCTGCCGCGGCCCGTTGGGTGATGTGGAAGAAGCCCGCGACGTTGATCGCCATGTTGCGGGCGAAGTCGTCCTCGGTGAACTCGATGAACGGCTTGGAGAGGAAGACGCCGGCATTGTTGACCAGCGTGTCGATGCGCCCGAAGCGTTCGAGCGCGGTGCTGACGATGCGCTGGGCGGTCTCCGGCTCGCCGATGTCGCCCGCCACGGCCAGCACGTCCGGGTCGGCGCCCGGGCTGATCGACCGGGAATTGGCGACCACGCGATAGTCACGCTCGCGATAGGCGCGCACCAGCCCGGCGCCGATGCCTTGGGAGGCACCGGTGACGATGACGACTTTCCGCTCGCTGCTCATGCTCTGATCCTCCACTGGTTCTGTTCGCACCGGCCTGTCCGGCCAAGATTAGCCGTCCACGCCGCTTGCTTCGGCGCGAGGCATCTGCCGGCATCCTCACACGCGATTTCTGCGCGGCCGCCTGGAGCTTCGGGCCGCTCAGACGACCCTGATCGTCACGTCGATGTTGCCGCGAGTTGCCTTGGAATAGGCGCAGATCCGATCCGCTTCCTCGACGATGGCTTGAGCGACCTCGCGCTCGACGCCCGGCAGGCTGATGTCGAGGCGAGCGCTGAGGAAGTACCCGCCGTCCACCAGGCTCAGATCCACTTCGGCGTCGATGCTTGTCTCGGCCGGAAGGACTATGCCCTTCTTGCGAGCCGCAAGTGCGATGGCGCTTTCGAGACAGGCCGACCAGCCCGCGGCGAACAGCTGCTCTGGATTGGTGCCGAGGCGTCCGGAGCCGGGCGCGGAGAGCCTGACGTCGAGCAGGCCATCAGAGCTCCTTGCCGTGCCGCTTTCACGCCCTCCGGTGGTGCGGATCCTGGCCGTGTAGATGACCTTGCCGACCAGAGGTGCGGTGCCTGCGCTGGGGACTTGGGTCATGGTGCAAGCCTGGACAATCAGCTTTCGGCAACGTCCACGATTGCTTGGGCGAAGGCATGGGGCGCCTCCTGCGGGAGGTTGTGCCCGATGCCGCCACTGATCAGCCGGTGTTCGTACTTGCCCGAGAACTTCGCGGCATAGACGCTAGGATCCGGATGTGGTGCCCCGTTGGCATCGCCCTCGAGCGTGATGGTGGGGATGGTGATCAGCGGGCCAGCCGCGAGACGCTTCTCCAGCTCGTCATACCGTGGCTCGCCCTCGGCGAGACCGAGCCGCCAGCGATAGTTATGGATGACGATGTCGACATGGTCCGGGTTCTCGAATGCCGCGGCGCTGCGATTGAACGTGGCATCGTCGAACTGCCACTTCGGTGAGGCGAGCTGCCAGATGAGCCTCGCGAAATCGCGCGTATACTGCTGGTAACCGGCCCGGCCGCGCTCGGTGGCGAAGTAGAATTGATACCACCACAGGAGCTCCGCCTTGGGAGGCAGAGGCATCATGCCGGCCGCCTGGTTGCCGATCAGGTACCCGCTGACCGAGACCATGGCCTTGCATCGCTCTGGCCAAAGGGCCGCCATGATGTTGACCGTCCGCGCACCCCAGTCGCAGCCGCCTATGGTCGCCTTCTCGATCTTCAGCGCATCCATCAAGGCGATGATATCGACGGCGATCACTGCCTGCTGGCCATTCCGGACCGTCTCGCTCGAGAGAAAGCGGGTCGTGCCATAGCCTCGCAGATAGGGGACTATCACTCGATAGCCCTTGGCGGCCAGCAACGGTGCCACATCGACATAGGTGTGAATGTCGTAGGGCCAGCCATGCAGAAGGATGACCACCGGGCCGTCGGCCGGGCCCGCCTCAGCGTAGCCGACATTCAGGAGACCGGCCTCGACCTGCTTCAGGGGGCCGAACGATTGGGTCGACCCTGAACTGGGCACATCCGCCTGGCCAGCCTTGTCCTCTGCATGGAGGGGCCGCCGGGAGAGCAGCGTGGCTCCAGCCGAAAGGCCGACCATCGCAAGAAAGCGACCGCGAGATATGCCGACCGGTTCTGCCCGTCTCATGCTGCTGGCTCTTTGTCTTGATGATTGCCGCCCCGCTCCCGGACGATGTGCTCGGCATACCAGTCCGGCCAGTCCGCATCGTGCCCGCCGGTCCGCTTCTCGTGCTCGCCGTGTGCGGCCGCCGCTCGGCGGAGTGCAGCCGCGAGCTCGGTCGACGAGGTGAATGTCGATGGCGCCCGCCTCCACCCGTCCGGGCAATCGCGCGGTGACCTCCTGCAGCAGCCAGCCGTTGCCGTCCGGATCGCTGAACGAGGCGTACGAGCCGTAGCTGCGGCGCTCGGGATCCGGTCCGCCAACCCGGAGCCGCCCGGACAGATAGGGCTCGTCCGCGCCGGCATGCGCGTCACCGGCGCCGTGGAACACCTCGCTGATCCTGACGCCGCGGCGCAGCAGCTCGCTGCGGGCGTCCTCGATGTTGGAGACGATGAGATAGAGTCCCTGGGCGGAGCCCGGAGCCGCCGCGGTCACGTTCCTGCCGAAGATGACCGAGCACCCGGAGCCAGGCGGCGTGAACTGGATCACGCGCCAGTCGTCACCTGCGAAGTCGGCGTCGAGCCTCCAACCGAGGTTGCCGTAGAAGCTCTTGGCGCGGTCGACGTCCGCGACAGGGATGACGACGACCTCGAGCCTCATGTCGACCGCCCCCTCCCTCGAGGTCTCAGTCGCGGTTGGGCTACGCGCTTGCGTGCTGCTCATGTCCAGATCCCCTCAACTTGCCACACTGGCGCCACTGCTTCGAACACCGGAGATCAGCCTGCGGCTCGAAGCGATCTGAAGGCGGCGCGGAGTTCGCTGGACGAAGAGCTCCGGCTGCTCCCACGCCGCGAAGTGGCCGCCTTTGTCGACCCGGTTGTAGTAGATGAGCTTGTGGTAGGCGCGCTCGGCCCAGCTGCGCGGCGCCTGGTAGATCTCGCCGGGAAAGACCGTGATGGCTGCCGGGATGGAGATGTCGACGGCATTGAAGTTGTTGGCGTTGTTCTCCCAGTAGAGCCGCGCACCGGAGGTCGCGGTGCCGGTCAGCCAATAGAGCGAGATGTCGTCGAGCATCTCGTCCCTGGTGAGGACCCGCTCGGGATCGCCGCCGCTGTAGGTCCAGTCGGCGAACTTGTCATAGAACCAGGCCGCCAGGCCGACCGGCGAGTCGTTCAGCGCATAGCCAAGCGTCTGCGGACGGGTCACCATCATCAGCGCGTAGCCGGAGCCCTTCGTGTAGAGGGCGCGCATCTGCTCGTAGGCAGCCTGCTCCTCGGCCGAAAGCCCGGCCGGAGCCGGCTCGCCATTGCTCAGCGCCTTGGCGATCTCCGGCGGGATCGTCGCCGGCATGTTGACGTGGATGCCCAGCAGCCCCTCGGGCGCCTGACGTGCCATCACGTCCGAGATGACGGCACCCCAATCGCCGCCCTGCGACACATAGTGCTCGTAGCCGAGACGCCGCATCAGCTCGTCCCAGGCGCGGCCGATGCGATCGGGGCCCCATCCGGTGCCTGTCGGTATGCCCGAGAAGCCGTAGCCCGGCATGGACGGCAGGACGAGGTGAAAGGCATCCTCGGCGCGGCCGCCGTGCGCCGTCGGATCGGTGAGCGGACCGACGGTCTTGATCAGCTCGAAGATCGAGCCCGGCCAGCCATGGGTCATGATCAGCGGCAGGGCGTCCGGATGGCGCGAGCGGACGTGGACGAAATGGATGTCCAGCCCGTCGATCTCGGTCATGAACTGGGGGAGTGCGTTGAGCTTGGCCTCGCCCTTGCGCCAGTCGTAGTCGGCACCCCAGTAGCGGACGATGTCCTGGAGCTTTGCGAGCTGTACGCCCTGCGACCGATCAGCGACCGTCTCCCGGCCGGGCCAGCGCGTCGCGGCGATGCGTCGGCGGAGATCCACGAGCTGCTCGTCGGGGACGGAGACGCGGAAGGGGCGGATGGCATCCGCTGCATCCGCAACACCCGGAGCCGCCGGAACCAGGCTGGCGAAACCGGCGGCGGCGATACCCAGGGCGGCGGTGCTTAAAAGCCGCCGGCGATCATAACCGATCACTTCGGCGTTAGCTGTCGTGCGCATCGGCATGTCTCTTTGTGTTCAAGTTCTGACGGGCCTACTCGCGTAAGACTTGGGGAGTAGACGAAGAAATTGCTCGTTATCTGTCGTTAGGCTCTGTTAGCGCTTGCCAGTGCCGACAGCTCTCGTAGACTGCCGGCCGTCGGCTGGGGGCTACGAGGGACGACGCCATCACAACGCGGACGGCGCAGACCAGGGACGTCCTGTCGTTCGGTCCGTTCCGCTTGGTCACGAGCGAAAGGCTTCTCACCAGGGATGGTGAGCCCGTAAAGTTGAGCGCGCGTGCGCTCGACATCCTGATTGCTCTGCTGTCCCGTCCGAACGAGCTCGTCACCAAGAACGATCTCTTAGCCCGCGTCTGGGCCGACGTCAGGGTGGAAGAAGGCAGCCTGCGGTTCCACATGGCCGGCCTGCGCAAGGCGCTCGGCGATGGGAAGGACGGCGCACGCTACATCGAGACCCTGACCGGGCGAGGCTACTGCTTCGTGGCGCCGGTCGTGGAGACGGGCGAGCTGGCCCAGGAGCCGGCATCGGCGGCGCGCCTCCCCTACAGCAACCTGCCCGCCCGGCCCATCGGGATGGTCGGGCGCGACGACGATGTTCTCAGGCTTGCGCGACGGCTGAACGCTGCACGCCTGGTCACGATCGTCGGTGCCGGCGGCGTCGGCAAGACGACGGTCGCCGTGGCGGTCGGCCATCACCTGATCGAGGCTTTCGCGGGGGCCGTGCTCTTCGTCGACCTGGGCATGCTGAACGACCGCAACCTGGTGGCCACGGCCGTGGCCTCCATGCTGGGATTGTCCGTCCAGTCCGAGGATGCGGCCGCCACTCTGGTCGCTCACCTGCGCGACAAGCGAAGTCTCCTGATCCTCGATACCTGCGAGCACCTGATCGAAGCGGTGGCAACTCTGGCCTCGCGCATCCTCGGCGAGGCACCCGACGTCCACATGCTGGCAACGAGCCGCGAGGCGCTTCAGGTGGCAGGGGAGCACGCCTACAGGTTGGAGCCGCTTGCCTGTCCGCCCGACGATTCGGCGATCACGGCGGCGGTCGCTGAGCGCTTCTCCGCCACCCGGCTGTTCATGGAGCGCGCCGCGGCGACCGGCGCTCGCGTGGACTTTGGCGATGCGGAAGCCGCCATCGTCGTCGGCATCTGCCGCAAGCTCGACGGCGTGGCGCTGGCGATCGAGCTGGCCGCCAGGCGCGTCGAGGCTTACGGCCTCCACCAGACCGCAGCCCTGCTCGACCAGCGCCTGACCCTGCTGTGGCTGGGGCTGCGCACCGCACCTCCGCGCCAGAAGACCCTGCAGGCAACGCTGGACTGGAGCTACGGGCTGCTCCCCGAGGTGGAGCGCGTGGTGCTTCGCCGCCTCGCGATCTTCGTCGGGCATTTCACGCTCGACGCGGCGCTGGCCGTCGTGACCGACGCTGCGGTCGATCAGGCGGTTGTCGTGGTCGCCATCGACAGCCTGGTCGCCAAGTCGATGGTAGCGACCCACCCCATCGGCGCCATGATGCGCTACCGGCTTCTCGACACGACACGCGCCTACGCGCTCGAGCTCAGCGCCGGCGATGCCGGGTTCGCCGATCTGGCCTCGCGCCACGCGGCCTATTACCGGCGGTGGCTCGAGCAGACGGGTGCGGAGTGGTCCACCCTGTCGACCGGGACGGAACGGGCACCCTACTTCGCCGGTCTCAACAATGTCCGTGCAGCTTTGGAATGGTGCTTCAGCCTCAACGGCAATGCCGAGGTCGGGAGTCGGGCTGGCCGCTGCTGCCGTGCCGGTGTTCTGGGCGATGTCGCTGCTGCCCGAATGTCATCGCTGGTCGGAGCGGGCGCTTCTGGCTCTAGGTGATGCCGATCGCGGCGGGCCCGAGGAGATGCATCTTCAGGCGGGTCTCGGCACCTCCTTGATGAACATGCATGGAGAAGGCGATGCGGCCCAGGCAGCGTTGAACAGAAGCCTCGCCATTGCGGAAGAACGTGGCGATCTGCTGGGCCAGATGGGGCTGCTCGGCATGCTCCACATGTTCCACTTGCGCGGTGGGCACTTCACTACGGCACTCCATTACGCCAGGCGGAGCTCGGTCGTTGCCGGGAGCATCGAGGCGCCGGCAGCGACAGCGTTTGCCGATTGCATGGTGGGCCGGGTGCTCTTCCTCATGGGCGAGCTGGGCGAGGCCCGCGCCACGCTCGAGAGCTCGCTGCAGTATTGGTCGCGTCCTCGGCGGGCCAGCATGATCTATCTTGCTGCCGATCGCCACTATCGGGCCGGTGTGGCACTGGCGCGGACCTTATGGTTGCTGGGTCATCCTGCCCAGGCCATTGAGCGCGCGCACCAGGCCATCGACGACGTCAAGGGCCATCCGGTCTCGCTGACCGGTGCTTTGGCCTGGGTCATCGGGGTGTTCTTCTGGACTGGCGATCTGCGGAGTGCCGAGACTTACATCGACAAATTTATCTCCGACGCGGACTCGAATTCGCTGGGCCCCCATGTTGCGGTTGGACAAGGCCTGAAAGGGCAGCTGGCCATTTGCCAGGGCGATGCGATTGGCGGGGTGGATAGCCTGCAGCGTTGCCTGGAGACCCTCCACGAGGCGCGTTACGGGCTGCTGACGACGGAGTTCAACATCTCGCTCGCGCAAGGACTGGCGGCGACGGGCCGGCTTGCTGAAGGCTTGACGCTGATCGACAGGACGATCCAGCTCGTCGAGAGCAACGGCGACATTGTCTACATGCCGGAGCTGCTTCGCGTGCAGGGCGATCTTCTTCTCTCCGGGCCACAGCCCAGGGAGGATGACGCCGAGATCTGCCTCATGCGCTCCCTCGAATTGAGCCGTCGTCAAGGAGCGCGTGCATGGGAGTTGCGCGCCGCCACCGACCTTGGCAGCGCTGCGGGTTGCGCAAGGACGACCCGACAGCGCCCGAGCGCTTCTGCAGCCGGTGCTCGAGCAGTTCGCAGAAGGGTTCGATACGGCCGACCTGATCAAGGCCCGGCGGTTGTTGGAAACCTCAGGTTAGCTCAGGGAGCTGCGCTCACTCCGCCAGGACGACGAGCGGCTTTCCTTTCTCGACGATGTACGTTGCGAGCTCGGCACCATTGCCGCTGCCGACGTTCTTCGCGGAGTGGACCGCTCCAGCTGGGACGAACAGGACATCGCCGGCCATGAGCGTCACCGGCGGCTTGCCCTCGACCTCATACTCCAGCGAGCCTTCGAGGACATAGACGATCTCCTCGCCCGGATGCGAGTGCTTGGGGAACGCCACTCCTGGGGCGAGCTCGACCCGCACCTGGATGACCTCGCGTCCGGGGACGCTGAGATCGTGCCGCTGGAGATCGGTGCGCTTGACGCCCTGCTGCTGCGCCAGCACGGCGTGCGGCGCCAGAGCGCTCGCGACGATCAGCGCCGCTGCCACCATGATTCGAGTCGTTCTCACGTAGATCTCCTTTCGTCCTCCAAGACTAGCGAAGCGAGCGGAAGGCCGTGCGCAGCTCTTCCGAAAAGAGCCTCGGCTCTTCCCAGGCCGCGAAATGGCCGCCTTTGTCCACTCGATGGTAGTAGACGAGCTTGTGGTAGGCACGTTCCGCCCAGCTCCTCGGCACCTGGTAGATCTCCCCGGGGAAGACCGTCACCGCCGCGGGAATGCCGACATCGACTGCCCTGGGGTTGGCGTTGTTCTCCCAGTATATCCGCGCGGCCGAGGTCCCGGTATTCGTCAGCCAGTAGAGCGTGATGTTGTCGAGCATCTCGTCACGGGTAAGCGAACGCTCCGGCTCGCCGCGGGTGAGCGCTGCCCTCAATTGAGCCAGATGACGCTGGCCGCGAGGTAGATGGCGCCGAGGAAGTGCACCGCCCGCTTGTCGTACCGGGTGGCAATCGCCCGGAACTGCTTCAGCTTGGCGAAGAAGTTCTCGATCAGATGACGTGCCTTGTAGAGGTCCTTGTCGTAGGGGCGAGGCTCCTTGCGGTTGCCCTTGGGCGGGATCACCGCCGTCTTGCCGGCCTCCGCCAGAGGCTTGAGCACGCGCTCCTCGGCATCGAAGGCCTTGTCCGCGATCAGCGCGTCGGCCGCGAGGTCCGGCAGCAGGGCGTCGGCACCTTCAAGGTCGTGCGCCTGCCCGGGCGAGAGGGCGAAGCCGGTCGGGTTGCCCAGCGCGTCGACCGTGGCGTGGATCTTCGTGCTCAGACCGCCGCGGCTGCGCCCGATCGCTTCGTCGCCGTCTTTTTGGTCGCGCCGGCGCTGTGCTGATGGGCGCGCACGATGGTGCTGTCGATCATCGCGTACTCGTTGTCCGCCGCATCGGCCAGATGCTCGAACACCCTCTCCCACACCCCGCTCCTGGCCCAGCGGCAAAAGCGGGTGTGGACCTTCTTCCAGGCGCCGAACCGCTCCGGCAGGTCGCGCCAGGGAATGCCGGCGCGGTAGCGGTAGAGCACGGCTTCCACGAACAGGCGGTTGTCCCTGGCCGTCACGCCCACATGCCCGGGGCGTCCGGGCAGCAGGTCCCTGATCCGCTCCCACTGGTCGTCGCGCAGGGCGTAGCGGCGCATCGTCCAGTCTCCTCCGGGCTGCAAAGCCCTCCCAACCGCCCAGCAGCGCCGCTTGATCCCGCAATTGAGGGCAGGCCCTAGCACCCAATCGGCGAATTTGTCATAGCACCACGCGGCCAGGCCCACCGGCGAATCCGCGAGGCTGTACCCGATCGTCTGCGGGCGCGTGCCCATGATCGCGGCATAGCCAAGGCCATTCTTGTAGAACTCCCTGGTCCGATCGAACACCGCCCGTTCCTCGGTGGTCAGGCCGGCCGGCGCAGGCTCCCCGTTTCTCAGCGCCCTTGCAACGTCCGGCGGGATGGTCGACGCACGGTCGACCCTGTTGACGTGGATGCCGAGCAGACCCGGAGGAGCCTGCCGGCCCATGGCATCGGCGATGATCGCCCCCCAGTCACCGCCTTGTGCCACGTAACGCGTGTAGCCGAGGCGCTTCATGAGCGCGTCCCAGGTGCCGGCGATGCGCTCGGGGCCCCAGCCTGTTCCTTCCGGCTGCTCCGAGAAGCCGAAGCCGGGGATGGACGGCAGGACGAGGTCGAAGGCGTCCTCGGTGCCGCCGCCATGTGCCGTGGGGTCGGTGAGCGGATCGATCGTCTTGAGCAGCTCGAACAACGACCCGGGCCAACCATGCGTCATGATCAGCGGCAGAGCCTTTGGATGGCGCGAGCGGACGTGGATGAAGTGGATGTCGAGCCCGTCGATGCTGGTGACGAACTGCGGCAGTGCGTTCAGCTTCGCTTCAGCCTTGCGCCAGTCGTAGGAGGTTCCCCAGTACTCCATAAGCGGCTTCAGCTTCTCAAGTTGCACACCCTTGAGAGAAGTCGCCCACCGTCTCGCGGTCGGGCCAGCGCGTGGCTTTGACGCGCCGCCGCAGGTCGTCGAGCGTGGCTTGCGGTATCTGCACGGTGAAGGGACGGATCGAGCGGTCGTCCGCCGCGTTGGGGGCAGTGACGGCGCAGAGGCTTAAGGCGAGTGTCGTGGTCGCGCTGGCAAGAACGCGGCATGCCTGTTGCGCCCGGAGGGGCCCGCCGGTCGTAGGCTCTTGCAGAACGGGTGCTGTTCGTCGCACGGGCGAGCCTCCTTTTGCGGCTGTCGGGCCTGGTGGCGTGACACTCGCGCGGCGACCGGAGAATTACCCGTTATCTGTTGTTAGGCATTGTTAGCGCTCGGCACCGTCAGCAACTCCCTGCGGTCGCCCGCCAGGGTTCACGGCCAGATCTTCCTTGGGTTCTGGCCGATGCTGAACGACTTCGGATCGGGGTTGGTGAACTGATACACAGCGGGCCTGAATTGGGCACACTCACCGTAAGGATTGCAGGCGATCGGGCCGCTGATACCATCGAGCCTGACGCCGAGCACCGCATCGCGGAGCGCCCGGCGTCCGATGTGCAGGTTGTCCTCGCTGTCCCTGACGGCGATTTTCTGGATCGCGGCGAGGACCAGGGTCGCGGCATCGTAGGCGTTCGCATGGAAGCCCGAGATCGGCCCCTCGCCATAGGCCACCTTGTATTTCTCGACGAAGGCGGGATAACCGGCACCGTGCGCGTCGGCTGAGACATCGGGATAGGTGAAGCGAAAGCCCACGACGGCGTCCCTGGCCGCAGCGATGAAATCGGCCGTCATCTGACCGGAGCTGAGCAGCGCCGTCTGTCCCAGTCCCGGCGTCGTCCTGGCCTGGCGCAGGATCTGGGCACCCGCAGCAACGAAGACCGGGAAATAGAGGACGTCCGGTTGCTCGGTCGCGATCCGGGTCAGAACCGGATGCATGTCGACCTCGGTAGGCGACACCGCTTCCTGGGAGAGCACCTTGCCGCCCAGCCCCGCGAAGTTCCTGGCCATGACGGACGTCAGCTGCTCCGCGTACGGGCTGCCGTCGTGGATCGTCACCAGCGTCGTCGCCTTCAGGACGTCGCGCGCGTACGTCGCGTCATACCGACCCTGATCGCTGTCGCTGTAGACCGTCCGCATGAAACCGGCATAGCCGGGCTTCCGGTCGGGTGCCGTCAGCGAGGGTGCCGTACACGATGTGCATACGCTGACGATCCCCGCCTTCCACAGGATCGGTGCGCCCGCCATGGCCTCGCTGGAACAGGACGGACCAAGGACGGCCACCAGCCTCGCATGGGCGGCAAGTTTGACGGCCGCGGTCTGACCACCTTCCGCGGTGCAACCCGAATCCTCCACGATCAGCTTGAGAGGATGGCCGAGAAGCACACGCCCCTGATCCTTGATCGCAAGCTCCACCCCGCGCTTCTGGTCGATCCCGAGCGCTAAATCCGGACCCGACAGTACCCAATAGCCGCCGAACTCGATCGGAGCCCCCTTGGGAATCATCAGGACGTCGATCTCGTCCGTCACGGGGCCTTTGGTGACTGCTGCCTGGGCGGTGGTGTACGTGAACAACTGGACAGCGAACATTCCGCCCAAGACCCAGAAGCAAAGCTTTGTGGCGCTTTCCATGCCTGTTCACCCGCCTCGCCTGTCCGCGGTGCTGACCCGATAAGAGTCGTGCCGAAAACTCCAACCGACCGCACCGGCGCCGGAGCCTGCGCCGTCAGGCTTTGCCGCGCGTGAGGAACTCGATCACCGGCGTGATCTGGTCCAGGGTCATCAGCGTCGGCACGTGGCCGACGCCCGGGAACTCGAGCAGATGGGCCTTGGGGCCGCGGCGGGTCATCTCCTCCGCCGTCGAGGCCAGCAGCATGTCCGATTCTTCACCGCGGAGAAGGAGGGTCGGGCAGCGTACCCTCTCCCACTGGTCCCACATGGTGACGTTGCCCACGCGCCAGGGGCGGTAGGCCTCGCCGATGGCGGGGTCGCAGCGCAGGATGTACCCGCCCTCGGCATGGCGGCGGATGCTGTGCTCGGTGAGGTGGTGCCACTCCTGGTCGGAGAGCGTGCCGTAGGGGGCCAGGATCTCGCGGAAATGGACCTCGGCCGCGGCAAGGTCGGGGAAGCGGGGCGGCGGGCCGTTGAGGTAGCGGCCGATCCGGCGCACGGCCGCACCGGGGATGAAGGGGCCGATATCGTTGACGACGAGGCGGCGGATCGGGGTCTGCGGCTGGCCTGCGAGGATCATGCCGATCAGCCCGCCCAGCGAGTTGCCGACCCAGTCCACCTGATCGACGTCGAGCCGGGCGATCAGCGCGTTCATGTCGGCGCAGTACTGGACCAGCGTGTAGCCCTCGCCGTCGCCAAGCCAGTCGCTCATGCCCCGCCCGACCAGATCGGGGCAGACCACCCGGCGGCCGGTGCGGACGAGGGCCCGCGCCAGGACGTCGAAGTCCCGCGCCTGACGGGTGAGCCCGTGCACGCAGACCACCGTGCTCTCGGCCTCCTCCGGGCCCCACTCCCAGTAGGCCAGATGGTGGAAGCCCCAGAAGGAGAGCCCGAGATGGGTCCTGAGATGCGGCGTCACCGGTCCCGTGCCGGCGGGTTGGCTGCCATCTCGGAAGCGGTCTCGAACACGTGCGGCGCCATCTCGCGGCGGGTCAGCGCGTCGCCCAGCTTCAGGCGCATGAAGGCGCTGGTCGTGTAGCGGCTGGCCTTGGCGTAGAAGCGGGTCTGGACGTCGCGGGCCATGTCGAACCAGGCCTCGGCAATGGCAGGGTCGATGCTGCAGCCGTCATAGTCGATGACGGCCTCGATCTTCCGCCCGAGCGGCATGCAGCGACGCTCGACCTCGGCCCGCACCTCCTCGACCTCCCGGGTCGAGCGGACACGATAGCCGGCGAAGTCGATGAACATGATCCCCCGCTCGGCATCGAGCGAGAAGCGGTCGGCGAGCGGACGGCTCAGCAGCATGACTTCGAGCCCCATGGGCTCGGGCCGGAACAGGCGAGGGTCCATGGGCTTGGGCTCGCGCACCAGCGGGCGGAAGTCCATGAGTGCCAGGATGTCCCGCTCGATGTCGACGCCCGACGGCCACCTCGGCCAGCTCCAGTCCCTCAGGGGTCAGGCGGAAGACGCAGCGCTCGGTGACGTAGAGCACGGCCTGGCCGGCCTCGGCAGCGCGGCGGCCATTGAAGGTGATCTCCTCGACCGCACCCGTGAACTTGCGCGCCCTGCCCTCCTTCACGATGCGCAGGCCGTCGCCCGTGGCCTCGACCTCGAGCCCGCCTGCGGTGAAGGTGCCGGCGAAGAGGAGACGGCGGGCGTTCTGGGTGATGTTGATGAACCCGCCCGCCCCGGCGAAGCGGCCGCCGAAACGGCTCACGTTCACGTTCCCGGCTTCATCGGCCTGGGCCATGCCGAGGCAGGCAAGATCGAGACCGCCACCGTCGTAGAAGTCGAACTGCTGGTTCTGGGCGATGATCGCGGACGGGTTGACGGCGGCCCCGAAGTCGAGCCCGCCCTGCGGCATCCCGCCGATGATCCCGGGCTCGGCCGTGAGCGTGATGTGCTGGAGGAGGTTCTCCTCCTGCGCCACGGCGGCCACGGCCTCGGGCATGCCGATGCCGAGATTGACCACCCCGCCCATCGGCAGCTCGAAGGCGCAGCGCCGGGCGATGATCTTGCGCTCGTCCAGGGCCAAAGGCGGTACCCGGTCCAAGGGCACGCGGAGCTGGCCCGAGAAGGCGACGCTGAAGGGCGTGCCGTAGGTCTGGAGATGGTTCTGCGGCTCGGCCACCACCACGCAGTCCACGAGGATCCCCGGCACCGCCACCTGCTTGGCCGGAAGTGCGCCCGCGGCTGCCAGCCGCTCGACCTGGGCGATCACGAAGCCCTTGCTGGCCTTGGCCGCCATGGCGATCGCCAGATTGTCGAGCAGGAGTGCTTCGCGCTCCATGCTGACATTGCCCTCGGGATCGGCGGTGGTGCCGCGGATGATGGCCACGTTGACCGGAAAGGCCTCGTAGAAGAGCCATTCCCGGCCGCCGATCTCCATCACCCGGACGAGATCGTCCGTGCTCTTCGGGTTGAGCTTGCCGCCGCCGTTGCGCGGGTCGACGAAGGTGCCGAGGCCCACCCGGCTGAGCAGGCCGGGCCGCCGCCCTGCGATCTCGCGGAAGAGCTGCGAGACGCAGCCCAGGGGCAGGTTCCAGGCCTGGATCCCTCCCTCCGCCGCCATCCTCCCGAGCTTGGGCACCAGCGACCAATGCCCGCCCACAGCGCGCGCGATCAGGCCCTCATGGGCCAGACGATTGAGACCGCGCTCCCTGCCGTCGCCGGGAGCGGCGGCGAAGAGCAGCCCCAGCTCGCGCGGCCGGCCGGTCTCCAGGAACCGGCGCTCGAGAGCGCCATAGATCTCGTCCGGCGTGCCGACGCCGACAAAGCCCGAGGTGGCGATCATGTCGCCCGAGCGGATGATGGCGACGGCCTCGGCAGCACTCACCACCTTGTCGCGCACTGGCCCCTCCCGCCGCTGGACCGCTGATCCTTAGTCGCGCCTGGCGAGCCAGTCGACGATGCCCTTGCCGACGATGCCTTGCGACTTGCCGGAGACGAAGACGCCGATATGCCCGCCCGGCAGGCCGAGCTCGGTATAGTCCTCGGTACCCAGCTTGCCCCCCAGCACCCGCACGGTCGGCGGCGGGATGATGTGGTCGTCCTGGGCGTAGATATTCAGCACCGGCATGGTGAGGTTGCGCAGCTCGACCTTGCGCCCGCCGAGCACGAACTCGCTCCGGATCAGCCGGTTCTCCTGGTAGAGGTCCTTGAGCCACTGCTTGGCGGCCTCGCCGGCATGGTGCGGCCGGTCGGCCAGCCACTTCTCCATGCGCAGATAGTTCAGGAGCTTGGCCTCGTCCTCGACCACCTCGAGCAGGTCGAGATTATACTTCGTGATGCTGCGGATCGGCGTGAGCATGGAGAACACCGCCCCCAGGAACTCGCCCGGCACCACGCCCCAGACCTCGATCATCCGGTCGACATCCTGGGCGGTCAGGCTGCGCGTCCAGACATTGATGAAGCCGTGCTCCAGCTTCTCCTCGTTCCGGTCGGCGTGGAAATCGAGCGGGGTGACCGTGAGCACGAGATTCCGGATGCGCTCCGGCACCAGGGCCGCGTAGCAGAGCGTGAGCACGCCGCCTTCGCAGATCCCCAGCAGGTTCACCTTGTCGGTGCCGGTCGCGCGCTGCATCGCCTCCACACAGTCGTCGAGGTAATGCAGGACATAATCGTCCATCTTCAGGTAGCGGTCGGCGCGGCTGGAGTTGCCCCAGTCCACCACCCAGACATCGAGCCCCTGCTTCAGGAGGTTGCGGATCAGCGACCGGTCCTCCTGCAGATCGGTCATCGTGTAGCGGCCGATCAGGCTGTAGGCGATCAGGATCGGGGTCCTGATCTTCTGCTCGGCAAGCGGGCGGTAGCGGTAGAGCGTGACCTTGTCGGTGCGGAAGACCTCGTCCTTGGGCGTGGTCGCGATCTGGACGTCCTCGTCCTTGATCCGGCCCAGCTTCTCGACCCCGGCCGCGAGCTTGGCGTTGAAGGCGGCGGCGGCGCGCATCAGCTCGGCCGGGCCGGCCATGCTGGCCGTGGGCATCGGGATCATGCTTTCGCTCCCTGTCGGCGCGGGCGGGCTTGCGGGCCGGCGTTGCTGCCGCCTGCGGCACGGCCGGCTCCACCTTCGCCGCCTTCTCCAGAGCCCGCACCCGGCGCTTCAGATCGAGAACCGAGTGATGAACCTCGTCGATCTCCGAGCGGGTCGGCAAACCCGCCGGCTCCACGAGCGATTCCACCATCTCCCGCTCGGCCAGGAGGAAATCCATGCCCTGGCGGAGGAGCTCGCCCTGCGCCTTCAGGAACTGCTCCGAGCGATGGGTCTCGAGCAGGGTGCGGTTGGCGATGTCGAGCCAGAGCTTGAGCGCCTCCTTGGGCTCGGTCGGTGCGGTACCGGCGCGGACCCGCTCCTGGTACTCGGTGGCGAAGCGCCTGTTGGCCTCCACCCACGCTCCGGCGACCACCGCCTCGTAGGCGCGGGCGCGCTGCTGCACCGCGAGCCAGAGCTCCATGACCCGCGCCATGCGCCGCTCGATGGCGCCGAGGTCGGCAAGGCGTGGACCCTCGGTCAGGCGCCGGATGGTCTCGCCGACCTGGCTGCCGCCCACGAGCGCCAGCGACATCGGATCGAGAAAGCGCCCCATCGTCTCGCCGGCGATCCGGCCAGGCTCGCCCATGCCGGGCATGCTGCCGAGCGAGCCGCCGAGGGTCAGCCACGAGCGCCAGAGCTCGGCCATGGCTTCGGCCTCAGCCTTGGCACGGTCGCCCGGCACCGCCGCAGCCAGCGTGCCGGCGAGCTTCGCCTGGCCGTCGACCCAGCTCCGGGCCAGATCGGCCTGCTGGTCATAGAGCTCGCGCCAGCGCTTGCTCATCTCGTCCCAGGAAGGAAGGCTCGTCATGTGGCGCGTTCCTACAGCACGAGAACCTGGCGGATCGCCTTGCCTTCGTGCAGGCGGTCGAAGCCCTCGTTGATCTCGTCCAGGCGCAGGGTCCCGCTCATCAGCCGGTCGACCGGCAGCCGGCCGCGCTTATAGAGCTCGATGTAGCGCGGGATGTCCCGGCTCGGCACGGCGGTGCCGATATAGCTGCCCTTGAGCGAGCGCTCCTCGGCCACGAGGCTCACCGGGGCCAGCGGCATGGTGGCGGTGGGCGGCGGCAGGCCGGCCGTCACCGTGGTGCCGCCGCGGCGGGTGATCCGGTAGGCCAGCTCCAGCGCCCTGGTCGAGCCCGCAAGCTCGAACGCGTACTCGACCCCACCCCGCGTGGCGCTGCGCACCTGGTCGGCGCAGTCGGGGTCCCTGGCGTTGAAGGTGGATGTCGCCCCGAGCTGGCGGGCGAAGGCCAGCTTGTCGTCGGCAAGGTCGATGGCGACGACCTCGCGCGCCCCGGCCGCGATCGCCCCCAGGAGCGAGCACAGGCCCACACCACCCAGCCCGATCACCGCCACCGAGGAGCCCACCGGGATGCGGGCGGTGTTGGCCACGGCCCCCACGCCGGTGAGCACGGCGCAGCCGAAGAGCGCCGCCTCCTCGAGCGGCAGCTCCTTGTCGATCTTGACCAGCGAGCGGCGCGAGACGGTGGCATGCTCGGCAAAGCCCGAGACGCCCAGGTGATGGTTGACCACCGTGCCGTCCGGGCGGTGCAGCCGATGGGTGCCGGCGAGCAGCGTGCCGGCCCCGTTTGCGGCCGCACCCGGCTCGCACAGAGCGGGCCTGCCCTCGGCACAAGGCTCGCAATGGCCGCAGGACGGCACGAACACGCAGACCACGTGATCGCCGCGGGCGAGATCCTCCACGCCTGGGCCCAGCTCCTCGACCACCCCCGCCGCCTCATGCCCCAGCGCCATCGGCACGGGCCGCGGCCGGTCGCCGTTGATCACCGAGAGATCGGAGTGGCACAAGCCCGCGGCCCTGATCCGCACCAGCACCTCGCCCGGCCCCGGCGGGTCCAGCTCCAGCTCCTCGATCCGCAGCGGCTTCGACGTCGCATAGGGTGCGGAAGCGCCAATGGCGCCCAGCACCGCGGCCCTGGTTCTCATGGTGAGGTCGTCCTCCGCTCTGGCCTTGTGCTAATCCGCCGCCTCGGCCGGCACGCGGTTCTTCAGCTCGTCCACCAGGACCCGCACGTTCTCGGAGTAGTCGATCGGCACGGTGACGATGTGGACGCCGCCGGCCTCGAACGCGGCCTCCAGCGTCGGGGCCAGGCCCTCGGCATCCTCGACCCTGGCACCCACCGCACCATAGGCCTCGGCATACTTCACGAAGTCCGGGTTGCCGAAGGTGAGCCCGAAGTCGGCGAAGTTGTCGACCGCCTGCTTCCAGCGGATCATGCCATAGGCATTGTCCTGCAGGATCAGCACGACCAGGTTCAGCTTGAGGCGGACCGCCGTCTCCATCTCCTGGCTGTTCATCATGAAGCCGCCGTCACCGCACACGGCCAGGACGCGCCGGTCGGGATAGAGCATAGACGCCATCATCGCCGATGGTAGCCCGGCACCCATCGTGGCCAAGGCGTTGTCGAGGAGCAGCGTGTTGGGGACCCAGGTGCGGTAGTTGCGGGCGAACCAGATCTTGTACATGCCGTTGTCGAGCGCCACGATCCCGTCCTCGGGCATCACCTGGCGGACATCGTGCACGATCCGCTGCGGCGTGGGCGGGAAGCGGCTCTCCTCCGCCCGGTCCCTGATCCGGTCCAGGATGCCCTGGCGCAGCGGCTGGAGTGCTCCCGCCGTCCTGAGCCGCCCTTCCAGCCGATCGGCCAGGAGAGCCAGGCTGGGGCCGACATCGCCCACCACCTCGGCATGCGGGTAGAACACCTGCTCGACGTTGGCCGGCATGTAGCCGACATGGATCACCTGGGGTCCGTGAGGCCCCATGATGAAGGGTGGCTTCTCGATCGTGTCGTGACCGATGGAGAGAATGAGGTCGGCCCTGTCGATCGCCTCGTGGACATAGTCGCGCTCGGAGAGGGCGGCCGTGCCCATGTAGAGATTGTGCCCGCCCGCCACCGTGCCCTTGCCCATCTGGGTGTTGAAGAAGGGCAGCTGGGTGCGGCGGATGAAGCCGGTCAGGCCTACTGCCAGCCGCGGCCGGCTCGTCGCCGCTCCCAGCATCACCAAGGGGCGCTTGGCCGCCAGGATCATCTCGGCCGCCCGGTCGAGCGCCGCCGGGTGCGCCACCGGCAGCTCGATCGGGTGCGGCGGGATCAGCGCCACCTCGGGCGCCTCCTCGCCGGCAATGTCCTCGGGCAGTTCCAGATGCACCGGCCCCGGCCGCTCCTCCATGGCAACCCGGAAGGCCTCGCGCACCACGCTGGGGATGGTGGCCGGGCTCACGATCTGGCGCGCCATCTTGGTGAGCGGCCGCATCGTCGCCACCATGTCCACGACCTGGAACCGCGCCTGCCGGCTCGACATGATCCCCTTCTGCCCGGTCAGCAGGATCATCGGCATGGCACCCAGATGCGCGTAGGCCGCCCCGGTGGCGAGGTTCAAGGCACCCGGCCCCAGCGTGCTGATGCACACCCCGGGCCTGCCCGTCAGCCGGCCGTAGGTCGCGGCCATGAACGCCGCCGACTGCTCGTGCCGGGTCAGCACGAGGTCGATCTTCGAGCGCCGCAGCGCCTCCACCACGTCGAGGTTCTCCTCCCCCGGCACCCCGAAGATCCGCTCCACACCCTCGTTCTCGAGCGCCGCGGCCAGAAGATCGGATGCTTTGGTCATGCTTGCCTCCTCTCGGCGATGGATATCCTCAAGGCTTCAACGACCCGCGCGGGTAGGGCGCCCGCTTACTCAGGAGCCGCTGCAAGGTGCGCCGATGTATGCGCAGGCAGCGCGCCGCGTCGCTGACCTTGTGGCCGCATGGTGTCGGAATCCGTTGGATGTGCTCCCAGCGGACACGTTCAGCTCCTAGCGGAGTCTCGGAGATGGGCGGCAGCGGCCGTCCGCACCCTAAAAGAGCATCGACCAGGTCCCGTTCACATGCAGGGATCGATAGATAATCATCTGCTCCGGCGCGAAGAGCCATGATTACCGTCGCGAAGCTGTCGTGATCAGCGATGACGACGATCCGCAGTTTAGACTGCCGGCCGCGGATATTCCGAATCAGATCAAGAGTGTTGCGATCGCGGAACCGTACATCGACGCGGGCATGGGCGAAGGTCCCGTTGCAGGCCGCTTCCAGTGCGGCCGGCGCCTTCACCACGTCACGGCGAACCCCTCGAGCGCTAGGGAGCGCAGCAGCCGAGGTCGGGTTCTCGATGTGCTCTCGACCAGCAAAAATGGTCCTTGCGGCAGGGCTTCGTGCCCGCTCTTGCCGCATGCCTGCGGATCGGACAAGAGGCCCTCTTCTGCTTGCTTCCCGCTCGGAGGGTGGCCGGCCTCGACCCTTAGCGGCCGTGCTCCCACCGAGTCACCTCGCCGATGATCCTGTTGTCGCGCTCGACGAACTTTGCCTCCGGTAAATCCTCAAGCCGGTCAACATAGGCGACGAAGTCTCGTGCCATGGAAGATCGGAATTCGACCCGCCTTGTGATGCTCGCTGCACTCGGACGGATTGGGCGCAGGAAAGCCGCCCGGCTTGCGTTCGATCATCGATAATTTATGGATTGTCATCCGATGCCTCCCTGATGTCTGGATCAGGCTTTTCGGAGTCTCCATTGACTGGCCTACTTCACCTGCCAAGCGATCGCCCTAGCGACGTCAGCCGTCGATGCTTTTCCACCCAGATCGGGCGTACGGATGCCGTCCTTGTGCAGAGAGCAGTCGATCGCTTCTCGCAGACACCTGACCAGCTCGCCACGTTCAGCATACTCCAGCATGAGGCCTCGCCGCGAGGAGAAGTGCCAGAGGGTTGGCGATGCCCTTGCCAGCTATGTCCGGAGCCGAGCCATGCACCGCTTCGACGATTGCAGCATCCTTGCCGATGGTCGCACCCGGGTCCATGCCGAGGCCGCCAGCCAGACCCGCCATCTCGTCGGACAGAATGTCGCCGGAGAGATTGGTCGTGACGATCACGTCGAAGCAGACAGGTCAGACGGACTCGGCGGGGGTGCTGGCGGGCAGGTTCTCGTGGGTTGGCCGGCGGCGGCGCATGAAGATCGGCAGCAGCACGAGGACGACAGCGATCGACCAGCAGCGCCAGCGAGATCGGATGGGTGAAGAAGACCGACGCGTCGCCCTCGCTGATCGCCAGGGCACGGCGGAACTGCTGCTCGGCCAGCGGGCCCAGGATCAGGCCGACGACGCAAGGGGCCACCGGCACGTCCAGCACGCGCATGCCGAACCCGATCAGGCCGATGACCCAGAGGACGATGAGGTCGGTGACGTTGTTGTTGAGCGTGTAGCAGCCGAGCGTGGCGAAGACCATGATGCCGGCATAGAGCCAGGGTCGCGGGATCGCCAGGAGCTTCACCCAGACCCCGGCAAGGGGCAGGTTCAAGAGCAGCAGCAGCACGTTGCCGATATAGAGGCTGGCCATCAGGCCCCAGACCAGTTCGGGGTTGCTGTCGAAGAGGAGCGGCCCGGGCTGCAGGCCGTACTGCT
>CAWHNT010000041.1:0-32076 GCA_963830775.1 uncultured Alphaproteobacteria bacterium | reverse complement strand
GGGATAGGCGCCCCAATCCCTTGGACGCTAGAGTGACCCCGTGACCGCTCATGGTGAGAGCACGCCGATGGCTTCGCTCAGCATCCGCCATCTGGATCCCGCGCTGAAAGAGCAGCTGCGCGAGCGTGCTGCGTCCAACGGCCGGTCCATGGAAGCTGAGGCCCGCGCCATCCTCAAGGATGCGCTGGCGACGGCAAGGCCTGCGACAGGCGCCGCGCTGGTCGAGGCCATCCGCCGGCGCTTCGCCCCGCTCGGCGGCGTCGAGCTCGAGCTGCCGGCGCGCGGACCCGGGCGCGAGCCGCCGGCCTTCGAGTGATCCTGCTCGACACCAACGTGCTCTCCGAGCTGATGCGGCCCCGGCCCGAGGAGAAGGTCCTGCGCTGGACGGCCAGCCAGCCAGCGGCGGCGCTCCATGTCAGCAGCATCTCCTATGCCGAGATCCTGTTCGGGATCGGCATCCTGCCGGAAGGCAAGCGCCGCCAGGCGCTGGCCGAGCAGGCGGAGGCGATGTTCAAGGAGGATTTCGCCGGCCGGATGCTGAGCTTCGACCCGGCGGCAGCCCCCGCCTACGCCGCGATCGCCCGGCAGCGCCGACAGGCCGGACACCCCATCCTGCCGGTAGATGGGATGATCGCCGCCATCGCGCTGGCGCACGGCGCGGCCATCGCCACTCGCGACCGCGACTTCGCCAGCTGCGGCGTGTCCGTGATCGATCCCTGGGACTTACCATGAGACGCCCTACCTGCCGGTCCCAGGCAGGGCCTCCCACCTACGCCTGTGAGGCCTGTCGCCGAGCGGTGCATCCCCCACGCCTGGGGGCTTAGCAAGGTCGCCTGCCGATCATCGCCCCGCCGCTGCCCGTTCCTGGTTGAGCGCCAGCAAGCGGGCCAGCACCTCGTTGTCCGGCAGGTCAGCGGGCCAGCCATAGGCGGCGGCCACGGCCTCGTCGAGCGCGCCATGGGCATCCAGCAGCCATTGCGGCCGCTCGTTGTAGAGGTTGGTCGTAGCGATCTCTGGCCCGCCTATGTTGTTCAGCTTGACGCTGGCTTGGCGGCCCAGGGCAAGAGCTCGTGGAGGCGGCTGTTTGGGTGGCCGCGGGCGATCGCCTCGAGGGTGGCGGTCAGGTAGGCGGCTGGCTCGATGCCGTTCATCTTGGCGGTCTCGATCAGCGAGGCGATGCGGCCCCAGTTCCTGGCACCTTCATCGTGGCCGGCGAACAGCGCGTTCTTGCGCGTGAGGACCAGAGGCCGGATGCGATTCTCGACAGGATTGGTGTCGATCTCGACCCGGCCGTCGTCGAGGAACAGCTGCAGGCCCTGCCAGTGATGGGCGAAGTAGGCAAGCTTCTTACCAGCGCGGGACTTCCGCGACAGCTTCGAGCGAGCCTCGGCCAGCCAGGCGCCGAACGCCAGGACCAGGGGCTTGGTCCGCTCCTGCCGCACGGCCCGGCGCCGCTCGGGCGACTGGCCCACGATCAAGGCCTCGATCCGGTAGAGCTCGGCGATCCGGCGCAGGCCTTCCTCGGCGATGGGCGAGGCATCCTGGTCGAACAGCGCCCGCAGCTCCCGCCGCCCATGTGCCCAGCAGTGGGCCAGCGTCAGCGGCGCGTCGGCGGAACGCTTGCCGGCAAGGGTCTTGTAGACGGCGTAGCCGTCGACCTGCAGCACGCCGATGAAGCCGGCGAGCATTGCCTCAGCATGCTGTGCACCACGGCCTGGCGCATAGAAGTAGACGACACCGGGCGGATCGGCGCCGCCCCAGCGGCGGTCGTCGCGCGCCAGGGCCCAAAGATAGCCGGTCTTGGTGGCACCGCGGCCGGGATCGAGCACCGGGGCCCTGGTCTCGTCCATGAACAGCTTGCCCGAGGCCTTCAGCTGCGAGGCGAGACAGTCGACCACCGGCCGCAGATGGAACGCCGCCTTGCCGACCCAATCGGCCAGCACGCCGCGGCCAAGCTCGAGCCCGGCCCGGGCATAGATCTGCGCCTGGCGATAGAGAGGCAGATGATCGGCATATTTCGCGACCAGGACGTGGGCCAGCAGCGCCTCGGTGGGCAGAGCTCCCTCGATCAGGTGGGCAGGTGCCGCGGCCTGGGTCACAGCACCGGCGCAGCGGCGGCAGGCATATTTCGGCCGGATGGTCACCACCACCCGGAACTGGGCCGGGGTAATGTCGAGCCGCTCGCTGCGGTCTTCCCCGATCCGGGTCATCTCCCCGCAGCCGCAGGGGCAAAGCCTGCTCGCGGGCTCGATGACGCGCTCCAGGCGTGGCAGCTCCTGCGGCAGCCGGCCGAGAAGGCGCTTGACCGGGGCAGCCTCGGGGCGAGGGCCCGACCGGCCGGCGCCAGCGGCGGCCCTGGCTGTCTCGACCTCCGCCACCGCGGTCTCGAGGTCCTCGAGGACGAGCTGCCGCTCATCCGCGCCCAGCTTCTCCGACTTGCGCCCGTGCAGCGCCTGCCGGAACTCCCGCACCAGATGCTCGAGCCGCCGGTTCTGCTCGGCAAGGGCTGCAACCTCCTGCTCGAGCGCGCGACGGGCTGTGCGCTCGGCCTCGATGAGAGCACACAGCGCCGGGGCCGGCAGGGCGGTGAGGTCGATCTCCTCGGGAGCGGCCATGGAGGCGAGCATACCGCCTGCTGCGGCAGCGGTGGCGCTCTCCCACCCGGGATGAGTCACTCCGCCGCGGTCGGCCGGCGCACCCGCCGCGGGCCATGGACCCGCTGCCACTCGAGCCCGTCGAACAGTGCTTCGAACTGGGCCCGCGACAGCCGCATGACCCCGTCGCGGATCGCCGGCCAGGCAAACCGCCCCTGCTCGAGCCTCTTGTAGACCAGGACCAGGCCGGTCCCGTCGAAGACCAGGCTCTTGATCCGGTCGCCGCGCTTGGAGCGGAACACCACGATCACCCCCGAATGCGGGTCGAGGCCGAGCTGGCTCTGCGCCAGGGCCGCCAGGCTGTCGTGGCCGCGCCGGAAGTCGACCGGCCGGGTGGCGATCACCACCCGGACCGCGTCGGCAGGGACGATCATGTGCTGGCGCGAAGTGCGATGGCGATCTCCGCCACCCGTGCCGCCGGACAGTCGCCGGTAAGCCGGACGGTCACCCCGCCCGCCTCGATCTCGATCGGTGCCGGAACCTTGGCCGATAGCGGTGCCGGAGGCTCGTCCAGCACCAGGGCGGCAAAGTCGAGCTGGCTCTCGGCCGGCAACGCCAGGGTGCCCCGGCGTGCCTGGCGCCGCCAGGTCGTCACCTGCTGCGGCGCCACCCCGTGCCGCCGCGCGACATCGACCACCCGGACACCCGCCGCGAACGACTCCACCACGATCCGGGCCTTGACCGCGTCCGGCCAGCTGCGCCGGCCCGTGGGGCCCGCCATGACCTCCAGCCGCTCGACGGTCTTCCGCCGTGACGCCAATAAAAGCTGCGCTCTTTGCTGCAAAGCTGCCGCCTACTACCGTGTCATAAGTTGATTGATCGGTGTGGCCGCCGGAAAGCTCGCAGGCAGCAGGGACATCGCGGCAGGCCGCCCATGAGCGCGAGGGCGAGGCGCCGGCGCAAGGTAGCGATGGAGGTGGGGCTGTGCCGCTCGGGCCGGATCAGGCGAGCCCCGAGGCCGGTAGTCGGCCGGCCGCTCGGGGGCCCTGAGCCGGGGCTGCCCTCCAGGGGAAAAGCGACAGCGCTCGGCCACGAGGAATCCGTAGGCCGCGATGCACAAGGAGGCATGGTGGTGGAAGCCGCGCCAGCCCCGGCCCTCGAAGTGGCCCAGGCCGATCTCCTGCTTCAGCTCCTCGAAGTCGCGCTCGATCCGCCAACGCAGCTTGGCGGTCGCGACCAGCTCCCCGATTGCCATCATCCCGGGCAGGGTCGAGAGCCAGTACTTGGTCGGCTCCTTCCCGCCCTCGGGCCACTCCACCAGGAGCCATTCCTCCGCCCGTGGCTCGGCCCGGTCCATGTCGCGATGCGCCGGCCGGACCCGGACGGCGGCGAAGCGCGAGGCGAGGGCGCCGGTCGTGCCCTCGCGCCAACGCACGGCCTGCCACGCGCCCGCGGGCAGCGCCATCGCCAACCCTTCGGCCGCGAGCGGCTGGTGCTCGGGGCCGCGCCGCAGCAGCTTGGGCGGCCGGCCCCTGCCGCTCCAAGGCTTGGCCGGCAACGGTCCCGTGCCGGGCGCCCACAAGGTGGTCGAGCCCTGGATGCCGGCCACGTAGGGGATGCCCAGGGCGGTGACGCCGTCGCGGAAGCCGGTGTCGTTGCCGTACCCGGCGTCGGTGACCACCACGCCCCGCAGCACGCCGTCCGCCACCGCCTGCCGGATCTGCCCCAGCGCGATCTCGGGCTTGGTCCGAAACTCCACCTCCTCAGGCACGCCCGCCATCGCGCGTCGCGCCGGATCAGCGGCCCAGGTCTCGGGCAGGTAAAGCCGGTAGGCGATCGGCAGGCTCGCCTGCTCGTTGGCCACCGAGAGGGTTACCGCCACCTGGCAGTTGTCCTGCTTGCCGATCTGGCCGCAGTACTGCCGGGCCACCCCGACCGAAAGCCTGCCCTTCTTCGGCAGGCCGGTGTCGTCCACGATCCAGGCTCGGATCGGTCCATGCGCCATGATCGCCGGCAGCACGTGGCCGCGCACCGCCGTCAGCACGGCTGCATCATCCCAGGCCGCCTTGGCTACGAAGTGGTGCAGGGACTGGTGCGCCGCACCCACCCGAAACGGCGCGACCCGGGCGGCCATCGGCTCGACGCTCTTGCGCTCGCCAGGCAGCAGCAGGCCGGTCGCGTAGGCCCGCAGCGGCCCGCGCCGGTCCGCGTGGCCCAGCGCCCCGCCCAGGAGCTCGACGTAGCTCCCGAACCGCTCCTCCCAGTCCGCCATCTTCCACCCGCCTCATGCTGCCGCTCCGGGCGAGATAGCACAAAGCTTAGCTTATGACACGGTAGTACGCCCCAACCGTCCGCAAACCAGCGCTCAGTGGAGCAGGCCAGCTCCGCCCGAGCCAGTCAGGGGGTGTGGAGGACGCTTACGGTTGGTCAGCGTCCGGCGCTTCAGCTCCTTGGCCGCCTCCTCGGTCATCGGCAGAAGGCGGTCGGGATAATCCGGCACGACCTCGGGCACGCGTTCCACAAGGTCGGGTGGGTTGAGCCAGTTCTCTCGTAGCTGGTTAAGCTTGGATGCGGCTTGCGCGAGCCGGAGCGCGCGAGGATCCGCGGCGTAAGCTGCAATCGCGACATGCGGCGCCAAGCGTCGGGAAATGGAAAGGTTTCGAAGGTAGTAGAGGGGGTGTAGCGCGGTCGATCCTCCAAGCTGGTGCCCAGCCTCAAAGACCAAATTGCGTGCCAATGTGACTGAAGGAGTCCGAGAGCGAGGTCGTCGTTGCGCGCAGTGACGATAAGCGCGCTGTCCGGTACAACCGAAACCGAGAGCCGAACGAAGAGGCGATGTTCTGCAACTCGCGGAGTAGCAAGATAGTAGCAGTGTCCAGCAAGTTGCGCCCACATCTCGGGCCGTGGCCGCTCATGCTGCCACCATTTCTGCGCGTAACCTCGTTCCTGGCGAGCGACACGCTCAGGTCGGATGTGATTGACGGCGAACTGGAAAGGTAGCTCGTAGAGTGCAGCCTTCTGTTCCGTGAGTTGCAGGCCAAAGTCGATGATCCACATGTCACGCCAGCGGCGGGTGACGTCGAGGCCATTGGCCCACGGACGAAGGACATCACTGTTGGGGCGGCCGTTGGGGTTGAGTGGGGCCTTGAGCCATTGGCGGGCAAGCTCGCCGGGGATGTCGAAGGCGCCGCCTTTCGTATCACCCATGAAGGCGACGCCGAGGTTCTCCCTGAGGCGAACAGCCTTCGTGAGATCGACACGACCGACGCCGCCCATGGTCAGGTCGGGGTTGATCCGGTCGGCCGGCAAGCCGTCGAGCCGGACCTCGCTTGCAGTTCCCTCGCCAGCCTGCGCGAAGGAAACGAGCGATACCCGGACCGCGGCGCCGTCCAGCGTCCAAGGCTCGTCGTCCCAGGCATCGACGATCGCCAGCCGCTCGGAAATCCGATCCAGCACCTTGCGGTTGGCGCCGCCGCGGATCGAGTTGGTCGCCACGAGCCCGGCACGGGCGCAGTGCCCGGCCTCGATCTCCTGGCGGGCCTTGGCGAACCAGTAGCAGACGAGATCAGCCTCGCGCGGCACCTCGCCGTCATAGGTGTCAAAGAGGGTGTGGACGTAAGTATCGCCCAATTCCGTTAACAGACGCTTACCGCCGAGGAATGGCGGATTGCCGACGATCACGTCGGCCTCGGGCCAGCTCGCTTCGCTGCCATCCTCGTTCAGGAGGGCGTCGCGGCGCTCGATGGTGTCGAGCGGGCGGAGGATAGGCTGGCGGTCGATCGGGAAGGCGTGGCGGCGAAGCCATTGCAGCTCGCCGATCCAGACCGAGGCTCGGGCAAGCTGGACCGCGAACGGGTTGAGCTCCAGACCCAGGAGCTGGTGGGGGCCGACATGCAGGAGCAGCTCGGCGTCGAGACCCAGTGCCTGGACCTCGAGGTTGGAGCGGTGCTCGATGTCCTTGAGTGTCTGGAGTGCCAGGAAGAGGAAATTGCCGGATCCGCAGGCAGGGTCGAGGACACGGAAGCGACTCAGCCGGTCCACGAAGGCCCGGTGCAGGCTCTTGGCCTCGGCATGGGCTTTGGCAGCGGCGCGGCCCCTGACGTTGGCAAGGGCGGCCTCGATCCGGACCGCGGGTCTGGGCCCACTCCGCCTCCAGCGGGCGCTGGATGACGGGCTTGATGATCTTCATGATCGTGTCGGGGTCGGTGTACTGCTCGAACGACTTGCGGAAGGTGACCGAGCCCAGGTCGCGCGAGCCAGCCGTGCGGAACAGGTCCTCCATCCGCTTGGGGTCGAGACCCTGGACGAAGAGCGTGCCCATGATCGAGGGATCGATCTCGGCCCAGTCCTTGGCAGCGGCGTCGAGGGCGGCGCGGATCTGCGGTCGGTCCATGGGCAGCGCCATGGGAAGGCCGGCCTCGGTGTCGAAGAGGCCGCCGTCGAAATAGAGCACGCGCTCCATGCCGAGGCGACCGCCCTTGGCCATCACCCGGAATAGGTCCTCGGCCAGCGCCTGCGATTCGTCCGGTGCCCGCAGGGCCTCCTCCAGCATCCGGGTCAGCATCCGGTTCTGGAGCAGGCCGATATTCTGCGCGAACATGCAGAAGACGAGCCGGATTAGGAACCTGGCGACGTGCTCGGGATGGTGCCCGCGGGCGCGCAGGTCGCGGGCGAGCTCCGCGAAGGCGGCTGCTGCCTCGGCCGTCACCGTCTGCCGGGTCAGGCCCGGCTTCAGCCGGTCCGGCTCGGAGAGGACCCACTTCAGGGTCTCGCGGTGCCTGGGCTCGACCAGCTGCTCGATGCGCAGCTCGATCCGGCGCGAGACGGTGTTGGTCCAGTTGGTGACGATCAGGAAGCGCTCGAGGTCGCAGGCGACGAGCAGCGGCGGGTTGTCGAGGGCCAGGGCATATTGCTGAAGCTGTGCCAGAGCGGCGTTGAGGTCGGCACCCTTGCCCTTGTACTCCCAGGCGAAGTGGCCTTTCTTCCAGACGTCGCACCAGCCGCGCCGGCCCGAGGTCTTGATCGCCCCCTTCTCGAAGCAGTAGTCGGCACCGCTCACATCGACATCGGCGGGCTTGGGCTCGTCCAGCAGCTCGCACATGTCGAGGAAATGCGGCTGGGCGGCCTGACGCTCGCCCAGCGTCGAGAGCTTCCAACGCGCGATGAAGGTATCGGGAGTCATCGTCCGGCCGGTAGGCAGACGCGGCTTTGCCTACCCGCGTCGCATGCGTCGAGCCCTTATGGCGGGCTCACTCGGGACTTGCCAGCCAAACGGAAAACCTGCGCCTGCCGAGGGCAAGCGCAGGTGTCGGCAATCTTGATTGATGGTGGCCCCGCCCGCCGCTCACGCGAGAGGGGCCTGACGGGCGCTATGCGCGCCGACCGAACCGGCGGACGACGTAGCGCAGGATTGCGAGGTTGCGCAGGAGCTTGAACATAACATTCCCCTCCGTCTGATCGTGATCGGGGCCCGGTCGGAGCGACCGGGGTGCCGAACCTTATGGACCCAACGCCCGGGCTGCCGACCCGTTCCGGGTCATGCGTCCGGACCCTGCCCGAGGGCGTCAGGTTGTACGGCGCCGGTGTATCGGATAGGATAAGAGTCTTGTGCGATGCGGATCGAGGTTTGCACGGATGCAGTCAGGCCGGGTTACGCCAATCCGAGAGTTCAGGAAAGGAACCCGAGCGGGCCTGCGCCCGAACGAACCCAGCAAGAAGATTTGCCATGCTGCAGAACCGTTTACGCCATCTCCAGCGGCCAGTCCGGCCTCATGGACGGGCCGCGCAGGACCGCTGTTCGCAAATTCGCCAAACGAACCGAGCCCGCTCACCCGAACGAACCCAGCACGGTCATTCTCCCGCCCGATCAGCAAGTTACGCGAAGCCGCCGCGAGAGCCCGCCCGTGAACCGACAACAGAAGCCCGAGGGCGCCGGCCCTCAGCCTACTGCGCGTCGGATCTGCGTCCCGAACCCGCCTTCGGTGAACAGCTCGAGCAGGATGGCGTGCGGCTCGCGGCCATCGAGGATGACGGCGGCGTCGACGCCGGCTTCGACGGCGGCGAGGCAGGTCTCGATCTTGGGGATCATGCCGCCGGAGATGGTGCCGTCCTGGATCCAGGTGCGGGCCTGGGCGTCGGTTAGGCCGGGGACGAAGCGGCGGTCCTGGTCGAGGACGCCGCGGACGTCGGTGAGCATCAGGAGCTTGCGGGCCTTGAGGGCACCGGCGATGGCGCCGGCCGCGGTGTCGGCGTTGATGTTGAAGGTCTCGCCCTCGGGGCCGACGCCGATGGGGGCGATGACCGGGATGATGTCGGAGCCGCGGAAGATCTCGAGGATGGCGGTGTCGATGCGGGAAGGCTCGCCGACGAAGCCGAGGTCGACCACCTCCTCGAGCCGGCTGCCGGGGTCGTGGCGGGTGCGGGTGAGCTTCCTGGCCTCGATCAGGCGGCCGTCCTTGCCGGAGATGCCGACCGCCTTGCCGCCCGCGGTCTGGATGGCGGTGACGATCTCCTTGTTGATCTTCCCGGCCAGGACCATCTCGACCACCTCGACCGTGGGGGCGTCGGTGACCCGGAGCCCGTCCACGAACGAGGACTGGATCTTGAGCCGGTCGAGCATGGCCTTGATCTGCGGGCCGCCGCCATGGACCACGACCGGGTCGATGCCGACCTGCTTCAGCAGCACGACGTCGCGGGCGAAGTCGCGGGCGGCCTCGCTCTCGCCCATGGCATGGCCGCCATACTTGATGACCATCACCGCGCCCTGGTAGCGGCGCATGTAGGGCAGGGCCTCGATCAGCGTGCGGGCGACGGCGTGGGTCTCGGGCGGCAAAGCGGGGTCGCTCAAGGGCCTGTTCCTTGCGGCGGGGCGGCCAGTCTTGCCAGGGAAGCCCGGATCAGGTCGAGCCCCTGCCGCTCGCGGCTGCTGGTGGCGAAGAGGAAGGGCAGCGCGCCGGGCTTGCGGGCGATGGCGGCCTCGATTTCGGCCTGTCGCCTGGCGAACTCGGGTGGCTTCAGGAGGTCGGCCTTGGTGAGGGTCACGGCATAGGGCACGGCGGCCTTGCCCAGGAGGTCCATGACCTCGGCGTCGACCGGCATGAGGCCGCGGCGGGCGTCGATCAGGAGCTGGACCCGGCGGAGGCTCGGCCGGGCGCGCAGGTAGGTGAAGACGAGCTCGGTCCAGGCCTTGACCTTGCCCTTGGGGGCTTGCGCAAAGCCGTAGCCGGGGAGGTCGACGAGGGTGAGGCGGCCGGCCAGGTCGAAGAGGTTGATCTCCTGGGTGCGGCCCGGCGTGTTGGAGGTGCGGGCGAGGTCGCGGCGGCCGAGGAGCGCGTTGATCAGGCTGGACTTGCCGACATTGGAGCGGCCGGCGAAGGCGACCTCGGGGAGGCCCACAGGGGGGAGCTGGTCGGCCTGCACCACGCCCATGACGAAACCGGCGGGCTGCGCGAACAGGATCCGGCCGGCCTCGATGCTGTCCGGGTCGTCGAACCGGTCGGGATCAGGGGCGGGGCTCAGGTCGCCGGGACCCCCATCCGCTTCATGATGAGCCATTGCTGGGTGATGGAGAGAAGATTGTTCCAGGTCCAGTAGATCACGAGCCCGGCCGGGAAGGTGGCGAACAGGAAGATGAACATCAGCGGCAGCATCAGCATGACCTTGGCCTGCATCGGGTCCGCCGGCTGCGGGTTGAGCTTGGTCTGCAGGAACATGGTCAGGCCCATCAGCAGCGGCCAAATCCCGATCATCAGGAAGTGGGGCGGGGTGAAGGGCAGGAGGCCGAAGAGGTTGAAGAAGCTGGTGGGATCGGGTGCCGAGAGGTCGTGGATCCAGCCGTAGAACGGCGCGTGCCGCATCTCGATGGACACGAACAGCACCTTGTAGAGCGCGAAGAAGACCGGGATCTGGACGACGATCGGCAGGCAGCCCGAGACCGGGTTCACCTTCTCCCGCTTGTAGAGCCCCATCAGCTCCTGGTTCATCTTGGCGCGGTCCTCGCCGTAGCGCTCGCGCAGCTTCATCATCTCGGGCTGCAGCCGCTTCATCTGGCTCATGGCCTTGTAGGACTTGTTGGCCAGAGGGAAGAACAGCGCCTTGACGATGAGGGTGAGGATCAGGATGGCGATGCCGTAATTGCCGACCGCCGCGTGCAGATAGTGCAGGACGTGGAAGATCGGCTTGGTCAGGAAGTAGAACCAGCCGAAGTCGACCGCCCGGTCGAAGAGCGGGATGTTGTAGCGCTCGCTGTAGGCATCGAGCAGCTTCACCTCCTTGGCCCCGGCGAAGAGCCGGTCGGTGACCTCGACCGTCTGGCCGGGCTGGACGGTGAGCGGAGGCCCGCGGAAGTCGGTCTGGTAACGGTCGCCCTGGGCCTCGTGGCGGAAGGCCGCCTTGTAGGCCATGTCCTGCTGCGGGATCAGCGAGGCCAGCCAGTACTTGTCGGTGAAGCCGAGCCAGCCGCCAGTGCTCTCCCGCTCGATCTGCCGCTCCTCGGCGACGTCGTCGTAGTTCACCTCGTCAAGCGTCTGGTTGAAGACGCCGATCGGCCCCTCGTGCAGGATGTAGAAGCCCATCGTGGACGGCGTGCCCCAGCGGCTCAAGAGGCCGTAGGGATAGAGCGTGACCGGGGCGGTGCCGCTGTTGGTGACCGTGCGGCGGGCCGCGAACATGTAGTCGCGGTCGACGCTCAGCTCCTGTGCGAAGGCCAGCCCCTGGCCATTGTCCCAGCGCAGGGTCACGGGCGTGTCGGGGGTGAGACGCTCGCCCTCGGCCTGCCAGAGCGTGTCGGCGTTGGGCATCGAGCCCGGGGCCGCATCCTGGGCCCCCACCCAGCCGAACTCGGCGAAGTAGGGCGCGCTGCTGCCGGGCGGGCTCAGGAGCGTGATCTCGGGCGAGTTCGGGTCGATCGTCTCGCGGTATTGCGCCAGGGTCACCCGGTCGATCCGGGCACCCTTGAGCGAGACCGTGCCGTGGATGCGGCCATTGTCGATCCGCAGCCGCGGCGGCTCGGCACCGGCGGTCGCCACGGGCGCTGCCGGCGTGCCGGGTACCACGCCCGGCGGCTGGACCGGTGCCGGCTCGGCGGGTGCGGTCTGCGTGGCGGTGGCGCGCTCGGCGTCGGCCCGCTGCTGCGCCTCACGCATCCGCGGCATCTCGTAGAAGAACTGGAAGCCCAGGATGATCACGACCGAGAGCACGATCGCCAGGATCAGGTTCCGTTGGTCGCTCATGACGGTGCAGGTTCCTCGTTCACCCGGCGATCAGCGGCTGATGGTCTGGGCGGCGGCGGGACGGGGTCGTAGCCATGCCCGCCCCAGGGATGGCAGCGCAGCACACGGGCCAGGGCCAGCCAGGACCCCCTCACGGCACCATGCGTGCGCAGGGCTTCGATCGCGTAGGCGGAGCAGGTCGGCAGGTAGCGGCAATTGGGGGAAAGCACGGGCGAGAGCAAGAGCTGATACAGTCGCACCAGGGCTGCAAGCAGGTGGGCCACGGCGCTAATCGGCCTTCGTCAGGCGTCGGCCGATCCCGCCAAAGCTGCCGCCCAGATCCCGGACCAGATCCTCGAACGGCTGGGTCAGGGCCGGCGGGCGGGCCACCACGACATAGTCGTGACCGGGCTGGCCTCGCTCCGGTGCAACCCGGCGCAGGGCCTCGCGCAGGCGGCGCCGGGCCCGGTTGCGGACCACGGCACCGCCGATCTTGCGGGTCACGGTGATCCCGATGCCGATCTCGGCGGCGGCGGTCTCGCCCGGGCGGCGCACGGCCTGCAGTGTAAAGGCCCTGGCCCCCGCCTTCAGGCCACGGGCCGCCGCCAGGAACTCACGCCGTCGCCGCAGCCGCACGATCTGCGCTTCCGGCAGCACCCGAGGTGCTGCGCCCTCGCTCAAGCCGACAGGCGCTTGCGCCCGCGCGCCCGCCGGGCAGCGACCACCCTCTGCCCACCGGTCGTGGCCATGCGCGAGCGGAACCCGTGCCGTCGCTTGCGGACGAGGCGGCTCGGCTGATAGGTGCGCTTCACGGGCTAGAACCTCGGCTCCGGCTGGCCGCCGGGGGCGACCGCACAATTGACAAAGGGCAACAGGAACACGCCGCGCCCACGACGGGGCGCGTCGCGCGGCCCCTCTCCTACTTCGCACGGGGCACGCTGGCAAGCGCTTCCGCAAGCGGCAATGCGACGATAGAAGCGGCGCGACGCGGCGGTCATTCGCCGCCCCTGGAGTTGGCGGCGGATGCAGCGACCGGCCCTGGGCAGAGGTCTCTCCGGCAAGATCCTGCTCCTCACCGTCGTTTTCGTGCTCCTGGGCGAGGTCCTGATCTACCTGCCCTCGATTGCCCGCTTTCGGCTTGTCTTTCTCACCGAGCGGATCGATGCCGCCTATCTGGCGACCATTGCGCTCGACATGGAGGGCGCCTCGCGCCTCGACCGCGCCACCAAGATGACGCTCCTGCGCGAGGCCGGCTCCTTCTCGATCACGCTGCATCGGCCACAGGCCCAGCTCATGCTGGGCCGCGACCGCCCGGTGCAGGCCACCGTCGACCTGCGCGAGCGCACGCCCGCGACCCTGATCCCGGATGCGATCCGGACGTTGCTGGCCGGCGGCAGCCGCACCTTGCGGGTGATCGGCTATGCGCACGAGCCCGACCAGACGGTGGTGGTCGACATCGTCCTGCCCGAGGCGCGGCTGTGGTCGGAGATGGTCGACTACTCGATCCGCATCCTCACCTTGTCGGTCGTGCTGTCGATCGGCGTGGCCCTGCTCCTCTTCATCAGCCTGCAGCTCCTGATGGTCCGCCCGTTGCGCCGGATCACGGCCGAGCTCGCCGCCTTCCGCGACCGGCCCGAGGACGCCACCGCAGACCTCAGCCCCAGCTCCCGTACCGATGAGATAGGAGTGGTCGAGCGCGAGCTGGCCGGGATGCGGCTGGGCCTGCGCCGGGCGCTGCAGGAGAAGACGCGGCTGGCTGCCCTCGGGGCCGCAGTCGGGCGGATGAGCCACGATCTGCGCAACCTCCTGGCCACGGCCGTCCTCGTATCCGACCGGCTCGAGGCCAGCCCCGACCCAGAGATGCGGCGGGTGGGCTCGCGCCTGATCGAGACCCTCGACCGCGCGATCCGGCTCTGTGCCGCGACCCTGGACTATGCGAGCAGCCGCCCCGAGCCGCCCACACCCAGGCGGCTCAGGCTCGTGGAGCTGATCGAGCGGGTGCGGGGTACCTTGGCCGAGCGCCGGGAGCCGGTGCGCTGGCGTGTGGAGGTCGATCCCAGGCTGGAGCTGATGGCCGACCCCGACCAGCTGCACCGGGTGCTCCTCAACCTCGCCCGCAACGCCTATGACGCCATGGGCGAGCGCGGCGGCGAGCTCACCTTCAAGGCGGACAGCGGGGAACAGGAAGTGCGGCTCACGGTTTCGGACACCGGGCCCGGCATCCCACCCCGCATCCGCGAGCGCTTGTTCGAGCCGTTCGCGGGCTCGACCAAGCCCGGCGGGAGCGGTCTCGGGCTCGCCATCTGCCGCGAGCTGCTCCGCGCGCAAGGTGGTGAGATCGAGCTGAGAGCAACCTCACAGCAAGGCACTATATTCGAGCTGTACCTTCCGGCACGTGCGCCACGGCGCGACGGGAGCCTACGGAGCCAGATGATGACCGCCAACCGATCAAGCCTTCTTCTCATGCTAGCCCTCGGCGCCTGTGCCGGGCCTTCGCTCGGGGGCTATGACGGCCTGCAGTACAAGGTGGTGAGCTTCTACGAGGCCAATGCCCTCGAGAAGAACGCCGCCTGCCCGCAGCCGCGGATGACCCCGGTGAAGGCCACCGTGGTCGAGGAGACGCCGGAGCGCGTGGTGATGAACGTGCGCTATCACTGGTGGGACGAGCGCCAGAACGACAGCTTCCCGCTCGGCAACGCCACCGGCACCGGCAGCTTCGGCTACTGCAACGACTGGAGCGAGCGCACCTTCACCCTGGCCAAGAACACCGGCGGCGGCCTCGACGTGGTCAGCATGACCGGTCCGCAGCGGCAGCGGGGCCGGGCGAGCTGACCCGCACGGCGGCCCGGTTCGGCCTCACCCTCGGTCTGCTGCTGGCGACGGGCGGTGCTGCGGTCGGGCAGGATGCCGGCTGCTGGCAGCGGCTCGAGGCGATGGCCCTCGTGCAGACGCTGAACGCGCGCATCCTGGGCAGCCGAAGCGCCACCGCAAGCCTTGAGGCCTGGTGCTCGGCGCGGGGCCTGGCAGCCGAGCCCAAGGTGCGGGCCCGGCTGATCGCCGGAGCCGCCAAGCCGCCGACACAGGATCAGCTCCAACGGCTGCAGGTCGCCGGGCCCGAGGAGCTGAAGTACCGGCGGGTCCAGCTGGTGTGCGGCGAGCATGTGCTGTCCGAGGCCGACAACTGGTACGTGCCGGCCCGGCTCACGCCGGAGATGAACCGCCTCCTGGAGACGACCGACACCCCGTTCGGGCGGGCGGTCCAGCCGCTCCAGCCCTATCGCCAGACCTTCGGGGCCGAGCTCTTGTGGCAGCCCTTGCCCGAGGGCTGGGAGCGCCGGTCGGGGGCGGCGCTCTGCGGCACGGCCAGGGAGCCCTTGGCACCGCCGCCCTTCCTGTTCGAGCACCGTGCCGTGCTCTACGACAGCGCCCGGCGGCCGTTCTCCGAGGTCAGCGAGCGCTACACGCAGGAGATCCTGGCGAAGCCCGAGCTGCCGTAGGCTCAGCCTCTCCCGGAACGCCTCGCGGAAGCTCAGGATGCGGTCGGTGAGGTAGGAGAGGATGGTGCGCTCGCCGACCTTGAGGTCGACGTCGACCACCATGCCCGGGACCATCTCGAGCTGGCCGGGGTCCACGCCCAGGCGGTAGCGGTCGGCGGCGACGGTGACGGTGTAGGCCAGGGTGCCGGAGGCCGGGTCGGGGGTGGCGTCGGCGGCGACGCGGCGGACCGAACCGTCGATCTTGCCGAAGCGCAGATAGTCGAAGGCGCGGACCTTGATCTCGGCCGGCATGCCGACCCTTAGGCGGCCGATATCCTCGTTGGCGACCCGGGCCTCGACCGAGAGGCCCTCGCCCAGGGGCACGATCCGCATCAGGGTCTCGTAGGCCGCGACGGACTGGCCGGGGCCGGCTATCGCGAGGTCCTGAACGATGCCGGGTACCGGTGCCCGCAGCACGGCGTTCGCGATCAGGGTGGTCTGGGCGCGGAGCTGCTCGCCCAGGCGGTCGCGCTCGGCCGTGGCCTGGGCCAGCTCGCCCAGCACGTTCGAGCGCCAGTCATGCTCGACACTGGCAAGCCGGCTCTCGCTTTCCGCCAAAGCGGACTTGGCGGCCGAGGCGGCGGCCTCGGCCTTGGCGAGCTCGCCCTCGGAATTGGCGGTCTGGCGCTCGACCGCGATCAGCTTCAGCTGCGGGTAGAGGCCGCGGGCGGCAAGCTCGCGGACGGCGTCGCGCTCCTGGCGCATCAGGACCAGGCGGTTGCGCAGCCGGCCCATCTCCGCGGCAGCCGTGTTGAGGTCGCCGCGTCGGGTCTGAGCCTGTTTCTCCGCACCATCGCGCCGCGATTCCTGGGATTCGCGCCGGGCAGCAAGGAGCGTCTGGGCGGCACCGACGAGATCGGGGCGGGCGGTTGCCAGGGTCGGCTCGAAGGCAGCCGGGCTGCCGGCCTGCTCGGCCTCCAGCCGCGCCACCTCGACCGCCCGCGCCTGCCAGCGGCCCAGCAGCTCCGCCTGCTCGCTCTTCGCGACCTCGGTGTCGAGCGTGAGGAGGGGCTGGCCGGCGGCGACCTGGTCGCCGTCGCGGACCAGGATCTCGGCCGTGCGGCCGCCATGCGGGTGGTTGACGATCTTGGAGCGGCCGATCGGCTCGACCCGGCCCGCGGCGTGGACCACCTCCTCGACCTCGGCCCAGGCGAGCCAGCCCAGGAAGGTGAGGACGAGGGCGGCGATGGTGGCGATCAGCATGCCGGCGATGGCGGAGCTGCCGCTCTCGATCAGCGCCTGGGCCGAAGGTGGGCAGTCCTGCTCGAAGGTGGCCATCCTATTTCTCCCCAACCGCCACGACCTGGAGCCCGCCATGCCGCACCCGCGGCCGGAGCAGCGGGGCCAGCTCGACGGGGCTGCCGGCGCGGGCGATGCGGCCCTGCTCCAGCATGACGACGCGGTCGCAGATCTCGAGCACGGCCGGGCGATGGGTGACCAGGATCATGGTCCGGCCGCTCCCGGCACGCTTGAGGTTGCGCAGCAGGAAGGCCTCGGCGGTGGCGTCGAGGGCGCTCGTGGCCTCGTCCAGGATCAGGAGCCGCGGGTTGCGGACCAGCGCCCGGGCGATGGAGATGAGCTGGCGCTGCCCCAGCGACAGGCCGGTGCCGCGCTCGCCCAACGCCGTCTCGTAGCCGTCGGGCAGGCGCTGGATGAAGTCGTGGGCGCCGACGAAGCGGGCCGCGGCGACGATCCGGGCGAAGGAGCGGTCGGCGGCACCGAGCCCGATATTCTCGGCGACGGTGCCGGAGAAGAGCTGCACCTCCTGCGGCACGACGCCGATCTGCTGCCGGTAGACGGAGGGGGCCAGGCCGGCGAGGTCGAGATCGTCGAGGGCGACCCGGCCCTCGCTCGGGCGCTCGAGGCCCAGGATGAGCTTGATCAGCGTGCTCTTGCCCGAGCCGGGCGCGCCGACGATGCCCAGTGCGGTGCCGGGCTCGAGCCTGAGGCTCACATCGACCAGCGCCGGTGGCCGCCCTTCGGCGTAGCGGAAGCCCACATGCTCCAGCTCGACCCGGCCCGTGAGCCGGACCTCGCCGCCACGGGTGACCGGGGTCTCCGCGCGCTCGCGCATCAGCCCGTCCAGGCGGCTCAGGGCCTCGCGGGCCTGCTGCAGCTGGGTCCAGGCGAAGAAGAGCTGGCGCATGGGTGCCAGGGCGCGGGCGGAGAGGATGGTGGCGGCGACGAGCGCGCCGACGCTGAGCTCGCCCGAGATGATCATGCGGGCGCCGACATAGACGAGGACCAGGGCGGTGCCGTGCTGGAGCCCCTGGGCGAGGGAGCCCACGAGCTGGCCGGCGCTGCCGGTGCGAAAGCCGGTCCACGCACTCTCGACCAGGCGGGCCTCGAACCGCCGCTCCATCTCCGCTTCCAGGCCCAGCGCCTTGACGGTGAGCGCGTGGGTGACGGTCTCGCCCAGGGTCGAGGCCTTGCCGGCACCGGCGCGGAAGCCCGCCTTCTGCAGGGCGGACTGGCGGCGATGGGCCAGGGCCGAGAGGAGGACGAAGAGCGGCATCACGGCCAGGGTCACCAGGGCCAGAGGCGGTGTGAGGATGAAGAGGGCGATCACGAACAGGCCGACGAAGGCGAGGTCGACGATCAGCAGCGGCAGGTTGCCGGTGAGGAACTGGCGCAGCTGGTCGAGCTGGCGCAGGCGCTCCAGCATCTGGCCCGCCGGCATCGCCTCGAAGCTGCGGTAGGGCAGGTTGACGAGGTGGTGGACCGTCTCGCTGCCCAGCGCCGCCTCGAGCCGCGCACCGGTGTGGGCGGCGAGGTGGCCACGCAGCGCGCGGAGCACGAGGTCGAAGACGAAGAGGCTCACCATGCCGATGGCCAGCGCGTCCAGCGTGCGCAGGGAGCCGTGCTTGATGACCTGGTTGTAGACGGTCATCATGAAGATGGGCGTGGCCAGGGCCAGCAGGTTGCTGACCACCGAGGCGAGGCCGATCTGCCAGAGGACGGGGCGCACGCGGCGCAGCAGCTCGGAACGCCAGGCCCTGGTCTCGGTCTCCACCAGCCGGGGTGCCACGCGCAGGATCCGGGTGCCCATCTGGGCCGCCTGGCGAGGGGTGAAGGCGGAAGCACCCCCCTCGACCGGGTCGACCAGCACGAGGTGCCGGCCGGTGCGGGCGCGCACCAGCCACACCTTGCCGGGCTCGTGGCCGAAGAGGAGGTAGGGCGGCGATGTGCTCTCGAGCCGCCGGCGCCCGGCATGCTCCAGCCGGGCGCTGAGGCCGACGCGCTCGGCCACGCGCACGAGACAGGCGGGATCGGCCCCGCCCTCCGGCACGGCCACGGCATTGCGCAGCTCGGCCTCGGCGCAAGGCCGCTCGAGCTGGCGGATCAGGCGGAGGAGCGCCTGCAGCAGAGGGTCGGCGCGGTCCGCCCCGATAAGGGCTCACCTTGGGCGGGCTCGCTCGAGGCTGGCTTGTCGGCGTCCATCCCACTTCCCTCTCGGGAACGGCCGCAGGCAGCGACCGGACGCCTAACGTGCTAGTAGAACCAAAGCGCGATTACAACAACTTCTGGTTGAGTTCCTAGTCCAGGGCGTAGACCAGGAACTTGAGGTAGGCACTCTCGGGCAGGCTGGGGTGGGTCGGGTGGTCCGGCCCGGCGCCAGCGCTCGTCAGCAGCCGCCCGCCCCGTCCGGCCTCGCGGATGCCGGCCCATGTCGCCTCGCGGAACGCCTCCATCGTGACATGATAGGAGCAGCAGCCGAGGCAGAGGAAGCCCGGCTCGGTGACCAGCGCCGCGGCACCGCGGGCAAGCTTCCGGTAGCCCTTGAGGCCCGGCTGGAGGTCGCGCTTGGAGCGGACGAAGGCGGGCGGGTCGGCGATGACGACGCCGAAGCGCTGCTTTCTCTCGGCCTGGGCGGCGAGCCAGTCGAAAGCGTCCGCCTTCTCGAGGCGGCAGCGCTCGGCGAGGCCCTGCCGGGCGGCGGTCTCGGCTGCGAGCGCCAGGGCACCCTCCGAGCCGTCGACCAGGGTGACGTGCTTCGCACCCATGGCGGCGGCGGTGAGCCCGAAGCCGCCGGCATAGGTGTAGAGGTCGAGCACGTCCTCGCCGCTGCACAAGGATGCGGCGAAGGCGCGGTTGTGGCGCTGGTCGTAGAACCAGCCGGTCTTCTGCCCGCCCATCGGGTCGGCCTCGAACTCGACCCCGTTCTCGCGGACGAGCACTCGCTGGGGTGCCTCGCCCTTGAGCACCCGCGTCTCGGCCGGCAGCCCTTCGAGCTGGCGCGTACCGGCCTCGTCGCGGGCGATGATGACGCGGGCGCCAGCAGGCGGTCGAGCACGGCCGCGACCTCGCCTTCCAGCACGTCCATGCCGGCGGTGTTGGCCTGGAGCACGATCACGTCGCCGAACCGGTCCACGATCAGCCCGGGCAGGCCGTCGGCCTCGGCGTGGACGAGGCGGTACCAGGGCTCGGCATAGAGCTTGCTTCGCAGCGCCAGGGCCCGCGCCACCCGCCGCTCCAGGAAGGTGCGGTCGACCTTGCCGTCCTTGTTGCGGGTGAGCAGGCGGGCGGCGATCAGCGTGTGGGGGTTGAAGTGGGCGAGGCCCAGGATCTTGCCGTGGGCGCCATCAGCCGCACGACGCTGCCGCGCGGCAGCGCCTTGGCCGCCTTGTCCATCTTGAGCTCGTTCGAGTACAGCCAGGGCGCGCCGGTGCGCAGGCGCCGGTCCTCGCCGGGCAGGATTCTGATCGTCGGGTAGTCCATCGGCCTTGCGCCTCGAGTGTCAGATCGCCGCACGGGCGATCGGTGTCATTGGGCCGTCCCTGCCGGTTCCTTAGCCTCGGCAATGGCCGGAGTCGTCCTTGGAGAGCTGCGTGATGACATCTGTGGCGCCAGCAGCCGGGCGGCTGACCTATGCGGAAGTCGAGCACGAGCTGAAGACGCCGCTCTCGACCATCCGCTCGGTGTCCGAGATCCTGCTCGACTGCCCCGAGCTGAGCCTGGAGGAGCGACGACGGTTCGTGACCGTCCTTCTCGACGAGAACGCCCGCCTCACGGGTGCGGTCGAGCGGCTACTCGGTGATCCGGTTCTGCAGCAGGTCCTCAGCGAGGGCGCACGGTCACCACCTGCGCGAGCTCGCCGCCCAGGCGGACGGTCTCGACGCGCGTGGCGCGGCTGGTGCGGTCGTCGTCTCCAGGTAGACGGCGCAGAGCGTCGCCTCGCCCAGGGCCTGGGCTGGAGCTTCTGGCTGCATGTCGGCGCGCCATTCTGGACCGAGGCCGCCTTCTCGATGCCGATCACGCTGTCATAGTCGCCGTCACGCCGACATCCGTCATGTAGCTGGTACCGCCCGGGAGCACGCGCATGTCGGCGGTCGGCACGTGGGTGTGGCTGGCGGCGACCGCAGCGAGACCTTGCCGTCCAGGAAGTGGGCGAGCGCCATCTCTCGCTCGTGGCCTCGCCTGCGCACGTTGACGAGGATGGCCTGCACGTTGGCCCCCAGGATGTAGCGGCGCAGCTCGGCCTCGAGGGCCCGGAAGGGGTCGTCGCGCATGCCCATGAAGAGGCGGCTCAGGACCTGGAGGCACGACGAGCTTCTTGCTGCGCGCCGTCGTCACCTCGGCGAGCCCTCGGCCTGGGGCGCGCCGGGGGTCACGTTGAGCGGGCGGGGAATGATGCGCGGCTCGCGGTCGAAGCACACCGGGCGATCAGCCTCGGCCTGGTCCCAGCAATGGTCGCCGATGGCGACGACGTCGGCACCGGCAGCGAAGAACTGTTCGCCGATCTGCGCCCGTGATGCCGTAGCCGCCGGCGGCGTTCTCGCCATTGACGATCACCTGATCGAGCCGGAAGGTCGGTGCGAAGGCCGGGCAGGCGCTCGAGCAGGACGGCCCGGCCGGAGCGGGCCGACTACGTCGCCAACGAAGAGGATGCGCAGGAGCTCCGGGATTCCAGGCGGTGAAACGGGGTAGATCCGGCTTCGGTCACGACCATGTCGAGCGCGACGTCGTCCGGGGTATCGGGCACGGCGTCGACCTGCTGGATCGAGAGGGCCACGCCACAACGGAGGGGACGATGCCCGGCCGCCGCCAGGCTGGCGAAGGTGCGGTCGTAGTAGCCGGCACCGTAGCCCAGACGGTGCCCCCGCCGGTCGAAGCCGAGGAGAGGCGTAAGGACGATCTCGGGGACGGCTTCGGGAGCGTCGGCAGGCGGCTGCATCACGCCCAGGGGCCCGGGCTGGAGCGCCATGCCGGGACGCCAGGGATGGAACGCCAGCGGCCGCTCGCGCCCGCGCATCCGGGGCAGCAGGGGCTCCGCACCCAGCCATGCAGGCAGTGCAGGATCGGGCGGGTGTCGAGCTCGTCGTCGAGCGACCAGAACACCGAGACACGCGGCCGCTCCTGCCACGGCACGGCAGCGGAGCACTTGCCAGGCGATCAGCTTGCCGGCCGCATGGTGCTCGTCTGGCGGATGGGCAGCGCGCCGCGCTTGCAGCTCATCACGGAGGGCCGCCTTGCGCCGGGAGATGTCGTCTCGGCGCTCGCCGCCCATGCCAACCGAATCCAGAAGAGGTGACGGTGCCGCCGAAGCCGTTCCATCGTTTTCGTCCCGAGACCTGCTACGCAGGTGGGTGCCGTGTGCCGTGACCAGGGCCACGGTAGGGACAGCTCCCTTTGGAACGAATTAGGCCCGGGCGATGAATCCGACGGGTGACGCACCCAGCAGCAGCCGCCACCGCCATAGTTAGGTCCGCTCGAGCGCGGCCGCAAGCCGTTCCAGGCGCTCGGCGACGCGCTGCACGGCCGCAGCGGCTTCGGCCTCGCCCTTGCTCACCGACTGAGCGCCGCCGGCCTTGAGGCGCTTCACCTCTTCCAGCGCATCGGCAAGCTCGTCCGCGATCAGCACGCTCGTGAGCAGGAGGACCTTGCTGTCCGGCATCGGACCGTGCTGCTGCGACAGGCGGACGGCACAGCTGTCGACATAGCTCGCGAGCCGCCGCAGGCGCGGCTCCTCGCCGTCGCCGCACTGGAGCTGCTGGCGGCGGCCGTTGACCGTGACCTCGACCATGCCCATCGGGATCAGCCCCCACCCACTGCGTCGAGTCGTTCTATGGCCTCGTCCAGCCGCCGCTCCGCCGCTGCCGAAGCAACGGACAGGCGCTGGTTGGCCTCCTGAGCCGCCTCCAGCTCCTGGCGGAGCCGGTGACACTCGTCGCGCATGATGGCATGATCGCGCGCCGCTGCCTCCAGCCGCTCCACCGCCGCCTCGAGCTGCTGCTGCGCTGCTTCCAGACTTGGCATGAAGCTCCTGTCGGAACACCTGAAATATGGTGGCGGCTCAGTTGACATAAGGGTCCGGCAGCGTCAACCGGCGGTGCGAGGCGAAATGCCAGTTGATTTTTCGTGGGCCGCGACCAACCTCGCGCCGGTGCCGAAGGGGCGGCAAGTGCCCCCGATCCTGCCTTTGCGCCGACAGGGGGCCGACTTGTCCGAAAGCACCGTCCGCCACGACGATCTGGCGAACGCGATCCGCGCCCTTTCCATGGACGCGGTCGAGGCCGCCAACTCAGGCCATCCGGGCCTGCCTTTGGGCATGGCGGATGTCGCCACGGTGCTGTTCACCCGCCACCTGAAGCAGGACGCGGCGCAGCCGCTCTGGCCCGACCGCGACCGGTTCGTGCTCTCGGCCGGGCACGGCTCGATGCTGCTCTACGCGCTGCTGCACCTCACGGGCTTCCCCGACATGACGCTGGAGGAGCTGAAGCGCTTCCGCCAGCTCGGCTCGCGTACCGCAGGGCACCCCGAATACGGCTTCGCCTACGGGATCGAGACCACGACCGGGCCTTTGGGCCAGGGCATCGCCACGGCGGTCGGGATGGCCATTGCCGAGCGCATCCTGGCGGCACGGTTCGGCGACGAGCTGTTCGACCACCATACCTATGTCATCGTCAGCGACGGCGACCTGATGGAGGGGGTCAGCCACGAGGCCTGCTCGCTGGCCGGCCATCTGGGTCTGGGCAAGCTGATCGTGCTGTTCGACGACAACAACATCACGCTGGACGGGCCCGCCGACTGGTCGGTCTCCGATGACCAGATCAAGCGCTTCGAGGCCTATGGCTGGGCCACGGCCCGGGTCGATGGTCATGACCCCGAGGCGGTGGACGCGGCGATCCGCAAGGCGCAGCAGGAGCCGTCACGGCCGTCGCTGATCGCCTGCCGGACCATCATCGGCAAGGGCGCGCCGACCAAGGCCGGGACGGCGGGAGCGCATGGCGCACCCCTCGGGGCCAAGGAAATCGAGGGTGCGCGCGAGGCGATGGGCTGGCCGCACGCGGCGTTCGTCGTGCCGGAGCCGATCCGGGAGGCATGGCTCGAGGCCGGCCGGCGTGGCGCTCCGGCGGCTGCCGCCTGGAAGGAGCGGCTGATGCCCTGCCCGACGAGAAGCGCATGGCGCTGGAGCAGGCGCTGCGGGGCGATCTGCCCGAAGGGGTCGCGGCGGCGATCGAGGCGCACAAGCAGAAGGTGAGCGCGGAGCGGCCGTCCTGGGCCACGCGCAAGGCGAGCCAGGAGGCGCTGGAGATCCTCACCGCGCGCATCCCGCAGATGATCGGCGGCTCGGCCGACCTCACCCACTCGAACAATACCAAGACCAAGGCCACGGTCCCGATCGCGCGCGACGATTTCTCCGGGCGCTACATCAACTACGGTGTGCGCGAGCACGCCATGATGGCGGCCATGAACGGGATTGCCCTGCATACCGGGCTGATCCCCTATGGCGGCACCTTCCTGATCTTCTCCGATTATTGCCGGCCGGCGATCCGTCTTGCCGCCCTCATGCACCAGCGCGTGATCCTGGTCGGCACGCACGATTCGATCGGGCTCGGCGAGGACGGACCGACGCACCAGCCGATCGAGCAGCTTGCTTCCCTGCGCGCGGTGCCGAACCTATGGTCTTCAGGCCGGCCGATGGCGTCGAGGCGGCCGAGTGCTGGCTCCTGGCGGTCGAGCATCGCGAGGGGCCGTCGGTGATGGCGCTGAGCCGGCAGAACCTGCCCACCGTGCGGGTCGAGCACACGGCCGAGAACCTCAGTGCCCGCGGCGGCTATCTCCTGGCCGGGGGCGAGGAGAAGCGGCGGGCGACGATCCTGGCGACGGGATCCGAGGTGCATATCGCCCTCGCGGCACGGGACCTGCTGCTGACGGAAGGTCTGCCGACTGCCGTCGTGTCGATGCCCTGCTGGAGGCTGTTCGACCGGCAGGACCCGGCCTATCGTGCGGGCGTGCTGGGCGCCGGCCCGCGAGTGGCGGTCGAGGCCGCCTCGACCTTCGGCTGGGCGCGCTATGTCGGCGACGAGGACAACGTCATCGGCATGCGCGGATTCGGCGCCAGTGGCCCGCAGCCGGCCCTCTACGAGCATTTCGGCATCACGCCAGCGGCCGTGGCCGAGAAGGTGAAGGGCCTCCTCCAGGAGGCGTCAGCGTTGGGAGAACCGAGGTGACGGCAAAGATAGCGATCAACGGCTTCGGCCGCATCGGGCGCAACATCCTGCGCGCTCTCTGCGAGAGCGGCCGCAGCGACCTCCAGGTCGTGGCGATCAACGACCTCGCCCCGCCCGCCACCAACGCGCACCTCTTCCGCTACGACAGCGTGCACGGCCGCTTCAACGGCAAGGTGCAGTTCGAGGGCGACACGATGGATGTGGGCACCGGCCCCATCAAGATCACCGCCGAGCGCGACATGGCGAAGCTGCCCTGGGGCCAGCTCGGCGTCGACCTCGTCTTGGAATGCACGGGCGTCTTCACCAGCAGGGAGAAGGCCGGCGGCCATCTCGGTGCCGGGGCCAAGAAGGTGCTGATCTCCGCCCCGGGCGACGGCGTCGACCTCACCGTGGTCTACGGCGTCAACCACAAGGCACTGACAGCCGAGCACAAGGTGGTCAGCAACGCGTCCTGCACCACCAACTGCCTGGCGCCGGTGGCCAAGGTCCTGAACGATGCCGTCGGTATCGAGTGCGGGCACATGACCACGATCCACTCCTACACCAACGACCAGAACCTGCTCGACGTCTTCCACAAGGACCTGCACCGGGCGCGGGCCGCCGCCATGTCGCAGATCCCGACCTCGACCGGGGCCGCCAAGGCCGTCGGCCTGGTCCTGCCCGAGCTCAAGGGCAAGCTCGACGGCGGGGCGATCCGGGTGCCGACCCCCAACGTCTCCCTGGTCGACCTCACCTTCGTGCCCAAGCGCGAGACCTCGGCCGCGGAGATCAACGCCGCGATCAAGGCCGCTGCCGACGGCGAGCTGAATGGTGTCCTCGCCTATCACGAGGAGCCCCTGGTCTCGATCGACTTCAACCACAGCCCGGCGAGCTCGACCGTCGACCTCAATGCCACCAAGGTGATCGGCGGCAGGCTCTGCCGCGTTGCCTCGTGGTACGACAATGAGTGGGGCTTCTCGAACCGGATGTGCGATACCGCGGCCCTGATGGCCTCGCTTTGAGCCGCGCTCGCTTGCCCTTGTGAAAGTCGCGTGACAACAGTGGCGCCCCCGCCGGGGCGCCACTGCCGCTTCCGGGCGGGCATCATTCCGGTTCTCGTCCCGCCATGTCCACCTCGGCCGTCGCCCTCGTCCTTCTGGCCGCGTTCCTGCACGCGAGCTGGAACGCGGTCCTGCGCATCAGCGGCGACCGGTTCGTCGTCATGGCGCTGCTCAACGGCTGTGCCGGGCTCATCGCCGCCTGCCTGATCCCGTTCGCCCCGCTGCCGGCAGCCGGCCTCGTGGCCGAACATCGCCCTCTCGGCCGTGCTGCACACCGGCTACAACCTCTTCCTTGTCGCCGCCTACGCCCATGGCGGGCTCGGTCAGGTCTACCCGATCGCCCGCGGCTCGGCCCCGCTCCTGGTGCTGGCCCTGGCCTGGCTCCTGCTCGGCGAGGCGGTGAGCGGCATCCAGCTCGTGGCGGTGGTCATCGTCTGCGCCGGCATCGCGGCCCTGGCGCTGCGCGGCGGCAGGGTGGCACGCCTCAGCGGCACCGGTGTCGCCTGTGCCCTGGCCACGGCCGGCTTCATCGGCGCCTACACCGTGACCGACGCTGCCGGCGCTCGGGCCGCGGGCTCGCCGCACGGCTACGCGCTCTGGCTCTTCCTGCTCGACGGGATCAGCGCCATGGCGCTAGCGCTGTGGTGGCGGGGACGTGCCGTGCTCGCCACCGCCCGCACCGACTGGCGCCCGGCGCTGGCAGCCGGCGGCATGGCGCTCGCCGGCTACTGGCTCGTCATCTGGGCACTCACGCTCGCCCCCGCCGCCACCGTCGCCGCCTTGCGCGAGACCAGTGTCGTCATCGCGGCCCTGATCGGCACCTTCCTGCTCAACGAGCCCATGGGTGCCTGGCGCGTGGCCGCGGCCGTCGTCGTCGCCATCGGCGCCGTCATGCTGCGGCTCTGACCGCAAGGGCGGCGTCACCGCATCGTCACGCTTCTCCAGCGAGCCTGTCACTGCCACCGGCTAGAAGCTGCCCAGTGTCCGACCAGAGGAGCGGCCGGGTGGCTGGCCACACCGATACGCTGATCGTCTCGGACGTCCATCTGGGCCTGCCTGCAAGCCGGCCCCGGGACCTGCTGCGGCTGCTCGAGGACTGGCGGTTCGACCGGCTGATCCTGCTGGGCGACATCTTCCACGATTTCAGCACCCGCCATCTCTGCCTCGATACCTGGCACCTCCTGATGCACTTGCGCGGCCTGAACGCGCGGGGCGAGGCCGAGATCGTCTGGATCGCCGGCAACCACGACCGGCACCTGGCCCCCATCGTGCACAAGCTGATCGGGATCGAGACCCGGGAGTCCTTCACCTGGAGCTGCGGCGGCCGGGCCTACCATGCGCTGCACGGCGACTGCTTCGACAGCTTCGTCTCGAACTACAGCCGCATCAGCAACCTGGTCTCGCAGCTGTTCGCCTGCTGCATGCGCTACCTCTCGCGCCGGGGCGAGTGGCCGCTCCGCCTCGACCGGCTGCATGCCGGGCTGATGGCGCTGGGCGACGAGGTGGCCGAAGGCGTGCTCCGCTTCGCCACCGCCAACCCGTTCGATGTCATCGTCTGCGGCCACACCCACGAGGCGCACCATCGCATCTTCGACATCAAGGGACCGGCCGGTCGGGGCATCGAATACTTCAACACCGGCTGCTGGCTCCATCCGTCCGGCAAGCTTCCTTGCCGTCGATGCCGCCGGCGTCACGATGAACCGCTGTCCATAAGGAACGCCGGCTTGCCCAACGCCGCTTGTGCGCGACGCCGCCCTCCAGGCCGCGGCCGGCCTCCGCCGCGGCCTGCAGGAGCGTCTGTTCGCGCACCTCTTCAGGCCTGGTCTACGCGCAGATCTGGGAGGACCCCGAGGTCGACCTGGCCGCCCTGGACCTGCCCGGCCGGCCGGTGGTAGCGATCGCGTCCGGCGGCTGCAACGTGACGAGCTATCTGACCGCCGAGCCCGAGCCGGTCCTCGCCGTGGACCTCAACCGCGCGCATCTGGCGCTGCTGGAGCTGAAGCTCGCCGCAGCCGGCACCTGCCGCGCCACGAGCGTTCCGCGCCTTTTCGCCGAGCCGAACCGGCCGAGAACCGCGGCTCTCCCGACCGTTCTCGCCGCCCACCTCTGAGCCCGGTCCGCGACTACTGGGACGGGCCGCGACCTGCCGGCCGCCGGCGCACCGCCATGCTCGGCCGCAACCTCTACAACCACGGTCTGCTCGGCCGCACGATCCAGCTCGCCCACCTGCTCTGCCGGCTGCATGGCTGCGACCCCGCGGATGATCGCGCGGCGATCTCGCCGAGCAGCGCGCCTCCTCGCCGTGAGATCGCGCCGGTGCTGCGAGCCCCATCGTCGCCAGCTCGCGCGCTCGCCCGCGGCCTTCTTCGGCCTCGGCATCCCGCCGGCGCAGTTCGCTTCCATGCAGGCGGAGGCCGACGGCCGCCTGCCATCGTTCGCGAACGGCTGGAGCGGCTGGCCTGCGACTTCCCCATCCACGAAACTGGTTCGCCTGGCAGGCCTTCGCCCGCCGCTATCCGGCCGTCGGCCGCACCGTCGCCACCCTACCTCCGGCCGGCGAGCTTCCGGGCCGTGCGCGCGAGCGCGGACCGGGTCGAGCTGCCGAACGGTCGCCGCTGACGAGCCTCCTTGTCAGATGCGGCTCGCTCGACCCTACTCCTGCTCGACGCCCAGACTGGATGACGCCGCGCAGGTGCGAGCCTATGGCCGCAGATCACCCGGTCCGCCCGGCCGGGCGCCCGCGCCGATCTCCGGACCGCTGCCGCCCCGAGCCCGCTGCCGGCACAGCTTCCGCCCACGCTTCTGGGAGCCTGGCGCTACGAGGCCGCGCGCTCGGCCGAGCTGCACGCACACGACCGCTCGGCCGATCTTTGGCGGCTTCCACCTCTACCGGCTGGCCCGCTGACGGCGCGGCTCCCTTCCCCCGGGCGATATCCGTCCCGCATGGACCGGATCTATGGCCGCAGGTGCCGATCTACGACCTCACCCGCAAGCACTACCTTTGGGCCGCGACCGGCCGATCGACGGCATCGGCCCCGGTCCGGCCAGATCGTGCTCGAGGTCGGCTGCGGGACCGGCCGCAACCTGATCCGGATCGCGAAGCGCTATCCCGGCACCGGTCTCCTGGGCGTCGACGCGGCAGCACCGATGCTGGCGGCCGCGGAGCGGGCGCACGCCGGCATGGTCTGCCGGCCGGGTCCGTGTGGCGCGCGGCCTCGCCGAGGCCCTGGACCCGGGCGAGCTGTTCGGGCTCGCCCGGCCGGTCGACCATTTCGTGATCTCCTACACGCTCTCGATGCTCGACGATCCGGCCGGCGCGATTGGCCGGCATTGGCAGCGCTTGGTCCCGGCGGTTGTCTGCACATCGTCGACTTCGGCGATCAGGCCCGCCTGCCGGGCTGGTTCCGGCACCTCCTCGTGAGCTGGCTCGGCCGCTTCGGCGTGCGGTACCGGCCGGAGATCGAGAAGCTTCTGGAGCGTCTGGCCGCCGACGGTGCCGGCAGCCTCGAGCAGGAGGAGGTCGCCCGCCGCTACGCGCTCCTGTTCCGCTTCCGTCGGGCAGCGTGACATGCCGGCCGATTGGCTGAAGCTCGGTCCAGCACCGGCGGACGTGGTGGCCCGCGCCTACGACCGGCTGGCGCCGCTCTACGACAAGCTCGACGCGCTTTACGAGTGGAGCTGGAAGCGACGGCTGCGGGCCGAGCTGTTCCGGCATGCAAGCGGGCCGCGTCTGCTCGACGTGGGCGTCGGGACCGGCTGCAACATGCCCTTCTATCCCAGGGCTGTGCTGCTGCCGGCATCGACGCCAGCCACGGCATGCTGACGCAAGCCCGCGACGGGCGCAGGCGCTGGGCCTGGAGGTGCGGCGCGGCAGATGGATTTGCTGCGCACTCGACTACCCGGACGCGCAGTTCGACACCACGGTGGCGACTTTCGTCCTGCTCTGCCTGCCGGACGAGCTGCAGCTGCCGGCCTTGTGCGAGCTGGCGAGGGTGACGGCCCGGGCGGCCGCATCCTGATCCTCGACTATCACGGCTCCAGCCGCCGCCCCGTCCGGCTCTGGACCAGGGCGATGTCGCTCTGGCTGCGCTGGGCGTTCGCGGCCCAGTTCGACCCTGCGACGGAACGCTATGTCGGGCTCGCCGGCCTCGAGGCGGAGCATCGGCAGAGCTTCATCGGCGATGGCGTCGTCATGCTGGTGCTCCGCCACGCCCGGTCGGGCTGACAGCGACGGGAGGGACGTGGTAGCAGCCCCGGCCACATCGCCTTGCCGGGGAGGAGCCATGCCCGCCTTTCGCACGCTCGACGAGCTCGACCTGCGCGGCAAACGCGTGCTCGTGCGGGTCGACTTCAACGTGCCCATGCAGGATGGCGAGGTCACCGACGCCACCCGGATCGAGCGCGCGGCGGCACGCTGAAGGAGCTGATGGGCAAGGGGGCGAAGGTCGTGGCCCTGTCCCATTTCGGCCGGCCCAAGGGCAAGCGCGAGAGCTCGATGTCGCTCCGGCCGATCGCCAAGGCGCTGGAGGGGCTCTGCGGCGCCAGGTCGCCTTTGCCGAGGACTGCATCGGCGAGCCCGCCCGCAAGGTGGTCGAGGCCCTGCCCGACGGCGATCTAGCGCTCCTGGAGAACCTCCGCTTCCACGCCGGCGAGGAGAAGAACGACAAGGCCTTCGCCGACAGCTGGCCGCCTGGGCGAGCTCTACGTCAACGACGCCTTTTCCACCTCGCACCGCGCCCATGCCTCGATCACCGGCCTGGCCGAGCGGCTCCCCGCCTATGCCGGGCGCGCTGATGCAGGCCGAGCTCGAGGCGCTGGAGGCGGCCCTGGGCGGCTGCAGCGGCCGACGGCCGCCGCCGATCGGCGGGGCCAAGGTCTCCTCCAAGCTGGAGGTCCTGGGCCACGTGCTGGATCGCGTCGACGTGCTGATCATCGGCGGCGGCATGGCCAACACTTTCCTCAACGCCAAGGGGGTCGAGGTCGGCAAGTCCTTGTGCGAGCACGACCTCGCCGACGCCGCGCGCGAGATCATGGCCAAGGCCCGGCCAAGAACGTCAGATCATCCTGCCCGACGATGCGGTCGTGGCGAAGGAGCTGGAGGCGAATGCCGCGACCCGCACGATCCCCGTGGCGAGGTCGGGGATGCCGACATGATCCTCGATGTTGGGCCGAAGAGTGCCGAGGCCCTCGGCCGCGGGCTGGACCGCTGCCGGACCCTGCTCTGGAACGGCCCGCTGGGGCTTCGAGATCCCGCCCTTCGATGCCGGGACCAACGCGGTGGCGCAGAAGGCCGCCGGGCTGACCCAGGCGGGCAGCTGCAGAGGTCGCCGGCGGTGGCGACACCGTGGCGGCCCTGGCCACGCGGGCGTCTGGAGGACTTCACCTACGTCTCGACGGCGGGCGGGGCCTTCCTCGAATGGCTGGAGGGCAAGGAGCTGCCGGGCGTGGCGGCACTGCGACCGAAGTAAGAGGAACCGAGATCGGTCCGGGCCCTTCGCGCCACGCCCGCTCGTGACGGACGGTCCAAATTCATGCCGGCAGACGACAGCCGTCGTTCACGACCTTGCTCAGGCACGTGCTCGCGATCGATGCTGCGCACGACCTCACGATCGCAAGCGCTCCCTACCTCGCCGCCTTCGCCGGCGTAGGCTTCCTGCGAGCGCTTGAGCAGGCGCTTGGCCGGGCCATCATCGCTGACTGCGGTGACGACGCCGGCCTTGTCATGGCGGCCCTGCGCGCCGGCCTGCGCGAGATCCTCTTCACCGGCGAGTGCGCCTGCGCCAGCCCCTCCAGGAGATGGCGAAAGGCAGTCGGCGGCCGGGTCGTTTCGATCTCGACCCGCCCGTGATCCGCCTCGAGCCCGGCGAGGACCCGGTGCCCACGGCTTCAGAGGATACCGGCAGGCTCCGCCGTCGATCAGCAGGCTCTGGCCGACGATGAACCCGGCCTGGGCCGAGCACAGGAAGGCGCAAGCCGCGCCGAACTCCGACGGATCGCCGAAGCGCCGGGAGGGGTTCTGGGCGCGGCGCTCCTCGGCCACATTCTCGATCGAGACGTTTCGGCTGCTTGGGGCGGCTGCATCCAGGCCCGAGCGCAGACGGTCGGTGTCGAGGGGCCGGGGAGGAGGAAGTTGATGGTGACGTTGGCGTGCGCCACCGAGCGGGCGACGCCGGCCAGGAATCCGTGAGACCGGCCCGGGCTCCGCTGGAGAGGTGAAGAATCCCGCGAGCGAGGACGATGCG
>CAWHNT010000040.1:0-28903 GCA_963830775.1 uncultured Alphaproteobacteria bacterium | reverse complement strand
TCGACACCCCTTCCTTTCCGGTCTACAATCAGCGGGCCGATCTCGAGCTCTCGACCGGCGGCTCGGCCTATGACGTGCTCAACGTCACCTTCATCTACTCCAGCCGCTGGATCGGTGCCGGCTGGTTCACGCCGCTCGACGACTATATCGGCGACCCGAACCGGACTCCGGCCGACTGGGACGTCGCAGACTTCCTGCCGGGCTTGCGCGCACCCGAGACCGGCAAGGACGGCAAGCTCTACGGCATACCCTGGACCGTGGACACCTACATCGCCGGTGCGTCGCGCCATGACCTGATCAAGGCCGCCGGCCACGACCTGCCGGACACGTTCGAGCAGATCCCGCAGGTCCTGCAGGCCGTCCACCGCAAGGAGGGTGCCGCCGGGTTCGTCACCGAGAACCACTATGGCTGGACCTTCATCCCCTATCTCCAGGGCTTCGGCGGCGGCGTGTTCCGCGACCCGCCCGACGATCTGACCCCGATCCTGGACTCGCCCGAAGCAGCGGAGGCCGCAGAGTTCTTCGCCACCCTCCTGCGCGATTTCGGCCCCGATGGCGTGCTCTCCTATTCCAGCGATCAGGCCGTCCTGGCGATGAAGGCCGGGCGGGCCAACTATTCGACCAACGGGCAGACCTACGTCGTCCAGGTGGCCGATGCCGCCACCAGCAAGACGGCGAAGACGGCTGCCTTCGGCATCGTGCCCAAGGGCCCGGCCGGGCGCTTCCCGGGTGTCGCCGTGCACGCGCTGGGGATCCCGGCCGCTTCCAGGAACAAGGATGCGGCCTGGCAATTCATCCGCTGGGCCATGTCCAAGGAGACCACCCGCAAGGCGCTGGTCGAGAAGGGCTACAGCTCGCCGACACGGCGGACGCTGATCGAGACGCCCGAGTTCAAGCAGCGCATGACGCTGAACGGCTATGACGTGGCCGACACCATCCTCCAGTCGATCGACCTCGCCGCCCGGACCGGGCACATGAAGTACCGCACGGTCCATGTCTATCCGCAGGTCGACAAGCAGCTCGACAAGGCGATCGAGCTGATCGCCTCGGGCCAGCTTTCGGCCAGGGAGGCCATGGCCAAGGCCCAGGCGGGCTCGATCTCCGACCTGAAGCGGGCCGGCGTGCGGGTCTGAGGTGGCGGTGCTCGTAGCGACGCCCGCCTATGAGGGCGGCTGGGAACGCGCGCGCCGGCACGCGTTCCTGGCGGGCCTGCTGCCGGCCCTGATCATGCTGGCCGCGATCACAGTGGCTCCTGCCCTCTACCTCCTGGTCACGAGCCTGACCCCGCTCAACCTCGCCAGCCCAGGCACGGCGTTCGACTTCTCCCATCCGCTGGGCAACTACCAGGACCTCGCCGTCGATGAGCGCTTCCTGGGCTCGATCGGCACCCAGCTCCGGCTGTCGGTCGCCAGCGTGAGCATGCAGCTCCTGGTGGGCCTGGGCGTGGCGCTGCTCCTGAACGCGCGCTCGGCCTTCCTGGAGGCGGTCCGGACGGCGTTCCTCGTGCCGATGGTCCTGCCGCCGATCGTTGTCGCCGTGATCTGGAAGGTGATCTACACGCCCGACGTGAGCCCCTTCCATCGCCTGCTCGACTTCCTGGGCCATCCCGTCTCCTCGCTGATCACCGATGCCTCGACCGCCTTGTGGGCGATCGCCTTCGCCGAGACCTGGCAGTGGTTCCCGTTCACCATGCTCATGGTCCTGGCGGCCCTGCAGATGATCCCGAACGAGCCGCTGGAGGCCGCGACCATCGACGGCGCCGACCGCTGGCAGCTCTTCGCCTACGTGATCTTTCCCTATATCCGCCCGGCGCTGGTAGTGGCCGGCCTCTTTCGGCTGATCGACAGCTTCAAGGCCTTCCCCCTGATCTACGTGCTGACCGGTGGCGGGCCCGGCATGGCGACCGAGGTCACCAACTTCTACGGCTTCGTCCAGGCCTTCAACTTCTCCTACTGGGGCTACGCCAGCGCCATCGCCACGCTGATGCTGGCAGGTGTCTTCTTCCTGAGCTGGGCGGTCGGGCGCCTCGGCTGGAGCACGCACCACCATGCGTAATGCCGTCGCCCGGGCGGATCTCGCGGCCTTCGCCGTATCGCGTCCGACGCCCTGGACCGTGCCGGCCTGGTGGAATGCCCGGCTCGCCATGCATCTGGGTGCCGGAGCCCTCCTGATCCTCGTCCTCTTCCCATTCCTGTGGCTGGTCCAGATGGCGCTCCGGCCGCTGGACGACCCGTTCGGCTACGCTCTGGTCTTCGTGCCGACCTTCGATCACTTCGTCGCCCTGTGGCAGGGGCACTTCCCGCGCTCGTTCCTCAACAGCCTCGTCACCAGCACGCTGTCGACGGTGCTGGCCCTGCTTCTCGGCGTGCCGGCCGCCTACGCGCTCACCCGCTGGCGGTTCAAGGCCCGGCGGCAGGTGGGCTTGTGGATCCTGGTGGCACGGATGGCGCCGCCGATCGCCTTCACCATCCCCTTCTTCCTCGCCTTTCGCTGGCTGGGCCTGCTCGACACGGTCTGGGGGCTGGCGCTGATCTATCTCACCTTCAACCTGCCGCTTGTCGTCTGGATGATGCAGACCTTCTTCGCCTCCGTGCCGGAGACGCTGGAGGAGGCGGCCTGGATCGACGGCTGCGGCATCTGGCAGGCCTTCCTGCGGGTGACCCTGCCGCTCACCGCACCCGGCCTCGCGGCCGCTGCCGTGCTCTGCTTCGTCTTCTCCTGGAACGACTTCTTCTACGCCCTGATCCTGACCCGGACCGAGGCGGTCACGGCACCGGTCGCGATCGTCAACTTCATGCAGTACGAGGGCTGGGAGTGGGGCAAGATCGCCGCCGGCGGGACCATGGTGATGCTGCCGGTCGTGGCCTTCACGCTCATGGTCCGGACCTGGCTCGTGCGCGGTCTCACCGCCGGCGGGCTCAAGGACTGAGATGCCGTGCCCCGCTTGCCGTCGAGCGTGAGCGCCGACGCCCGGGCGCTGGAGCTGGTCTGGGAGGACGGCTCGACGGCCTCCCTGCCGGCCCCCTTCCTGCGCGCCAACTGCCGCTCCGCGCCGGCGCAGCGGCTGCGGCTGGAAGGACGCGAGGCGCCGCCACCGCGCCGACCTCACCATCACGGGCGTGCTGCCGGTCGGGCACTACGCCATCAACCTCGCCTTCTCCGATGGGCACGCGCGCGGCATCTATCCTTGGGCCTACCTGCGCGAGCTCGCGGCGAGGCCGCCCGGAACAGGACGGCACGATGAGCGACGAGATCCGCACCGGCACCACCGAGATCGAGTGCGACGTGCTCGTGATCGGCGGCGGCACGGCCGGCCCCATGGCCGCCTACAAGGCCAAGCTCAAGAACCCGAAGGCCCAGGTGATCCTGCTCGAGAAGGCGAACGTGAAGCGCTCGGGTGCGATCGGCATGGGCATGGACGGCCTCAACAACGCCGTCATCCCGGGCCATTCCAGCCCCGAGCAGTACACGAAAGAGATCACGATCGCCAACGACGGCATCTGCGATCAGGCGCCGGTGCTGAAATATGCGCAGCGCTGCTTCGAGATCATCCAGGAGCTGGACCGGTTCGGCATCCGCTTCCTCAAGAACGAGAACGGCGACTTCGCCGTCCGCAAGGTCCACCATCTGGGCACCTACGTGCTGCCGATGCCGAACGGCGACACGGTGAAGAAGGCGCTCTACCGCCAGCTCCGCCGCGTGCAGCTCCTGATCTCGAACCGCTTCATGGCCACCCGCCTGCTCACGGGACCGACGGGCCGCGTCGCCGGTGCCATCGCCGTCAACACCCGCACGGCCGAGTTCCTTGTCGTTCGCGCCAAGGCGGTGATCCTCTGCGCCGGCGCTGCCGGACGCCTGGGCCTGCCGGCCTCCGGCTATCTCTACGGCACCTACGAGAACGCGACCAATGCCGGCGACGGCTATGCCATGGCCTATCACGCCGGTGCCGGGCTCGCGAACCTCGAGTGCTATCAGATCAATCCCCTGATCAAGGACTATAACGGCCCGGCCTGCGCCTACGTGGCGGGACCCTTCGGCGGCTACACGGCCAATGATGAGGGCCAGCGCTTCATCGAGTGCGATTACTGGTCCGGGCAGATGATGCAGGAGTTCTACAACGAGCTGCAGTCGGGCAAGGGGCCGGTGTTCCTGAAGCTGGACCATCTGCACGACGCCACGGTGGCCGAGATCGAGAGCGTCCTGCACCGGGTCGAGCGGCCGAGCCGCGGCCGCTTCCACGAGCGGCGCGGCACCGACTACCGCCGCGCACATGATCGAGATGCACATCTCCGAGATCGGCTTCTGCTCGGGCCATTCGGCCTCGGGCGTGTTCGTCGACGAGTTCGCCCGCACCACCGTGCCCGGCCTCTATGCGGCAGGCGACATGGCGAGCGTGCCGCACAACTACATGCTGGGTGCCTTCACCAACGGTGCCGTCGCCGGCGAGGACGCGATCGACTTCGCGGGCGAGGTCGACCATGCCGAGTTCGACCCCGCCGAGGTGGCAGGCCGAGCAGGCGAGGGTACTCGCACCCACGCGGCGCGAGGACGGCATCCCCGCCAACCAGATCGAGTACAAGACCCGCCGGCTGGTCAACGACTACCTCCAGCCGCCCAAGGTCACGCGCAACATGCAGATCTTCCAGGACCGCCTGGCGGAGGTGCGCGAGGACCTCGAGACCAGGATGGTGGCCCGCGACGCGCACGAGCTGCATGCGGGCGCTGGAGGCAAGCTCGATCGTTGACTGTGCCGAGATGGCGGCAACGGCCTCGCTGTTCCGCACCGAGAGCCGCTGGGGCCTCTACCATCTCCGCGTCGACCATCCGGAGCAAGGACGACGAGAGCTGGTTCTGTCACACGATCCTGCGCAAGGAGGACGGGCGGCCCGGTCTGCGCCAAGCGGCCGGTCGCCCCCTACCTCGTCCCGATCGAGGAAGGCGAGCGCGACGCCTACCACCGGCAGCGCATCCGCGCCCGCGCCTGACCCCACCCTTCGAGAAGGAGCCCGCCATGCCCATCGTCACCACGCCCACCGCGGTGCCGGTCATCGTCGATGAGGAGAAGTGCATCGCCGACAAGGGCTGCACCGTCTGTGTCGATGTCTGCCCGCTCGACGTGCTCAGGATCAGCGAGCTCACCGGCAAGGCCTACATGAAGTACGACGAGTGCTGGTACTGCATGCCCTGCGAGGCCGACTGCCCGACTGCCGGCCGTCACGGTCAACATCCCCTACCTCCTGCGCTGAGGGCCCTGGCATGAGCGCATGCCCTGCTGTTCGAGGATTTCGGCGACCTGGCAGGCCTCGCCCGGCCAGCTCGATGGCCGAGACAGCGCTGCCCGGCGCGTGGCGCTGATGAGCCTCGCGGACACGGCCGACCCGGCAGGCGGTGCCGCTCCTTGTCAGCGCCGTTCCGGACTCCGGCAGCCGAAGTCCGCCTCCAGGCGGTCTCTGGCCCTGGGCGAGTTCGACGGGCCCGCCGTGGCGGCAGCTCTGGCAGCCGCCCTGACCGACGCCGATGGTGGGGTCGCCCAGGCCGCGCCGGTCCGACGGGCTCACGCTCAAGGACCCTGCGGCCGCGAGCCCCTGCTCGACGGCCGCTGGACCAGCCGAGTGCCTTCGCCGTGAGGCGCCATCCTGCGCGGCCTCAAGGAGCTGCGCAGCGGCGAGGCGCTCGAGCCGGCGGTCGCTGCCTTGCGGATCTCGGCCGCGAGGTGCGGGCGCAGGCGGTGGGCGTGATCGGCTGGCTCAAGCGCGAGGAGGCGCTGCCGGCGCTGATCAGCGCCACCCGTGACCCGAGCCCGGCCGTACGCCGTGCCGCCGTGAGTGCCCTGGCCTTCTCCCGCTCGCCGCATGCGCTGGCGAGGCTGCGCCGTCGCTTGACGATCCCGACTGGCAGGTGCGCGAGGCCGCCGCCGACACCATGGCCTGGTCGGCCGGCCCCGGGTCCGGCTCAGACCCATGCGGCGTGCTGGAGGACGAGTACTGGCAGGTGCGGCTGAAGGCGATGCGCAGCCTCGGCCGGCTCAAGGCGAGGGAGGGCGTCGCCGCGATCTGCCGCTCCTGGACCACCCGATGGGCAACCTGCGCAAGGAGGCGGCTGCCGCTCTTGGCGAGATCGCCGACCCCTCCGCCGCGGCATCCCTGGAGCGCACCTCGACGATCCCGACCCGGATGTGCGCAAGAACCTGCGCTGGGCGCTCGCAGCGCGTGCTCGCCGCCTGAGCGCGGCGTCCTCAGCCGAGACCGAGCAGCCGGCGCGCGTTGTCTGAACCAACCTTCTGGAGCGCCACGTCGCTGAGGCCGATGGCGTGGAGGTCGGTCACGCCCTGGGCCATCGCGCGGAACGGGTAGGACGAGCCGAACAGCAATTGGTCCTGCATGAAGCCATTGGCGGCCTCGACATAGAGGCGGCCGCCCGGGCTGAAAAGGTACATGTCGGGCGAGACGAAGACGTTCTCGTTGCCGGAAGGCGACCGCCACCATGTCGGCCACGCGCGGGTAGAAGCCGTGGCAGCAGACGATCGGCAGCTTCGGGAAGATGCGGGCCACCCTGTCGACCGCCAACGGGTCGTTGAGCGCCAGGTCAGGCGTGGTCGGGCCCGACATGACCAGCGCTGGAACGCCAAGGCGCTGGCACTCCTCGTAGAGCGGCATCAGGACGTCGGCATCGGCACGTAGCGCAGTGGCGTAGAAGCCGGCATCGATGTTCAGCCCGCGCAGGCCCAGCTCGCCGACGGAGCGCCGCAGCTCCGCGAGCGCATCCTCCCGTCCCAGGACGGTGGGGTCGAGGGAGGCGACGCCGAGGAGCCGGCCAGCCGATTCCGCCACGACGGCGGCGACCGCGTCATTGCCGACATGGACGCTGGGCGTGCTGCGCGCGACAACAAGACCGGTATCGATCCCGGCCTGGTCCATCTCGGCGATCAGGCCCGGCAGGTCGGCCGCCCGCGTGAAGTGGTCGACGTCCCGGCTGCCGACGCGCCGGTTCAGCCAGCGCACCGTCTCGTACTCGGGCGTGCCCGGCTTGGCACCGAAGAACGGGTGCAGCCAGCGCGGCCGCAACCGCATGTCGACGATGCGCGGCGGGGCCATGGTCGCTCCGCTCAGGACTGTGGCCCCTTCCAGACCGCGTCGCGGATGGCGACCGCCTTCGGCAGCAGCCCCAGCTCGCGGAAGCGGTCGGCGGTGGCCTGCTGGTTGGCAATGATCCTCTCGTCGATCGGCCGGACGAAGAACGTGGCCCGAGCCGTCGAGCGCTTGAGGGCCGCAAGCTCCACGCCCGTCACCGCATGGACCGCTTCGGCCACCTGGTCGGGATGGCTGGTCGCCCAGTCGGCCGCTTCGGCAAAGCCGGCGATCGCCTCGCGCAGCACGTCGCCATGGCTGGCGGCGAAGCCGTCATTGGCGAGGAGGAAGGTGTTGGCATCCAGCACGTCGGCCGAGGTCACGAGCACGCGCGGCTGGTAGCGCAGCTCGGCCACGGCGAAGAACGGGTCCCAGATGGCCCAGGCGTCCACCGAATTGCCGTCGAAGGCTGCCATGCCTTCGGCCGGACCGAGGTCGAACGGCTTGACCGAGGTCCAGGGCACACCCGCCTTGGCCAGCGCCGCGACCACGAGGTTGTTGGCACTGGAGCCGCGCTTGAAGCCGATCCTCTTGCCCGCAAGGTCCGCCACGGTGCGGATCGGCGAGTCCGGCTTGACCAGGATGGCCTCGCCGGGACCGTTGGGTGCGAGGGCTGCCACATAGGTGATGGCAGCTCCCGCAGCCTGGGCAAAGATCGGCGGGGTGTCGCCGGTGAGGCCGATGTCGATGCTGCCGGCGTTCATCGCCTCCAGGAGCGGCGGGCCCGAGGTGAACTCGATCCAGCTCGTCTCGATGCCCCTGGCACCGAGCCGTTTCTCGATCACCTGCTGGTTGCGCGCGACGACGAGGATGCCGGCCTTCTGATAGCCGAGCCGGAGCGTGCCCGGCTGGTCGGCGGCCTTAGCCGATCCCGCGACGATCAGGCCGAGCGCAAGCGCTCCGGCGGCAAACGCCTTCCGGCGGTTGAGCATGATGCAGTCCTTCCTGGGCAGAGTGCGGCCGGTCCGGTGCGAGCCTCAGTGCAGCGGCACGCCTTCGATCGTGATCCGGTGCATCAGGCGGCGCTGGCCCGGATAGTCGTTGACCGCGTAGTGCCAGGTCGCCCGGTTGTCCCAGATCGCGATCGAGCCCGGTCGCCACTGGAAGCGGCAGAGGAACTCGGGCCGGGTGGCGTGCGCGTAGAGGTGGTCGAGGAGCGGCTTCGACTCGGCGTCGGTCCAGCCCTCGAAGCGCAAGGTGAAGCCGGGATTGACGTAGAGCGCCTTCCGGCCGCTGTCAGGATGGGTGATGACGACCGGATGCACGGCATCCTGCGTCGCCAGCTCCGGGTTGCCGATGCGGGTGGCGAGGTCGTCCGTCTCCTTGGTGCGGCCCTTGACGCCGAACACGTGGCGGCTCGAGTGCACCGCGCGCAAGCCCTGGAGCGTCGCCTTGAGGCCGTCGGAAAGAGCCTCGTAGGCTGCGTACATGCTGGCGAACACGGTATCGCCACCGCTCTCCGGCACCTCGTGCGCGAGCAGCACGGAGCCCAGCGCCGGGACCTCGTCGTAGCTGTGATCGGTATGCCAGTCGCCGCCGATATTCTTCTTCTGCCCCGCTTCCTTTCGCACCTCGGCGATCATCGGGTAGCCGTCGACGGCCCGGAAGAAGCGGTTGATGTTGATGGCACCGAACCGTCCGGCAAAGGCAATGTGCTGCTCCGGCGAGAGCGGCTGGTCGCGGAAGAAGATCACGCCGTGGTCGAGGAAGGCCTGCCAGATCGCCGCGAACACGGGCTCGGGCAGCGGCCGGCTGAGGTCCACGCCCCTGATCTCGGCCCCGAGTGCCGGACCCAGAGGCTCGACCACGAGCCCGGCGATCTCCGGGCTCCGCCGATCGTCCGCCCTGACAACGTGAAAGGCCATGGCATCGTCTTCCCTCTGCTCGACCAGGCATGTCGCCGAGTCATCCTCGAATTGTTTCCGGCAGCCAGAATGGCTCGACCGCTGGCGCGACGCGGGCCCGAACGTGCGGGGGCCCTGCGAGCTGCGCCGCTGGACGCCGCAGCCGGCCACTCACCAGGTCCAGCCCTACGGCCGCAGCTCGATCATCAACCAAGTCTCTTGTGCTGTCGATAGAATTAGTAGGCTTTCATCGCGGCCACGATTTCTCAAGGCTCGCTATCAGGCGGGCTGCTCCTGCTCCCGTCCCTGAAAGTCTGTTCCCGCCCGACATACCAGTCGCCGGGTGCCGCCGGGGCCGTCACCGATCACACGGGCAACCCACCGCCGCGGCCAAGCATCTTTCCCGGCTAATCGGGCTTCTGCTTCTGCACCAGGGCCCTGTTTATTTCCGTTTGGCCGGGCCGGCGGTGCCGCGTGGTCCACTGGGCTTGGCGCCGGGCTGAGGCATCCCTTTCGTCCGCCGCAGGGCGGCGCCGCTGATCAATCCACGGCGGCTGCCCCTCGTTGCGGCCCAGATCGCTCCTGCCACAGCAGCCGCCAACACAACCAGGAACAGTTCCATGGCTGCCTACCGGGCGAGACGCTCGGCTCCCTGTTCGTCCACAGGCAAGCACGAGCGGCAACGCTGCGCAACGAGCCTGTTGGCGCGACTTCTCACGTGCGCAATCGTCTGGTGCCCAAGGGTTCTCCCCGCAGCGGGCTATGATGCTGTGTCCACGGAAGCGGCATGATGGAGTAGAAGCCGCGCCATGGCCTTGCCGAGCTTCATGTCCTTCGCGGTCGCCATACCGGATCAGTTCGCCATCCGGACTGGACGTGATCGAGGAAAGCGCTTCAGGTAAAAGAAGCTCAGCATGAATTCAGCGCGCCGCTTGTGCAGCTAGGGCCTGTTAGCTCTTGAGCCAGTCCATGTCGGCGGCCAGGGCGAGAACGCCCATGAAGGAACAGGCGGTCTTCTCGTAGCGGGTCGCGACCGCCCGCCACTCCTTGAGCCTCGCCCACAGGCGCTCGACGACGTTGCGGTTGTTGTAGACCCACTCCGGGCAGGCCACCGGCTCTTCGTTGCGCTTCGTCGGGATCGCCGGGCGCGCCCGCGTCCCAGATGTGCTGTCGAAAGGCATGGCCGCGTAGCCTCGGTCGGCCACCACCCACCGGGGCACGCCGGGCAGGCGGGCTAGCAGCGGCACGGCGTGGGGCAGCTCGTGCGCCTGCCCCGGCCTGATCCGGAAGGCCACGGCGCGCCCATGCCCGTCGGCGATGACGACGGCCTTGGTGCCGTACCCGCCACGAGAGCGGCCAAGCGCTTCACGTGCGTCCCGCTCGCGCGCGGTGCCCCCTTTCGCGCCGCGCCCGCCGCCTTGTGATGGGCGCGGACGCTGGTGCCGTCCAGGAACGTCATGCCGAGCTGCACGCCGCCGAGCTGCTGCGCCAGGGCGAGCAGGCGTTCCCACACGCCCAGGCGCGCCCAGCGGATGAAGGTCTGGGCCGCGCGCGACCAGGGGCCGAGGCTTCGGCAGGGAGCAGCCGCGTCGCACTTGGCCCCGTTTTGGTGCCGCCACAGGATGGCGCTCATCGTGCGACGTAGGTCCTGCGGCGGCATCTTGCCCTTGGGCCGGCACGCCTCGACCAGTGGCTCCAGTACCGCCCACTGCCGCATCCGTCAGACCCATCGCGCCCTCCTCAAAGCCAGAAGAACGCCCATCTCGGGATTTTTGCGTTCAGGCGCTACAGGCTGAGTGTCGGCGGCACCTACTAAGCCGAAGTTCCGTATTCGCCGTGTATTCATGCCCCGAGCACCAGATTTGGCATAGAGGCAGGCCTGCGAGCACAGTGGTATTTAGTTTAAATTAGTCCTAAATTTCTGGCAGACGGAGAGAATATGTCGAATTCAGTTCTTGACTTATGCCGTCCGCCACACACATGTACCGCCGTCACAAAGTTAACCAAGGTTCTTCCATGGCACGCAACATGCAGGCGATGATCGCGCGAATATTTCGCCGAAATCGTGATTGAGGAAGTTGCCGACCCGAGGAGCCGGTGTCGAGACCGACCGTTGGATCGCGGAGATGATGCTCGACGGGTTGCCGGCTTCGTCGGCCATGCACATGCATCAGACGGTCGTGGGCCTCCCCCGTTAGCATGGACAGGGGCGTAAGGTGGGTCATGCGGCCCTGGCCATCTGCTCGTAGGCTTGGGCCGGGGTCAAGAAGCCGAGGCCGGAGTGCCGGCGCCGGCGGTTGTAGAAGGCTTCCACGTACTCGAAGATCGCCCGCCTGGCCGCCTCCCGGGTCGGGAAGCTGGTGCGGTGGACGAGCTCGGTCTTGAGCGATGCCGAAGAAGCTCTCCATGGGCGCGTTGTCGAGCAGTTCCCTCGCCGGCTCATCGAGCAGCGGATGCCGTGGCGGGCCAGGATCGCCTGGTAGGGCCCGCTCGCGTACTGGGTGGAATCAAATGGTCGTTGCAACACCATGGCGGAGGGGTTGCGATGAAGGCTCGGAAGCGGCGCTCGGACCGGGCATTGCGAGGGGTGTTGCGGTCGCCGGGCCGGCCAGGGGTGGCGCGTCGCGAGGATCGGCGTCGGTTCTGGGCGGCGATTGCGCTGGGTCTGGCAAGTGAGGCGGCCGCGGCCGGTGTAGGGGTGTCACCAGCGGTGGGGGCACGCTGGTTCCGGGAGGCAGGCGGGATGCCGCCATCGACGCTTGCGCCGTCGTCAAAGCCGTTGTCGGGGCGGTATTTGTCGCTGGCGGAACGGGAGGAGATCGCGCTGTGGCGGGTGCAGGGCCACGGAGTGCGCGAGATCGCCCGCCGGCTGGGGCGGGCCGGATCGACGATCTCCCGCGAGCTGCGGCGCAACGCGGCCACGCGCGGTGGCGACCTGGCGTATCGGGCCAGCACCGCGCAGTGGCATGCCGAGCGGGCGGCGCGTCGTCCGAAGCCGGCGAGGCTTGCTCTCAACGCGGCGCTGCGGACCTACGTGCAGGACCGGCTGGCCGGCGCGGTCGCTACCCCGGGCGGGGCCGCGGTCGCCGGGCCGGTCGTGCCCTGGAAGGGCCGCCGGCATGGGCGTCGGCAGGATCGGCGCTGGGCCAGGGCGTGGAGCCCGCAGCAGATCGCCCAGCGGCTGCGGCGCGACTTCCCGGGCGACGAGACGATGCGCATCAGCCACGAGGCCATCTACCAGGCGCTTTACGTGCAAGGCCGAGGGGCGCTGCGCCGCGAGCTGACCGCCTGTCTGCGGACTGGGCGGGCGCTGCGCGTGCCGCGGGCGCGCAGCTGCGGCCGGGGCAAGTCGTTCATCGCTCCGGAGATCATGATCAGCCAACGCCCGGCGGAGGCGGCCGATCGGGCGGTGCCGGGCCACTGGGAGGGGGACCTCATCCTGGGGCTGGGCAGCTCGGCCATCGGCACCCTGGTGGAGCGCGCGACGCGCTTCACGATGCTGCTTCACCTGCCGCGCATGGTGGGGCATGGCGACGCCCGCGAGAAGAACGGGCCCGCACTCGCCGGGCATGGTGCTGAGGCGGTGCGCGACGCCATCGCGGGCATGATCACCACCCTGCCGGAGCAGCTCCGAAGGTCGCTGACCTGGGATCAAGGGGCGGAGATGAGCCAGCACGCCCGGCTACGGATCGACACTGGCGTGCAGGTCTACTTCTGCGATCCGCACAGTCCATGGCAGCGCGGCACGAACGAGAACACCAACGGGCTGCTGCGGCAGTACTTCCCCAAAGGCACCGACCTGAGCACGCACAGCGCGGACGCGCTCGCAGCCGTCGCTGCGACGCTCAATGCCAGACCGCGAAAGACCCTTGGCTGGAGAACGCCCGCCGAAGCCTTTGACGAGGTGCTACGATCGACGCCGGCAAGCGTTGCGACGACCCCTTGAACCCGGGCTGCACCCCACGGTCCGAGTGGTGGATCAGCCCACGCGGCGGCTGCCGGCGTCGGATGGCCATGAGCAGTGCGTCGCAGGCAAGCTCGGCCCTGAGGTGGTCGGCCATGCTCCAGCCGACGATCTCGCGGGTGGCCATGTCCTTGATCGCGGCCAGGTACAGCCAGCCCTCGCCGGTCGGGACGTAGCTGAGATGTCGGCCAGCCAGACCGTGTCGGGCCGGTCGGCAGCGAAGTGCCGCCCGAGCAGGTTCGGCGCCACCGGGATAGCCGTGCCGGCTGTCGGTCGTGCGCGGGACGCGGCGCCGGAGCTTGGACCGCAAGCCCGCCTCGCGCATCAGCCGCTCGACCCGCTTGCGGCCGACCCGGACGCCCTGGGCGCGCAGCTCGGCGTGGACCCGCGGGCTGCCGTAGGTCCGCCGGCTCGCGGCGAAGATCGCCCCGATCCTCTCGCTCACCGTCGGTCGCTCCTCGCGGCGGCGAGCCGGGCCGCGGCGCAGCCAGGCGTAGAAGCCGCTCACCGCACGCGCCGACGAGCCGGCACAGCATCCGCACCGGGAAGCTCGCGCGCTCGGCGGCGACGAAGCGGTACCTCATGACGGGACCGCCTCCCGGGCGAAAAAAGCCGCGGCCCGCTTGAGGATCTCGTTCTCCTGCTCGAGCCGCTTCACCTCGCGCCGCAGCCGGGCCAGCTCGGCGGCCTCGGCCTTCTGCCGGGCCAGGGCCTCGGCGGAGCCGGCCGCCAGATGCTCGTTGCGCCACATCCTGAGCTGGTTGGGGTGGACGCCGAGCTCGTCCGCGACCTGCTGCAGAGGCTTGCCGCTCTCCGCCAGCAGCCTCACCGCCTCGCTCTTGAACTCGCTGTGAACCGGCGTCGCGTCTTGGGCATGGGTCCCCCGGTCTGAACAGGTCCACCTTAACGACCCGTCCACACCGCCGGGGGAAGCTCAGAGCGCGCAAGCGGCTACAGGCGTACTCTGGTTTCCACTGGAGCCTTGGCCGCGGTTCGTCCATCGGGCATGCAGGCAATGTCCTCCAGGAAAGCGTCCGCCCGCTCACAACCGTGCTGCCCCCAACCTGAGCGCGTTGCCGATGACCGACACCGAGCTGAGCGCTCATCGCCGCGGCCGCGATACATCGGGCTCAAGCAGGAGGCCGGTGAACGGGTAGAGCACGCCGGCGGCGACCGGCACGCCCAGCGCGTTGTAGACGAAGGCGAAGAACAGGTTCTGGCGGATGTTCCGCATCGTCGCCGCGGCTCAGATGGCGCGCCCGGACGATGCCGCGCAGGTCGCCCTTCACCAGCGTCACGCCCGGCGCTCTCCATGGCCACGTCGGTGCCGGTGCCCATGGCGATGCCGACGTCGGCCTGCGGCCAGCGCCGGGGCGTCGTTGATGCCGTCGCCGGCCATGGCGACCACCGGCCCTCGCGCCTGCAGCCGCTCGGACGACCTCCGCTCTTCTGCTCGGGCAGCACCTCGGCCTCGACCTCGTCGATGCCGAGCTTGCGGGCCACCGCCTCGGCCGTGGTGCCGGTTGTCGCCGGTGAGCATGACGACGCGCACGCCCTGGCCGCGAAGCGCGTCGATCGCCTCGGGCGTCGTGGCCTTGATCGGATCGGCCACCGCCGAGCAGCCCGACGGCCGTCCCGTCCACGGCCGACGAACATCACGGTCTGCGCCCTCGCGCGCGCAGTTCGTCGGCTCGTGCCGCGGCCGGGCCCGAGTCGACGCCGAGCGCTTCCAGCAGGCGCCGGTTGCCGAGCGCGACCGCGCGGCCCTCGACGCGGCCCGTGCACGCCCTGGCCGGTGACCGACTCGAAATCCTCGGACCTCAGCAGGCCAGGTGCCGCGCTCCTCGGCGCGCCTGCGACGATTGCCGCCGCCAGCGGGTGCTCGCTGCGCGCGCTCCAGGCTGGCCGCGAGTCGCAGCAGCTCGCTCCTCGGCAGACCGGCCAGCGGCACCACCGCGACCAGCCGCGGCTTGCCCTCGGTCAGCGTGCCGGTCTTGTCCACGACCAGCGTGTCGACCTTCCCATGCCGCTCCAGGGCCTCGGCGTTCCGGATCAGCACGCCCGCCTCGCGCCGCGGCCGACGCCGACCATGATCGACATCGGCGTGGCCAGGCCCGAGCGCGCACGGGCAGGCGATGATGAGCACCGCCACGGCGTTGACCAGGGCATAGGCCAGCGCGGCTGCCGGCCCGAAGAGGCCCAGACGACGAAGGTGAGCGCTGCGACCGCGACGACGGCCGGCACGAACCAGCCGGCGACCTGTCGGCGAGCCTCTGGATCGGGGCCCGGCTGCGCTGGGCCTCGGCCACCAGCTGGACGATCTGCGGCGAGCAGGTCTCCGCGCCGACCTGCTCGGCCCGCATGACGAAGCCGCCCGGTGCCGTTGACCGTGCCGCCGATGACCTGGTCGCCGGCGCCTTCTCGACCGGCATCGGCTCGCCGGTGACCATCGATTCGTCGACGGCGCTGGCCCTTCGAGCACCACGCCGTCGACCGGCACCTTTTCGCCCGGGCCGCACCCGCAGCCGATCGCCGACCTGGACGCGTCGAGCGGGACGTCCTCGTCGGTGCCGTCCGTCCCGGACCGCCGCGCCGTCTTGGGCGCGAGACCGAGCAGCGCCCGGATGGCGCCGCCGGTCTGGCCGCGGGCGCGCAGCTCCAGCACCTGGCCCAGCAGCACCAGGTCGACGATGACCGCCGCCGCCTCGAAGTACACGCGCGACGCTGCCGTGCGGTGCGCGGAAGCCGGCCGGGAAGACGCCGGGAGCCAGAGTGGCGACGACGCTGTAGACCCAGGCCACGCCCGTCGCCCAGGGCGATGAGGGTGAACATGTTGAGGTTGCGGTTGCCGAGCGACGCCCAGCCGCGCACGAAGAACGGCCAGCCGGCCCAGAGCACCACCGGCGTGGCCAGGACGAGCTCGAGCCAGTTCGAGGCCGCCTGCCCGAGCAGCGATGTGCAGATCGAGCAGGGGACGTCGGCCCATCGCCAGCACGAAGACCGGCACGGTCAGGGCGAGGCCGATCCAGAACCGCCGGGTCATGTCGACCAGCTCCGGGTTCGGGCCCGCCTCGGCGGCTGCGACGTCAGCGGCTCCAGCGCCATGCCGCAGATCGGGCAGTTCCCGGCCGCCTTCCGCACCTCCGGGTGCATCGGGCAGGTGTAGATCGCGTCAGGCCGCGCGGGCTCGGGTACCCGGTCGCCCAGATAACGGTCGGGATCGGCGGCAAACTTGTCCCGGCAGCCAGCGCTACAGAAGTAATAGGTCTGGCCGTGCAGCTCGTGGCGATGTGGTGTCTCGTGAGGGTCCACCTCCATGCCACAAACGGGGTCCTTGACCCGGATCTCGCCGGCGGCAGAGGCTGCCTGCATGTCGGACGATCGGTGACCATGGCCAGCATCATTCCCGTCAGCCGCAGGCACAGTGCCGAGATACTGGCCGGGGCTCGCCGCGAACTTGGTCCGGCAGCCATTCGAGCAGAAGTAATACATCTTACCGGCGTAGTCGTACCGGTGCGGGGTTTTTGTGGGATCCACGTCCATCCCGCAGACCGGGTCCGTCCCCGTGCCCTGGTTGCGACCGTGGTCGTGGTGATGACAGCTGTGGTGCTCTTCCTGCCCGGTTGCCATCGTCGCTGGAGGGTCGTTGTCGGTGCTCATATGCTGCTGCTCCCGAAGGCCGGGCCTCGGCGCTCGACAGAGGTGACCTGTCGCACCGTATATACCCTACGGGGGTAAGGGACAAGAGCATGCAAGTTGCTACCAAGCAGGACTGCGGCGACCGGTTACGGCGGATCGAGGGTCAGGTGCGGGGAATCGCGCGCATGATCGAGGAGGACCGCTACTGCATCGACGTGTTGACCCAGCTCCGCGCGGTCAAGGCGGCGCTGCGCCGGGTCGAGGACGAGGTGCTCAAGGACCATGTCGAGCATTGTGTAGAGGGTGCCATCGCCAGCGGCGACGGAGCGGAGCAGCGCCGCATGGTGCAGGAACTCATGACGGTGCTGGCGCGGCGTGATAGCTGACCCGCCGCCCCCTGTGGCCGATCAGCGCCACCTGTTACCTGATTGAGGTCGACGCCTCACCGCCACCCCTCGGCAGGAGTGGCGACGAGGTTGAGCGGGCCGCCGAAGACTAGGGCCGCATACCAGCCGTAGGCGACACTCTCGACGAGGCCGAGCAGGACGCTTTCCGGTGTGAGCCAGACGAAGTCGGGAAAGAACTGCATCCATGGCTGGTGCATGCCCCAGCCCTATACGATCAGGCTGAGCAGGACGCAGAGCACGAAGGAGAAGGCGAGAAAGCCCGAGAGACTGATCCCGAGAATGCGGATGGGGATGCCGGGCCTGACGGCAGGTACGACGGTGGAAGGCATGGCGCCGGGGGCTCGCTTATTCGGGCTGGCAAGTCATCGGGGCTGGTGTGCCAGCCACTGTTGCAGCATCGCGATCTCCGCCTCCTGTGCCCTGATCACGTCCTCCGCGAGCTTCCTGATCTCCGGGTCGTTGCCGCGCTCCAGCTCCACCCTGGCCATGTCGATGGCATCCTGGTGGTGCGGGATCATGGCGCGGGCGAAATCCATATCGGGGTCGCCCGAGGATGGCATGCTCATGGCCATCGATCCGGCCGTCTGCCCGCTGCCGGCCTGGGTGCCTGTCCTGCTCATCATCGGCCCATGCATCATCGGCATGCTGCCTTCCATGTTGATGATGATGGTTACCCCGGGCGCCACGGCACCCTCCATCATGGACCCTCGACCCATCGGCATGTCGCCGCGACCCTTCATGCGCATCATGTCCGGCCCCATCATGGCCATCCCTGGCCCACCAGCTTGGGGCTGCCCTGTGCCGCTGCCCTGATCGGCCATCGCTGAACCCGGTCGGTCCGGCGCCACCGCCTGTGCCGCGGGTGCCGGATGGTGCTGCTGATGCTCTTGGCCCTGGACGGCCTCCTGTGCGCTGGTGCCGGCGGAGGCCGTCGCCGCGACCAGAGTGGTGACAAGAAGGAACTGCTGCATACGCATCGTCGATCTCCTTTGCCGTGGGTCGAGGTCAGGCTCTGGTTGCCCGGTAGGTGATTCCGTTGGGCCCGCGCCCGACAGGTAAAGACGCTATCGGAACGTTCGCAGCCGTATCGATGATCGTGAGCGTGCCGTCGGCGACGTTGGTCACGAAGGCCCAGGCACCATCGTCGCTGACCACGATCCCATCGGCGCCCTGGCCGGTGGAAACCGTCGCGACGACACGGCGCTCGCCCGTGGCGATGACCGAGACGGTATGGTCCGGGTTCGCCTCGGAGCCCTGATTTGCGACGTAGACATGGCGGCCGTCGGGGGTTGGATAGACCTGCACCGGCCCACGCCCGACCTGGATCGTCGCTACTACTCTACGCAGGGCGGGGTCGATCACCGCGACCCGATCCTCGCCACGCAGCAACACATAGATCCCGTCGCGGGCACAGCCGACCTGGACGGGCTCGTTCCCGACCGGCACCCGTTCCAGCTCGCGCAGGCCCGACAGGGTCAAGAATTGAAACGCTGCCATCCTTGAGATTGGCGACATAGACCTCCCGACCATCGGGACTGATCCGCAGGCCGTGCGGGTAGCGGCCGGTGCCAATCCGCCCGAGGACGAGTTCGCGGTGCAGGTCTACGGCAGCGACCGCATCCTCCCCGGCCAGCGTCACAAACGCATACCGGGCGGTCTGGTCGGCGACCACGTGGGCCGGATGCCGCCCGATCTCGATCTCCTGCATCGGGCCACGTGCGAGGTCATCGGCGGCGAAGATCAGGAGCTTGCCGGCAGCGTGCTCCAAGGTCTCGTGCCCATGCTCCGCCGCGACGGGATCGCCAACCACGAGCAGCCACCGGCCGTCGGCCGAAGCCTGCACATTATGTGGCGAGACATCGACCGGCACGGTGATGACACGCATGGCCGCAAGGTCGACGACGCTGAGCGAGTTGCCTTGCTCATTGGCGGTGTAGACGAAGCCGGAGGTGACGACCGGGGCGGTGCCTGCCTCGGCCAGCACGGCGGGGGCGGCCAATGCCACCATAGCCGATCGACCGAGCAGCGCCCGACGTGAGAGCGACGGGGCAGCAGCGTTACGGGGCATAGCGAGATTCCTCTCCAGCCGGGGCAGGCCCCCTGGCTGGACCAGAGCCAATGGCGATGGCGTGTAAGAGGCAGCGACCCGAGGGTGTGGCGCCGGGCCGCGATCAGGCAAAGGATGGGCAGAATGAGCCACTGGGCGAGGGGCGCCAGACCCGTCCCGAGCGGCGGCACCGTCGGCATGGCGGCGACATAGGCCCAGGCGCCACGGACAGTGACGTTCAGCCACTCGCTCCACACCGTGTAGCCGACGCCCGCCATGGTGGCCGCCGCAGCGACCTCGATGAAACGCCGCTGCGGCCAGCCGGCGTGGCCGACAAGCAGGAGCGCCAGGAGGAGTGTCGATGGCCGCGATCACCACATTGCCGCCGGTGCAGTGTGCGATCGCGAACGCGATCTCGCCGGCCGAGCCCTCGCGCCGGATCGTGTAGAGCGGGAGCTGGATCGTCTCCCAGGCGAGATTGGCGGCGAACATCAGCGGCAGGTACAGGCGGAGCGTGGCCAGCCACGGGGCCAAGGGCTCAGGCGGGGCGGCGGTCATGGCCTTTCTCCCCGTCTATGCCTCGCAGCCTCGGCACCCACCTGGGCGTGGCCTCGGCGTAGCGGCGGCAGCCATCCCCGAATGCCGCCAGCGCGTCCCGCTCCTCGCGCCGGGCGAGCCGCACGTACATGACCACCAGCACCGGGTACATCAGCAGGGTCAGCAGCGTCGGCCACTGGAGCAGGAAGCCGAGCATGACGACGATGAAGCCCAGGTACTGCGGATGGCGGATGTGGGCGTAGGGCCCGGCGGTCGCGAGCCTGCCAGCTCGCTGAGCCGCATGGAGATGTCCCCATGCCATCGCGACGAGCGCGAAGCCGGCGACGATCAGGACGTTGCTCAGCAGATGCAGCGCGCCGAAGTGCGGGTCGCCCCGGAGCCCGAGCAGCGTGAACCAGAGGTGGCCGCATCGTGGCTGAACAGGTCGAGCTGCGGGTAGCGGCGGCCGAGCCAGCCCGAGAGCAGGTAGATGGTCAGCGGAAAGCCGTACATCTCGGCGAACAGGGCCGCGACAAAGGCCGAGAAGGCGCCGAAGCTCCGCCAGTCGCGCCCAGTCCGGGGGCGGGTGAAGCTGAACGCGAACATGATGAAGACGGCGGCGTTGAGGATCGCCACGATCCATAGGCCGTAGGCCGGCATGTCGTAGTTCATGGCCGCACCTCTTGCTCCGGGTGAGGGGGCGTCTCATTGCCGCCGTGGCGGTGGTGGCCGCCATGGCCGTGATGCATGAACAGGTGCATCAGCGGGCAGGCGAGAACGAGCAGGTAGGGCAGGACGCCGAATAGATGCGCGCGGTGCTCGGTGAAGAGGAAGAAGCCGAGCACGCCGGCCAGCACCAACAGGACCACAGGTAGCTTACCGCGGCGCAAAGGGGCGCCAACGTGTGCATCGTGAGCGGAAGTCATGACAACATCCTCGTCGCAGGGCCACACGCTCGGGTGACGGCCGACTCGGGCGGGCGCCGCCGGAAAACGGCAGGGACTACGCGACGAGAGACTTGGGCGGTCGGGGCGAAGGGCCACGCGGAAGCGGAACCCGACCGGCCAGCGGCGGTTCGGCACGGAGCCCGGCCCCTGCGGCCGGGAGCGTAAGGGCCGCGGCTGCAAGCGAGCAGCACGCGTCGGCATGAGCGCTCATGCAGTGGCCCGGGATCGAGACGTGCGCCGGCCCCGAGCAATCGCCATCGTGGTGGTCCGCTGCTGACGCTGACAGCGGGCCGGAGAAAGCAGTGGCGTGCTCATGGCCCGGCGTGGCGAGGCCAAGCAGGACCAGCGCGAGCACGCAGGCGGCCATCACGAGGTGGCGGAAAGCCCCCGAAGAGAGATCACGGTTCCGGTCGTCTCTGAGGCCTCGATGATCATGACCTCGTCCTTCAAGCACCAGCCATGCTGCCCCACGGCGGCTCCCAGCGCTTTGATCTGGATCAAAGCCGATGCACGTGGGCCGGCCCCAGAGCTGCTGAGGCGGGCCTTGGCGCCCATCCGACGGTGCTCCTACCGAACCAAAGCGTGCAGGATCTGCTCACCGTGCCGGCGCGACAGGTCATGGTTCAGCATGGCCGCCTCCACTCCCGTCTGTCTGTGGCGCTCCGGCCCATAACGTCGTAGCGCAGGGCGGGGCGTCGAGTTGCGGCCAAGCACTTCTCATTCGGCCAGTGCTTGACTTTCAAGCCCGGCGGTCTGCATTACGACCGACCATGCGCGCATTCCTGGTTCCGGTGCTGCTCCTCATTGCTTGGCTTGCCGGCACGCCGGCTGCCCAAGCACACGAGCTGCCATGCCCGCCCGGAGCAATGAAGACCGCCATGCCGGTGGGGCATGGTCACTATCCGATTGCACCGGTCACGCGGATGCGGAAACGGGCGTCGTCCTGGTCGAGGATGAAGAATCCCGCTTGGGCGACCTGCCGATCGAGCTTCCGCTTCCGGCCGCGCACGGCTGCTGTCATGTGGTCGTGAGCTTCCTGCCTGCGGCGGAGCCCGCAGCGGCGCCGTCCTTCATACCCGAGCTGCCCCGTCCCCTGCGCTCAGCGCTGCCGGAAGCGAGGCTGCTCGTCTTCGGAATCTACCGGCCACCCTTATTCAGCTGACCTGAGGCCGGCCCGGCAATGGGCTGGTTGGCTGGACGTCGTCCTGGTGTCAGGGACGACGCCAGCCCGCGCGTCTTGGCGGCGGTCTGGCCGAGGCTGGATCGCCGGTCACCATCGATCTGATGGGTGGATCGGATGCTCGATCAACTCCCGCTCGCGGCCGGGCTCCTGCTCACCGGGGGCATCCTGGCTGGCGCCTCATCCTGGGCGGCTGAAGCCAGGAATCCTCTCGACCCTTCCGCTGCCGCGGGTGTCGTGACGACAGTGCCGGCCTTCGACGGCCACATCCCGCTGCTCGACCGCGAGGCACCCGCCCCGTCCTTCGCCGGCGCCACAGAAGAACCGTCAGTTGGCGACGACCAGGGCCCGGCAGCGCAAGTGCCGGCCGACCACGATGGAATGAACCACACTCCCGGCGGCCATGGCGCCGTCCATGCCCCGACGGAGTGAGGGCCATGACCGTCCCTTCCATGATCGCCGGCCTGCGGCTGGGTATTACCGTCGCGGCAATGGCGGTGCTCGGCGGGTGCGCCGCTGCACGGTACGGCAGCGATGCCTACGATCCGGTGCGCATGCCGGGCACGGCCGAGGTCGCCCAGCGCACACAGTACCGCGGCTACAACTATGTCCGGCCAGTAATCTTACTGTGTCATAAGCAGCACGGATGGCATTGGTGCGGTCGCTCTGGAGGACCGCTGACAACAAGGGCAGCGTGGCAGGCGGCGAGCCAAGGCGATCGTGAGACGGCGGCGCACCGAGGCGATTGAGAACGGCTCATGACGCTCCGGTCGCAGCGGAATGCCCGCGCGGCCGCCAACCGGTGGGTAACGCAGGCGCTTGGCCACGGAAACGGTCTTGAGGGGGAAAAAGGCTCCGCTCGCGAACGAGGAAGCCATAAGCCGCGATGCACAAGGTGGCGTGATGATGGAAGCCGCGCCAACCCCGCCCCTCAAAGTGGTCGAGGCCCAGTTCCTGCTTGAGCTCCTGGTAGTCCCGTTCGATCCGCCAGCGCATCTTGGCGGTGCCGACCAGGTCGACCAGGGCGGTCGTCGCCGGCAGGGTCGACAGCCAGTACTTGCTCGGCTCCTTCTTTCCTTCCGGCCACTCGATCAGCAGCCATTCCTCGGCGTGCGGCTCGGCCCGCCAGTAGTCGCGGTGCGACGGCCGCACCCGCACGGCAGCAAAGCGCCCCTCCAGCTCGCCGCTTCTGCCTTCCCGCCAGCTCACCGTCTGCCAGGCGCTCGGCGGCAGGGTGAGGGCGGAATCCTTGGCGGTCACCGGCTGGTGCTCGGCATCCCGGCGCCACAGCTTGGGTGGCCGTCCCTTGCCGGACCATGGCTTGGGCGGCAGCGGGCCGCAGCCCGGGGGCCAGATGCCGAGGCTGGACTTGCACCCCCAGCACGTAGACCAGGGCCAGCTCGCTCAAGGCGGTGCGGAAGCCGGTGTCGATGCCGTAGCCCGCGTCACCCAGGATGACGCCGGGTGGCACGCCGTCCTCCAGCGCGCGACGATATGCATCAGGGCAATCTCTGGCTTGGTGCGGAAGCCGAGCTCCGTCGGGCACCCCTGCCTTGGTCCGGCGAGCCGGATCGCCGGCCCAGTCTTCGGGCAGGTAAAGCTCGAACGCGATCGGCAGGCTGGCCCAAGCGTTCGCGATCGACAACGACACGGCGACCTGGCAGTTCTCCTGCTTGCCCAACTGGCCGCAATATTGGCGCGCCACGCCGACCGAGTGCGTCCCCTTCTTGGGAAAGCTGGTATCGTCGATGATCCAGGCGGTGATCGGGTCATGCCGGGTGAGAACCGGCAGCACCTGCTCGCGGACGGCGGCGAGCGCCGCCGCATCGCTCCACGCCGCGGTGGCGACGAAGTGGTGCAGGGCCTGGTGCAGGCTGGGCACCTGGGCTGGCTCGAGACGCGCCGCCATCGGCTCGACGCTCTTGCGCTCGCCGGGCAGCAGCAGGCCCGTGCAATAGCCGACGAGCCGCACCTTGCGGTCGGCATGGCCCAGAACCGCCGTCAGACGGGAGAGGTATTCCTGCAGGCGTTGTTCACTGGGCGTGATCGGATCGCTCATGCCCCTTAGATGGGGTGTGTTTCTAACACAGTAAGATTAAGTGCCTATCGTGAAACGGTCCGCAGACCAAATCATGGAGCTCGCCAAGGCGCCGATGACCGAGGCGGCCGCCGTCGAGGTGGCGCTCCTTCAGGACAACGGCGTGCAGGACCTGATGCTCGAGCACTGGGCGCAGCGGCCATCCTTTGTCGCGCGACGTCGCGGAGCGGGCAGGGAGCGCGGAGGACGCCGCCCGGCCGAGTGGAAGATGCTGGGCGAGCTCGTCTCCCGCTCGACGGACCCGCGCTGGCGGATCGAGTTCGGCGAGGAGTATCTCGGCACCGCCGAGACCATCTCGACACCGCCACGCGACGCGCGGACCGCCTACTACGAGGCGGTCGCCGCGGCCCAGCTCGCCGCCATGTTCGACCAGACGCTCGAGGCCGAGAAGGCGGCGGCCGAGCTCGCCAACGAGCAGTACCGCTCCGGCACCACAAGCCGCCTCGACCAAGCCCGCCAGCACCTCGCCTACGCCGAGACCTTCAAGGCTGCGGCAGAGGCGAAGCGCGACGCGGTCGCCAAGCGCGAGGCCCTCAACCGGCTGCTGAAGCTCTGGGGACCGCAGACCGCCTGGGCCTTGCCGGACCGGCTGCCGGATCTGCCGGCCACAGCGGCCGGAGCTCGGCGACGTCGAGGCCTACGCCGCCACCCACAGCGTCGCCGCCTACGCCGGCCGGGCCGACCCGGCGCAGTTCGAGGCCGGGGCGACGCTGCGCTCGGAGGTGCGCGAGGCCTACCACCGGATGCTCACCGCCTACGACATCGCCAAGCACCAGCGCGACACGGTCGTGCCGCTGACCGAAGTGGCGCTCGGGGAGATGCAGCTCAACTACAACGCGATGCTCGAGGACGTGTACGAGCTCCTCGACGCCACCCGCGAGCAGATCGAGGCCGGCCGGGAATACGTCGAGACCCTCGCCGAGTTCTGGGTCGCCCACGCCGAGCTGACCCAGCTCCTGGGCGGGCGCCTGCCCGAGACCCCTCGCCACGACCACGGCCGCCGCCGCGGCCACCCCTGCAACCGAGTGAGGACCGAGCGATGCTGAGCCGACGTGCCTTCGCGGCCGGCGTGACGCTCGCCGCCGGCGCCGCCCTGACCCGCGTCTCCGCAGGCCAGGCCCGCGCCTTGGGCGAGCCGGAGCGCTTCACCGACCCTGCCACCCGCGACCCGCTGCCGAGAAAGCAGCTCGGCGGGCGCACCGGGTTCGTGACCCTCAACGGCGGCTCGCTGCCGTGGCGGATGAACGGCGACGTAAAGGAGTTCCACCTTGTCGCCGAGCCGGTCGAGCGCGAGCTCGCGCCCGGCTCGACCGCGCACCTGTGGGGCTACAACGGCAGCTCGCCGGGCCCCACGATCGAGGCGATCGAGGGCGACAAGGTCCGGCATCTTCGTCACCAACAAGCTGCCCGAGCACACCACCATCCACTGGCACGGCATCCTGCTGCCCAGCGGGATGGACGGGGTCGGGGGCCTTCAGCCAGCCGCAGATCCAGCCGGGCGAGACCTTCGCCTACGAGTTCCGCTCCGGAAGAGCGGGACCTTCATGTACCACCCGCACGCCGACGAGATGGTGCAGATGGGGCTCGGCATGATGGGCCTCTTCATCGTGCACCCGAAGGACCCCGCGTTGCGCCGGGTCGACCGCGACTTCGGCTTCCTGATGGCCAACTACGAGGTCAAGCCCGGCACCTACGTGCCGGACACCTCCGTCATGCTCGAGTTCAACACCTGGGCCTGGAACAGCCGGGTGTTCCCGGGCATCGACCCCTTGGTGGTCAGGAAGGGCGACCGGGTGCGCATCCGGATCGGCAACCTGACCATGACCAACCACCCGATCCACCTGCATGGCTACGACTTCCGGGTCACCGGCACCGACGGCGGCTGGGTGCCGGAGAGCGCGCAGTGGCCCGAGGTCACGGTCGACGTGGCGGTCGGGCAGATGCGGGCGATCGAGTTCGTGGCCGACGCGGAGGGCGACTGGGCGTTCCACTGCCACAAGTCGCACCACACCATGGGCCCGATGGGCCACGAGATCGCCAACATGGTGGGCGTGCGGCAGGGCGTGGCCACCAAGCGGATCACCAAGCTCCTGCCCGACTACATGTACATGCCGATGGGCGAGGCCGGCATGGCCGAGATGCAGGACATGGCCGCCCACGGCATGACCCCGCCCGAGAACACGCTGCCCGATGATGGCAGGCGAGGGCCGTTCGGCCCGATCGAGATGGGCGGGATGTTCACGGTCCGTGAAGGTCCGCGAGGACGTCGCGCCCGGCGACTACAGCGACCCCGGCTGGTTCGAGCACCCCGAGGGCACGGTCGCCTACAAGGTCGACGAGACCGGCCGGCGCACCGCCTGAGCTTCCCAAAGCAAAGGAGAGAACGATGCGCAACGATCGGCATCATGCTGCCGGCCGCCCTTGCGGCCATGCTCGTCGAGCGGCGCGGCCCTGGCCGACGCCGCCCGCAAGGGCAAGAAGTACAGCTTCGGCGAGCCCGGGAAGGCGAGCGAGGTCACCCGCACCGTCGAGGTGACCGCCGATGACCGCGACGGGATGCGGTTCGTCATGGACGCTCGGCCCGATCCGGCAGGGCGAGATGATCAAGTTCGTCGTCACCAACAAGGGCCAGGGTCCAGCACGAGTTCTCGATCGGCGACACCGCCTCGCAGCGGGCGCACGCCAAGCTCATGGCCAAGAACCCGGAGATGCAGCACGAGGGCGACCCGAGCGTCGTATGCTCCAGCCGGGCGAGACGAAGGAGCTGATCTGGAAGTTCAGCAAGCCGATCCAGGGCGACATCGTCTTCGCCTGCCAGATGCCCGGCCACTACGACGCCGGCATGGTCCACAAGGCGAAGCTCGAGAAGGGCAAGAAGGCCAAGACGAGCTGAGGTCCCGCAGCTGCCGGTCGATGGGGGCCGCAGCTACGTGACCTCGCCCGGCAAGGGGGTGCCGCGCCCTCCTTCCCGACCCTTTCCTTGGAGAGCCATGAGATCGTTCGTCACTCGTTTCCTGCTGTCAGCCAGCCCTTCTGCTCGCGGTCGCGGCTTCTCCGGCGCTGGCCCAGCAGGACCAGCACCAGCACTCGGGCCAGCCGCAGGAGCAGGAGCAACAAGAGGCCCAGCATGGCAGCGGCGCCGGCATGATGGGCATGCACGGCGGAGCGATGCAGTCGGCCATGGAGCGCATGCAGCAGAGCATGAGCGGCGGCATGTCGGGTAATCCCGACGTCGACTTCGCGCAGATGATGATCCCGCACCACCAGGGTGCCATCGAGATGGCCCGCATTGAGCTTGAGGCTGGCAAGGACCACAGCTCCGGCAGATGGCGCAGAAGATCATCGAGGATCAGGAGCGCGAGATCGCCAGCTGAAGGACTGGCTCGTCAAGCACCCGCAGTAGGTGCCTGGCCGGCCAAGGACTGATACTGGTCTGGAAGTGCTCACCAAGCTTTACTGGGCACTATTGGTAGTCGGGGCGGGCGCGTGATGTCCGCCTCGGCCCACGAGGCGGTGACTGGCGTACTATGCTCTCGATGAGACCTTTACGTGAGAGCGCCCTGTAGCCGGCCTGCCAGCGGCTGAGGCTCTTTCGGACGCTCGCGAATGCGGGTTGATGCACGAACCAGCCCTCAGCTCATCGTTGCCGCTCCATTTTGCCCTGCCTGCTTCGCACCGGACGGACTCCTCCTTCAGGCCAGCCCGAGGGCGAGCGCCCGGCGCAGGTTGATGGCGGCGCACATCGTCTGCAGCTGAACATCGTTGCGCGCCAGGCCGAGATAGCGCACCCGGCGGTAGCCATAAGTCCGCTTCATGGTCGCGAACAGCCGCTCGACGCCCGCCCGGATCGGCGCCACCGCCTTGTTGAACGCCACCTGCCAGGGCCTGAGCGGCCGGTTGCGCCGTGCCTGGTACATGATCCGCGGCTCGATGCCCTGGGCCTTGAGCCGCTTGCGCCGGGCTGCGTCGTCATAGGCCTTGTCGGCGTACACCGCCTGCTCGTCGCCCCGGACGAGGCCGTCAGCCGGCACGCTGTCGTGCACGTCGGCCGGCGTCATCACCGCCTCACGGACCAGGCCGCTGCCCTCGTCGACCGCCGCATGCGCCTTGTAGCCGAACCGGCTCCTGCCGTTCTTCTTCGTCCACCCGGCCTGCGGATCGCGGGCCGCGACCTCACCCGCGTCGCCGCCCGGCGGCCGCACCGCGGCTCCGATGATGGTGGCGTCGATCAGCGTGCCCCGGCGCAGGATCAGCCCACGTGTGTCCAGCTGCCGGTTGACCTCGGCCAGCAGCTTCTCCGCCAAGCCGCGCCGCGCCAGCTGCTCGCGGAAGCGCCAGATCGAGCTGTGGTCCGGCACAGCTTCGGCTAGCGGAATACCGGCGAAACCGCCGGAACGAGAGGCGATCATCCACCGCCGCCTCCAGACCTTCGTCCGACAGGCCGTACCACTGCTGTAAGAGCAGCAGCTTGACGTAGGTCAGCAGCGGGTAGGAGAGCCCGCCTTCCCGGCTGGCGTAGATGCCGGCGACGATCGTCTCCAAGGCTGGCCAGTCGAGTGCTGCGTCCAGGTGCTCCAGCCACGCGCTCTTCTTGCCCCGCCGCCGCACGATGCTGTCCGCCAGCCCAAGTTGCCGCAAGTCACGCCGCGCCATCGCCCCACCCCAGCGCCGTTTCGAGCATTGAATCAGAAACTTGGCGGTCGTGCAAAGGTCTCAGCTGATCAACGATGGCTGGATGTTCTGCGTCTGTACGGTCAAGCAGCGCGTACCAGGCACTGGTGTCGACGAAGACGCCCATCACTGATGCGGGTCACCATAAAGGATGGCGTCATGGTTCCGAGCAGCGTCATCGCCCCTACCTTCGGCAATCCCGATCAGAGCCTCCAGCGGGTCCTCATCGCCTGCAGCCTTCACCATTCGATCATCGACTATCTGCCGGATGACATCGGAAGTGCTCACGCCGCGACGGCGGACTCTTCCAGCAGGAAGCGATGCTGGCTCGGCTCGAGGAGCACCTCCACGTGGTGGACGGTCATTGCCGCTACTCCAGATAACTGATCCCGATGTAAGTGCCTCCGGCGGTCCTGGCCAGCAGCATCACGCCGCCCGTGCC
>CAWHNT010000039.1:0-19889 GCA_963830775.1 uncultured Alphaproteobacteria bacterium | reverse complement strand
GGCCGCATCGGCCTTGGGCCCGGCAGGCCGTGGATTCGTCCAGGTGGCGATCGTCTGCACGCCCCACGGGCAGCGGGTTCGAAATCCGTGGTGTCGTCGATTCAGATTGACCCGGGCCGGGATCTGGTCGACGCCGGACATCGACGCCCAGTAGGTGCGGATGCCGGAGAGTGCCGTCCGCTGGTGCGCCGCCGCATCGCGCGACCACAGCACATAGAGCGGGATGCGCATCGCATCGTAGCCGCTAATAGGGCGTCATCTTCTCCGCGACCTTGAGGTCGCTGCCGACCAGGAGCCAGTCCGGCGGCAGCTTGTGGGCGCCGAACTTCGCCTGGTCGAGCAGCGTCCAGCCTGTGCGGGCGATGCCGTTCCACATCGGATCGTCGTGCTGGCCCAGGTACTCGAAGGCGGGGAAGACCCAATAGGCGAGGTTCAAGGTCACGGTCGGGTCATGGACGAAGCCGTCCACGCCCGGCAGCAGCGCCGGACCGAAGCGGGTTGGGGCGGCCGGCCTTAGCCTTGAGGTCGGCCAGAATCTGGCGCGCCGATGCCGCGTAGCCCTGGTCCCCCCACTGGTCCGCGGCGCGCAGCAGCGCCCAGGCCACCAGCACGTCGCCGTCGCTGGCATTGTTCATGTCGTCCACGGCACCGGCGTCGCCGCTCCCCGACGGCCGCCAGCGCCACGCCAGGAGCCGGTCCTTGCCAATGTGCAGGTTGCGCTTGGTCCAGGCCCAGAGCTGGTCGAACTGCTGCCGGTCGCCGTAGCCTCTGGGCCAGCAGCATGCCGTAGCCCTGCCCCTCGCTGTGGCTGACCCCGCCATTGGCGGTGTCGACCACCCTGCCCTCGGGCCGGACATACTTGGCGACGTAGCGCGACCAGACGCCGTTGTCGGTGACGGGCGTGGCGGTGGTGGAGCGGGGCTGAGCGGATGCGCAGCTCGTCAAGAGCGACACCAACAGTCCCATCATCAGAGCTCGCATCGGGGAGTCTTTCCCTCCTAGGCTTGCGGTCCGGCCTGCGTCCGCCGCATCACCTGGCCCAGCCAGAACCAGGTCAGGATGGCGAGCAGCGTCAGCCAGACGAGGATGCCGACAAGCCAGTAGAGCGGCCGGTCGGCCAGGAAGCTGGTCACGGACGAGAAAGGAATTCTCTCGGTGCCGGAGCCGCCGGCCTCGGCGAACAGGAGACGCGCTCGCGTAGCCGCGCGGTCACGATCTCCTGCGGGTAGAGCCGCCACCCGGCGATATCGCCGTCGATCCGGTCCCAGAGCGCGGCATCGACCAGGCCCGAGACACCGCGCGAGAGCCGGCTCGGGTCCGCACCGGTGACGAAGGTGACGATGCGCTGGCTGCCGGGTGCCGCCAGCATGCTCAGCACCACCCCGTCGAAGGGGATCGCCGGCACCGGGAAATAGGTGAATTCCGCGATCCTGGCGCGAAAGCGTGTGGTCGGCAGGGCCGACTGGAGCTTGCGGGCATACTCGGCCGTGGCGTCGACCGGATCGCCCAGCCCGCGGGTCGCGGTGTCGGCCGCCTGCGCCGCGCCGATGATGGCACCTGCCGGTCCCAGGCTGCCGGGTGCGGCGACGCTCGCCTGCGGCCTTGCATCAGGGCCGAAATCGAGGGCGGCGCGGAGCCGGTCGCGGGCGATGGGAGCCGCTGCCAGGAGGTCGTCCGGCAGGGCGATGACGGGCCCGACCACGAGCAGGTTGGCGTCGTTGCGCGGCGCCTCGTGGGTGATCTGCAGGCCGGGCAGGGGACGGCCGGTCATCTGGGTCAGCTTCGCCAGCACCATGAGGGCGCTGGAGAAGGTCTGGGCCGAGGGGTCGGCCAGCAGCAGCGTCGATGGCCGGGCCTGAGCCGGCTGCGAGAACGGAAAGCCCGTGGTGGCGAGCAGGCTGAGGTCGGGTGACTGGATGGCACGGGCGAAGACCGGGACCCGGAGCCTCAAGCTCGGCAGGATGGTCACCGCCCTCTCGCCCTCCTTCCTGCCATGGCAGGCCGCCACGTCGTCGGGCCCAATACTCATCTCGACACCATGTGGTTGGTGCCCGGGCGGAAGGAATTGCAGCAGGATCGTCACCCGCTTGCCGCGGATCTGCCCGCCGGCAGTGTCGTCCAGCGGGACGTGGGTCGCGTGCTGGCCGTTCACCAGCACGTTGATCACGGCATAGCGCGACAGGTTGGGCACGTAGTCGTAGTCGAGGATGAGGTCGGCCTTGCGGTTGTCGAGCGCGTAGAAGTCGATCGGCATCTCGATGTCGACCGCCGGCTCGTAGCGCTTGGACAACGAGATCCGCCGCACCGAGAAGCCGAGCTCGCCCAAGCTCAACTCCTGGCCGCCGACCAGCGCCGGCGGGGTTGGGAGTGGCGAGGCCTGCCGCGGCCCGAAGCTGACGGCCGGCTGCTCCGGCAGCGGTGCGGCAAGATCGGTCAGCCGTGCCGCCGCCTGGAAGAGGGCGGCGTCGTCGACGCCGCTGACCACGAGCACGGGCGTCTTGCCCGCACCCAGGCCCGAGACCAGCTCCAGCCGCGAGCCGCCGGAGGCGACCTGGGCCGAGGGGCCGGTCAGCGCCTGCAGCTCGCGGTCGGTCCCCACCAGCATGGTGGTGACCGGGGTGCCCTGCGGCAGCCCGGGAAGGGTGGTCTGCAGTGCCCACTCCAGATCGGGGAAGCCGCTCCGCGGCCCGACCCGAACCTGGGCGATCCGCATTGGCCGCTCGGCGCCGTGGCGCAAGGCGTAGCCCTCGGCCGCCAGGGCCACCGACTGGAGGAGTGCCGGACGCGGGTCGTTGCCGACGGTAAGGATCGCCAGCACGCCGGGATCGACCAGCGGTGCCCCGGGCTCGAGCGCCGCCAGCGTCGGCCGTGCGGCACCCTTCTGATAGGTCATCAGGAGGTAGGAGTTGACCGGGTCGGCCTCGGCCCAGAGGTCGCGCACGGTGATCGGTCCGCAGGGTGCCGGGGTGCGCAGCTCGCTCGTGAAGACGAGCCGGTTGCCGGCCGGCTTGAACAGCTCGGTCGGGAGCCGGAGGACTCAATGCCGGGTACAGCTCGCCATCGTTGCGCAGCGGGATGTCGCCCAGCGGGTTGCCGTTGATCTCGGCGCTCACCCGACTGTTCTGCACATCGAGATTGCGCGAGTTGACGAAGTTCAGGCGCAGCTCGGCACTGACCAGCCGGCCACCCCACCGGCACGGGCAGGCCCAATTCGAGCCGGTCCTGGTAGCCGTTGAGCTCGAGCGGGCTGAAGCCCACAACCTGGCTCAGAAGCGGCACCACCTCGAAGGCAAGCTCGGGGGTCTGGGCCTGGGCCGCGGCACCGCGCGGCTGGGCCAGGGCGGCCAGGAGGGCGCAGGCGAGGCCGGCCAGGAGCCTGAGGGTGCCCATCGCTCAGGGCTCCTGCACGGCGAGCGTCGGCACAGGCCGGCGGGTGCGCCCGCCGCCGAGCAGGCGCCACACGCCGCGGCTGAAGAGGTAGAGGATGGCGACGAGCGCCGGGCGCCGGCCGCGGCGCCTGGTCATGAACTCCTGCCAGCGCTCGCTGGAGCCGTAGTTGAGGCGGACCAGGTCGGCTTCCTCGGCCAGCGTCTGCGGCAGGAGGCGGACCTGGAGGTCGACCGCCCGGCCGACGCGGCGCTCACGGATCACGCTGGCTCGAATGAGGCGAGGGCGCGTTGGCACCCGGCAGGACGACCCGCAGCCCGATCGCACCCTTGCAGGTGAGGCGCCTGGCATCCTCGCGCCCGACCCGGATATGGGCGAAGCGCGGGCCGAATTCGGCGATCGTCACCTTGGCCTCGCCGTCGCTGGCCACCAGCATCGCCTCCTTGTTCAGCGGCAGGACGTCGGCCTCGGGCGGCCGCCCGCGCTCGAACATGGCGGCCAGCGCCGTCAGCGCCGCCAGCAGGTTCAGGAGGTTCCAGATCATGACGATGGTGAGGTGCTGCTGCTCGGCGGGATAGGTCACGAAGCGGTACATGCCGAAGAGCTGCGTCGCCAGGATGACGCCCGTCAGGCCTGCCACCGGCCAGATATGCTCGGAGACATAGTCGCCCTCGGCGGCCCCGCCCTTGGGCGTCACCTTGAAGGTGGGCTTGCGCGGGCTCCGCACGACCGAGGCTATGGCCGGCATCAGGAATGGCGCTCCAGCATCTCGTAGACGTCGGACTGGAAGGGCATACGCAGGCGCCCGAAGGTGTAGTTCGCGAGCAGGGCCGTGGTCACCAGATGCGGCAGCGCGAACGCCAGGAACTCGTTGAGGTTGGCCTCGAAGATTTTCCAGCGAGAACCAGATGTAGAAGATCGGCGCCAGGAGGAAGATGAAGCGGGTGACCGGGAAGGTCCAATAGAGCGCCGAGCTCAAGTAGGCCAAGCGCTGGGCGAAGCCGAGGCGGCCGTACATCAGCGGGTTCTTCAAGATGAGGAGCTGGATCATGCCTTGTGCCCAGCGGCAGCGCTGGAGGAGGAAGGCCGACATCAATTCGGGCGAGAGCCCGGCCACCATCGGCCGGTCGACATAGAGGCTGTGCCAGCCGCGGGCATGCAGCTCGCAGGCGGTTTCCGCGTCCTCGGTGATCGTGGACGAGGCGAGCCCGCCCACCAATTCCAGCGCCTTGCGCCGGATCAGCGCCGCCGAGCCGCAGAAGAAGGCGCCGTTCCAGAAGTCGAGGCCGCGCTGGATCGAGGCGTAGAACATCTCGATCTCGCCCGGCATCTGCCGGAACACGCCCAGATTGTGCTCGATCGGGTCGGGATTGCTGAAGAAATGCGGTGTCTGGACCAGGAATAGGCGTTCGTCGCCGAGGAAGTGGGGAACCGTGTTCTGCAGGATGTCCTGGGTCGGGATGTGGTCGGCGTCGAGGATGAGGATGAGGTCGCCCTGCGTGCGCGGCAGGGCAGCGTTGAGGTTGCCGGCCTTGGCGTGCTCGTTGCGCGCCCTGGTCAGGTAGACGCAGCCGAGCTCGGTGGCAGGCGCCTTCAGCTCCTCGTGGCGGGCCAGCGCCTGGGCGGCCTTGGCAGGGTCCTTGTCGCCCCGCTTCTGCTCGCTGCCGCCATCGTCCAGCAGGTAGACCGTGTGCCGGCCCGCCGGATAGTCGATCTGGATGGCGGCCAGCAGCGTCGTGCGCAGGAGCTCGGGCTCCTCGTTGTAGGTTGGGACGTAGACGTCCACCGTCGGCACCCACTCCGGCGGCAAAGGCGGGAGGCGGATGGCGGCCATCCGCGTTGGCGCCGGCCGGACTGTTGACGAAGAGGCCGAGGAGGAAGCTGACGAACGTCAGCACCTCGGCCAGATAGACGAGGAGGCCGGGGATGAAGCCGGGCGAGCTGACGCTGGGCAGGGTGTAGAAGATGCGCCAGGCGTGGTAGCGGACCGAGATGAAGGCGGCGAGCAGCATCACCATGAGGCGGGTGAAGCCGCCGAACTCGAACAGGTTGGCGGTCAGGATCGCCAGGACCACGAGGCCTGCCAGCCAGACCTGGCCCTCAAGACCCACATCCAGGGCCGCCACCGGCAGAAGCGTGGCGAACAGGATCGTCCACAAGGCCCGGTAGCGCGCCAGCACGTGCTCCGGCGGTTGGGTGACCTTCGTGGCGAACCGGGGCCCGCTGTCCGGGCTAGTCGCCGCCTGAGCCATGCTCACCTTTTGACCTGTTCTTGCGACCGGCTGGGAGCTAAGGCGGATCGGGCCCGTGTGGCTGTGATCTTTGACACGGTCCGACCCGGCTCAGCGGTCGTGGCGTTCCTCGTCCCTAACGATTGTGATCATGCGCGCATCGTCTGTCCCATAGCATGGGACAATGTGCCGGTCGGGAAGACTGGCCGCACGCAGCGGCGTACGCTCAGGCCCCACCCGGCGCATGGACGATACGGTAGACGTCGAGGTCGGCGAAGCTGCGCAGGAGCGGCTCCAGCTCCATCCCCGGCGCACAGACCCGCATGGTCTTGAAGATGCGGCTGGGCTCGGGCTGCCAGCGCTGGTCGGCGGGCTCGACCGACTGCCAGGCGAGCACGCAGGCCGAGCCGTCGGCATAGCTCGCCGGGAGCAGGCCGATGGTGCCGCTCGGTGCGGCCCTGGTCTGGGCGGCACCGGCCTGGACGTCGCCCGGGAAGTAGGCGCTCAAGAGCTCCAGTCGCTGCGCCGGATCGATCTCGTAGGTGGCGGTGGCCGGGGTCTGCTTGCGCGTCCGCAGGTAGGGCGAGACCGTGTCCACGGCCACGGTGATCTGGTTCGTGCCCGGCGCCGTGCTCGCGTTGGCGAGGAAGATCTCGGCCACCGTCTCCTCCGTGCCGATGCTCCGGACCCGACCGCCCAAGGGCTCCAGCAGGGCGTTTCCTTGCATGGCCGGGGCGATCTGCTCCGGGGTCAGGGATTGCCATTGCCCGGCAGGGTAGCCGCCGGTTGCCGCAGGCCCCGAGGGTCCGGCGGCAGCGCAGCCCGCCAGGAGCGCGGCCAGGCTCACCACGAGGGAATGGGGGCGCATCGCATGTCTCCAGAACGTGCATCGCAGCATAGGCGCCTTGCCCCGGCGGCAACAGCCGGAGAACGCATCCGCCGCGACCGTCATCCAGCCCCAGCGGCATCGCTGTGCCCGGGATCACAGCCGGGCGCCCTTTCTTGACAGCCTGGCCCGCGCAAGTGTGGGCTATCTCACGGCCAGGAACAGAAGCCTCTGCAAATCTCATCCCGTCAGCAAGGGCATGCAGCAGGCATGCGGCAGCGGAGGAAACGACGATGCTGAGCATCGAGAGGTTCTGGAACGCACTGGCTCTTGGCGGAGTGCTGAGCGCGCTTCTGGCGACCGCCGGCGTGGTCAATCTGGGCGATCTCCCCCGTCTGCCGTCCTTCGGCATGAGCCCGAGCGGCCCGGCGCTGGCCGCGCAGCAGCCGGCCGACACGGTCACCCTGGCCCTTCCCGAACGTGGACGAGAGGAGGCGCAGTCCCTGGCGCCGCCGCTGCAGGCGACGCTCACCACGCCCGACGGTCCGAACCCCACGCTCCGGGCCCAGGACGAGATCAGGGCGACCCTGCTCACCACCACCGAGGCCTATGCCTACTGCTATTATGCCGACGGTGCCGGCAGCATCAGCCGCATCTATCCCAACCGTTTCAGCCCCGACCCGCTGGTGCGCGGCGGCAGGCTGCAGCTCCCCGACAGCACGGGCGGCTTCACGCTGGTCGCCGACCGCCCGAACCGGACCGAGGAAGTTCGCTGCATGACCGCCACGAGCGACGTCGGCGCACGGCTCCCCGGCGTCCTCCAGGCGCAGGATGGCACCCCTCGCGGTGGCCTCCCTGGACGAGGTCACCAGCATGTTCCGGAGCCTGGGCCAGCAGGTCGTCGAGGCCCGCCTCCTGGCCAAGGTCCAGCCCTGAGCCTGCCCCACCCACCCCAACCGGCCTCGGCACCCGAGATTGTCTTGAACCGTGACCCGTGCGGCTGGCTCACTGGGGTGAGGACAGGCCGGCGGCAGTAGCCGGCGGCCAACGGTTGGACGACAGCCTTGAAGGCAGCCCTGCTCGCGGCCACGGTGCTGCTCCCGCTCGGCGGCGCGCTCGCCGGTGCGGCGGAGGTCGATCTCGACCGCTGGCAGCGGCTGAGCACGCGTGGGGTCGAGCAGGCCAATGGCGGGCGGCTGGAGGAAGCCGAGGAGAACCTGCGGGCGGCCTACATGCTGGCCTCGGGCCTGCGGGAGACCGACCCGCGGCGTGCCACCACCGCCAACAATCTGGGCTTCGTGCTGCATGCGGAGGGGCGCCCCGAGGCTGCGATCCCCCTCTATGAGGAGGCGCTGCGCTTGCGCGAGGCCTCGCTCGGGCCCGAGCATCCGGCCGTGGCGCAGAGTCTCAACAACCTGGCCGAGGCCCTGCGCGCGCTCGGCCGGGCAGCCGAAGCGCTGCCCCTGCACCGCCGGGCGCTGGCGATCCGGCGCGCGAGCCTGGGAGCTGCCCACCCCGAGACGGCGCAGAGCCTCAACAATCTGAGCGTGCTCCTGGGCGGCCTCGGCGAGCAGGTGGAAGCGCAGGCGCTGGCCGGCCAGGCGCTCAAGGTCCGTCTCGAGGCGTTCGGTCCGGACCACCCGTCCGTGGCCGAGACACGGGCCAACCTCGCGGCCCTGGCCTACGGGCGCGGCGACATGGCCGAGGCCGAGGGGCTCTACCGGGAGGTGCTGGCGGCGGAGGAGCGGCGGCTCGGGCCGGACGCGCCTGCTTTGGCCCTCACCCTCTCGAACCTGGCGCAGACACTTTCCCGCCAGCAGCGCGCCGCCGAGGCGCTGCCTTTGTTCGAGCGGGCGCTGGCGATCCGAACGAGCCATATCGGCGAGGAGAGCCTGGCCGTGGCGCAGACCCGCCGCGAGCTTGCAGCCACGCTGGCCGAGACCGGCGCCCTGGAGCGGGCGCAAGCGCTGCTGGAAGCCAGCCTCGACACGCAGGAGCGCGTGCTCGGGCTGGAGGATCCGGCCCTGGCGGCCACACTGACCGACCTTGCCGAGGTCCACCGGCGCCGCGGCGATCTGGAGACGGCAGCTCCGCTCCTGGCCCGGGCGCTGGCGATGGAGGAGCGGGCCGGCGAGCCGACAACGGGTCTGGCCACCATGCTCAACAACCTGGCCGCCCTGCACTATCGCCGTGGCGCCTATCGCGAGGCCCTGCCGCTCCTCGCCCGGGCCCTTCAGCTCGAAGAGAAGGCGCACGGGCCGGACTACCCGGAGCTTGCCGTCACCCTCGACAACTATGCGGCGGTGCTGGCCGAGCTTGCCCGCCCGGCCGAGGCGGAAGCCGCCCGGCACCGGGCGGACGCGATCCGGCTGGCGCAGGCACGGCGGGCGCCGTAGCGGCGATAGGTTTTCAGGCCGTCAAGCTGGTCGTGTACCGCTGCGCGACGGAGAGCGCCGTCTCGCAACCTGTGATTGTTGTCTGCCTGCAACGCTGGCCCGACATCGCGCATAGGGCGAATGATCGTCCTACTAACGCTACCAGAGCGGTGGTAGCCAAGAAAGATCAAGCAGCTAGCGGCCGTCGCCAACGCGCCGCGCGAGCCGAGATCGGGCAGGAGGAGAAGATGACCGATAAGTGCTGGGGGCAGTCGCTGAGAAGACTTTCCTTCTCCAGCGGCATCGCCAGCGTCATGGCCCTCGCCGGCGGCTCAGTGCTGGCCGGGCCGGACGGGTTCGGAGCGCCCTATCCGAAGAGCGAGTTCCTGCCGAGCTTCGAGGTCGACTGGTCGACCCTGCGCCGCGATGCGGCGGAGAGCGACCTCTTTCCCATGACCTGGGCCGATGACGGCTCCGTCTACACGATGTGGGGCGATGGCGGCGGGTTCGGCGAGGGTGCGATCAAGGAATCCTATGTCAGCATCGGCCTGGCACGGCTGAAGGGCGAGCGGGCCGGCACCATCACCGGCGAGAACCTGATCGGCGGTGCCAGGCCCAAAGTGGCGCCCTGTTTCGCGCCAGCGGGCGGCAAGACCGAGAGCCGGGACAAGCTGGGTGCCAGGGGCACCTGCACCGACAAGGGCCTGCACGGCAAGTCGGCCTCGATGCTGGCGATGGACGGCGACCTCTACACCTTCATCTCCCCGGGCGGCGGCCTCGGTCCCTACGAGGAGGCCCGCCTCTACAAGGCACCGGCCGGCACCAACAAGTGGCGCCGTGCCGACTGGGCCTTCGGCGGCAAGCCGGCGGACGGACGGCTCACCTATGCCGGCTTTCCTGCAGGCCGGCCGCGGGTATCGTGACAAGAGCGACTATGTCTATGCCTACGGCGCCCGCCTGGCGCCCCGCAGCACCGATAGCGGCCTCGACCTGCAGGACGGGCCCAATGGCGGCGAGATCGCCCTGCTCCGGGCCCCGCGCAACGCCGACCTGATGCAGCGCAGCAGCTGGGACTACTTCGCCGGGCTCGGCAAGGACAACGCGCCGCAATGGAGCGGCAGCCCGGACGAGATAACCCCCGTCATCAGGGACAAGAACGGCGTCGGCTGGACCACCAGCGCCATCTACGTCAAGCAGCTCAAGCGCTATCTGGTGGCCACCGAGCACGGGATGCATGGCGGCACCAACCTGACCCTGCTCGAGTCCCCGAACCCCTGGGGCCCCTGGAAGACGGTCGCGTACAAGAAGCTGGCCGACCCGCAGGGTCGGATCGACACCCGCGGCTTCTACTTCAACTTCGCGCCGCAGTCCTTGTCGGAGGACGGCAAGGAGTTCACGCTCGCCTGGACCGGCGGCGGCAATGCCGATGCGATGATCATGATCGACGGCCGCTTCGAGACCGGCAAGGACGATGGCGAGACGCCGCCCGAAGGGCCGGTGACCGAGCCGCCCGGCGAGGAGGATATCGCGGCCGCGACCGACGCGATGATGCGGCGGGTGATGGCCAGCCGCCTCAGCCACCGTGCGGCCCTGGTCGATGGCGTCGAGCTCAACCGCTGGACGCAGACCCGGCGGCAGCAGGAGGTCGAGGAAGGCCTGGCCGCCTCCATGGCCGCCCTGCCCGAGAGCGAGCGGCTGGGCTTTACCGCCTTCGCGGTCGGCAATTCGGCACTGCCGGAGGACGACGACAGCGACAAGGCGCAGACCGATATCGGCCGGGCGCAGTTCACGCAGGCCTTTGCCGACGACGCGGACGATGGCGGTGCCGGCGTCACCTACCGGCTGGACGAGACGACCTCGGTCGGGATCGCGATCACGAGCTACAGCGACACCAGCTCCAGCGAGTCCGGCGACATCGCCTCCAGCTCGTATCTGGCCTCGCGCGGCGCCTCGGCCTTCCTCCAGCACGGGATGGGGATGCTGCAGCTGCAGACCCGTTTCGCCTACAGCCACGACCGGCACGAGCAGGTCGAGAGCGACCAGATGTTCGACAGCAAGGATCGGGTCAGCTTCAAGGGCCGCTCGATGGAGCTGGCGCAGCGTGTGGGCGTGCCGGTGAAGCGCGACCGCATGGTCGTCACCCCCTGGGCCGAGCTCGGCTACGAGAGCCAGGCGGCCGATGGCTTCAGCGTCGGCGAGGGCGTCACGGAGCAGACCTACGGCGACGTCGAGGTCAGCGACATGCTGGCCTCGTTCGGCATCGACACCAGCCTGGAGCCACTGGCCCTGGGCGAGCGGGCGCTGCTCACCCTGCGCGGCGGCCTCTCCTACACGCACGGGCTGCGCCAGGACGACTACGAGGTCGAGGTCGAGCAGGCCGGGCTCGGCAGCCAGCAGGAGACGATCGACCGTCCGACCATCCAGACCGTCGGGCTCACGCTGGGCGGTACCTTGGGCCTGAGCGAGGCGCTGGCGGTCGATGCCGGCGTGCTGCTGCAGCACGATCTTGAGGCCGGTGCCAGCCAGTCGGCCCGGGTCGGGGTCTCCTGGCGGTTCTAGAACGGACATAGGCTCAGGCTCGACGAGCGGGCGACGCGGCTCTCCAGGCCGTCGTCGCCCGCCTGCGTTCACGCCCCGCAATCCGACTTCACGGAAGCCGTCGTTGGCCCCATGACGTCCGGACGATGCTCAGGGAGCGCGACCGGGATGGTGGCGACGGACTGGCCGCGGGACGTGTTCGACGCCCTGAAGGCAGCGGCGGTGAGGCATGTGGCCTATGTGCCCGACGGCGGGCATGCCGCGCTGATCCAGGCGGCGCATGACGACCCGGAGATGAGGGCCATCCCCCTCACCACCGAGGAGGAGGGCATCCCTCTCCTGGCGGGGGCGCAGCTTGCGGGGCAGCGGGGCGTGCTGCTGATGCAGTCCTCCGGGGTCGGGAACTGCATCAACATGCTCTCGCTGGTGAAGACCTGCCGCTTTCCGTTCCTCACCATCGTGACGATGCGCGGGGAGTTCGCGGAGCAGAACCCCTGGCAGGTGCCGATGGGCTCCGCGACCGAGGCGGCGCTGCGGCTGATGGACGTGCAGGTCCTGCGCGCAGGCACGCCCGACGAGGCCGGGACGGTGGCGGGTGCCGCATGCCGGATGGCCTTCACCGCCGGGCTCGCCGTCGCGGTGCTGCTCTCCCAGCGCCTGGTCGGTGCCAAGAGCTTCGTGCAGTGAGCGGGGGTCTGGACCGGCGGGCCGCTGTCGCCCGCCTGCTCGAGGGCCGCACGGACCTCGTGGTGGTGACCGGCCTCGGCTCTCCGACCTACGACGTGGCCGCGGCCGGTGACAGCGACCGGAACTTCTATCTCTGGGGTGCGATGGGTGGTGCGGCCATGATGGGCCTCGGCCTGGCCCTTGCCCGGCCCGACCTGCCGGTTGCCGTGATCACCGGGGATGGCGAAGCGCTGATGGGCATGGGCGGGCTCGCCACCATCGGGCTCCAGGCGCCCGCGAACCTGACCGTCGTCGTCCTGGACAACGGCCTCTACGAGGAGACGGGCGGGCAGGCGAGCCATACCGGGCGTGGCGTGGATCTCGCCGTGGTGGCGAGGGGATGCGGGATCGCCGACGCCAGGATGGTCACCGACATGGCGGGAATTGAGGCGCTGCGGGCGAGGATCCATGATGCCCTGGGCGGCCCGACCCTGGCGGTGGTGAAGGTGAAGCCCGGCGCTGCGGGCAAGGTCCTGCCGTCCTGGGACGGACCGGCGGCCCGGCTGCGGACGATGGCGGCCCTGGCAGCCTCAAGCAGGCCAGCGGCCGGTAGCCACGAGGAAAGGTCGGAGCGTGCTCAGCCCAGCTGAGTGCGCTGCGGATCAGGCGTCCTCGGTCACGGGCTTCGGGCACTTGGCCGCGATCCCGTAGGCGGCACGGCGGCGGTGCATCTCGGCCCCGATCTCGTCCGAGCTGATGCCCATGCGGTCGAGCAGGACGACGAGGTTGTAGAGCAGGTCCGCGGTCTCGGCGATCACCGCCTGCCGGTCGCCGCGGACGGCATCGAGCGCCACCTCCACCGCCTCCTCGGCGAGCTTCTTCCCGGCTTTGGTGACGCTGGCCTCGAGCAGCCTTGCGGTGCGGGGTGCGAGGCCCGGATCGGCGCGGACCCGGGCAAGATCGGCCTCGAGCTGGCAGATGCCATCGGCGAGCAGCGTTTGGTGCGCGGGCAGGAGCAGGTTCCTCCTACGGGCAGGTGAATGGGCAATCCTCGCGTGGACCGCTTCCTTTATCAGGACCGAAGGCGGATGCCTACCCGTTACCTTCAGGCGAAGGTCACGTCGCGGTAGATCTCGGCCGTGGGCAGGCTGATCCCAAGCGCCGGCAGCTCGATCGTCTGGTCAAGACCGATGATCTCGCGTGGGCGGGCGCCACCATCCTCGGCCGGCAAGTAGAGCTGCACCTTCGGCTGGTCCTGCCAGACATAGAGCAGGTACTGCAGTCCCGCGATCCGCAGGTAGTTGCGCAGCTTGGGGCCGAGATCCTCGCGCTGCGTCGAGGGCGAGAGCACTTCCACCACAAGCACCGGCCGGTCGGTGAAGTCGCGTGTCTCGCCACAGGCAACCGTCACGTCGGGATAATAGCGGTTGCGCCCATTGGCCTCGAGCAGGAAGTCGCTGTTGAACGGCAGACACGGTTTGCCTGCCAACTGGTTGCCGAGGGCGATGGTTATGTTGACTGCGATCAGGGAATGGTCGCGTGAACCGCCGGCCGTCATCACCAGGCGGTCTTCGATCATCTCGAACTTGTAATCCTGCTCCCAGACCCACGCGAGGAAGTCCTCAGTCCTGGTCAGGTCAGGCAGGGCTCGGCCGGCCATCCGCATGCTCCGGGAACACTCGGCAAAGCCTAGCACGGCTCCGCGCCGACATCAGCCGGCGACCGCCTCCTGCTCCACGGCCTCGATCTCGAAGGCGGCCGCCATCAGCGCGCGGGTATAGGCCTCGCGCGGGCGGTCGAAGATGGCCTCGGTGGGACCGGATTCGACGACGACACCGTTCCGCATCACCAGGACGGCGTGGCTCATCGCCCGGATGACGCGCAGGTCGTGGCTGATGAACAGGTAGGCCAGGCCATGGCGGCGCTGGAGGTCGCGCAGGAGCTCGACCAGCTGGGCCTGGACCGACATGTCGAGCGCCGAGGTGGGCTCGTCGAGGACGACGAAGCGCGGCTCCAGGACCATGGCGCGGGCGATCGAGACCCGCTGGCGCTGGCCCCCTGAGAACTCGTGCGGGTAGCGGTCCATGGTGGCGGGGTCGAGGCCCACCTCCTCCAGGATGGTGGCGACGCGCTGGCGGCGGGCGGCGGCGTCCGGGGCCAGCTTGTGGACGAGCAGGCCCTCCTCGACGATCTGGCCCACGGTGAGGCGCGGGCTGAGCGAGCCGTAAGGGTCCTGGAAGACGATCTGCATGTGCCGGCGCAAGGGGCGGAGCTGGCGCCAGGAGAGGCCCTGCAGGTCGTGGCCGTCGAAGCGGATCGCACCTTCCGAGCCCAGCAGGCGGAGGAGGGCCAGGCCCAGCGTCGTCTTGCCCGATCCGCTCTCGCCGACCACGCCCACGGTCTGGCCCTCGCGGACGGTGAGGCTCACGCCATCCACGGCCTTGATGTGGCCCACGGTGCGTTTGAGCAGGCCGCGCTGGATGGGAAAGTGGACCTTGATCGCGTCGCCCATCATTACCGCCGGGCGAGCCTCGTCGGCCGGGGGAGGAGAGCCCTTGGGCTCGGACGCCAGCAGGTGGCGGGTATAGGGGTGCTGCGGGGCGGCGAAGAGCTCGTCCTTCGTGGCGGTCTCGACGATCAGGCCCTCGCGCATCACGCAGACCCGGTCGGCCACCTTGCGGACGATGGTGAGGTCGTGCGTGATCAGCAGCACGGCCATGCCGAGCCGGGCCTGGAGCTCCTGGATCAGCTTCAGGATCTGGGCCTGGATGGTGACGTCGAGGGCGGTGGTGGGCTCGTCGGCGATCAGGATGTCGGGCTCGTTGGCGAGCGCCATGGCGATCATCACCCGCTGGCGCTGGCCGCCCGAGAGCTGGTGCGGGTAGGACTCCAGGCGGGACTCGGGATCGGGGATCTGGACCAGGCGAAGCAGCTCGAGCACGCGCTCCCGGGCGGCTTTGCGGCCCATGTGCTTGTGGACGAACAGCACCTCGCTCACCTGCCGCTCGACATTGTGCAGCGGGTTGAGCGAGGTCATCGGCTCCTGGAAGATCATCCCGATCCGGTTGCCGCGGATCTTGCGCATGAACCGGTCGCCGCGGCCGACCAGCTCGGTCCCGCCGAAGCGGATGCTGCCGGCCGGGTGATGGGCGCGGGGATAGGGCAGGAGCTGGAGGACGGAGAGGGCGGTGACCGACTTGCCCGACCCGCTCTCGCCGACCAGCGCCAGGGTCTCGCCCTTCTCCAGCGTGAACGAGGCGCCGCGCACGGCCTCGACCGGCGGGCCGTCGGTGCGGAAATGGACGTGGAGGTTGTCGACCTCGAGGAGCGCCATCAGGTCCAACTCTCGACGCGCAATCCATCGATACGATCGAATTCCCGACGGTTGCCGGTGACCAGAATCAAGCCTCGCTGCGCGCATGTCCCCCGATCATCATATCGTAGGCGCCCACAAGTCGCCCTGTCCGCGCCAGCTCCGCTCTGATCTCACCGAAGTGTCCCGCAGCACGCTCACCGAACGCCAAGATCTCGAGCCGTGCACAGAACTCCTCCGTAGCTTCAGGTTTTTGGATACCTGCGATGACCGATAGGCGCCGTGGAGGAGCTCGCCCAGTGTTATGGACGAGACTGCCAGCTGGCCACCAGATCATAGAAATGCGCCGGATGGAGGGGGCCGCTCTCCCTGATCACATCAATGCACACGCTCGTGTCCAGCATATAGCGGAGCATCAGAAAGGCTCACGCTCCTGGATGGCGGTTGGTCACGATCGCGCATGAAATCGTCGGAAGCAGGAGGGCCATCGAAAAACTCTTCCCATGAGCCGCCGGCAGGCGTGATCAAACGACTACGGCCAAGCTTCACGATCTCGACCTCCTTTACGTCGTCCGGCAGGGCCACAGCTTTCGGCAGGCGGACGGCTTGGCTGCGGTTGCTCTTGAAGACGGTCGAGCGCACCATGGCTGTCATCCCGTATATGGCAACGGGATATACGTCGCCTCAAGCGCCTGCCGCGTCAAGTGCCGGCGATGGGCGCCATCGGGCGCCCATCGGAATAGCAGCTACTGCATCATCGGCCGGTTCAGCGCCGTCAGCATCTCCTTGGCGGCGTCCTCGCCGAACTGCTTGGTGAACTTGACCCACACCGGCTTCGTCTTCTCACGCAGGTTGGCGACCTCGGCATCGGGCAGGGTCGTGACCTCCATGCCGTTGGACTTCAGCTCGTCCAGCGCCTTGTCGCTGAAGGCGCGGATGGTCTGGCGCTCGAAGGTCGTGGCCTCCTTGGCGGACTCGGTGATCAGGGCCTGCTCGTCCGCATTGAGCTTGTCCCAGAACTTCTTGCTCATGAGGAACGCCCAGACGCTGTAGATGTGGTTCGAGATCACCGTGTGCTTCTGCACCTCGTAGAACTTGGAGGCCAGGATGGTGGCCAGCGGGTTCTCCTGGCCGTCGACCACGCCCTGCTCCAGTGCGGTGTAGACTTCCGGGAACGGCATCGGCTGGGCCGAGGCGCCGAGGGAGGTGAAGGTCTCGATGAAGAGCGGGTTCTGGATCACCCTGAGCTTCAGGCCCGCAATGTCGTCGGCCTTGGCGATCGCCCGGCGGTTGTTGCTGATCTGGCGGAAGCCGTTCTCCCAGAAGCCCAGGCCGACCAGGCCCTTCTCCGGCAGCTTCGCCAGCAGCTTCTGGCCGAAGGGGCCGTCCAGCAGCGTGTCGGCCTCCTCGCTCTTGTTGAAGAGGAAGGGCAGGTTGATCAGGCCGAAGTTCTCGAGCCCGCCCTGGCCCACCAGGGTCGAGGTGTCGGGCACGGTCATCTCCAGCGTGCCGCCCTGGAGGGCCGAGATCATGGTCACATCGTTGCCGAGCGAGCCGTCGGCGAACATCCGGACCTTGAGCTTGCCGTCGCTCTTCTCAGCCAGGATTTCGCCGAAGCGTGCCACCGACTGGCCTTGCGGATGATCCTTGCTGAGGCCGATGCCGACCTTGATGGTGTGCGAGTTGATCTCCGCCGCCTGCACGGCGGAGGCGGTCAGCAGGCCGGCGACCAGCACGGTGGCCAGCGTGGCGATCTTCATGGCGTCCTCCCAGCATGAGGGTTGGTAGGCGGGAAGATAGATCGCGCCCCGGAACTCCCTCGGATGCTGGGGCGATTTGCCCGGATGGATCAGCGGAAGGTCTTGCGCGGGTCGAAGGCGTCGCGGATCGCCTCGCCGGCGAAGACGAGCAGCGAGAGCATGAGGGCCAGGACGAAGAAGGCCGAGAGGCCCAGCCAGGGGGCCTGGGGGTTGTTCTTGCCCTGAAGCGCCAGCTCGCCCAGCGACGGCGAGCCGGGCGGCAGGCCGAAGCCCAGGAAGTCCAGCGAGGTGAGGCTGGCGATCGAGCCGCTGAGCACGAAAGGGGCGAAGGTCAGGCTCGCCACCATGGCGTTGGGGAGGATGTGGCGGAACATGATCTTGGCATCCGAGACGCCGAGCGACCTGGCGGCGCGGACGAAGTCGAGGTTGCGGGCGCGCAGGAACTCGGCCCGGACCACGTCGACCAGCGCCATCCAGGAGAAGAGGAGGAGGAGGACCAGGAGCGTCCAGAAGCCGGGCTCGAGGATGGCGCCGAAGATGATGAGCAGGAAGAGTGTCGGCACGCTCGACCAGATCTCGATGAAGCGCTGGAAGCCGAGATCGATCCAGCCGCCGAAATAGCCCTGCACGGCGCCCGCCGCGACGCCGATGATGGAGCTCAGGACGGTAAGGACGAGGCCGAAGAAGACGGAGAGGCGGAAGCCGTAGATGACCCGGGCCAGGATGTCGCGCGCCTGATCGTCGGTGCCCAGGAGGTTGCGCCGGTCGGGCGGCGAAGGGGCGGGCTGGCCGAGATCGGTGATCACGGTGTCGTAGCTGAAGGGAATGGGCGGCCAGACGGCAAAGCCCTTCTCCTGGATCAGGCCCTGGAGATAGGGGTCGCGATAGTCGGCCTCGGTCGGGAAGTCGCCGCCGAAGGTGGTCTCGGGATAGGTGACGAAGGCCGGGAAGTAGGGCTGGCCGTCGAACCAGACCAGGACCGGCTTGTCGTTGGCGATCACCTCCGCCCCCAGCGAGAGGATGAAGAGGAGGAGGAAGATGGCTGCGGAGACGTAGCCGCGGCGGTTGGCGCGGAAGTTGGCGAGCCGCCGCGCGGCGAGTGGGCCCACGCGGAAGGAAGGCCCATGAGGCGGACCCGCAGCCGCGGCGGGGCCAGCGCCCGGGTTGCCATCAGGCCCGACGCGCCTCGAAGTCGATCCTCGGATCGACCAGGACATAGGTAAGATCCGAGACCAGCTTCAGGATGAGGCCGATCAGGGTGAAGACGTAGAGCGTGCCGAAGATAACGGGATAGTCGCGGCGGATCGTGGACTCGAAGGCGAGCAGGCCCAGCCCGTCGAGCGAGAACATGGTCTCGATCAGCAGCGCACCGGTGAAGAGCACGCCCACGAAGGCGGCGGGAAGCCCGCGATCACCAGGAGCATCGCGTTGCGGAAGACGTGGCCGTAGAGGACGCGGCTCTCGGTCAGGCCCTTGGCGCGGGCGGTGATGACGTATTGCATGCTGAGCTGGTCGATGAACGAGTTCTTGGTCAGCATGGTGAGGCTGGCGAAGGCGCCGATCACCATGGCCAGCACCGGCAGGGTGATGTGCCAGAGATAGTCGAGCGCGCGATCGCGCCAGGAGAGCGTCCGCCCAGTTCTCCGAGTAGAGGCCGCGGAGGGGGAAGATCTGGAAGTAGCTGCCGCCGGCGAAGAGGACGATCAGCAGCAGGCCGAAGAGGAAGGAGGGGACGGCATAGCCGACCACGATCACGCCGCTGGTCCAGACGTCGAAGCGGCTGCCGTCGCGCACGGCCTTCCTGATGCCGAGCGGGATCGAGATCAGGTACGTGAGGAGCGTGGTCCACAAACCCAGGCTCAACGAGACGGGCAGCTTCTCGCGCACGAGGTCGAGCACCGGCCGGCTGGTGAAGAAGCTCTCGCCGAAGTCGAAGCGCACGTAGCGCCAGACCATGAGGCCGAAGCGCTCATAAGCCGGACGGTCGAAGCCGTAGAGCCGCTCCAGGTCCTTGATCAGCTCCGGCGGCAGGCCGCGGAGCCGCGATAGGGCGAGGCCGGACCCTGCCCCGGCGTGCCGAGCTGGCGGAGGTCGCCGCCCGCCCCGGTGAAGCGGCCGGTGACGCTGCCGCCCTTGGTAATGTCGGCGATCGCCTGCTCGACCGGCCCGCCGGGAGCCGCCTGCACGATGACGAAGTTGACCACCATGATGCCGAGCAGGGTGGGGACGATGAGGAGCAGGCGGCGGAAGATGTAGGCTAGCATGGGCCGCCGACGGCACGCCCCTGCTCCGGCCGCCTGCTCGCGCTCATGCCGCCGATCACTGCGCCTGCGCCGGCGGTGCCGTCACCACCTCGGGCTTGCGGCTGGCGACGGTCGAATCCTTGCCGGTGTCGATCCACCAGGCGAAGATGTCGGGCGATTCCGTCGGCAGGACGGTCGGGAAGGGAGAACTTGTCCCAGTAGGCGAGCTTGTAGCCGTCGTCGGTGAATTGCGGCAGCACGTAGTAGTTCCAGAGCAGCACCCGGTCGAGGGCACGGCACGCGACCTCCAACGAGCGCGGTCCTCGGCACGGATGATCCGTTCGACCAGGGCATCGACGGCGGGGTTCTTGATCCGACCGTGTTGCGGCTGCCCGGGACGTCGGCCGCGGCCGAGCCCCAGAACTCGCGCTGCTCGTTGCCGGGGCTGCTGCTCTGGCCCCAGATGTCGATGATGGAATTGAAGCCGAGTCGTGGTGCGGCGCTGGGACTGGGCCGGGTCCACCACGCGCAAGGTGGCGCGCACGCCGAG
>CAWHNT010000038.1:0-174902 GCA_963830775.1 uncultured Alphaproteobacteria bacterium | reverse complement strand
CCGCCGCGCAACGGCTTCGACCTCGCCAGGGCGCCCGTGCCGAGCCAGCGCCCGGCCCCCGAGCCCCCAGCACCCCGTCCCTCGATGGCGCCGGTCGGTACCGCCACGGCACCCGTCGAGTGGGAGTGAGCCGATCGGGCAAGCGCTGGGGCAGCTTGCGCTAGGGCTCGTCCTGGGATCCTGCATCGGCAGCTTCGTCGGGACGCTGGCCCTGCGGGCACCGGAGGACTGGGCGGCCCTCGCTCGCGGCCGCTCGGCCTGCCCCGCCTGCGGCACACGTCTGAAAGCGGCCGATCTCGTCCCGCTCCTGAGCTACCTCGCCCGTGGCTACCGCTGCCGCTTCTGCGCCGCCCCGATCAGCGCCTACTACCCCGCGGTCGAGCTCACGGCCGCCATCATCGGTGCGGTCTGCTTCATCCTGCTCCCGCCCGCCGAGGCTCTGCTCGCGGCCGTGCTCGGCTGGTGGCTGCTGGCGCTGGCGCTGATCGACCTCCGCTGCTTCCTGCTCCCCGCCCGCTGACGTTGCCGCTCGTGCTGGCAGGGCTGGCCCTCGCCGCATCGGGCTGGTCGATGCAGGCTCCTGACGTTGCCGATTTCAGCCTCGGTGCGCTCACGGGCTTTCTGGGCCTCTATGGGCTGGGTCTCGTCTACCGGGCGGTCCGCCACCGCGAGGGCCTGGGCCTGGGCGACGCCAAGCTCGCCGCCGCTGCCGGTGCCTGGCTCGGATGGCAGCCGCTGCCGATGCTCCTGCTGCTGGCAGCCCTGCTGACGCTCGCCGCCGCGCTCGCCTTGCGCGCGCGGATGCGCGGCGATACCGCCCTGCCGCTCGGGCCCGGTCTCGCGGCCGCGTTCTTCGCCCTCTATCTCTGGCCGGCGGTCGGCTGACGGGCCTCTTCCGCTACCTGCTCCAGGATGTGGCGCGCCCCTTCCAGGTCGACCCCGGCGCGGGCGGCACTCTCGATCACACCGTCGACCGGTGTCTGGCGTGCCGCGGTGAAGGCCCACAGGTGGCAGCAGCGGGTGCCCGAGCGGCAGTAGGCGAGGAAGGGGCCCTGGCGCCCTGCCAGAGCATCCGTGAACGCGTCCACATGGGAGCGGGTCATGCCGCCGCTCGGGACCGGGATGTGGACATAGTCGAGGCCGGCAGCTTCCGCGAGCTGGGCCGCCTCGGCAGAGGGGAGCTGGTCCGGTGCCTCGCCGTCGGGCCGATTGTTGATGATGGTCCGCACCCCGGCGGCCCCCGCCTCGAAATCGGCCGCCTCCAGCTGCGGGGCCACGTAGACCTGCTCGTCGAGTTTGCGGAAGCGCTCGCTTCCCATTATCCGTCCTCCTTATCCGTGCCGGCCGATCATGCCGCCACTCGTCGCGTCAGGCCATCCCCAGCACCGCCTCCTGCGTCATGTCGTCCAGAAGAAAAGCAGGAATCCTTACTGTGCAATGACTTCGTCGTGGTCTGATGTGGCAAGTCGACGCGGGCAGGGAACTTTCTGGACAACGTGCCGCATGAGTTTGGCCGCCGCCCTTCCGGTAAATGCACTTCTAATGGCGCCGATGCGTTGATCCGGACAGCGGAGGCATCAATGGCTCCGGGAGCCTATCAGCGTATCGAAAGTAATCCGAAGTTCCGCGAGCTGATCGAGGTCCGTGGACGCTTCGCCTTGATCCTGACGATTGCGATGCTCGTCATCTATTTCGGCTTCGTTCTCCTGGTGGCCTTCGGCAAGGGCTTCCTTGCCACGCCGATCGGCGGGAGTGTGGTGACGATCGGGATTCCTTTGGGCCTGTTCGTCATCGTCTCGGCGTTCGTCCTCACCGGGATCTATGTCGCCAAGGCGAACGCCACCTTCGACCGTCTCAACGCCGACATCCTGCAGGAGGTGAAGTGATGCGCGGCACCAGCGTTCGGGCCATAGCGACAGGCTTGGTCCTGTCTCTGGCTTTGCCGCTCGCGGCGATGGCCGCAGAGCCGATCTCGGGCGAGGCGCGCGAGTCGCTCAATTGGCCCGCCATCATCATGTTCCTGGCTTTCGTCCTTGCTACGCTTTTCATCACCAAGTGGGCGGCCTCGAAGACCAAGTCGGCGGCCGACTTCTACGCCGCCGGCGGTGGCATCACCGGCTTCCAGAACAGTCTCGCCATTGCCGGTGACTACATGTCGGCCGCCTCGTTCCTGGGCATTGCCGGCCTGGTCTTCACCTCGGGCTTCGACGGCCTGATCTACTCGATGGGCTTCCTGGTGGGGTGGCCGATCGTCCTGTTCCTGATCGCCGAGCGCCTGCGCAACCTCGGCAAGTACACGTTCGCCGACGTCGCCTCCTACCGGCTGCAGCAGACGCCGATCCGCATCCTCTCCGCCACCGGCACGCTCGTGGTCGTGGCCTTCTACCTGATCGCGCAGATGGTCGGAGCGGGCAAGCTGATCGAGCTGCTGTTCGGCCTGCCCTATCTCTACGCCGTCGTCCTGGTCGGCATCCTGATGATCGCCTACGTCACCTTCGGCGGCATGCTGGCCACCACCTGGGTGCAGATCATCAAGGCCTGCATGCTGCTGGCCGGCGCCTCCTTCATGGCCTTCATGGTGCTCTGGTCCTACGGGCCCGTGGCGATGTTCGAGGCCGCGGTGCAGATCCACCCGAAGGGCCAGGCGATCATGGGCCCGGGTGCCCTCGTCAGCGATCCCATCTCCGCCATCTCGCTGGGCATGGCGCTGATGTTCGGCACCGCCGGCCTGCCGCACATCCTGATGCGGTTCTTCACCGTCGCCGATGCCCAGGCGGCCCGCAAGTCGGTGTTCTACGCCACCGGCTTCATCGGCTACTTCTACATCCTCACTTTCATCATCGGCTTCGGCGCCATCATCTTCCTGATGGACAACCCGAACTTCTACCATCTCCACGCCGACGGCACCCCCTACGACAAGATCAAGGACCTGATCGGCGGCAGCAACATGGCGGCCATCCACCTCAGCGAGGCGATCGGCGGCTCGCTCTTCCTGGGCTTCATCTCGGCCGTGGCCTTCGCCACCATCCTGGCCGTGGTGGCGGGCCTGACGCTGGCTGGTGCCACGGCGGTGAGCCACGACCTCTACGCCTCGGTGATCGCCAAGGGCCGGGCCACGGACGTGGACGAGATCCGGGTCTCGAAGATCGCCACCGTGGTGCTCGGCATCGTCGCCATCATCCTGGGCTACCTGTTCGAGCAGCAGAACGTCGCCTTCATGGTGGGCTTGGCCTTCGCCGTGGCGGCGTCGTGCAACTTCCCGGTACTCCTGCTCTCGATGCTGTGGTCGAAGCTGACCACCAAGGGTGCCCTGATCGGTGGCTTCCTCGGCCTCATCAGCGCCATCGTCATGGTCGTGCTGAGCAAGACGGTCTGGGTGCAGACGCTGGGCTATCCCGCAGCGATTTTCCCCTACGACAACCCGGCTCTGTTCTCGATGACCATCGCCTTCGTCGGCACTGGCTGTTCTCGGTGCTGGACCACAGTGCCGTGGCCAGGGCCGAGGAACGGGCTTTCGCTGCCCAGTATGTCCGCTCCCAGACCGGCCTCGGCGCCACAGGGGCGGCGGCGCACTGATGATCGCCACCTCGTAAGCTGATCGCCGGGCGCCCCGGGGCTCTGCCTCGGGGCGCCTTCCTTTTCAGTCGATCCGGTCGCCCAGCACGTCCTCGATATAGGCCATGCGGACGGCCACCGTGAGCGCCGCCGCCAGCGGTACCGCCAGCAGCAGGCCCAGCAGGCCGCCCAGGAAACCCATCACGACCAGCGCCACCATGGTGACGGCCGGCGGCAGGTCCACCGCCCGGCGCTGGACCAAGGGCACGATCAGGTTGTTCTCGGCCGCCTGCGCCAGCGCGTAGACGATGAGCGCATAGAGCACGTGAGAGCTGCTCACGGAGGAGGCGGCGATCAGGCCGGGCACGGCCGCGAGGATGGGCCCGACATTCGGGATGAAGTCGAAGAGGCCGGTGAGGATGCCCAGCACCAGGGCCTGCGGCACGCCGACGAGCCACAGGCCGAGGCCCGTGACGACCCCGACCATGGTCATGGCGACGAGCTGGCCCACGAGCCATTCCTGCAGCGTGCGACCGATCTCGAGCAGGATCTCCCGCGCGCGGCCGCGCCGTGCTGGGGGAGGAGGCGCAGCATGCCGCGAACATAGACGTCGGGGTCGATGGCCAGATAGAGGCCCAGCACGAAGACGATGCCGAGCTCGGTGATCCCCGTCGCGGTCGCGGCGGCGAAGCCCACCACATGCTGCACCGCCTGGCCCAGTCCCGAGGCACCCTGGCTCGCCGCCTGGTCCTCGAGCTGCTGGAGCGCCTCCCGTCCGAGGGCGAAGTCGTCCACGCGCCGGCTGAACTCGCCCCAGGCGTCCCGTATCCGCCCGAGAAGGTCCGTCACCTGCGGAGCGATCTCGGGCACGGCGAAGTAGGCGGCCGCGATCACGGCCGCGAGCAGGACAAGGCAGACCAGCGCAAGGCACCAGCGCCGGCCGATACCGGTGAGCCGCGCCAGGCCCGAGCTGGCACCGTGCAGGGCCGTGGCAACCAGGATGCCCGCACCGAGCAGCAGCAAGGTGCGCCCGGCGAACCAGAGCACGAGCAGAACAACTGCCGTGACGAGGCCGGCCGCGACGAGGTAAGGCCAGTCGCGCCGGAGTCGCTCGCGCACCGGCGTCACGGCAATCGTGCTGGTCAAGCTTCCGGCTCCCCGCGACGCGGCCCAGGCTCAGGGTCCTCAACCAGCCGCGCCGCAGGGGAGTTCCGGCCTAGCGGATGCCCTTCTCGATCAGCGGGATCAGCGCCCCGATCGTCTGCGGCGTGACCACGCCGGCACCCGTGTTCACGGCGACGCCCGTGAAGCCGTATTTGGCCGACAGCACGCACTGGGTCACCGGCAGGAAGCCCTGGAGATAGAGCTGCTGGTCGAGGGTGACGCTGATCCAGCCTTTCTCCAGCCCGTCGATGGTGGCGGGCGCCAGGTCGATCCCGCCCACGACCACCTCGCCCGGCTGCTTGCCGGCCTGCTCCAGGGCCTTGGGGATCTGCGAGGTCACCCCGCCATGCTGGGTGCCGATCGCCTTCACGTCGGGGTTGTTGGCGAGGTAGGCGGTGAGGATCGGCACGGCGAGGCTGCTGTCCGAGTTCACCTCCGCACTGATCTCGATATAGTCGACCTTGAGCCCGGCCTTCTCCAGGGTCTCCTTGAGGCCGCGGTCCGACATGCCACGCTCGGCCTCGGAGAGCAGGCCATAGGCCAGCGCCTTGTCGCCCGCCTTGAGCTTGCCTTGCTCGATCATCTTCTGCGCGGTCAGCGCCCCGCCGGCATAGAGCTCCACGCCGGCATAGCCGAAGCCCTCCGCCTGGAACTTGGCGAAGAGCTCGGTCAGGGGCGCGTTGCCGCTGGTGACGATGATCTTCTGCGAGCGCGCCTGCTCGACCAGATCGGCGAAGGCGCCGTTGCCCGGATGGCCCATGATGCCGATGCAGGTGGGGCTGGCGGCCGCGGCCTCGCGGAACTGGTCCAGCATCTTCTCCGGCGCCCAGGCCGAGAACTGCTCGATCAGCTTGATGCCGAACGCCTTGGCGGCGTCGGCGGCCCCGGTCTGCCGGGCCCAGGTGGCGCCGTCGCCGGGATTGCCGCCCATCTGCATGTACATGGTCATGCCCTCGCCCAGCGGACCCTCGGTCGACTGGGCGTGGGCCGCGGTCGCGAGCAGGACCGCCGGCAGGGCGGCCAAGAGACGGTTGCGCAGCATGATCCTTTTCCTCCCTGAGCCCCTCATCGCAGGAGACGGAGGCGGCGCCACATCTCCATGACCCGGCCCCGGTCCTCGACGACGAGATGAAAGACAACCGCTGCCAGGAACACCACACCCACGACCGCACGGACCCAGAAGCCCTGGATGCCGGTGGCCACGAGCCCGGCCTCGATCATGATGATGATGAAGGCCCCGGCGAAGGAGCCGACGATGGTCCCCTGGCCGCCGAAGATCGAGGTGCCGCCGATGAACACGGCGGCAAGGGCCGTGAGCAGGTAGCCCTGGCCCTGGGTGTTGAAGAAGTTCTTGTTCTCGAGCGTGAGGATCACGGCCGCCAGCGCCCCCAGCACGCCCATGAGGGTGAACAGCTTGATCCGCTCGCGCTCGACCTGGATCCCGACCACCCGTGCCACCGACTGGTTGTCGCCGATGAAGAGCAGGTGCTCGCCGAACCGGTGCCGGTTGAGGATGAGCCAGAGCAGCGCCGTGATTCCGAGCGCCCACAGGAACTGCACCGGGAAGTCGGCGATCCGGCCGACGAAGAGGGTGTGGACCCAGGACTGGTCGACCGTGCGCAAGGAGTAGGAGGTGCCGCCCGACATGCCGGTGGTCAGGCCGCCCCAGAAGAACTGGGTCGCCAGCGTGGCGATGATCGACGGCACGCCGATCACGGCCACGATGAAGCCGTTGACGAAGCCCACGAGCGCCCCGCCCAGAAGCGCCAGCGGCACGCCCAGCCATGGCTGGCCCAGGTCCTTGACCGCATAGGCCAGGAGGTAGCCCGAGAAGGCGATCACGGAGGGGAAGGAGAGGTCGATCTCGCCCGCGGTGATGACCAGCGTCAGCCCCAGCGCCAGCAGCAGCACAGGGGGCACGGTGGTGAGGAAGGAGAGATAGATCCGCGGGCCCAGGAAGACCTGCGGCGCCGCCGCCATGAACACGGCCGTGAGCGCCAGCAGCACGGCGATGATCGGCAGGCCCTCGAGACGCGCGATCCCGCTCAAGCCCGCCACCCGGCCCGCATGCTTTTGCCTCCCCAGCCTGTCCGGTCAGGCTAGCGGCGGGGTGCCGGGGCGGCAAGGGCGTGCCGTCCCTTGAGCCTTGCCTCTAGTCACGCTTGGCGTTATTATGCCATACGTGATCAAGAGCTTCGCCGACAAGCGGACTGAGAGGTTGTTCTACCGGAAGCCCGCGAAGGGGTTGCCCGCCGAGCTGCAACGGATCGCTCTCCGCAAGCTCAGGCAGATCGATGCCGCGACTGACCTCGACAGCCTCCGCGTACCGCCGGGGAACCGGCTCGAGCTGCTGCGCGGCGATCGTGCTGGTCAGCACAGTATCCGCGTCAACGACCAATGGCGCCTCTGTTTCGTGTGGCGGAACCGTGATGCGTTCGATGTCGAGCTTGTCGACTATCACAGGGGATGAGCGATGTCCGACGAGAAGCTCGCACCGGTCCATCCGGGCGAGATCCTGCTCCTGGATTTCCTGAAGCCGCTTGGCATCAGCCAGTATGCGCTGGCACATGCGATTTCCGTGCCGCCGCAGCGGATCGGCGAGATCGTGCATGGCCGTCGTGCGGTGACGGCCGAGACGGCGCTGCGCCTCGGCCGCTATTTCGGCATGGAGGCGCAATTCTGGATGAACCTGCAGTCGCGGTACGATCTCGACCGGGCCGAGGACACCCTCGGCGGCCGGCTCGAGCACGAGGTGGTGCCGCGGGCTGCGTGACCGCATCCATGGCCGGTGCTGCCGGCGCCGACCTTGACTTAACCGAACCCGGTCACCATACAAACGCCCGGGCTGGGGCCGTAGCTCAGTTGGGAGAGCGCTAGAATCGCACTCTAGAGGTCGTGGGTTCGACCCCCATCGGCTCCACCAGTCATCCCCGTCGATCGCCGCTCCGCCGCCCGCTTGGCCGGATGCGGCCGCAGAGCCAGCCTGCCATGCCAGCCGAAGCTTACGAGAGCCTGACCCTTCTGGGCCATGAGGCGGCCCTGCCTGCCTCGCCCGATACGGCCCGGCTCGAGACCGTGCCGAACCCGCAGCCGGGCGCGCTCTACCTCGTCCGTTTCACCTGCCCCGAGTTTACCTGTCTGTGCCCGGTGACCGGCCAGCCGGACTTCGCGCATTTCGTCATCGACTACGCACCGGGCGAGCGGCTCCTGGAGAGCAAGTCGCTCAAGCTCTTCCTGGGCAGCTATCGCAACCAGGCCGCTTTCCACGAGGCCTGCACGATGGCGATCGCGAAGCGGCTAGAGGCGGCGCTGGAGCCGCAATGGCTGCGGATGGGCGGCTACTGGTACCCGCGCGGCGGCATCCCGATCGACGTCTTCTACCAGAGCGGCGAGCCACCGCGGGGAATCTGGTTGCCGGACCAAGGGGTGGCGGCCTTCCGGGGACGTGGCTGAGCCTTAATCAGGAGTAGGCTTGGCTCATTGCCCGCAAGGGCTCGAGATTGGCCGTGGCGGTCGTCACCGCGGCCTCGAGCTTGCGGCGGTCGGGCGGCAGGCTGGTGATCAGCAGCGGCGAGCTGCCGGGTGAGGCGAGGCCGGTCTCGTGGCGCTCGAGCAGGCTCGCGGTGAAGGTCGTGGCCCGCTGCAGGAGGCGGCGGCACTCGGCCTGCTGCTCGGCGGTCTCGCCGGGGCGGAGCCGATCGAGCCACGCGGCCGAGGCCAGCCAGCAGCGGTCGGCCTCGATCAGCAGCCGCTCGGCGGCAGGCCAGTTGCACAAGCCCAGCTGCCAGCGCGCGAGCAGGGTCAGCGTGGCCGCCCGGCGCGGATCGTCGGCCGGCGTGTGCAGGCGGGTGATGCTCTCCGCCTGCGGCAGGAGCAAGGCCGCGCGCAGGCGCTCGCCCTGCGCCAGCGCCGCCACCGCCTTGAAGGCCACGTGCTCCCAGGTCAGGTCGATCGCCGACCAGCTGTTGCGTCGATAATCGTCGAGTCTCACGACCTGCGGCGCCTGCTGCGCCATGTCGACGCTCCCTGGTCAGATTGCCTGCCTCGCCCGTGAAGCTAGTGACGAGCCCAGGCTCCGTTAACGCGATAGTAACCAGATGCGGCTTACGGTACGCGCCGCGAAGGCAGTGGTGGCAGTGCTGGCGGTCTCTTGATCGGGCCATCATACTCGCTTGCGCGTATCGAGCCCGCGCCGGCTCGCGGAGAACGAGGCAATGAACGGCGAGGCCAGCGACGCCGCCGCTGACCTGCTGCGGTTCGCGGACGGGCGCAAGTTCGCGACCATCCTCGCCGATCCTCCATGGCGCTTCGCCAACCGAACCGGAAAGATGGCGCCCGAGCACCGCCGGCTCGCCCGCTACGGAACGCTCACGCTGGGCGAGATAGCCTCGCTCCCGGTTGCCGAAATCGCTGCCGAGCCTGCGCACCTATACCTCTGGGTACCGAACGCACTGCTGCCGGAAGGGCTGCGGGTGATGGAGGCCTGGGGCTTCCGCTACAAGTCGAACATCGTCTGGCACAAGGTGCGGAAAGACGGCGGCTCGGATGGCCGTGGCGTGGGCTTCTACTTCAGGAACGTGACCGAGCTGGTCCTGTTCGGGGTGCGCGGCAAGGATGCCCGCACGCTGGCGGCCGGCAGGCGGCAGGTGAACCTCCTGGCGACCCGCAAGCGCGAGCACTCGCGCAAGCCCGATGAGCTCTATCCGATCATCGAGGCCTGCAGCCCGGGACCGCGCGCCGAGTTGTTCGCACGTGGCGCCCGCAAGGGCTGGACCATGTGGGGCGACCAGGCCGGCCAGAGCTACAGGCCCAGCTGGTCCACCTATCCACACAATTCCAGCACGGATCTCGGCGGCCTCTTCGACTGAGCTTTCATCGATCGCTGACCTCCCGTCCGCAGGCCAGCCCGGTTGAAGCCGCCCGCCCCTTGTGCGATCAGCCGCGGCGGGCAGACGGGGGGCGGTGGCGATGAACCGGATCGATCTCGACGGGCGGCGGGGCGTGGTGACGGGGGCGGCGCAGGGGATCGGCTATGCGATCGCCGAGCGGCTGCTGGCGTCGGGTGCCGCCGTGGCCCTCTGGGACCGGGATGCGGGCGAGCTCGAGGCTGCGGCGGCGAAGCTGGGCGGCGGCGGCAAGGTGGCGACGGTCACCGTCGACGTGACCAGGCTCGATCAGGTCGAGGCGGCGGTGGCCGCCACCAACGAGCGCCTGGGCGGGATCGACATCCTGGTCTGCAATGCGGGCATCGCCGGCCCATCGGTCCTGACCTGGGAATATCCGGTCGAGGAATGGCAGCGGGTGATCGACATCGACCTCACCGGGGTCTTCTACTGTTGCCGGGCCGTGGTGCCGCAGATGATCGCGCAGAACTATGGCCGGATCTGCTCCACGGCCTCGATCGCCGGCAAGGAGGGCAACCCGAACGCTTCTCCCTACAGTGCCGCCAAGGCGGGCGTGATCGCGCTCACCAAGTCGCTTGGGCAAGGAGCTGGCGACGTACGACATCGCGGTGAACTGCATAACGCCGGCCGCGGCGCCGGACGCGGATCTTCGATCAGATCAGCCAGCAGCACATCGACTACATGCTCTCCAAGATCCCGCGCGGGCGCTTCCTCGAGGTCGAGGAGGTGGCGGCGATGGTGGCCTGGCTCGTGAGCAAGGAGAACTCGTTCACCACCGGGGCAGTGTTCGACCTCTCCGGCGGACGTGCGACCTACTGAGCGCAGGGACCGGGGCCCCTTGCTAGAGACGGCGTCCCTCGCCTTCGTGGCACTGCTGGTCACGATTGACCCGATCGGGCTGGTGCCGATCTTCTTGGCCCTGACGCCGCTCGAGACCGCCGCCAGCCGCCGCCTGACCGCGCTCAAGGGGGTGGCGATCGGCGGCTGCATCCTGCTTGCCTTCGCGCTGATCGGCGAGCCGGGCCTGCGCACGCTGGGCATCAGCATCCCGGCCTTCCGCATCGCCGGCGGGATCACGCTCCTCCTGCTCGCGGTCGAGATGGTCTTCGAGCGGCGGGGCGAGCGGCGCGAGAGCACGGCCGGGCGCATGGCGGACGAGCACGACCCGGGCGGCGTCGCGGCCTTCCCGCTCGCCATGCCGCTGGTGGCTGGCCCCGCCGCCATCACCACGGTCATCCTGCAGATGAGCCGGCAGCAGGGCGACCTCGCGGGCCAGGCGACGGTGCTCCTGGCCCTCTTCGCGGCGCTGGCCGTTACCGGTGCAGCCCTCGTCGCCGCCAGCTATCTCGGCCGCGTGCTCAAGCCCACCCTCGTGCGCGTCCTCTCCCGCCTCCTGGGCCTCCTCATGGCGGCACTCTCGGTGCAGTTCGTGATCGACGGGGTGAAGGAGGCGTTCGGAGTGTAGCCGTTGACGACTATGCCTGCACTGCCTACGTCGTAGGCATGGCCACACTGAACATTCGCAGCCTCCCTCAGGAAGTGCACCAGGAGCTTCGATTGCGCGCGGCGCGGCATGGGCGAAGCATGGAAGCGGAAGCCCGCAGCATCCTCTCGGAGGTGTGCCGACCTTCCGCACCTCCGGTGACCGCAGCCGACCTGCAACGGATCGTCGACGAGATGTTCGGCTCGGAGAAGCCTGCCAATATGGTCGACGAATTCCTCCGCTGGCGCCGCGAGGAGGCGTGGCGCGAATGACCGTCCTCGATACATCTGCGCTGATCGCGCTGCTGTTTGGCGAGCGCGGGGCCGAGAAGGTCGAGGCGGTGATGCGCGGGGCAGCGCTATCGACCGTGAATTACTGCGAGACGTTGGCGGTGATGACAAGGCTCGGGCGTGACGTGGGCCGCCTGCGCCAAGGCCTGCTGATCTCCGGGCTGTCGATCGTGCCGTTCGAGGCGAGGCATGCGGAAGTGACGGCAGAGCTGGAACGGCAGACACGCTCGCGTGGTTTGTCGCTCGGTGACCGTGCCTGCCTTGCCCTGGGCATCCTCCGCAACGAGACCGTGTTGACTGCCGACCGGCCCTGGGCGGACTTGGCCCTTGGCGTGCGGGTAGAGCTCATCCGCTGAGGCCAAGCTCGCTGCGAGCTGGCGCTCCTTACGGGAACAGCGATCATGGCCACCGATCCCGTTCTCGAGCCCTTCGAGATCAAGGGCGTGCGGCTCAAGAACCGCATCCTGAGCACCGCGCACGCACCCTCCTACGTCGAGGACGGCAAGCCGAAGCTGCGCTACCGGCTCTATCACGAGGAGAAGGCGCGAGGCGGGCTCGCCATGACCATGTTCGGCGGCTCGACCACGACCGCGGTCGACAGCCCCTCGGCCTTCGGTCAGATCAATGCGGCCAGCGATGCCGTGGTCCCCTACTTCCGCGAGCTCGCCCAAGCGGTGCAGCAGCACGACTGCCGGATCATGTGCCAGATCACGCATATGGGCCGGCGTACCTGCGATGACGTCGCCGACTGGCTGCCCACGATCGCCCCCTCGCCGGTGCGCGAGCGCCAGCACCGCTCGTTCCCGAAGGAGATCGAGGACCACGACATCCGCCGCGTGCTGAAGGGCTATGCCGACGGGGCGCGGCGCTGCAGGGAGGGCGGGCTCGATGGGGCCGAGGTGATCGCCTGGGGCCACCTTCTCGACCAGTTCCTCTCGCCCGCCCTCAACAAGCGCGACGACGCCTATGGCGGCAGCATCGAGAACCGCTGCCGCTTCGCGCTCGAGGTCTTCCAGGCCATCCGTGACGCCGTGGGACCTGACTTCGTCGTCGGCATCCGCATGACCGGCGACGAGCATGTGAAGGACGGGCGCGAGCCCGAGGAGTGCGTCCGCATCGCCGAGATCCTGGCCGGCAGCGGGCTCGTCGACTTCTTCAACGTGGTCGGAGGCACGCTGGGGACGGACGCCTCGGTCGCCTACACCATCCCCAGCATGGGCAACCGCTACGGCAAGTTCCTGGAGCTCGCCGGCCGCATCCGCAAGGCCACCGGCCTTCCCGTCTTCCAGGCGGCCCGCATCCCGGATCTGGCCACCGCCCGCTGGGCACTTGAGCAGGGCTTCGTCGACATGGTCGGCATGACCCGCGCCCACATCGCCGACCCGCATATCGTGGCCAAGCTCCTGCGCGGCGATGAGCAGCGTATCCGTCCCTGCGTCGGCATGGGCTACTGCATCGACCGGATCTACCAGGGCAAGGACGCGCTCTGCATCCACAACGCCGCCACCGGCCGCGAGGCGAGCATGCCGCACGTGGTCGAGCCGTCCGGCGGCCCGCGGCGGAAGGTGGTCATCGTCGGCGGCGGTGTCGGCGGGATGGAGGCGGCCCGGGTGGCGGCGTCGCGCGGCCACGAGGTGGTGCTGCTGGAGGCCACCGACCGGCTGGGCGGCCAGCTCGTGCTGGCGGCCAAGGCGCCGGGGCGCGAGGAGATCATCGGCATCGCCGACTGGCTCAGGCAGGAGCTGGAGTTCCTGGGGGTGGACATCCGCCTCAATACCTATGCCGAGCCCGAGGACGTGCTGGCGGAGAGCCCGGACGTGGTGATCGTGGCCACCGGCGGGCTGCCGGACACGAGCTTCCTCGACGAGGGCCAGGATCTCGTCCACTCGGTCTGGGACATCCTGGGCGGCTATGTCGAGCCCGAGGGTACGGTCCTCCTCTACGACGACCATGGCTGGCACCAGGGGCCCTCGACCGCCATAGCACTGGCGAAGAAGGGCCTGGAGGTCGAGATGGTCACACCCGACCGGATGATCGCCTTCGAGGTCGGCGCCACCAACTACCCGAACTATCTGCGCGACACCTACCGGCACGGGGTTCGCCTTACCCCCGACCTCGAGCTGCACGGCGTGCGCCGCGAGGGCAACCGCCTCGTCGCCCGCTTCTGGAACGAGTACAGCGAGGAGACGATCGAGAAGCCGGCCGATCATGTCGTGGTCGAGCACGGCACCATGCCGGCCGACGAGCTCTACCGCGCCTTGCGCGACGGCTCGCGCAACGGCGGCGAGGTCGACCTGGACGGGCTCGTGAAAGGGGCGCCGGAGGAGATCGTGCGCAACCCGGACGGCGGCTACTTCCTCTATCGGATCGGCGACGCCGTCTCCTCGCGCAACATCCACGCCGCGATCTACGACGCGCTCCGGCTCTGCAAGAGCCTGTGACGCAGGGAACGAACCTCCTCGTCCTGATTGTCTTCGCCGCAGTCTACCTGGGCATGGCGCTCGGCCGCTGGCCGGGCCTGAGGATCGACCGCACCGGCATCGCGTTGTTCGGTGCCATCGTCCTCTATGTCGGCGGGGTGGTGGATGGGCCCAAGGCGGTCGACGCGATCGACTTCCCGACCCTGATCCTCCTCTTCGGGCTGATGGTGCTCAGCTCGCAGTACGCGGCCTGCGGCTTCTATGCCTGGTCCTCGCGGCGGATCGCCAGGACGCCCTGGGGACCGCAGCGCCTCCTGGCGCTGACGGTGGTGACGGCGGGCCTGCTCTCGGCCGTGCTCGCCAACGATGTGGTGGTGTTCGCGATGACGCCGCTCCTGGTCACCGGGATCCAGCGCCGCGGGCTCGATCCCAAGCCGTTCGTGATCGCCCTTGCCTCGGCCGCCAACGCCGGCTCGGCCGCCACGCTCATCGGCAACCCGCAGAACATCCTCATCGGCCAGGTGGGCGGGCTCGAGTTCTGGCCCTTCCTCGCTGCCTGCGGCCCGCCGGCGCTCGTGGGCCTCCTCTGCGTCCAGCTCGTGATCGCCTGGCTCTGGCGCGGGCGTCTGGAACTCACCGCCACGGCTCGAGCCAATGGGCTGCGGGCCCGCTCGCCCCTCGACCCCAAAGGCCTGCGCAAGGCGGTCTTCTATACCGTCATCCTGCTGACCCTGTTCGCCACGCCGCTGCCGCACGTCGAAGGCGTGCTGCTCGTGACGGCCGGGCTCCTGGTGAGCCGCAGCCTCGCCACGCATCGCATGCTGGGCCAGGTGGACTGGCACCTGCTGGTGCTGTTCGCGAGCCTGTTCATCGTCACGGCAGCGCTGGGGAGCACGGGCCTGCCGGCGGAGATCCTGGCGGGCCTCACCCAGTATGGCATGGCGCCGGACGATCCCATCCTCCTGGCCCCGCTCACCGTCGTGGGCTCGAACACGATCGGCAACGTGCCGCTGATCGTGCTGCTGCTGTCCGTGCTGCCGGCACCCGCGCCGGCGACGCTCTACGGTCTCGCTGTGATCTCGACCCTGGCCGGCAACCTGCTCCTGGTCGGCAGTCTCGCCAACATCATCGCCGTCGAGCGGGCACGCGATGTGGGGGTGAGCATCGGGTTCCTCGAGCATGCGCGCGCCGGCATCCCGATCACGGTCCTCTCGCTCACCGCGGCGATCGGCTGGCTCTGGCTCATCGGGTCCTGAGGGAGCCCGATGCGGGAGCTGGTTCCGGAGGTGCTGGAAGAGTTGGCAGGCTACGGCCCCTAGCCTGTAGAACGACCGGACGCCGCTAAAGCCGAGCGCTCAACCTGCCTGAGCTCGGTTCTGCTGGCGGGAGATGAAAAGTGACACCGTGCGGGGCGGAGCGCAAAGGGAGTGGCAGGGCCGGGCACGCCACGCGCTGGCTGGCGGTGCTCACGGCGGGCTTGGCCCTCCTGGCCGGCGCGCCACGCGACCTCCAGGCCGCCGACGCGAAGATCGCCGTCGTGGTCTCGACGAGCGGTGCGCTGGAGCCCTACGGCCGCGGTGCCTTGGAGGGCGCCCGTCTCGCGGTCGAGGAGGCCAACGCCGAGGGCAATGGCCCGTCCATCGAGATCGAGGTCTTCGACGACGCCAGCAAGCCGGGGGAGGCGAAGGCAGCGGCGAAGCAGGCCGTGGCAGGCGACGCGCTCGTCGTGGTCGGACCGGCCACGACGGCCATGGGCATCATCGTCAACCCGGTCTTCGCCGAGGGCGGCATCGCCTGCATCGGCACGACCGCCGCGGGCGATTCGCTCACCGACAGCGCCACCTTCTTCCGCGGCAGCTTCAGCACCGGCGAGAGCGGCGGTGCCATCGCCAGCTATCTGCGCTACGTGCTGGGCGCCCCGCCGGCGATCGTGCTCCTCAAGGAGGACAGCTACGGCCAGCAGGTGGCAGGCGGCTTCCGCCATGCCGCGACACGGCTCGGCCTTGCTGCCACGTATCGCAGCTTCAAGGACGTCGCCGGAGCCGAGGAGGCCGCGCGGGAGGCCGCGTCCGATCCGGCGAACCCGGCCATCGTGCTGGCCACGATCGACGAAGCCGCGGCGATCATCAAGATCCTGCGCCGCTCGGTGGTGCGTGGCCCGGTGCTCGGCACCAACGCGATCGCCGGCGAGTTCTTCGCCCGCCACTTCGAGAACGAGCCGGAGGAGCAACGCCGACCGGGCTACTTCTCGGACGGGGTCTACGCGGTGACGCCGCTGCTGTTCGACAGCGCCAATGCCGAGACCCTGGCGTTCCAGACCCGGTTCCGAAGCCGGTACGACAAGGAGCCGACCTACATCTCGGGTCAGGGCTACGAGGCAGCGCTGCTCGCCATCGCCGCTGTGCGGAGCGTGCAGGCCACCATCCCCGACGGCTCGACGGCGGACCGCCGTGCTGCCGCACAGGCCTATCTGAGCTCGCTCGACAGCCCGGTCCATGCCCTGCCCGGCCTGGACGGCCCGCTGTGGTTCACGCCCGAGCGGGGTCGGCAGCAGGCCTTGCGAATGGGTGTTTTCCACGCCGGACGGCTGGAATCGGCGCCGGTCCAGCTCGTGCCGGTGCCGAACCCCGATGGCACGGAGATCAGCTCGGGCGCTGTGGTCGAGGTGGCCCAGGGGATCCACGCGCGCCTGCAGAAGGTCGTCTATACGGGCGTCTACCTGAACAGCATCAGCTCCATCGACATCCGGCAGTCGACCTTCACGGCCGATCTCTATCTCTGGATGCGCTTTGCCGGCGACACCAGCCCCGGTGCTGCCGACCCGGCCCGGATCGAGTTCCCCGAGCTGGTGCGCGGCCACTTCGAGCCGGACCAGCCCGTCGCCCGCGGCGACCTGGACGACGGCACCACCTATCGGCTCTGGCACATCAGCGGCGACTTCCAGAACCGCTTCGACCTGCGGGACTATCCGGTCGACCACCAGACCCTGGCGGTTCGCTTCTTCCATGCCACGGCGGCATCCGACCGGCTGGTCTACATCCAGGACACGCGCGCCCAGGGCGGCCGCCCGGCAGGGCAGGCACCGCCATCATCGGGCGGTGCGACAGCCGGCGGCTTCGGCCAGGCCGCCGCGACCTCGCTCTTTCCCGCCATTGCCACCCCACATGACCCGTTGAGCATCGCCGCACCGGATGCCTTCACCGGCCTGACCCGATGGGCCCCGCTCAACGTCAACAAGCGGCGCGACATCCTGGTTACCGAATTGGCGCTGGGCGATCCCCGGCTGGTCGGGCTGGCGCGCCACCGCGAGCTCTCCGGCTTCATGGTCACGGTCGACGTCGCCCGCCGCGTCTGGGCCGTGCTGCTGAAGACGCTCCTGCCGCTCGGCCTGATGACATTGATCCTGCTGGCCTCGCTCTACTTTTCGGCGGCGCTCGTCCAGGAGAAGATCACCGTGGCGGTCACCGCCGCACTGTCCGGGGCCGTGCTGCTGTCCTCGATCGACGAGCAGCTCGGGAGCATCGGCTACACGGTCAGGATCGAGTACCTCTTCTACGCCTTCTTCACGCTCTGCCTGCTCTGCATCGTATCGATCATGCTGGCCGACCGATGTCGTCTGGCCAAGCGCGACACGCTGGCCGTCTCCGTCGAGCAGGTAACCAGGATCCTGTTCCTGCTCTCCATGCTGGCCACCGTGTTCACAGGCTGGTCGATCAGCCACCTGCCGTGACCGGGCGCGAGGTCTCGGCGACGGGGTGCGCTCCGGGGCTGCAGGTCGGGCCGGTGACCGGTCGGGTGCCACCCTCGACGCCTGCGCAGGTCCGTACCATCTCCGGCCCTGAGAGGGGAACCTGACGGATGAGCGCGCCCGACGCAGACGAGTATTTCGCCGCCTGCCGCGCCCGCATCCCGGCCTTCACGCGCCGGCACTTCAGCATTGCCGGCACCATCCGTCTGCACCAGGCAGCGCTGGGCCTGGACCTGCTCCGCTCGCCTTTGAACGTGCTCCTGGTCGGGCCTGCGTTCTTCCTGCATCTGAGCGCCATGCTCGTCCGCTGGCTGGGGCTGGAGAGGCTGGCGCGCTGGCTCGCCACCCGGCGGCTGTTCATGGAGACCCGCCTCTCGCGCCGGATCGGCGAGGTCGTGGCGGGCGAGCTGCTGGGCCTGGAGCAGATCATGCACTCGCGCGAGATGCCGGCTCGGGCCGAGCGGACGGAAGCGCTCCTCTCCGAGTACATGGCCGCCAGGCATGCCGTGGCCGAGCTTGCGGCCGGCATGATCGCGCTGATGGTCGGGTTCCTGGTCCTCCATGCCCTGACCCCGGGGGCCCTGTCGCTGGGGCCGCTGCTGGCGCAGCAATATGCCGAGCAGAGTGCCGTTGAGAGCTTCTGGGCCGGGGCCTGGGCCGGGGAGATCTATTATGCGTGGTGGCCGACCGAGGCGAGCTGGCCGTTCACCATCTTCATGACCGTGCTGGTGATGATGCTGTTTGCCGTCTGCTCCACCTTCATGGGCCTGGTCACCGACCCCATCCAGCAGGCGATGGGCCTGCACGAGCAGCGGCTGCGCCGGCTGATCGACACGCTGGAGCGCCACGCCAAGGGCGAGGACGATGCACGGCTGGCCCTGCCCGACCCCTACATCGCCCGGCTGGGCGATCTTGTGGACTGGGTCAATATCGGCCTCAGGATGCTGCGGTGATCACCGTCTACGCCGACGAGCAGGCGCTGCACGACGGCAGGGCCGAGCTCACCGACGGCCAGCTCCTGCCCTGCTTCGAGCAGCCGCGGCGTGCGCTCATGATCCGCGACCGGGTCCGGGAGGTTGGTCTCGGCTCCATCGTGCCGCCCGAGGATCATCGGCCGCGGCCCGATCGAGCGCGTGCATGCGCCGGCCTTCGTCGACGTCCTGGCCACCGCCTGGGAACGCTGGACGGCGATGGGGCGCACCTTCGACGCCCTGCCTTCGGCCTGGCCCGTCCGGCACATGGGCCGGACGCCGCCCGACCGGATCGACGGGCTCCTCGGCTGGTACAGCTTCGACGCCGCGACGCCGATCACGGCCGATACCTGGCGTGCCGTCTACGCCAGCGCGCAGACCGCGCTTACGGCGGCACGGCTCATCGCCGATGGGCGGGAACGCGCCGCCTTCGCCCTGTCCCGCCCGCCGGGTCATCACGCAGCTTGCGATCTCTACGGCGGCTACTGCTTCCTCAACAACGCAGCCATCGCCGCCCAGCACCTGCTGGATCACGGTGCCGGACGGGTCGCCATCCTCGATGTCGACTACCACCACGGCAACGGCACCCAGGCGATCTTCTACGACCGCCCGGACGTGCTCTTCGTCTCCCTGCACGCCCACCCGTCGGTGGAGTTCCCCTACTTCCTGGGCTGGCCGGACGAGACCGGGATCGGGGCAGGGGAGGGATTCAACCGCAACTATGCCCTCCCGGTCGGGACGGCGTTTCCCGCCTGGCGAGAGGCGCTCGAGGATGCGCTGCGCTCCGATTGCCGGGTACGGGCCGGACGTGCTTGTCGTCTCGCTCGGCGTGGACACCTACCGTGGCGACCCGATCTCGCAGTTCGCCCTCGATGGCGACGACTTCACCGCCTATGGCGGCCTGATCGCCCGCCTCGGCCTGCCCACGCTCTTCGTCATGGAGGGCGGCTACGCGGTCGAGGCGATCGGCCTCAACACGGTGAACGTGCTGACCGGCTTCGAGGCCGGCAGCTGAGGCCTACTCCTCGATGTCCACGAGCTGGCCGCGCACCAGCCGGTCCGGCACTCGCGCCCGCATCCGACGGGTGCGGGCACTGGCGGCCACGCCATAGGAGCAGGGCCGCATCGTTTCACCATAGCTGCCGGTCGAGGCGGCCGGATCGGGACGGTCGAGGAGCTCAACCTGCCCGTTGGGTCTGATCAGGATATCGGGGCTGAGGGGATCGCATGGCATGACGGCTGGCCTGTTCGCAGAGCCTGAACTTACCGTCGGGTGTGCTGCCGGCAACGCTACCGTGCCGCAGTGCGCACCTGGCTATCGCCATGCAGGGTAGATCGCGAACCATTTCTTAACTATTCCACCTGCAGTAGAGTTTCGGGAGCCTGAGATGGAGCGTCAGCTGTTCGGCACCGACGGGATTCGCGGTGCCGCCAACACGCACCCGATGACCGCCGAGGTGGCTCTCAGCCTGGGCAAGGCCGCGGCCAAGCTTTTCCGCCGCGGCGACCATCCGCATCGCGTCGTCATCGGCAAGGACACCCGCCTCTCCGGCTACATGCTCGAGCCGGCCCTGCAGGCGGGCTTCACCTCCGGCGGGATGAGCGTGCTGCTCCTGGGCCCGATGCCCACACCGGCCGTGGCCTTCCTCACCCGCTCGCTGCGCGCGGACCTGGGCGTGGTCGTCTCGGCCTCCCACAACCCGTTCCACGACAACGGCATCAAGCTGTTCGGCCCGGACGGGTTCAAGCTCTCGGACGAGATCGAGGCCGAGATCGAGCGCGAGATGGGCACGCTCAACGGCAATGGCCTGGCACCCCCGGCCGAGCTCGGGCGGGCACAGCGGATCGACGACGCCCGCGGCCGCTACATCGAGAACCTGAAGTCGAGCTTCCCCAAGGGCCTGAGCCTCGCCGGCCTCAAGATCGTGGTCGACTGCGCCAACGGGGCCGCCTACCACATAGCACCCGAGCTGTTCTGGGAGCTGGGGGCCGAGGTGGTGAAGCTCGGCACCTCGCCCAACGGCCTCAACATCAACGATCGCTGCGGCTCCAACCATCCCGAGCAGCTCTGCCGGGCGGTGCTGGAGCACGGGGCCGATGCCGGCATCGCTCTCGACGGCGACGCCGACCGCCTCGTCCTTTGCGACGAGCGCGGCGTGCTGATCGACGGCGACCAGGTGCTGGCCCTGATCGCCCTGAGCTGGCAGACGGCGCAACGGCTGCGCGGGCCAGGCGTGGTGGCCACCTTGATGTCGAACCTGGGGCTCGAGAACTTCCTCGCCGGCCGCGGCCTCCAGCTCCTGCGCACCAAGGTCGGCGACCGCTACGTGGTCGAGCGGATGCGGGCCGACGACTGCAATGTCGGCGGCGAGCAGTCCGGCCACATCGTGCTCTCCGACTTCGCCACCACCGGCGACGGGATGCTGGCGGCACTCCAGGTCCTGGCCGTCGCCCGCGAGCGGGACCGGCCGCTCAGCGAGGTCGGCCGCCCGTTCGAGCCCCTGCCGCAGCGCCTGCGCAACGTGCGCACCGCCCAGCGGCTCGACCTCGCCGCCCCGCCGATCCAGCGCCTGATCGAGGCCGAGCAGCGCCGCCTCGCCGACCGCGGCCGGCTTCTGGTCCGGGCCTCGGGCACCGAGCCCGTCATCCGGGTGATGGTCGAGGCCGACGATGAGAGCCTGCTCGCCGACGTGCTCGACAAGGTGAGTGCCGAGATCGAGCGTACCGCACGAGCTCGGGCCGCATAAATCTATCAACCTTTGCGTTAGTTGTTGTATGCTCGCTCGCCTGTGCTGAGAGCGAGGCGGTCATGGCGGGACGGGTGCGGGCGTTGGCCTTCGGAGCGACGCTGACCTTGATCGGCGGGTGTGCCACGGCCCCCGCCCACAAGGAGGCGGCGGAGGCCTCCGAGCCCGCACCCGTCACGGCCGAGGCCTCGGCCTTCGCGGTGCCCTGGCCGGATGCCGCCGACTGCCGCGCGCTTGCCGCCGCCGTGCTGGCGATGGCGGAGACCGACCTGCGGCACCTCCGCCCGGAGGATGCTCCCCTGGCGCTTGCCATCGCCGACGGACCCCTGCTGCTGACGCCCGAGGAGGCGGCGGGTGCGATCGACCTCGACCTGCCGATCCCGGTCGCCGAGAAGACCGGGGACGGTCGCTGCCTCATCGCCGCCAGCCGGCCCCGGGTCGTCCCCGGCGGCGGGCGCCGCCTCGTCGCCCATGAGCTGGTCCGCTCCGAGTACCGTACCCGGACCCGGCGCAGCGTGAACCCCGAATGGGCGAAGCTGCGCGAGGAGGCCGAGGAGGAGAGTGGTGGTGGCGGCGGTGGCCGGGTGATGGCGACCGGAGAGCCCTCGCTCGATCTGATCGGCCTCGTCGGCAGCGCCGTGATCCGCGGCATCGACCGGCTGCGCCCCGGCCGGGCCAAGGCGTCCGAGCAGCTTGCCAGCACCGAACGCTATCTCGAGACCCCGGTCTACGAGCCCTACACCTACGACATCAACGCGTTCGAGGTCGGCCGGGTGGGTGCCCTCGAGGTGACGCTGCTCGACCGTGCCGCGGGCCGCGCCTTCGAGGCCCGCCACACCATGCGCGAGCGGCACACCTTCGCCGTGGCCGAGGGCCGCCACCGCTCCGACCGTGGTGTCCTCGAAGGCGGCGGCCCGGGTGCCGTGCTGCCGGAGGACGTCGCCGTCTTCGAGACCGCGGCCCCGCGCCCGCGGCTCAGCGACCTGCTCCAGATCCTGGCCCAGACCACGGGCGAGGGGCGAGCGGCCGATGCCGAGGCGGTGCTGGCGAGCCTCACCGCCCTACCGGCTGCTGGCGTGACGCCGGTCGCCCATGGCCGGCAACGTGCCAAGATCGAGACCATGGACGGCCCGGCCGAGGGCACCTGGATCGACGCCGAGCATGTGGTGGTGCCGTCAGCCTCGGTTGGCCGCTCCAGCCTCGTCCAGGTGACGGGGCCCGACGGCATGCGCACCTTCGGCATGGTCGAGAAGGTCGACCATGCCAAGGGCGAGGCCGTGGTCCGGGTCGGCCGCTCAGGCGGCGGCGGGCGGCTGTCGGACGAGGCGCTGGAAGCGGTGCTGGACGACCTCAAAAACCCTTGAGGCCGTCATAGCGGTCGGCCAGCGCCACGATGGCGACGCCGAGCCAGCCGCCCATGAGGAGGACGCCGCCGATGGGCGTCGCGTAGCCCAACGTCGGCGGCGCGCCGAAGGCGAGCCCGTAGAGGCTGAAGGAGAACAGCAGCGTGCCGAAGGTGAAGAGCGCCAGCGGCACGTTGCTCCGGCCCCACAAGGCGAGGTAGGCCAGGATCGCGAGCGCGTGCCAGATCGCATAGGACGAGCCGGTCCGCAGCAGCTCGCCCGCCCGGGGATCGCCCAGCACGCCGGCACCGTGCGCGCCCAGCGCCCCGGCGGCCACGCCGCTCAGCCCGAACAGGGCCGCCATCACGATGAAGAAGCGGCTCACCGCGATCCCCCGACTTGCCTGCCGGCGGGAGGTATGGTCCTTCCGGGTCCGGCGACAGAACTTGTGGGATAGCGATGGGCGAGGTGGCGGTCGAGGTCGTCCGCGGCGGCCGCGTCGAAAGTCGGCATCGGGTCGACGTCTGTGTCATCGACGCAAGCGGCCATGTCCGGCTGGCCAAGGGTGCCGTCGACGAGGCCGTCTACCCGCGCTCGGCGATCAAGCCCTTCCAGGCCCTGGCCCTGGTCGAGACCGGGGCCGCCGACGCGCTGGGCGTGAGCGGGGCCGAGCTGGCCCTGGCCTGCGCCTCGCATGGCGGCGAGCCCATGCATGTCGAGCGCGTGGCCGCCTGGCTCGCCAGGCTCGGGCTCGAGGAGCGTCACCTCGCCTGCGGCCCGCACCCGCCGACCCATCCCGCGTCCGCGGCAGCACTGCTGGCCCGCGGCGAGCGGCCCACCCGCCTGCACAACAACTGCTCCGGCAAGCACACCGGCCTCCTCGCCGCCTGCCTCCATGCCGGCTGGCCGGTCGCGGGCTACGAGAAGCCCGACCACCCCGTGCAGCGCTACATCGCCACTGCCCTGGCCCGGGCGGCAGGCCTGCCGGAGGTCGAAGCGCCCGGGATCGACGGCTGCAGCCTGCCCGCCTTCGTCATGCCGCTGCGGGCACTGGCGCTGGCGGCCGCCCATCTCGCATCCGACGGCGGGCCGCTGGAGCGTATCGGCCTTGCCATGCGCGCTCATCCCGAGCTCGTGGCCGGGACCGGGCGCCTCTGCACCGCCCTCATGCGCGCCGTCCCCGAGGTCATTGCCAAGACGGGTGCCGAAGGCGTGTACCTGGCCGCGGTCCCGGACCAGGGCCTGGGGATCGCCGTGAAGGCGCGCGACGGTGCCACCAGGGCAGCCGAGGTGGCGCTGCTGGCCCTCCTCGACCACCTGGGCCTGATCCCGGCAACCGCGTCCGCAGCCTTGGCCCGGTTCGCCCGGCCCACCTTGCGCGACTGGAACGGGACGGTGGCGGGCGAGGTTCGCCCGGCTGCGGGCTGGCTCGTGTGATCGCGGCCCTGCTGGAGGAGCTGGCGCTCGGCCCCGACGACCCGGTGGCCGGTGTGGACGAGGTCGGCCGCGGGCCGCTCGCAGGACCCGTCTTCGCCGCCGCCGTGATCCTGCGCGTGCCGCTCGAGGGCCTGGCCGACTCGAAGCAGCTCACCGCCGGCCGCCGCGAGGCGCTGGCCGTCACCTTGCGCGAGCAGGCGCTGATCGCGATCGGTGCCGCCTCGGTGGCCGAGATCGAGCGGCTCAACATCCTGGGGGCGACCATGCTGGCGATGCGCCGCGCCGTCGCCCGGCTGCCCTTGCGCCCGCGCGCCGTGCTGGTCGACGGCAACCGCGCCCCGCCGCTCGACCTGCCGACGCGCTGCATCGTCGACGGCGACGCCCTGGTTCCCGCGATCAGTGCCGCCTCGATCGTCGCCAAGGTGCTGCGCGACCGGCTGATGTGCCGGCTCGGGGCGCGCTACCCGGGCTATGGCTGGGAGCGCAACGCCGGCTACGGCACGCGCGAGCACCGCACCGCGCTGGGCTCGCTGGGCCTCACCCCCCACCACCGCCGCGGCTTCGCGCCCTGCCAGGGCGAGCTTTTCAGCACCCGGCCTGTGGAACTGGCGGCCGCCGCTCCGGATTGAGCAGGCGGGACCCCCGGGGAGGGCAGCCGCCATGTGGTACAAGAACGCCGTCATCTACAATCTCGACGTCGAGACCTTCATGGACTCGAACGGCGACGGGATCGGCGACTTCCCGGGCCTGACCCAGCGCATCGACCACCTGGAGAACCTGGGGGTGGACTGCGTCTGGCTGCAGCCCTTCCATCCCACGCCCAACCTCGACGACGGCTACGACATCACCGACTACTACGCCGTCGATTCCCGCCTCGGCAGCCTCGGCGACTTCGCCGACTTCAGCTTCGAGCTCCGGCAGCGCGGCATCCGCCTGATCATCGACCTCGTGGTCAACCACACCTCGGACCAGCACCCCTGGTTCCAGCAGGGCTGCGATCCGAAGAGCCCCTTCCACGACTTCTACATCTGGTCGGCCGAGCGGCCCGCCGACCACGACAAGGGCACCGTCTTCCCCGGCGTGCAGAAGACCACCTGGACCTGGAACCGCAAGGCCGGCGCCTACTACTTCCATCGCTTCTACGAGCACCAGCCCGACCTCAACATCGCCAACCCCGCCGTGCGCCGCGAGATCCTGAAGATCATGGGCTTCTGGCTGGAGCTCGGGGTCTCGGGCTTCCGCGTCGATGCCGCCCCCTTCCTGATCGAGCTCACGAACGGCAAGGGTGGCCAGGGCGAGCAGGGGGAGGCCATGTACGCCTTCCTGCGCGAGATGCACGACTTCATCGGCTGGCGCTGCGGCGACGCGATCATGCTGGCCGAGGCCAATGTCAGCCGTGACAAGATCGACGAGTATTTCGGCGACGGCGACCGCATGCACATGCTGTTCGCCTTCCTGCTCAACCAGCCTCTGTTCCTGAGCCTCGCCCGCAAGCGGCCGGAGGCTCTGGCACGGGCGCTGGAGGGCCTGCCGCGGATCCCGGAGAAGGGGCAGTGGGCGCAGTTCCTGCGCGGCCACGACGAGATCGACCTCGGGCGGCTCACCCCGGAGGAGCGCGCAGGAGTGCTTCGCCGCCTTCGGGCCCGAGAAGAGCATGCAGCTCTACGACCGCGGCGTCCGCCGCCGCCTGGCACCCATGCTGGGCAACGACCGGCGCCGGATCGAGATGGCGCACAGCCTGATGTTCAGCCTGCCCGGCAGCCAGGTGATGCGCTACGGCGACGAGATCGGCATGGGCGACGACCTCTCCCTGGAAGAGCGGATGGGCGTGCGCACGCCCATGCAGTGGTCGGACGGTCCCAATGCCGGCTTCTCCACGGCACCCGCGGAGAAGCTCATCCGGCCCGTGATCAGCGAGCCCGACTACGCTCCCGATAAGCTCAACGTCCGCGCCCAGTTCGACGATCACGACTCGCTGATGAACCGGATCGGCCACCTGATCCGTGCCCGGCGCAGCTTTCCCGAGATCGGCTACGCGGAGCCCAGCGTCATCGACACCGACCAGCCCCACGTCTTCGCCCACAGCGCCTGCTGGCGGGGCGGCACCGTGGTCATCACCCACAACCTGGCCGACACGCCCTGCCGCGCCCAGCTCCGCCTGCCCGGCCTGGAAGGCAGCCGGCTCGTCGAGCTGGCCTCCGACCAGCGCTACCCCGCGGCCGGGAACGGCATCGAGCTCGGCCCTTACGGTTATCGCTGGTTCCGCCTCGAGGAGGCTCAGCCGCCCCCGAGATAGCCGGTGAAGTACTCCGGATCGCCCCCGCTCTCGCGCGCCACCGGCCCCGCCACCCGCCGCAGCACCCGGTCCACCGCCTCGGCCGACAGCTCGATCCCGCTCGCCTCCTTCACCCCGGCCGCAATCTCCTCCAGGGCCTTCCCCTCACCCCGCAACCGCACCAGCGCCCGCAACGCCGTCCGCTCGGCATCCGTCTCCGGCCGCTCGATCAGCCGCTGCTCGATGTCATCAGCCATCCGCAAGCCCTCCGCAGGACGCTAGCGGAATGGGCTCGGGCGATGGCCGGTTCCATGGTGCATGACCAGCAACCCGGCCGTCATGGCCGGCTGGGCCGCATGGTCACGGTTCGACCAGCCTGGACGGGTCTTGCGAGGCCAATCTCGCGCGCATGCAATGCTGCGAGCCTCGCGTGAACCTCGCTCCTGAACGGCGCACCGCGGCGGGTGGTCATGTCGACATGGAGGATCATCATCTCGGCCGTGGCAGCCGCCTCCTCCTCTCCCTCACGGCGCATCGTCTGGAACAGGTGCAGGCGCTTGGCGTCGAGGTCGAGGACGCGGTTCTCCACCTCGACCGTGGTGCTGCCCGGGACCTCGCGCAGGTAGCAGAGGTGGGTCTCGAGGGTGAAGATCGAGACCTGCTCCCGGCGGCGGAAAGCATCGTCCATGCCGATCAGGTCGAGCAGCGCGTCGGTGGCCTGGCTGAAGATGACGAGGTAGCAGGCGTCGTTCAGGTGGCCGTTATAGTCCAGCCACTCGTCCCGCACCGTCGCACGGTGGATCGGCCGCTGCTCCATGCTCCCCCTCTCGGCCCAGCCTCGGGCGCCGGCAGGAGCATAGCCGCAAGCGGCCGGCCGATCAGGTGCGGCCGAGCATGGCGGCGAAGAAGGCGTCGCGCGCCATGAAGCTCTCCGCCGAATTGTCGGGGCTCAGCGCCAGGAGCAGGAAGGCGAAGCCCGGGCGCCGGGCCAGCTCGTGCCCGGCACCCTGCGGCTGCCTGCCGTCGGTCCAGGCCCGGGCCGCCTCGTTGTGCGCCGGCAGCAGCGACAGCCGGTAGGTGAGGGCGGCCGCCTCGTCCTCGATCCGGGCCGGCTCGTCGAGCCCGATCAGGGCCGCGGTCAGCACGGCACGTGCATAGTTGGTGAAGGCGGCAAGCTCGGCCAGGGCCGCGACTCCACCCACGCGACGGTTGATCACGGACGTGATCATGTCGTGCGGGAGCCGGGTTTTGGCCTCGCTCCAGAAGAAAGCATCCAGGATGTCGGCCCGGCCGGCCCAGGTCAGGAATTCTAGCCGCCGGGTGAGCTGGCCAGCCGCAAGGCCGGCACTCAGCCGCTCCGGCAGGAGCAGGCCGCCGAGAGCGCAGTCGATCGCCGCATGCCCGATCACCGCCGCACGACCTCCCGCACGACCGCAATTGACCCCGGTTCGAGGTGCTGCCACCTCTGACCCCGAGCCTTCCGGTCGGCTCCTGCCCGCGGTCACAAGACCCGACCATAGACATATCTTCCGCATTTACAACGGCAGACTTCAACCTATGCGCAACACTCGACTGCCCGTTCTAACCAAAAGCGAGCAGCGGGCCGAACGCGGGGCGGTGGCGGACGCCGCCACGAGCCCGATGGTGGCGCAGTACCAGGCGTTGCGGGCGCAGCACCCCGGCATGCTCCTGTTCTTCCGTATGGGCGACTTCTACGAGCTGTTCTTCGAGGACGCGGTGGCGGCGGCACCCGCGCTCGAGATCGCCCTCACCAAGCGCGGCCGGCATGCCGGGGACGAGATCCCGATGTGCGGGGTCCCCGTTCACAATGCCGAGCTTTACCTCCACCGCCTGATCCGCAAAGGCTTCCGGGTCGCGATCTGCGAGCAGATCGAGGACCCGGCCGAGGCCAGGAAGCGGGGCGGCAAGTCGCTCGTCCGCCGTGACGTCGTCCGCATCGTCACCCCCGGCACGCTGACCGAGGATGGCCTCCTCGAGGCGAAGCGGAACAATTACCTCTTGGCCGTAGCACCGGGTCGCGAGGCGCTGGGCCTGGCCTGGGTCGACATCTCAACCGGCGCGTTCGCCACCCAGCCCTGCCCGGCCGCCCTCCTCGGCGGTGCCCTCGCCCGCCTGGAGCCCGGCGAGGTGCTGGCCCCCGAGCGGCTCCTGGAGCTGCCTTCCCTCCGTGACCTCGCCCGCGATGGCAGCAGGGCGCTCACGCCGCAGCTCGACACGGCGTTCGACAGCCAGCGCGCCGAGCGCCGCCTGTGTGACGCGTTCGGCCTGCGCACGCTGGACGGCTTCGGCAGCTTCGAGCGGGCCGAGCTCGCGGCCGCGGGCGCCCTCCTCGACTATCTCGAGCTGACCCAGAAGGGCGTGCTGCCACGTCTCTCGCCGCCGCGCCGGATCGAGCCCGACGGCATCCTGCAGATCGACGGTGCCACCCGTCGCAACCTGGAGCTGACCGGGAGCCTCGCCGGCACCCGCGAGGGCTCGCTCCTGCACGCGATCGACCGCACCGTCACCGGTGCCGGCGCCCGCCTCCTGGCCCAGCGCGTCGCGGCCCCGCTCACCGACCCCGCCGCCATCCGCGCCCGGCTCGACGCCGTCGAGAGCCTGCTGCTGGGCGAGACGCTGCGGGAGGAGGCGCGCGCCCTGCTCCGCCGCTGCCCGGACCTGGAGCGGGCGCTGTCCCGCACAGCACTCGGCCGCGGCGGCCCGCGCGACCTGCTGGCCATCGCCCAGGCAGCCGAGCGAGCCGCCCGCTTGCAGGCACTGCTTGCGGGCGAGCCGGCACTCAGCGCCATCGCGGCCGGGCTCGAGCCACCCGCGGGCTTGGCGGAGCGGATCAGCGGGTCGCTGATCGACGAGCCGCCCCTGCTGGCCCGCGAGGGCGGCTTCATCCGCGAGGGCGTGGACGCCCGGCTCGACGAGCTGCGCTCCTTGCGCGATGCCGGCCGGCAGCACGTGGTGGGGCTCGAGGAGCGCTACCGCCGCGAGACCGCGATCCCCTCGCTCAAGATCCGCTACAACAACCTGATCGGCTGGTTCGTCGAGGTCGCCTCCGCGCACGAGGCCAAGGTCCCGGCCGCCTTCATGCGCCGGCAGAGCATGGCAGGGGCCACGCGCTACGCCACGACCGAGCTCGCCGAGCTGGAGAGCCGGATCGCCAGTGCGGCCGAGCGCGCTGTGGCGCTGGAGCTGGAGCTTCTGGAGAGCCTGCGCGCCGCAGTCCTGGCTGAGGCCGCAAGGCTGGGCGAGGTCGCGGGTGCCCTCGCCAGGGCCGACGTGGCGGCCGCCCTGGCCGAGCTCGCCGCGGAGCAGCGCTACGTTCGCCCGCAGATCGACCACGGCCCCGCCTTCCGCATCGAGGGCGGCCGGCACCCGGTCGTGGAGCTGGCGCTGGCCCGCGACAACCAGCCGTTCGTCGGCAACGACTGCGATCTGGGCCCCGAGAGCCCCTTGTGGCTGCTCACCGGCCCCAACATGGCGGGCAAGAGCACCTTCCTGCGCCAGAACGCGCTGATCGTGGTCATGGCGCAGATGGGCAGCTTCGTGCCGGCGCGTGCCGCCGCGATCGGCACCGTCGACCGCCTCTTCTCCCGCGTGGGTGCCGCCGACGACCTCGCCCGCGGCCGCTCGACCTTCATGGTCGAGATGGTGGAGACGGCCGCCATCCTGAATCTCGCCACCAGCCGCAGCCTGGTCATCCTGGACGAGATCGGCCGCGGCACCGCCACCTATGACGGGCTCTCGATCGCCTGGGCCGTGGTCGAGCACCTGCACGAGGTCAACCGCTGCCGGGCGCTCTTCGCCACCCACTATCACGAGCTCACCGCGCTCTCCGCCCGCCTGCCCCGCCTCTCCTGCCACACGCTCCGGGTCAAGGAGTGGCAGAACGAGGTCGTCTTCCTGCACGAGGTCGCCCCCGGCACCGCGGACCGCTCCTACGGCATCCATGTCGCCCGCCTCGCCGGCCTGCCCGAAGCCGTCCTGGTCCGGGCGGAGGAGGTCCTGCGCCGGCTGGAGGAAGGCGAGGCCCGCTCCGCCCCCGCCCGCCTTGCCGAGGACCTGCCGCTTTTCGCCGCTGCCCTGGAGCGGGCGGCCCCGCCACCGCCCGCGTCGGAGCCGAGCCGGGTCGAGCAGCTCCTGCGCGGGATCAATCCCGACGAGCTGACGCCGCGCGCGGCGCTGGAGCTGCTCTACAGCCTGCGCGGCGAGCTGCTGGCCTCGGGCACCACGCCGCGCTGACGATCCTGCCCCGTCGCAGTCGGCCCGATCCGGGGGGCTTGTAGGCGCCGCTCTAATGAGCAATCACCGGGTATGTTGATTTTCACGCTGAGGAACATCGACATGGCGTCCGCAAAGTAGATGCACGATGTGCCCGGTTTCGCCGAGGGGTTGCGGATTCGCCTGAACGCGGTTGTGGGTTTCGTCGGGATTGCTCTATGGTTGAGGCTCCGTAGCGATCCCCGACGCCGAGGAGGTGCTTCGACGCGATGAGCCGGCTCGACACCTTCATCGAGCGCATGCAGGCGCAGCGCATCTGCCTCGGTCTTGCGCGCCAGCTGATCGCCTCCCTTCCGGGCCCGGTCCTGGAGCTGGGACTGGGCAACGGCCGCACCTTCGACCACCTGCGCGAGCTCTTCCCCGAGCGCGAGATCTTCGTCTTCGAGCGCCAGCCGGCGGCCCACCCTGCCTGCATGCCGGATGCCGCTCACCTCTTCGTCGGTGACCTGAAGGACACGCTGCCCGGTGCCCTGGAGCGCCTGCCCGGGAGGGCAGCACTCGTCCACAGCGATATCGGCACGGCCGACGCGGAGCGGAACGCTCGCCTCGCGCGCTGGCTGGCCGCCGCCCTTCCGCCGCTCATGGCGCCGGGCGCCCTTATTGCTTCCGACCAGCGCCTGGACGATCCGGCCCTGAAGCCGATGCCGATGCCCGCCGGTGTTCCCGATGGGCGCTACTTTCTCTACCGTCATGCAGCCGGCGGGGAGCCGTGACCCAGATCACTGCCGAAGGCGGAACGAACGGCGATTGTTGGTCCAGTGTTGGGCCGGCGGGTCATGGGATGACGGAGCCAACGGGGCTGACCGTACGTTTCTGGGGTGTCCGAGGCACGATCCCGTGCCCTGGCCCTGGCACGCTGCGGTACGGCGGCAACACTGCCTGCGTCGAGGTCCTGTGCGGCCCGGCACGGATCATCTTCGACGGTGGCACCGGCCTTCGGGGCCTGGGCAAGCAGCTCCAGGCCAGGAACCAGCCCACCGCCTCGCACCTGTTCTTCTCCCATACCCATTTCGACCATGTCGGCGGCCTGCCCTTCTTCAAGCCCGCCTACGACGCCCGCAGCCGGCTGGAGCTCTGGAGCGGCTGCCGGCAGCAGCAGGGCAGCCGGCTCGAGGAGGTGCTGGGCACGCTGATCCAGCGGCCGTTCTTCCCCGTGCCGCTGGGCATCATGCACGCCTGCCTCGCCTTCCACGATTTCGAGGTCGGCGAGGTGCTGACCCCGTTCGACGGCGCCACCCTGCATACGGCGCCCCTCCACCATCCTGGCGGTGCCACGGGCTACCGCCTCGAATGTGCCGGGCGCTCCATCTGCTACATCACCGACACCGAGCATCCCGAGGCCGGCCGCGATGCCAACGTCCTGCGCCTCATCGCCGGTGCCGACCTCGTCATCTACGACACCACCTATACCGACCAGGAATATGCCGGCTATCGCGGCTGGGGCCATTCGACCTGGCAGGAAGGAGTGCGGCTCTGCGATGCCGCCGGCGCCAAGCGCCTGGTCGCCTTCCACCACGACCCGGAGCATGACGACGCCACCCTCGACCGGATCGCGGTCGAGCTGGAGGCTGCCTGCCCCGGCTCGATCGTCGCCTACGAGGGCCTCGAGATCCGGCTCTAAGATACGGCGCCCGCAGCCATGAGCGAGGCGCACGGGCACAGCGGGCCCGGCTTCTTCATCCCGCACCGTCACGCCGCCTCGGTGCGCCCGATCGCCTACCCGGCTCTGGAGGCCGTCTTCCGCGCGGCCCTACCCGGCATGCTGGCCCTCCTGGCGCGCGCCGAGGCGCTGGCGCCACGCCTGCTCGAGCTCACAGGCCCGGCCCCGGAGCCGCGCTTCGACCAGGACTGGTTCCCGCGCCTCGATGCGGCCCTCCTCTACACCCTCGTCCGCGAGCGCCCGCCCCGGCGGATCGTGGAGGTCGGCTCGGGCCATTCCACCCGCTTTGCCGTGCGCGCCGTGCGCGACGCCGGTGCCGCCACCTCGATCCTGTGCATCGACCCTGAGCCCCGGGCGCGCCTGGACGGGCTGCCGGTCCGCCTCGTCCCGACTACGGTTCAGGCGGCCGACCCGGAGCTGCTTGCCAGGCTCGCGCCCGACGACATCCTGTTCATCGATTCCAGCCACATCGCGGTGCCGGGCAGCGATGTCGACTACCTGCTCAACGCCGTCCTGCCGGCGTTGCCGCCCGGCGTGCTCGTCCATCTGCACGACATCTTCCTGCCCGACCCCTATCCCGAAGCCTGGGCCTGGCGCGGCTACAACGAGCAGGTGGCGGTGGGCTGCCTCCTCCAGGGCAGCACCTTCGAGCCCCTGGTCGCCAGCCATTACCTGGCGACGCGCGAGGCCCGCCGGCTGGAGCGGTCGCCGCTGGCCCGCCTGCCTCTTCTGCCCGGCACCTGGGAGTCGAGCCTGTGGCTCAGGAAGTCCGGCTGAGCCGGACTCCTCTCCAGGTCGGTGTCCGGGTTTGAACCGCGGGAAAAAATCCGCATAATCCCCCGCACCGTCAGCCGACGCCGGCAGCCAAGGACCGGCCGCTGACCAAGGGGGAGGTTATACGGACATGCGCATGGTGCAGGCGCTCCTCGCGGGGGCGGCGCTGAGTGTGCTCGCGGCCGGAACGGCGGATGCCGCGGGCCAGGTCGAGTGGCGCGACGACGGCACGGTCGCCCTCAAGATGGGCCCCGAGTACGACAACCAGGTCATCACCGTGAAGCGCGAGGATCTGGGCTCGGAGATGAGCCCGGACAGCAAGCCCTACGAGGGCGTCACGCTGAACATCACCGTCAACGGTGCCGGGCCCAAGGGCGGCATCTCCGGCCCGCTCTACAGCTTCCGCTCGATCTGGGAGGAGCTGACCGGCGGCAAGGTGAACGTGGTCGAGCTGCCGTTCGCCGAGCACTACACCAAGATGATGCTCGACCTCAGGAACGGCACCGGCCAGTACGACGCCTTCCTGGCCGGTGCCTTCTGGTACGGCGACATCGTGCCGGCCGGCTACGCCTTCGAGATCGACGAGCTGATGGCCTCGGGCAAGTACCCGAAATGGTCCTACGACGTCATGCCCCCCTCGCTGCAGAAGCTGCATCAGTGGGAAGGCAAGTCCTACGGCATCCTGAACGATGCCGACGGTCAGGTGCTCTACTACCGCAAGAGCATCCTGGAGAACCCCGAGCACCAGGCCGGGTTCAAGCAGCAGTTCGGCTACGACCTGCCGGTGCCGCCGCAGACTTGGCAGCAGCTCCTCGACATCTCCGGCTATTTCAACGGCAAGAACTGGGACAGCAGCGACGCGGAGCCCGACAGCGGCACCGTCCTGCACCTGAAGGTCGGCGAGCAGGGCCACTATCACTTCCAGTCCATGTCGGCCTCGTTCGTGATCAACCCGGGCGACAAGGTCACCCAGACCGAGAACGTCTACTGGTTCGATCCGACCAGCATGAAGCCGCTGATCAACAGCCCGGGCCACGTCAAGGCGCTGGAGTTCCTGCAGCAGCTGCACAAGACCGGCCCCGTGGCCCAGGTCGGTTGGTCCCTGGGCGAGGCATGGGACTACTTCCTGCGCGGCAAGTCCATCTTCGTCTACTCCTGGGGCGATGTCGGCGCCTTGTGCCAGGACAAGTCGCGCTCGAAGGTTGCGGGCGACTGTGCGGCTGCCGTGATCCCGTCCTCGAACGAGTACTGGAGCTTCAAGGACCAGCAGTGGGTCAAGCTCGACCAGCCGCGCCTCGTCGGCAACACCACCGGCGGCTCCTGGCACGGCGTGATCTCGAACTTCTCGGCCAATCCCGAGGCCACCTTCTCGTTCCTGTCGCTGATGGCGATGCCGCCGGTTTCCAAGATGATGGCGATGTACGGCTGGGATGGCGTCGATCCCGGCTACAGCTACCAGTTCCTGAAGGAGGATGGCGGCACCGCGACGGTCGACGAGTATGTCAAGGCCGGGTGGGATGCCAAGGACGCCGCGGCCTACACCCACGCCTACAAGGAGACCTTCTTCGCGCCGACCACGCTGACCTATCTGCGTATCCCGGGCACCTTCGAATACTGGGATATCCTGGACAAGAACCTGTCGGCGGCGATGTCGGGCACGAAGAACGCCAAGCAGGCGCTCGACGACACCGCCCAGGCCTGGGAAGGCGTCACCGAGCGGATCGGCCGCGACAAGCAGCTCAAGGACTACCAGGCCGCCATCGGCTACGGCGGCTGACCTCGAACCGTCGTCCCCCAGCCCAGCTGGGGGACGACGGTCAGACGGCACCTCGTCCCTCCTGGTGGATGGCTCGGTCAGGCCGGGCCATGACGGGATCGCGTATCTCTCGGGAACGCCATGCGCTGGAAAAGCCGGATCCGCTTTCTCTTCCTGATGCCGGCCGTGGTCTGGGTGCTGGCGTTCACCGTCTTTCCGCTCGTCTATTCGCTGGCGATCGCCTTCTACAAGATCGAGCAGAAGGTGGAGGTGAAGCGGACCAAGGAGCCGGTCCTGAACGAGCAGGGTCAGCCGGTGCTCGACTCTCAAGGCCAGCCGCGCACCCGCAACGTGGTCCAGCGCGACCAGGTGACCACCTGGTCCTGGATCGGCGGTGCCAACTTCCAGCGCCTGGTCACCGACCCTCAGGTGCGCGAGGCGATCAAGGTCAGCCTCGTCTTCGTGCTCTTCGCGGTGCCCTTGCAACTGACGCTGGGCTTTCTCCTGGCGCTGCTCTTCAACCAGCAGATCATGGGCCGCGGCGTGCTCCGTGCGGTCATGATCCTGCCGATCTTCGCCACGCCGCTGGCCGCCGGCTACATCTTCTTCACCATCTTCTACGAGGCCGGCGGGCCGCTGGGCTGGACCGGCATCCCCTGGCTCTCGAACCCGAACTGGGCGCTTTTCTCCGTCGCCCTGGTCGACATCTGGCAGTGGACGCCGTTCTGCTTCCTGGTCTTCCTCGCCGCCCTGCAGGGCGTGCCGGACGAGCTCCTGGAGGCCGCGCGCATCGACGGTGCCGGCGGCCTGACGCTGCTCACCCAGGTGCTGCTGCCGCTGCTCACGCCCACCATCGTCATCGTGCTGCTGATCCGGCTCGCGGAAGCCATCAAGCTGTTCGACATCCCCTTCGCTCTCACCGGCGGCGGCCCCGGCGTCGCGACCCAGCCCTACTCGATGCTCGCCTTCCGCACGGGCCTGCGCTTCTTCGACGTCGGCTATGCCAGCGCCATGTCCTACGGACTTCTTGCCGTCGTCATGGTGATCATCACCCTCTTCTTCCGCCGTCTGCGAGACCAATATGGCTGATGCGGCGCCGGCCCGGCGCAGGGGCTCCTTCAAGGATGCGGCGCTTACCCTGCTCGCGATCTGCGTGGCGCTGCTGTTCGTCTTCCCGCTCTACTGGGCGTTCTCGACCTCGCTGCGCAACCCGATCGACACCTTCACGGTGGCGGGCCTGGGCATCCCCTGGCTCAACTTCGAGCCCACGCTCGACAACTGGACCGACCAGGTCGGCACGCCCGAGACCCTGAAGGCGCTGACCAACAGCACCATCATCGCCGTCTCGGCCTCGCTCCTGGCCCTGGTCCTCGGCACGCCCGCGGCCTATGCCATCGCCCGCTTCGAGTTCCGCCGCTGGCGCAATCGGGACATCACGGTCTGGTTCCTCTCCCAGCGCGTCCTGCCCCCGGTCGCCACCGTGATCCCCTTCTACCTCGTCATGCGCACCCTGGGCCTCCTCGACACCCACCTGGCGCTGATCCTCATCAACGCCACCTTCGTCCTCCCCTTCGTCGTCGTCATCATGCGCCAGACCTTCCTCGACCTCCCGGTCGAGCTGGAAGAGGCGGCCCTGGTCGACGGCACCACCTACTGGGGCGCCTTCTGGCGCATCGCCCTGCCGCTCGCCGCCCCCACCATGGCCGCCACCGGCCTCATCATCTTCGCCTTCTGCTGGAACGAGTTCCTCTTCGCCGTCGCCATCGCCAGCCAGAACGCGCTCACCGTGCCGGTCCACATCGCGGGTGCGATCGACACCCGCGGCGTCCAGTTCTGGTTCATGGGCGTGCGGGCGATGACCGCCATCATCCCGCCGGTGCTGATCGCGCTGCTGGCCCAGCGCTACATCGTGCGCGGGCTGACGCTCGGGGCGGTGAAGGGATAGGCGCCGGCAGCACCTTCAGCACCACTGCTCGCGAGCGCCCTGTCGCCTCGCCATCCGCGGTTGGGGTCCTGCCTGTGGCGCCATGATCGGCGATGCCCGCGGACGGCCCAGCAGCCAGCCCTGGCCGAGCTCGATGCCCAGGCCCGCGAGCGCTCCAGCCTGATCCTCCGTCTCGATCATCTCGGCGATGGTGCGCACGCGTAAGCTGGCGCACAGGTCGACCATGGTGCGCAGGATCGAGGCGTCGCGAGCGTTGACCAGCAGGCCGCGCGTGTAGGCGCCGTCCAGCTTCACATAGTCCACCGTCAGCGCCCGCAGGTAGTGGAAGGCGGCGGCACCGGCGCCGAAATCGTCGAGACAGACCTGGTGCCCATCCTGGCGCAGACCGCCTACGACCGAGGCTGCCCGCTCCAGGTCGCGGATGCCGGCGGTCTCCGTGATCTCGAACAGCAGCTGGCGCGCAAGCCGCCCGGCTCCGGAGCAGGTGCGGCGAAGGGCGGCCAGGAAGGAGTCGCTCTCGAGCGAGCGGGCGGAGATGTTGACGGCGATCGGCACCGTGCCGCCCCCTGCCCGCAGCTCTCCGAGCGTGGCCAGCGCCATCCGTACGACCACGAGGTCGAGCTCGGCAACCAGCCCGACATTCTCCAGGAACGGGATGAACTCGGCGGGCTCACGGCCGTCCGCAAACCGGGCCAGGGCCTCGACATGGTGCAGGCTCCGGTCGGCGAGGCGCACGATCGGCTGGAACACCAGGCCGAACGAGGCCTGTCCGATCAGTCGCCGCGCCTCGCCAATGCGCTGCACGGTGCTTTCGAGCCGGCGGGCCAGCGCCTCGTCGAGCGTACGAAAGCCCGGCTCGGCCCCTCCAGCGGCGAAAGTCCCGAGCGCGAAGAGCAGCGCCTGCGAAGCCTCCTGCGGGCTCAGGGCAGCGTCGTGCAGGCGCAATGTGGAACGGGTGACCTTCAGCTCGCCACAACCCGGGACGGCCCGCAGCTCAGCCTCGAGGCGGGCAGCACGCCCACCCGGCTCATGCAGGAGGGCGAAGCGTCCGGGGGAGAGCTGGCTCACCGCCTCACCGCCGTGCGACGCGAGGCGGAGGATGGCGGCGACGCGCGGCAGCGCTGCGTCGAGCCGGCGAGCCCAGCCTTCGCCATCAAAACGGAAGAAGGAGAGCTCGGCCGAGCCCTTCGCGCAAGGCTCTGCCAGGGCCTGCTCCGCGAGGGCGACGAACCTCTCCTGGTCGAGCAGCCCCGTCGCTGGATCGCGGCCCGGACCGGCCAAGCCGGATGGACCGACATCGCTGAGGGTAATCCGCACGGCTCCCTCGGGACCGAGGCTCAGCGCCGCCATCCGGGCCTGCCCGACATCGCCGGCACTGCCGACCAGAACGGGGCCGACCCTCACGCGCGGCTCGACCCGCTCCAGCATCACGGTCACGAGGGTACGGTCCGCCGGGCGCACAAGCTCTTCGAGCTGCCGCCCGACAAGCGCTTCGGCCTCACAGCCTGCGAAACCCTGGGCAGCACCGGCAGCAAACCCGATACATCCGCGAGCGTCGGTCTCAAGCAGGAGATCCGCGGCCGCAAACGCAAAGGCGACATAACGCTCGACCTGCTGCGGCTCGCCCATCCACCACCATCCTCATGGACCCGTGGTGGGCATATGCAGCCATCCACCTTAAGGCGGCGTTAGCGAAGCCTCCTTAGAGTTCGATTGCCCGCCCCTCGTCGATGCTTCGCTGCGCCGCCAGCACGATCCGCAAGGAGTTCACCGCGTCGTCCATGCTCTCGCTGAGGTCGATGTCCTCGCGGATCGTCTTCAGGAACCACGCCTGCTCGCGGTCGCAGAGTTCCTGGTGGGTGGGCTCGTCCGACATGTCGATCCATTCGTCGGGCCGGGTGAAGTTGTTGGCGGGGTCGATGTCGGCGTGGTGGAGCTTGAGGGCGTTGGTCTTGGTGTGCTGGTCGATGTCGGCCGAGGCGCTGAGCTTGTCGGCGGCGGCTTCGGTGGTGCCGTCCTGTTTCATGACGATGGAGACGCAGCCTTTGGGGCCGACGATGTCCTTCACGAAGTAGGCGACCTCGGACATCATCGGGCCCCAGCCGGCCTCGTACCAGCCGACCGAGCCGTCGTCGAAGGTGACGTGGAGGTGGCCGTAGTTCTGGACCTTGGTCTCGGCGCTGAGCCGGGCGCCGATGCCGTGGACGCGGACGGGTTTGGCGCGGGTGAGCTGGCACATCACGTCGACATAGTGGACGCCGCAGTCGACGATGGGGGTGAGGCTCTCCATCAGGTTCTTGTGCCAGGTCCAGGCGGGGCCCGAGGACTGCTGGTTCAGGTTCATGCGCATGACGAGCGGCTTGCCGAGCGTGCGGCCGAGCTCGACCAGCTTGGCCCAGGCGGGATGGACGCGGAGGATGTAGCCGAGGACGAGCTTGCGGTTGGTGGCGCGGGCCTTGGCGACGACGGCCTCGGCATCCACGATCGTGGTGGCGATCGGCTTTTCCATGAAGACATGGCAGCCGGCATCCATCGCCCGCAGCGCGTAGGATGCGTGGGTGTTGGGATAGGTGTTGATCGAGACCGCGTCGGGGCGGGTCTCGCGCAAGGCCGCTTCGAAGTCGTCGAAGACGGGGTAGCGCTGGAGCGCAGGCGCGAGCTTCTCGCGGCTGCTTCGGATCGTACGGCTCATCAGGCCCACGATCTCGAAGCCGTCCAGCTTGTCATAGGCGAGGGCATGGCTCTGGCCCATGTTGCCGACGCCGACGACCAGGATCCGGATTGGATTCGCCATCGCACACCCCCCTGCCGATCAGCGCAGTCATGGCGCGGCGGGGGCTGGCCTTCAAGCGGAGGCGTGGTGACCGGCTCAGCTAGGGCGCCTGCGCCCGCGGCGTCGGCTGCTCGTCGGGTGCCGCGTTCTTCAGCAGGAGCAGGGCCTCGATGGCGCGGCTCTGGTAGTCGCTGAGGACCGGGGTCGAGGAAGGCCGAGGCGAGCGGCGCTGCCGCTGGGGCGGCTCCGGCTCGGGGCGCTGCTTCCTCAACGGGAGGAGCCTCGTCCGCCGCCACAGCGGCGTGGACCGCCGCATGCTCCTGCTGGAGCTCGCCGCGCAGGCGGCTCTCCACCCGCTGCATCGTCCGCAGGTCGGGATCGTCGGACGGGCGAGGCGCGCGCGGCGAGGGGCTGGGTGAGCGCGGGGCCGGTGCCGGCTGGGCGGCGCGCCTGTTGGCGGCGATCACGCCATCGGCCAGGGTGCGGGCCGGGTCCTTGCCCATGCGCTCCTGGAGCAGGATGAACATGGCCACCCGCACGTCGCCCAGCGCCGTCGCCTCCATCAGGAGGTGGCGGGCGAGCTGGGTGAGGATGCGGCGCTGCTCGTCCTCGGGCATGGCGTGCAGGGTGTTGTAGCCGTCGATGAGGGCCTTGAACTCGGGCTCGGCGACGAGGGTCTCGACGTCGGCCGAGGCCATGCCTTCGAGGCGGGCGACCTGGGCTGGGCGTGAGGCCCATGGAGAGCTTCTGGCCCATGCGGCGGTGCGGGCCGTGACCCGGGCGAAGGGGCGGTTGAGGCCCTTGCGGGTGGCGTAGTGGGCGGTGGCGAGCATCGGGCGCATGCGGGACGAGATAGCGCATGCCTCCAAGAAGTGCAAGGATTTTGCACCTACGATGGGAACTGGCGCGACGGCCTTATTCTCCTCCGGCGCCGGCCTTGACGCTGTGCCGGCGGTCGGGGAAGGTCGCTGGTGGATGCGGGAGGTGGCGGGCTCTGATGGTGCCGGAGGGCAGCGGCAAGGCGGTGAAGCTCGCCGTCGAGCAGGCGAGCAAGCACTACGAGACCCGCACCGGCCGGGTGCAGGCGCTCGACCGGTTCTCGATGCAGGTGCGCAGCGGCGAGTTCGTCTGCGTGATCGGGCCGTCGGGCTGCGGGAAGTCGACGCTGCTGTGGTCGATGGCGGGGCTGCACGGGCTGAGCTCGGGCCGCATCCTGCTGGACGGGCAGGAGGTGCGGGGGCCGCATCCGCAGATCGCCATGGTGTTCCAGGAGGCGAACCTGCTGCCGTGGCGCAACCTCGCACGGAACATCGAGCTGCCGTTCGAGATCAGGCGCCAGGCGGTGGACCGGCCGCGGATCGAGCGGCTCCTGGCCGAGGTCGGGCTCAAGGGGTTCGAGAGCAAGTATCCGCGCGAGCTGTCGGGCGGGATGCAGCAGCGGGCGGCGATCGTGCGGGCACTGTCGGTCGACCCCTCGCTGCTGTTGATGGACGAGCCGTTCGGGGCGCTGGATGCCTTCACGCGGGACGAGATGAACCTGCTGATCCAGCAGATCTGGCTGGAGACCGGGAAGACGGTCGTCTTCATCACCCACTCGATCCCGGAGGCCGTGTTCCTGGCCGACCGGATCTTCGTGATGTCGGCCAGGCCGGGGCGGCTGACGCAGGTGTTCGACATCGACCTGCCCAGGCCGCGGTCCGTGGCCGTGCAGACGCAGCCGCACTTCGTCGAGCTGGTGGCGGCGATCAAGGCCACGATCGAGCACCGGCCGGCGGCGAGGGCAGCCTGACGGATGGCCACGGTCGATCGCGAGCTCAAGGACACGATCCCCAGCTTCGAGCATCATGGGCCTGCCGAGACCGTCGACCTCTCGAACTGGTCGGGCGTCACCTCGACCCTGGGGCTGATCCGTGGCGGGGCCGAGTGGGCGGCGGTCCTGCTGGTGGCGGTGCTGATCGTCGGCGGGACCGAGCTGCTGCTGCGCTGGTTCCAGGTCCCGGTCTACATCATGCCGACGCCGAGCCAGGTCGTGGGCGCACTGGTGAAGGACTTCCACCTGATCGCACCGCATGTCGGGCACACGCTGGTCGAGCTGCTGGCGGGGTTCGCGATCGGGGCCTCGACCGGGTTCCTGCTGGCGGCGGTGGTGACCCAGTTCCCGTTGGTCGAGAAGATCATCGCCCCCTACATCCTGCTCCTGGTCACCACGCCGATGCTGGCGCTGGTGCCGCTGCTGATCTTGAAGCTGGGCTTCGGCTACAGCCCCAGGATCATCGCCGTGGCGCTGGCGAGCGGGCCCATGGTGATGATCAACGCGGCCACGGGCTTCCGGCGGACGGATCTGGCGAAGATCGCGCTGGCCCGGAGCTTCGGCGCCAGCACGCTGCAGATCTTCATGAAGATCCGGATCCCGATGGCGATGCCCATGGTGATCGTCGGGCTGATGATCGGCTCGATCTTCGGGCTGCTGACCGCCGTGGGGGCGGAGATGGTGGGCGGGAGCTTCGGGCTCGGCAACCGGCTCACCTACTACAGCTCCCTGATCCAGATGCCGCAGTTCTTCGCCTGCATTCTGATTCTCGCGGCGATCGGGATATCGATCTACGTGCTGTTCTACTGGCTCGGCAAGCGCTGGGCCGGCTGGGAGGCCTGAGCCTCGGGCCCCAAGAAAGGAGGTAGGGAGATGGAGACGTCAGCCCTCTTCGCGCGCCGCCGGTTCCTGGAGGTCACGGCGGCCGGTGCCGTGGCCATGACCATGACCCCCGGCCCGGCGCAGGCCCAGATGGGGGCGGTGCGGTGGGTGAGCCCGCGCGGCACGATCGAGGTCCTGGACGACTATCCCTACTGGGTGGCGCGGAGGTTCGGCTATTTCGGGGACCTCACGACCACGCTCGAGCCCGGGCCGATGGAGGCGACGGCGACGATCAAGCTCGTCGACCAGGACCAGGCCGATATGGGCTATCCCTCGCCTGGCGTGTTCTCGCTGGGGCTGGAGCAGGGCATCCCGCTGGTCTCGGTCTGGCACATGGGTGCCTACGACGTCTTCAGCTTCGCGTTCCAGAAGGGCAGGAAGCCGGCCAGTGCGGCCGAGCTTGCGGGCAAGACGATCCTCCTGGGCTCGATCGGATGGAAGTCGATCTGCGATCCGGAGCTGGCGCAGCTCGGGGTCGATCCGGCGAGCGTGCAGTATGCGGAAGCCGGTGCGTTGTGGGGGCAGGCGCTGCTCCAGGGGCGGGGCGATGCGGCGCTGTCGTGGGAGGGGCTGCGGGCGCAGTGGACCGGGCAGGGGCTCGCGTTCGACTATCTATTGCCATACGAGTTCTCGAAGCTGCCGGCCAACAGCTTCGTCATCCGGCGCAGCGACTTCGACGATCCGGGCCGGCGGCCGATCTACGAGCAGTATCTGCGCGGCTGGGCCATGGGGCTGGAGTTCGGGGAGCACAACCCGCGCGCGGCGACCCAGATCGTGATGGAGCAGTTCCCCGCCCTTGCCAGCACGCTCCGGCCCGAGATCGCCACCGAATCGATGATGCAGCTGGCCAAGGTCTTCCGCGGGCCCTGGGGGACGCGGCAGGGCTGGGGCAGCCACGACATGGCGCAGTGGCAGTTCTTCTTCGACCTGATCCACAAGATCGGCCAGGTCAGCAAGCCGATCCGGGCGCAGGACGTGTGCAAGAACGACTATGTGGCGGCCGCCAACGGCTTCGACGGCGGGCGGGTCCAGGCGGACGCGGAGGCGTTCGCGCTGGCGCCCGAGTACCAGGCGGTCGACATGGGTGCGATCATGGGGCGGCTCTGAGCATGCCGGAGAGGAAGGACTGCCGGATCACGCGCATCGACACCTATGTGGTGGGGGCGCGCTGGTGCAACTGGGTCTTCGCCCATGTCCACACCGATGACGGGATCAGCGGGGTCGGGGAGGGCACCTGCGAGTGGCAGGCCACGGCCGTGGAGGCGGCGATCAGGACGCTGGGCCACCGGGTCGCGGTGGGGCAGTCGGCGTTCCAGATCGAGAAGCTCGTGCTGGAGATGTTCCGCAACGAGTTCGCCCGCGGCGGGCCGATCCTCAACTCGGCCATGGCGGCGATCGAGATCGCCTGCTGGGACATCGTCGGCAAGGCGCTGGGGCGGCCGGTCTACGACCTGCTGGGCGGGCGGCTCTACGAGCGGCTGCCGGCCTATGCCAATGCCTGGTACGGGGCCGGGGCCAGCCTGGCCGAGGTTGCGAAGGCCGCGGGCGAGGTGGCGGCCAGGGGCTATCGCGGGCTGAAGCTCGACCCCTTCGGCAGCTCGGGGCGCGATCCGGACCGCAAGGCGATCAGAAGCGCCGTCGAGATGGTGGCAGCCGTGCGCGAGGCGGTGGGGCCGGACGTCGAGGTGCTGATCGACGCGCACGGGCGGCTGAGCCCCGGCTCGGCCATCGCCATCGCCCGGGCGATGGAGCCCAGCGACATCTACTGGCTCGAGGAGCCGTGCGACGCCGAGAACGTGGGGGCGCTGGCCAAGATCGGGCGCTCGATCCGGACCCGGCTCGCGACCGGCGAGCGCTGCTATACCCGCTACCACGTCCAGGCCCTGCTCGCTTCGGGCGAGGTGGGCGTGCTCCAGCCCGATCCGATGCATGTCGGCGGGATCCTGGAGGCCAAGAAGATCGCGGCCATCGCGGACGCCGCCTACATCCCGGTGAGCTACCACAACCCGTTCGGGCCGGTGGCGACGGCGGCGTGTCTCCAGCTCGACGCCTGCACGACCAACTTCATCATGCAGGAGAGCTTTTGCGAGTACACGCCGCCCTTGCGCTTCGACCTGCTCGACAACCCGCCGCGGCCGCGCGGGGGGCATTACGATATCCCGACGGGTCCCGGCTTGGGGGTAGGGGAGTTCAGGCCGGAGGCGGCGAAGGAGCACCCCTACGATCCGGACGCGTTCCTGCCGATGTGGACGGAGAACTGGCGGGCGAGCTTCTGAGGCGCTGGTCTATGCCTCGGGCTTCTTCTGCTGGTGCTCCATGAAGCTGCGGAGCACCATGTTCATCCGGGTCTGATAGCCCCGGCCGAGCGAGCGGAACCAGTCGAGCACGTCCTTGTCGACGCGGATCGAGATCAGCTCCTTCGAGGGTAGGACCAGCAGCTCGGCATCAGCCCAGAAGCCGGGCGGCGTGTCGATGGCATCCGGATCGGATCGGACGGCCGCCTTGATCTCCTCGTCCGTCAGGCGGTCAACCTTCGCCCAGTCGGTATCGTCCCGGGGAAGGTCGTCCGGCGAGTAGGTCCTGATATTCTCGTCTTGCATCTCGGCCGGCAGGCCAGGCCGAGATGATCCGGATCGTGTCGCCTCGGCGCGTGAAGACGACCTCGAGGATGCGGCCTTTGCTCTGGCCAATCCCGATCTCGCGATCCTCGCCATAGTCGTGCCTCTCGTCCCGCTTTGCGAACACCGGTCCTTTGAAGATCCGCGCGGCTGCAGCGAAGCTGACGGCGTGCTTGCGCAGGTTCGCGGCTGCCTTGCGGTCATCCCATTCGAACAGAGGCAGCATCAGGCGCAGCTACGCTAGTATATACAGAACCCAGTGCAATTGCGGCAAGAGGCATGGCCGCCGTGGTCCGGCGGCCGCCCTGGGACAGGCTTACATTTTCCCCATCGCCTCGAACACCGCGTGTGACCACGCCCCTTCGGGCTTCTTCGTGATCACCGGGTCGGAGCCGCCCGAGAGCAGGACCTGGACGGTGCGGTCGAAGTCGGCTTCGTCGAGGTAGCCGATGCCCTTGGAGCCGCCCTGGCCCACGAGCTTGTTGATCTCGCCCATCATGCGCTTCTGGTGCTGCTCGGTCTGGGCGCCGGTGGAGTCGTTGTCGAGGACGATGGTGGCGGCCTCGTCGGAGTTGGCGGCGGCGTATTCCCAGCCCTTGACCGAGGCCTTGAGGAAGCGGGCCAGCTTGTCGACCATCTTGGGGTCGGCGAGGCTCTTCTCGAGCACGTAGAGGCCGTCCTCGAGGGTGGCCACGCCCTGGTCCTCGTACTTGAAGACGACGAGGTCCTCAGGGGTGAGGCCGGCGTCGATGACCTGCCAGTACTCGTTGTAGGTCATGGTCGAGATGCAGTCGGCCTGCTTCTGCAGCGAGCGGGTCGACGTTGAAGCCCTGCTTCAGGACGTTGACGCCATCGGAGCCGCCGGTCGTCGGGATGCCGAGATGGGCCATCCAGGAGAGGAAGGGGTACTCGTTGCCGTAGAACCAGACCCCCAGGGTGCGGCCCTTGAAGTCGGTCTTGGGGTCCTTGATCCCGGTCTCCTTGCGGCAGGTCAGCATCATGCCCGACTGCTTGAAGACCTGGGCGATGTTGACGAGCGGGACGCCCTTCTCGCGGGTGGCGAGGGCGGAAGGCATCCAGTCGACGATCACGTCGGCACCGCCGCCGGCGATCACCTGCGGCGGGGCGATGTCGGGGCCGCCCGGCTTGATGTCGACGTCGAGCCCGGCCTCCTCGTAGAAGCCCTTGTCCTTGGCGACGTAGTAGCCGCCGAACTGGGCCTGCGTCACCCATTTCAGCTGCAGCGTCAGCTTGTCGGCGGCCTCGGCACCGCCTGCGCCCAACAACGCCGTCAGCCCGGCGATGGCGGCCACAACTCGCATCTCTTGCCTCCTTGGCTCCAGCCCCGGCCTTGATAGCAGGTTCAGCGGCGAAAGGAGGGGTGCCAGAAGGTGAGCGCGCGCTCGGCGAGCGCCAGGGTACCGTAGAAGAGGGAGCCGGTGAGGGCAGCCACGGCGATCGTGGCCCAGACGAGGTCGAGGTTCATCTTGCCGACCTCGGTCGAGATCCGGAACCCCATGCCGACGATCGGCGTGCCGAAGAACTCGGCGACGATGGCGCCGATCAGCGCCAGCGTGCTGTTGATCTTGAGCGCGTTGAAGACGAAGGGCAGGGCCGCGGGCAGGCGCAGCATCAGCAGCGTCTGCGGGTAGCTCGCCGCATAGGAGCGCATCAGGTCGCGCTCCATCCGGCCGGAAGCCCCGAGCCCGGCCACGGCGTTCACCAGCATCGGGAAGAAGGTCATCACCACGACCACGGCCGCCTTCGACTGCCAGTCGAAGCCGAACCACATCACCATGATGGGCGCGATGCCGACCACCGGCAGGGCCGAGATCAGGTTGCCGATCGGCAGGAGGCCGCGCTGCAGGAACGGCACCCGGTCGACGAGGAGGGCCGTGAGCAGCCCGGCCCCGCAGCCCATGGCCCAGCCGGGCAGCACGGCGCGCAGGAAGGTCTGGCGGAAGTCGGCGGCGAGCATGACGGTGCTGCGGGCCAGCGTCTCGCCGATCGCCGAGGGGGCGGGGAGAAGCACCCGAGGCACCCCGAAGCCGATGACGACGGCCTCCCACAGGAAGAGCAGCCAGGCGCCGAACAGCACCGGCACCAGCATGGCGGCGCGCGGATGGCGGGCGAGGCGCGCCATCGCTTCCCACGCGAGGAGTGCGAGGACTGCCACCAGCGCCCAGAGCCAGAGCGGCGCCTCGCCCGCATGGACCATCCTGAGGACGATGAGGCAGCCGACGGCAACCAGCACCGCGAGCAGCAGGCCTTCGACGGCGTTCCGGCTCACGGCGGGGCGTGCCGCAAGGCGAGCCGCTGGGCGAGGCCGACCAGGGCCACGAGCACGCCCGAGAGCAGCGAGGCCGCCACCAGGGCGGCCCAGATCTGCACCGTCTGGCCGTAGTAGGAGCCGGTCAGCAGCCGCGCACCCAGGCCGGCCTGGGCGCCGGTCGGCAGCTCGCCCACGATCGCACCCACGACGCTGATGGCAACGCCCACCTTCAGGCTCGCGAACAGGAACGGCAGCGAGGCCGGCAGGCGGAGAAGGCGCACCACCTGGCCCTCGCTGGCGCTGTAGGTGCGCATGAGGTCGAGCTGCAGGGGCTCGGGCGAGCGCAGGCCCTTCACCATCCCGATCGCCACCGGGAAGAAGCACAAGTAGGTGGAGATCAGGGCCTTGGGGACGAGGCCGGTGAGCCCGAGCGAGCCCAGGACGACGACGATCATGGGCGCGATGGCCAGGATCGGGATCGTCTGCGAGGCGATGATCCAGGGCATCAGCGAGCGGTCGAGCGTGGGCACCTGCACGATGCCCAGCGCCAGCACGCAGCCGAGGGCGGTCCCCAGCACGAAGCCCAGCATGGCCGAGGAGAGCGTGACCCAGCCGTGGTAGAGGAGCGAGCGCCTGGAGCTGGGGGCCACCTCCAGCACTGTCTTGCGCAGCTCGACCAGCACCTGATGCGGTGCGGGCAGCACCGGCCGGTCCATGGCCCAGGCATCCTGCACGAGCTGGCCGGTGGTCCAGGGCGTCTTGGCGCGGCCGTAGCGGTCGATGAGCTGCGGCGCGTTCAGCCAGACGGCGCCCGCGTACCAGAGGAGGGCCAGGACCACGAGGACGGTCAGAATCGGCAGCGTGCGGCTGCGACCTGCCCAGTGCCGAAAGCCTGGCCGAACCGCGCCGCGGCCGTCCGCCGGCGACTCAGCCAAGATTGCGCTCACTACGCCCCGCGATCCTCGTCTGCGGTCAATTGCAGATCTTGTAGCAGCTTGTTGTGCCGTTGGACAATACCTTGCAAACCCTCGTGCAGTTGGATCCCTCGTACCTTGTGATGACGAGTGTTACAGTATCGTAGATCTTGTCTCTTGCGATCTCGGCCACATCTGCGGTGGTCTGAGCCTCATTGCCATCTTTGTCCTTGATCTTCACATCGACAGTCTTGCTGCTCCCGACATCCTTCTCGATCAGATCGATCTTGAACTTCAATCTCTCCGGCAGCAGCTCTTCCTTGGCTGCTTTCTTCCCGGTATCGGCCTGCTGAGCATTGGCGGTGCCGCCTACGGCGATGACTGCACCGAGCACAAGCGCGAGCATGAACCAGCGATGCAGGTGGCCAGCCGGCTGCAATTCACGACGCATGTTGTTTCTCCCTTTCCCACTCATCCTATTCCGGTATCAAAAACTCAGCTGCAATGAAACGAAAAACTGCCGCTCGGGCACGTAAGGGGATTGAAGGGGGTCAGTAGCCCTGAAGCGGTCGTCTTGATAGTCGAAGTTCTCGCTCAGCAGATTGCGTACTTCCAGTAGAACGGCGCCGGCCTGCCGCGGGAAGCGCCAGCCGGCCCCGACATTGACGACGCCGAACGACTCGCTGTCCTCGGCCCCGCCCGGGCGCTCAACCTCCTGTTGCACCCGGCTATACTGGGCGGCCGCAAGGAAACCCGAAGGGTCGAAGTAGCGGATGTCGAACGGCAGCACCCAGGTATCGAGGTCCCGGACAGGATCGCAGGAGTTCTCGCAACGGGTGGTCTCGAAGCTGGGCTCGCTGCCGACGGCGATCCGCTTGGAGGGGAGTGCATAGAGGTAGCCCGCCACGCGGTCCTCGCGCATGTCGTCGACCGCCGTGTACTGCTCGCCGGTCGAGAGGTCCGTTTCCTGGTACGGCCGGTCGAGGTTCCGCCGCCTGACCTCGAGCCCGCCATAGAGGTCGACGCGGCCGGCAGCGTCGCGGTGCAGGCGGGCGTCGAGGCCCAGGCCGTAGAGGCGGGACCGGGTGCCGTTCGGGTCGTCGAAGAGCCGGTTCAGGCCGGCGATCTCGGTCGGCACGATGGACTCGTTCGCCACCAGACGCTGCTTGCGCTGCTCCGAGTAGCCCGCACGCAGCGTCAGGTCGTCCAGAGGCTGGAACACCAGCCCCGCCAGCGGGTCGATCTCGGTCTTGTCGATGTCGAGCTGGGTGTCGCGGTAGTCGTCGATGCCGACGCCGAAGATCGCGGTCAGGCTCGGCAGCAGCTGGAGGTTGGTCCTGACATAGCCGAAGCGCTGCCGGTAGTCGTCCGGGACGTCCGACTGCTCGAGATCGAAGTCGTAGTCGCCGACACCGGCGATGATGCCGAGGCCCGGCATCTGCCAGCGATGCTGGACCTCGAGCTGCCGGCCCTGCTCGTCCGTCGGCGTCTCGATCTCGATCGGGACGATGAACGGGATCTCGAAGCTGTCCTCGGTGTTGCGGTCGCCGTAGGCCGCGGAGACGAGCAGGTCGTGCCCGGGCGCCGGGGCGTAGTGCAGGCCGACCCGGGCCGCCTCCTGGTTGACGTTCGCCTTCTCCGTCTCGTCGCGGCGGTCCGGATCGAGGTCGAACGCGAGCGAGCCGCGGTCCAGCTCGCGGGAGCGGTACTCGGCCTGGAGGCTGAGCTCGGGGCTGAGGGCCACCTGCCCGAACACGTCGGCGACCTCGAGCCGGAGCTCGTCATTGTCGCGGAAGCCGTCGTTCTCGGACTTCAGCACGCCGGCGCTGAGCGCCACGTTGTCGGCCAGGGCCGAGACGATGGCCTCGCCGTTGCGGGTCTCGTTGCTGCCGACCCGGCCATTGCCGTTGAAGGCGATGCCGTTGCGGTCGAAGAGCGAGCTGAACTCGTTGAAGCTGCCGGCCCCGAAGCCGGGGCGGGCGATCTCGCTGAGGTCGGAGAGGGCGAGGCGGGGCGAGACCGGCGTGCGCGAGGGCGGCTGCAGGAGCAGGGTCTGCAGGCGCTCGCTGAAATAGGCGAGCTCCGAGCGCGGCTGCTGCGAATAGAGGTCGGCCAGGAACCGGTGCGCCCCGGCATTGGCGTTGTCGAGCAGGAGCGAGCGGCTGGCCTCGTTGATGCCGAGCTGCTCGAAGCCGAGGTCCTGGTAGACGCGGCCGAGCCCGACGCTGCGCGTGCCGCGGTCCTGGTCGAGCAGGAGCCGCGAGCGGTAGACGGCGCGGTTGTCGTTGAGCTCGGTCGCCTTCTCCAGGTCGCGCAGGCCCTCGATCGGGCGGTTGGTGAGCTGCTTGGTGATCGCGTCGTAGAGCCAGGGGGTGGGGTCGTTGGGGTCGAGCTCCTTGGCGGTGGCAAGCTCGTCCGACGCGATGCGGTAGCTGCCTTCCTCGAAATAGGCCTTGCCGAGATAGCTCCGCAGGAGCGGATCGCTGGGGTCGAGGGCCACGGCGAGCTCGAGCATCTGGCGCCCTGCCGCGAGGTCGCCGTCGCGGATCGTGGCCAGGCCCTGGCCCAGGCGGGGGAGGGCGGCGAACGGGTCCCGGTCGATCGCGCGGGCGAAAGCCGCCCTGGCGGTCCGGGTGTCGAGGCGGGCCAGGGCCACGTAGCCGGCCACGGACTGGGCGCGGGCGTTGGCCGGGTCGAGTGCGGTGGCCCGCTCGGCGGCCCGCTTGGCAGCGCGGACATCGCCCTGCATCAGCTCCACCTCGGCCAGCCGCGCCCAGACCAGCGCCTCGTTCGGGCTCGCCTGGACCGCGGCCTCGAGCGCCTGCCGTGCGAGCGGGATGTCGAACGAGGCCTGCGCCGCGTAGGAGAGGGCGAGGTGCGCGCGGGCGTTGCGCGGGGCCAGCTCCACTGCCCGGCGGGCTGCCGCCAGGGCCGGCTCCTTCTCGTTCCGCGCCACCGCCATCACGGCACGCAGCGCCAGCGCGTCGGGGTCGTCCGCGGCTGCGGCCAGGGCCTGGTCGGCCTCCTGCGGACGGCCGAGGCCCAGCAGCAGCTCGGCCCGCAGTGCCTGCCAGCTTCCGTCCCGCGCCGGGGTGGGGACCTGCTCCAGGGCTGTGAGCGCCGCCGCGCGCTCGCCGGTGCCGGCGAGACGTGCGGCCTCCTGGAGACCGGCCGGCGCATCCGCCGCCAGCTCCTGCGTGCCGATCGGCGGGTAGTAGAGTGCCCAGCGGACCGCGTCGCGAGGGCGGACGGCGATCTCGAGCTCGGGTGCCCGGCCCTGCACGGCCACGGCCGCCTGCCCCGCCGCGAGCTGCACCTCACCTTGCGGGTTGCTCACCCGCACGCGGCCCTCCAGCACCACGACGTGCGAGCGGTCGGCCGTGGCCTCGACCGTGAACTCGGTGCCCTCGACGGCGGCGTTGGCGAAGGCGGTGTCGACCTCCAGCGCGTGCGGCCGGCGGTTGAAGAGGCTGATCAGGCCGGAGAGGAGATTGAGCACCGTGCGGCCGTCGCCGGCGGAAGGCTCGATACGAAGCGTAGTGCCGCGGTTGAGGCGGAGCACCGTGCCGCTCTCGAGGAGGACCGCACCCTGGCCGGCATCCCCGGCGCGGAGCACCTCGCCGGCACAGACCGTGTCGCCTTCGGCCAGCGCCCGCCATCCGCCGGCACCGCGCGCCACCTCGACCACGTCCTCGAGGGCGACGACCCGCCCGGCCACGGTCTCGCACCGCTCCTGGGCCTCAGCACCGACCGGCAGCGCCGCTAGCAGCATGACGGCGAGCCAACGACGAGCTGGCATGGCGGGGGCATCCCTCGTTTGCACGAGCGTAAACCACGATGCCCAGGGGGACTATGGCCGAGATGCCACGTCGCCGGACCCTGCTCGCGGTGGCAGCCACCTTGCGGGCACGCGCCCGTGTCCCCATCCTCTGCCCCAAGCCGGCGGCCGCGGCAGCGGCCCTTTTCTGCATGGGGGAGTCCTCGGATCATGGCCATCGCGCTCAAGTCCATGCGTGTCCAGCTCGACGACCCGCGGCTGCTGCGGCAGCAGTGCTATGTCGGCGGGAGCTGGATCGACGCGGACAGCAAGAAGACGATCACGGTGACCGATCCGGCCACGGGCGAGACGGTGGGCACCGTGCCGAGCCTGGGTGTGGAGGAGGTGCGGCGTGCGATCGCCGCGGCCGAGGCGGCGCTGCCGGCCTGGCGGGCCAAGACGGCCAAGGAGCGGGCCGCCGTCCTGCGCCGCTGGTTCGAGCTGATCATGGACGCACAGGATGACTTGGCGATCCTGATGACGCGCGAGCAGGGCAAGCCGCTGGCCGAGTTCGAAGGGCGAGGTGGCCTATGGCGCCTCGTTCATCGAGTGGTTCGCGGAGGAAGCCAAGCGGGTCTATGGCGATGTCATCCCGCAGACCGTGGGCTCGCGCCGGATCCTGGTGCTGAAGCAGCCCGTGGGCGTGTGCGCCGCGATCACGCCCTGGAACTTCCCGATCGCCATGATCACCAGGAAGGCGGCACCGGCGCTGGCGGCCGGCTGCACCATGGTGGTCAAGCCCGCGAGCGCCACGCCGTTCTCGGCGCTGGCGATGGCCGAGCTCGCCGAGCGCGCCGGCCTGCCCAAGGGTGTGCTCAACGTCGTCACCGGCAGTGCGGGGACGATCGGCACCGAGCTCTGCACCAACAAGACCGTGCGCAAGGTCTCGTTCACGGGCTCGACTGCCGTGGGCAAGATCCTGCTCAAGCAGTGTGCCGACACGGTCAAGCGGGTCAGCATGGAGCTGGGCGGCCACGCGCCGTTCATCGTCTTCGACGATGCCGACATCGACAAGGCGGTGGAGGGGGCGATCGCCTGCAAGTTCAGGAACGCGGGCCAGACCTGCGTCTGCACCAACCGGATCTATGTCCAGGCGGGTGTCTTCGACGCTTTCGCGCAGAAGTATTCGGCCGCCGTCGGCAAGCTGAAGGTGGGCGCCGGGCTCGACGCCGGCACCACGGTCGGCCCGCTGATCGATCAGGCCGCCGTCGACAAGGTCGAGGAGCACGTCAAGGACGCGCTCGCGAAGGGCGCCAAGGTCGTCACCGGCGGCAAGCGCCACGCGCAAGGGCGGCCTCTTCTACGAGCCCACCGTGCTGGCCCCCTGCGACGCCACGATGAAGCTCGCGCACGAGGAGACCTTCGGCCCCGTGGCCCCGCTCTTCCGCTTCGAGACCGAGGAGGAGGCGATCCGCCTCGCCAACGACAGCGATGTCGGCCTTGCCGGCTACTTCTACGCCCGCGACCTCGCCCGCGTGTTCCGCGTGGCCGAGGCCCTGGAGGTGGGCCTGGTCGGCGTGAACGACGGGGTGATCTCGGTCGAGGTGGCGCCCTTTGGCGGGGTGAAGGAGAGCGGCATGGGCCGCGAGGGCTCGAAGTACGGGATCGAGGAGTATCTCGAGGTCAAGTATGTGAGCCTGGGCGGGATCGGCTGAGACTGCACGGGCGTTGGATCCTGGGCGCTTCAAGTAGCCGCTTGGCCGGACGGCCGTGTTCGGCTACGGCACGGCAGGGTACCGGCGGCCGCACGGCACCGGGGTGGCTGGCCGCGTGCCGGCCGGCCACTTTGTTCGGCTCCTCGTGTGCGGGCGGCGGCTGGCACTCCGGGCAGGCCCGCACGAGATGGCTTCAGGTACCGCCGCCGGCGCGGCCCGCTTGGGGAATCGGTGTCAAGAGTTCTCTGGATCGCCAAGATCGGCCTCTCGCTGGGGCTCGTGGCGGCGCTGCTCCTCCTCCTGGACTGGCGGAAGGCGCTAGAACATCTGTCGAATCTTGCGCTCGGTTGGACCGCCCTGGCCGTCCTGGTCAACCTTGCGGGCCTGGCGCTCTCGGCCTGGCGCTGGCAGGCGCTGCTGGCCGTGATCGCCCCCCGCGTGCCCTTCCTCGTGGCGCTGCGCTTCTATTGGATCGGCGCGTTCTTCAGCAGCCTCTTGCCATCCAACGTCGGGGGCGACGTGGTCCGCCTTGCCCTTGCCCGACACGTAGGCGGGACGGGGCCCGTCGCCGCCAGCATGGTCGTCGAGCGGGCGACCGGGCTGGCCACGGTCGTCGCGCTTGGGATCGCCTCGGCGGTGGCGGCCCCGGGTCTCCTGGCTGACGGCCGGCTTTCGGGGGCCACCGGCATCGCCGGCCTGCTCGCCCTGGGCGCTCTAGCCCTGCTGGCCTGGAAGGCTCGCGCCCTCGTCGCACGCCTGCCGCTGCCGGCGGCGGCAGGCGCCATCCGGAAGACGAGCACAGCCTTCCTGGCCGCGCTCTCCTCCTACCGAAGCAAGACGTGGGCCCTCGCTGTCACATGCGGGCTCTCGCTGCTCTTCAACTGCCTTCTGGCACTGTTCCAGTACTTTGTGATCCGCGCGGTCGGCGGGAACGTCGACCTTCTTACGGCACTCCTCGTGACCCCGCTGATCATGATGATCAGCGCTCTCCCACTCTCGGTGAACGGTATCGGCTTGAGCGAGGGCGCCTTCGTCGTCCTTTACGGGCATGCGGGCCTCGATCACGAGGTGGCACTCGCAGCGGCGCTGCTGCGGCGTATCGTCATCACCCTGGTCGCGGCGTTCGGCGGCGTGCTGTGGGCGCTGGACAGGCGGTCGTCGCCGGCTCGGTGATCCAGGCTCCGGCCACCTGGAGAAGCAAACCGCTGCCGGCTTCAGCTCTTCGGCCAGTGGGCGAACTCATACGGGTTGACGCTGCCTTGCTCCTGAATTCAGAAGAAGCCTGCAGACCCGTTGCAACGGCGCCTGGCCGGAATCCCGGAATCGATCCCAAACGCCTGGATTTGATGGATCGAATGGGACACCTTCACGTTTGTGTCGGGTGCCCGAGCTCCTGGGGCCGTACCGTCGCGTCCATCAGTCAGCCCATTCAGCAGGAGGGCCAATGCCATCGCTCAACTGGCGTCGACCGCTGCTGGCGCTTGCCCTCCGCGCCCGCAGGCCGACCACAGCGCGCGAGCTGGCCCTTCTCCGCTCCCTCGATCGCGCATCGCAAGCCGAGCTCACGAGGGTGCAGGAGGAGCGTCTGGAAAGCCTTTTGCGGCACGCCTTCCACAACACCGCCTACTACCGCGAGGTGCTGGGCGACTGTGGCGTGGTCCGGAACCACAGGGTGGATCTGGGCCAGCTCCAGTCCGTGCCGATCCTGACCAAGGAGATCATTCGCACCGAGGGGGAAAGGCTCCGGGACCACACGCTGCCGCCCGCTCGCCGCGCCTATGCTAACCGCACCGGCGGCTCGACCGGTCAGCCGATCCACTACTGGCAGGACAGCCATTACTGGGACATCAACGTCGCCACCAAGCTCTACCACTTCGAGGTGCTGGGGAAGCACCCGGGCGAGCCCGAGCTCAAGATCTGGGGCTCCGACCGAGACATCGTGATCGAGACCGGCACGCTCAGGCGCAATGCCGAGAACAGTCTCTACAATCGCCGCATCGTGCCCTGCGGCACCCTGGGCGAGCCCGAACTCAGGGCCATCGTCGATGAGGTCGACCGATTCCGGCCGAAGCTGGTCTGGGGCTACATCGACGGCCTCTACACGGTGGCCCAGTACGTCAATCGGACCGGCCGGGAGATGCACAAGCCGGTGGCGGTGGTCATTGGCGGCGGCACGCTCCTGCCGCCGATGCGCGAGGCGATCGCGCGGGCCTTCCGCGCGCCGGTCATCAACTTCTACGGCTCGCGCGAGATGGGCGATGTCGCCTGCGAGTGCCCGGCCACCTCCGGCATGCACATCTCGATCAACTCCCACCTCGTGGAGGTCGTGGACGCACGCGGGCGCCCGGTCGTGGGCCGGGACGGCGATCTGGTCATCACCTCGCTCCACAACTACGCCATGCCGTTCATTCGCTACCAAATGGGCGACCGTGGGCGGCTCGGCACCGAGCCAGTGCCCATGCGGCCGCAACCCCCCATTGCTTGAGGAGGTGAGCGGCCGCAGCATGGAGTCCTTCGTGCGGCGCGACGGGGCGGTGGTCTCGCCGATCTTCCTGATCACGACGCTGGGCAACCTGATCGACACTGCGGTGATACGTCGGGTCCAGCTCGTCCAGGAGTCGCACGACCTTGTCGTGGTTCGGTTCGTGGCTGGCGAGGCCGTCGGCACCACCGCACTGCAGGAGCATCAACAACATGTTCGGGCCAAGCTGGTCGATCTCATGGGCCCAACTTGCAAGGTGCGGTTCGACCAGGTCGACGACATCCCAGCCACGGCATCGGGAAAGTACCTCTACACGGTCTCGAAGGTCGCAGCCACGGGGCCTGCCGAGCCGATCCAGCTGACGGCCTAGCAATCCCCAGTAGCTCTGCAGGCATTGCGGGCCGCATCTGATCGGGATGCACCCACCGATCTTCGTTCGTGAGCTGAGCGGCGCGGAGCGCGCCCAGCTCGACGTCGGCCTACGTTCCCCAAGCGCCTTCACCGTGCGGCGTGCTCAGATCGTGCGGCTGAGCGCGGCAGGGCGCCCGCCGCGGGCTATTGCGCAGGGTTTGTGCTGCGCGGTGCAGACCGTGCGCAACGCCATCCGCGCTTTCAACGCCCGCGGCCTTCGGCCCGGACCGCCGGTTCCCCGCGGCCCAGAGCGCCGCCCCGGTGCTGGATGGAGCCAAGCTGGAGCAGCTGCGCGGTCTCCTGCACCAGTCGCCACGCGCCTTCGGCCATGCCAGGAGCACCTGGACGCTCACCCTGCTGGCGCAGGTCGCGCACGACCAGGGCTGAGCGCGACCGTCCTGTCGGACGAGACGATCCGGCGGGCGTTGGCGCCGCTGGAGGTCGGCTGGAAGCGCGCCAAGCGCAGGCTCACCAGCCCCGATCCCGACTACGCGCGTAAAAAAGTCACCGCGACCGCCTGATCCGGCAGGCGCAAAGCCGGCCAGGCTGGGCGCTCGGCTTCCAGGACGAGGTCTCGTTCTCCCGCCTGGCGCAGCCGGCGCTGCATGCCTGGACGGCAGGCGAGCCCCTGCGCCTTGGCCTGCATCCCGTGGATCGCGCCGATCCTGAGCCGAAGGCCCTGGCCTGCTACGGCCTGTGGCTGCCTGCACGCGAGCGGACGCTGCTGCGCTTCGTCGACGGGCGACCGATCAGCCCGTGACTTGCGCCTTCCTCGCCTGGGTCGCCGAGCAGCTCGCGGCCGAGGCCGTCGGGTATTGCGCTGATCAGGGACAACGCCTCCTGGCACATCAGCCGCGAGGGCAGGACTGGGTCAGGAGGCACTATCGCGAGGTCAAGTGGACCGGCCACGGTTGCCGCCTTCTGATCTGCCGGCTGCCGAGCCGAAGTCCGTGGCTCAACCCGATCGAGCCCAAATGGGTCCACGGAAAGCGAGCGGTGGTCGAGCCGGCGCGCAAGCTCACCGGCGCCGAGCTCAGCAGCGGCTCTGCCAGCACTACCAATGCCAGGGCGGAGTCCGGCATGAAGCGCAACATCCCTGGGCCTTGTGGTAAGGCTCTGGCCGGAATGGCAAATCGGGATGGAGCGATGTCGGGCGGGACGCATCTGAGGCTGGAGGGAGGGAGCGGCTGGCCGGCTCAGGGCGAGGGGCTGAGCTTGCGGGCGATCGCGCGGCAGCTCGGCCGGGCGGCCTCGACCATCAGCCGCGAGCTGCGGCGCAATCTGCTGCCCAAGGGTGGCTATCTGCCGGCCCACGCCGAGGGCTGCTACCTCGAGCGCCGCCAGCGGCCGGCGCTTGTGGAGCGTGACGCCAAGCTCGGCCGCTTCGTCCGCGAGCGTCTTGTGGAGGGTTGGACGCCCGAGCAGATCGCCGGCTGGCTCAAGCGTGGCGAGGAGCGTGGGCTGCGCACCGTCTCCACCGAGACGATCTACGCCTTCGTGCACCGCCCCGGGCAGAAAGGCGAGAAGCTCTGGAAGCTGCTACCGCGTGGGCGGGCCAAGCGGGGGCGCCGTCGGGCTCGGCAGCCGCGCAACGTCATTGCTGAGCGGCGCTCCATCCACGACCGGCCCGAGGCCGTCCAGGAGCGCAAGGAAGCCGGGCACTGGGAGGGCGACCTCCTGATCTGCAAGCGGACCCGCCCGGTGCTGGTGCTCAAAGAGCGCAAGACCCGGTTCGTCCTCGCCGCCAGGCTTGCCGGCAAGTCGGCCGCGGAGACCGTGGCCATCATGATGGCCGTCTTCCGCCGGCTCGACCCGCGCCTGCGCGCCTCCATCACCTTCGACAACGACACCGCCTTTGCCCGGCACGGCCTCCTCGCCAGCGCCTGCGCCATGACAACCTGGTTCTGCGACGCCTACGCCTCCTGGCAGAAAGGCGCGGTCGAGAACGCCAACGGCCGGCTACGGCGCGACCTGCCGCGCGACCTCGACCTCGACGCGCTCGGTGATGCCGAGCTGCAGGAGATCGTCCTCACCCACAATCTGACGCCCCGGAAATGCCTCGGCTTCCTCACCCCGCTCCAGGCGCTACTCGGGGAGCTTGGCAGAGACATCCAGATCCGCTTTGCTTAACCCGTTGCGCTTCGTGGCGCTCTCGGTCGCCGTGAGCGGGACCGTGCCGGGAGGGCCGACCAGGGTCCAGCTCACGGTGTAGAGCACCACCGCGATCGCCAGGAAATCCCGAGCACCCCAAGCTCGCCGTTGCCTGCCACGTCCGTCCTCCACCCATGTCCCGGGCTCCGGCCCAGGTTGCGGAGAGGAATAGTGCGGTGCAGCATAAGTTCCATTGAAATCGTGTGTATGGCTTGCGTTCTCGGGCCCTCGCTTCCGTGGTGCTGCCCCGCGCAGTGCCATGGAGGTTGCTGCTTGGAGTAAGGAGGGCACTTTCGGCCCCCTGCGATTGCAGCCGGCTCAACGCCATCTGCGGCCGCATGATCGAGCGTGCGGGCGTGCAACTCCTCAAAGATAAAGCACAGCTTAGCCTTCTACCTGAGCGCGACGCTGCGCCTCCGCCATGAGGTCCCGCAATGGCGGAAGCAGCGCCGGCACGTCCTCAATTGCTGTCTTGAAGACGATTGCTGCATCGACTCCGAAGTAACCGTGGATCAGCCGGTGACGCATGCCGGTGATCCTCGACCAGGGTATCCCGGGAGCGAGCAGACGGAGCTCAGCCGGCAACTTCCCCGCAGCTTCGCCCAGCACCTCGAGATCGCGTATCACGGCCTTCAGCCGCATTCGATCCGCCGTGAACTGCTCCAGCGGGAAGCCAGCAACCATCGCCTGAATGTCCTCACAGGCCTGGAGCATGTCGGCGAGATAGGCCCGGCTGTCGCGCGTGCTCATACCGGCACGAGCTCGCGCAGGATCCTGTCGCCGATGAAGGGCTTGAGCGCCGGCCGGGTGACCAGCTCGACGCGGAGGCCGAGCCGCCGGCCGAGTTCCTCCTCCAGCTCCAGGAACTCAAAGAAGCTTACTGGCCGGTCGAGATCGACGAGGAGATCGAGGTCGCTGCCCTCGTGTTGCTCGCCGCGGGCGTAGGATCCGAACACGCCAAGCCGTGTGATCGGCCAGCGTGGTCGAAGGTCCGGCAGCATGGCCCGCAGCTCGGACCTGATGCCTTCGAGCGTTCTCATGGACACGGTACTGCCTGCCGCACGGCAATGACGCGGACGATGCTGGTCATCGCCTGTACCCATAGTTGCTTTGCGTCGGCATCGTCCAGTCGAGCGGGGGTGCCGACCGGATTCCCCCAGCCTCTCCGCTTGCCTTCCGGACGCCCTGCTCGCATGGTGCGGCCCCGCGGCGCCGGGGAGGGCGTCGCGCTCGGATCGGGGCAGGCATCTTGGCGGATTTCGACCTCTTCGTCATCGGCGGCGGTTCCGGCGGTGTCGCCTGCGCACGGCGGGCGGCGAGCCATGGCGCGCGCGTGGGGATCGCCGAATTGTCGCGGGTCGGCGGCACCTGCGTGATCCGGGGCTGCGTGCCCAAGAAGCTGATGCATTACGGGGCGCACTTCGCCGAGTATTTCCGGCTTGCGGGCTCCTATGGCTGGGATGTCGGCGACGCCGGAGCGGGCGTTCGAGCGCCTGCTCGAGAACCGCAACCGCGAGATCAGCCGCCTCAACGGAATCTACATCCGCATGCTCGAGAGTGCCGGCGTGCGGCTGTTCGAGGGCCAGGCAAGGCTGCAGCCGGAGCGGGACGGGGAGGCGTTCCGGGTCGAAGTTGCGGGCGAGACCGTGACCTCCGCGCGCGTGCTGGTCGCCGTCGGCGGCAGGCCGCACGTCCCGGACGGGCTCGAGGGCAGCGAGCTGGCGGTCACCTCCGATGAGGTCCTGGAGGAGGTCTACCCGCTGCCGGAGCGGCTCCTGGTCATCGGGGCGGGCTATATCGGGGTCGAGCTCGCCTCGATCCTGCATGCTTTCGGCAGCGAGACCACGCTGATGCTGCGCGGCGAGTACCCGCTTCGGGGCTTCGACCAGGAGCTGCGCGAGTGCCTGACCGCCGAGCTCGAGCATGGCGGGCTCGCCATCCGCCGCGGCATCGTGCCCTTGGCGATCCGCAAGGAGGGCAACGCGCTCACCGTCGAGACCAGCGGCGGGCCGTTGCAGGCGGACAAGGTGATCCTCGCCACCGGGCGCAGGCCGGCGCCCAACACGGACGGCCTCGGGCTCGAGGCGCACGGCGTGAAGCGCGACCCGATGGGGGCCGTCTGCGTCGACCGGCAGTACCGGAGCAGCACGCCCGGCATCTTCGCCGTGGGCGATGCCAGCAACCATGCGGCGGCGAGCCTGGACGGCGAGGGCTTCGATCTCACCCCCATCGCCATCGCCGAGGGCCGGGCGCTGGCCGAGGGCCTGTTCAACGACAACCCGGTCGAGGTCTGCTATACGACCACACCGACTGCCGTGTTCGGCCTGCCGCAGGCCTCGACCGTGGGGCTGACGCGAGGAGCGCGCGCGCACGCTGGGCCACGACATCGTGGTCTACCGCACCCGCTTCCGGCCGATGCTCTACACGCTGGCCGGCGCCGAGCGGCGGACGATGATGAAGCTCGTGGTCGAGCGCGGCACCGACCGGGTGCTGGGCTGCCACATGGTGGGCGACGATGCCGGCGAGATCATCCAGGGCTTTGCCGTGGCGCTGACCGCCGGCGCCACCAAGGCCGACTTCGACCGCACCGTGGCCCTGCACCCCACGGCGGCCGAGGAGTTCGTCACCATGTACCAGCCGGCACCGGCCTAGCTTCAGAGGAAGATCGATCATGGTACGCGACTGGCAGCCCGACAGCTGGCGGAGCCGCCGGGCTCACCAGATCCCGGCCTATGCCGACGGCAGGATCCTCTCCGACGTGGAGCGGCGTCTGGCGAGCTATCCCCCGCTCGTGTTCGCGGGCGAGTGCCGGGCGCTCAAGGACAAGCTGGCCGAGGTGTGCGCAGGCCAGGGCTTCGTCCTCCAGGGCGGCGACTGTGCCGAGGCCTTTGCCGACTTCGCCGCCGACAAGATCCGCGATTCCTTGCGCGTGCTCCTGCAGATGGCGGTCGTCCTCACCTTCGGCGCCGGCCTGCCCGTCGTGAAGCTGGGCCGGATGGCGGGCCAGTTCGCCAAGCCCCGCTCGTCCGACATGGAGGAGATCGGCGGCACTGTCCTGCCGAGCTACCGCGGCGACATCGTCAACGCGATCGAGTTCGAGCCTGCCGCGCGCGAGCCCGACCCGCGCCGGCAGCTCGAGGCCTACTCGCAGTCGGCGGCCACGCTCAACCTGCTGCGCGCCTTCACCCAGGGCGGCTATGCCTCGCTGACCCGCGTCCACCAGTGGACCATGGGCTTCCTCGACCGCAGCCCGCAGGGCGAGCGCTACCGCGACATGGCGGGCCGGATCACCGAGGCGCTGGACTTCATGCGCGCCTGCGGGGTCACCGACCTCAGCACGCCCGAGATCACCCGCACCACGCTCTTCACCAGCCACGAGGCCCTGCTCCTGGGCTACGAGCAGGCGCTGACCCGGGTCGATAGCACCTCGGGCCGCTGGTACGACACGAGTGCGCACCTGGTCTGGGTCGGCGACCGCACCCGGCAGCTCGACGGGGCGCATGTCGAGTTCTGCCGCGGCATCGCCAACCCGATCGGCCTCAAGGCCGGGCCGAGCTTGCCGGCCGAGGACCTCCTGCGCCTGTGCGACGTGCTCAACCCGGAGAACGAGCCCGGCCGCCTCATGCTCATCAGCCGCATGGGCTGGGACAAGATCGAGCGTCATCTGCCGCCCTTGATCCGTGCCCTGCAGCGCGACGGCCGCAACGTGGTCTGGGCCTGCGATCCCATGCACGGCAACACGGTCAAGTCCTCGAGCGGCTACAAGACCCGGCCGTTCGACCGCATCCTGGCCGAGGTCAGGAGCTTCTTCGCCATCCACAAGGCGGAGGGCACCCATGCCGGCGGCATCCATGTCGAGATGACCGGCCAGGACGTCACCGAATGCACCGGCGGCGCCCAGGCGATCACGGACGCTACCTTGAAGGACCGCTACCACACCTACTGCGACCCCCGCCTCAACGCCCAGCAGAGCCTGGAGCTGGCGTTCCTCATGGCGGAGGCGCTGAAGGAGGAGCGGGAGGCGCTGCGGGCGGCGAGCTGATCCAGCCTGTGGCCGGACCCGGCTCGCCGGAGCCTGCCAGCACCGAGATCCGCCGGACCGGGGATCCGGCGGAGCTGGCGCGGGCGTTCGAGGCCAGGCTGGGCGGGCTCGAGGGGCATCGGCGGGCGCTTGCGGCCTGGGAGCTGGCGCGCGACACGCTGGAGCGCAACCTGGCGCCGCCGAAGGTCGAGCAGGGCGCCTGCCATGTCGGCTGCTCCTGGTGCTGCCGCGGGCTGGAGGTCGAGATCCGGCCTGCCGAGGCCGTGCGCCTGGCCCATCGGGCGCGGCGGGACCCGCGGCTCGAGGTGCGGGTACGGGAGACGGCGAAGCGGGTCGCCAGGCTCGATGCCGCCGGGCGTCTCAAGGCCGGGGTGCCGTGCGCGTTCCTGGACGAGGCGAGCGGGGCCTGCTCGGTCTACGAGGACCGGCCGCTGGCCTGCCGGTCCTACCGCAGCCGGGACGCGGGATGGTGCCGCTCGATCGTCGGCACCTCCGGCGGGGTGACCCGGAACTCGCCGGTGATCCGGGAGGCGCTGGGGATCCGGGGGCTGATCGAGAAGGCGCTGCTGGCCGTCACCCCGCCCGAATGGCAGGCCAAGGGCGAGCTGCATCGGCTCGTCGTGCGCATGCTCGATGCGGTTCCGGCGGGCAGGGCCAGGATCCCTTCCGGCTAGGGTGGGACAGTGGTGTCGTTGACTTATCCTGGAAGCGCTCCTTAGCTCCGGTCGGTCGTGACGGCTGTCGGACGCACGGAGCCAATGGCCCAAGCCTCGCCAGACTTGCGAATGACCGTTGCCCAGTTTGTGCACTGGGAGGACGGCTCCGATACACGCTACGAGCTCGTCGGAGGGCGGCCGATAGCTCTGCCGCTGCCGTCCGGCCGCATGCAGAGATAACCTGCAATATCTTCCGTGCCTTTGACGCACGGCTTCCGTCGGACTTCGCCGGTGGCGCTGTGCCGCTGCCTGGTCTCGGTGCTGAGCTGGTCCTCGACGAGATCTACTCTCGGCGTGGAGTTCCAGGCCGCCGACAGCCTTAGAATGGGCGAACGCTGATGCACCCCGAGAACGGCGAGATCGCCCGCTTCACCGACAAGTACTTCGTCAAGACGAAGTCGATCGTCGAGCGGTTCGGTGACTGCAAGGTGACCTACGCCGTCTTCATGCGCCGGCCGGTGATCTCGGCGCCCAGGCTGGCGCTCGACTGGCTGCACACGGTGCAGCGGGAGCGCGGGGCCGAGGTCGCGATCGACACCGTGCATCCCGAGGGCAGCTGGGTCGGTGCGGGCGAGCCGATGATGTACATCACGGGCTCGTTCCGCCATCTGGTCGACCTCGAGACCATCCTGCTGCAGAAGCTGGGGCCGGCCTGCGTGGCCGCCTTCAACGCCTACACCATGGCGACCGACCTGCCTTACGTCGGCTTCCTCGCCATGGACGCGCGGCACTGTGCCGGGGCCGAGATGGCCGAGATGATGGCCTATGCCGCGAGCGTGGGCTCGGCGCGCGCCCGCAAGGAGACGGGGGCCAAGGGCTTCGTCGGCAATGCCAGCGATTCGACGGCGCACTATTTCGGCCAGGCGCGCGGGCTCGGCACCATGCCGCACGCGCTGATCGGCTATGCGGGCAGCACGCTGCGCGCGGCCGAGATGTTCCAGGAGGCCTTCCCCGACGACCCGCTCTACGTGCTGGTCGACTATTTCGGGCGCGAGATCAGCGACGCGCTCGAGGTCTGCGCCCGCTTCCCGGACCTCGCGGCGGCAGGCCGCCTCGGCATCCGCCTCGACACCCATGGCGGCCGCTTCGTCGAGGGCCTGGACGTGGCCGCGAGCTACGACGTGCTGGAACGTCACGCGCCGCAGGCGATCCGCACCTACCGCAGCGAGGAGGAGCTGCGCTGGCTGACCGGGACAGGTGTCACCGCCGCCGGCATCTATCACGCCCGCGAGCGCCTGGATGCCGCCGGCTACGACAGGGTCAAGATCATCGCCAGCTCGGGCTTCGGCCCCTCCAAGTGCAAGCTGATGGCGAGCGTGAAGGCGCCCATCGACATCATCGGCACCGGCAGCTTCCTGCCCGAGCGCTGGACCGAGACCTACGCCACGGCCGACGTGATCGCCTATGACGGCGAGCCTCGGGTGAAGGTCGGGCGCGAGTTCCTGTTTGCGACCAAGGCGCCATAGCCGGACCAGCTAACGTCCGCGTCGGCTTTCGGGTCGCGCTGCTAGCTTGAAAGTAGAGAAACCCCGTCTATCGTGCGCAGGCTCGTTGATGGCTCGGTATCGGGCCGGTCGTCGCCTGGATGGCAATGAAGAAGAGCCTGGGCCTTCCCGTTCTGCTGCTCTTGCTGGCCGCTGCCGGTTTCGGCGGGTGGTACTGGTGGACGGAGCTGCGCTTCCTGGAGACCACCGACAACGCCTATGTGGAGGGCGACCTGTCGGTCATCTCGCCCAGGATCGCGGGCTATGTGGCCGGCATCGAGGCCGTCGAGAACCGGCCGGTGCGGCACGGCGAGGTGCTGCTGCGCCTGGACGACCGGGACCTGCGGGCGCGGGTGGACGAGGCGGCGGCGGCGCTGCGCAGCCGCGAGGCGGCGATCGCCACGGCCCAGAGCCAGCTGAAGGTGCAGGCCACCCGCATCCGCGAGGCCGAGGCCACGCTCGCGAGCGCTGCCGCCCAGGCGAGCTGGACCCAGAGCGACTTCGAGCGCTACAGCCGGCTTGCCGAGCGCCGCAACGCCAGCGAGCAGACGCTGGGCCAGGCGCGGGTCGATGCCGACCGGGCCCGGGCCGCCGTCGCCGCCGCCGAGGCCTCGCTCGAGGCCGCCCGCGACCAGATCGCGGTCATCGACGCGGCCCGCGCCACGGCGGAGGCCGAGCGGGCCATGGCGCAGGCGGCACTGGAGCTGGCCCGGATCGACCTCGAGCATGCCACGCTGCGCGCACCCATCGACGGGGTGATCGGCAACAAGCGGGTCCAGGTCGGCGACTATCTGAAGGTCGGCCAGCAGCTGATGACCATCGTCCCGCTGGACGAGCTCTATGTCGAGGCGAACTTCAAGGAGACCCAGCTGGCCGGGATGCGGGTCGGCGACGAGGTCCGGCTCGAGGTCGACGCCTACCCCGAGACACCGCTCACCGGCACGATCGAGAGCCTGGCCCCGGCCTCGGGCTCGACCTTCAGCCTGCTGCCGCCCGAGAACGCCACCGGCAACTTCACCAAGGTGGTGCAGCGGGTGCCGGTGCGGATCAGGCTGCCGCTGACCAACCCGCTGACCGGGCTGCTCCGCCCCGGCCTCTCGGTCGTGGTCACGGCCGACCGACGGCAGGGCCGGCACGACGTCGCCACGGCCCCGATCGGGCGCGCCGAGGCGGCACCGGTGCGCTGAGCATGGCGGCCGCCCTCGAGCTTGCCCGGCCGATACGCCCTTCGCGGCCGCCGCCACCGGCGCGCTCCGGCAGCCGCACCGACCGCCGCCCAGCTCTTCTCGCTCCGCAACCGGCTGGGCTGGGTGTTCATGGTCGTCGGCATGTTCATGGCGATCCTGGACATCCAGATCGTCGCCAGCTCGCTGGGCGAGATCCAGGGCGGGCTCTCGGCGGCACCGGACGAGATCGCCTGGGTGCAGACCTCCTACCTCATCGCCGAGGTGGTGATGATCCCGCTCTCGGGCTTCCTCGCCCGGCTGCTCTCGACCCGCCTCCTGTTCGTGCTCTCGGCCGCAGGCTTCACAGCAGCCAGCATCGCCTGCGCCTTCGTCGACACGCTGGGGGCGATGATCGCCGCCCGGGCCCTCCAGGGCTTTCTGGGCGGGGCCATGATCCCCACCGTCTTCTCCAGCGCCTACCTGATCTTCCCGCGCGACCGGCAGGTCACCATGTCGGCCATCGTCGGCCTCGTCGCCACGCTGGCGCCGACGCTGGGCCCGACGCTGGGCGGCTGGCTCACCACCACCTTCTCCTGGCACTGGCTGTTCCTGGTCAACCTGGTGCCCGGGATCGTCGTCACCGTCGGCGTCCTCTCGTTCCTCGACATCGACCGCCCCGACTGGTCGCTGCTCGAAGGCTTCGACTGGATCGGCCTCGTCGCCATGGCGGCGTTCCTGGGCAGCCTCGAGTTCGTGCTCGACGAGGGCCCGGACCAGGACTGGCTGGCCGACGGGACCGTGCGCGCCCTGGCCTTCGTCATGCTCGCCGGGGCCGCCCTCTTCTTCTGGCGCGTGCTCACCCACTACAACCCGATCGTCGATCTGCGCTGCTTCAGGAACCGCAACTTCGCCATCGGCAGCCTGTTCAGCTTCGTGCTGGGCATCGGCCTCTATGGCGCGGTCTTCCTGCTGCCGCTGTTCCTCGGCCGTGTGCGCCACTACACGGCCTTGGACATCGGCTATGTCATGGCGGTGACCGGCATCGCCCAGTTCATCACCGCCCCCATCGCCGCCCGCCTCTCCACCCGTGTCGACCTGCGCGCCCTGCTGGCGATCGGCTTCGCCCTCTTCGCCCTGGGCCTCTATCTCAACAGCTTCCTCACCAGCGAGAGCGGCTTCGCCGACCTCGCCTTGCCGCAGGCGCTGCGCGGCGTCGCCCTCCTGTTCTGCTTCATCCCGATCAACCGCCTGTCGCTCGCCACCCTGCCGCCGCACGAGCTCAAGAACGCGAGCGGCGTCTTCAATCTCACCCGCAACCTGGGCGGTGCCGTGGGCCTGGCCCTCCTCAACACCCTGATCGACCATCGCGAGCAGCTGCACTGGAACCATCTGGCCGCCCGGATCGACCCGACCCGCCCCGAGGTCCAGGCCACCCTCGACACGCTGGCCGCCCGCTTCTCCTCCCTCCTCCCCGGCGACGCCGAGCTCGCGGCCTTGCGCCAGGTCGCCCGCATCGTCGAGTGCCAAGCCCAGGTCCTCACCTTCAACGACGCCTTCCTGGGCCTCTCCGTCCTCTACCTCGCGGCCCTCCTGCTCTGGCCGCTCATGCAGAAGCCGCGGGCGCTCGCGGCGGTCCCGCCGAACCGGTAGGAACACCCGCATCGGCCTGGCGCCTGGCGCGGTCTTTCATGGAGGCACGGATGAGCAAGCCGCCCGGTCCTGCCCGTTCGGGGCATCGCCCCTGAGCCTGCGCGAGCTCCTCAAGGCGCCAGGGGCCCTGGCAGGCGCGAGCCTGCTCGGCAGCGTGCCGGCGTTCGTGGTGCTGGCAGCGCTCCTGGCCGTCGGCGTGATCGGCGCCGGGACGTTTGTCGTTGGATGGCTCGCCAGCGTTCTCGCGGCGGCAGCCCTCTCCATGTGGCAGCTGCATCAGCTGGGCAGGCTTGCGGCCTGGCTCGACCGGCTGGCCGAGGCGCCGGGCGCATCCGTGGCGGGGCTGCCCGGGCCGCTGGTTCGCCCCGCCGCCGAGCTCGCCGAGCTTCTGCGCCGGCACGAGCTGCGGATCGAGGCGCAGGATCGGACACTGGCTTCGGTGCTCGAGGCGGTGCCGGACCCGATCCTGGTGATCGACGCGCGGCTCGACGTGATCCGGGTCAACGCCGCGGCCCGGCGCGATTTCGGCATCGAGAACCGACGCCTGCCCCTGGCCCGGGTCTTGCGCGATCCCGGCGTGCTGGCGGCGGTGCGCGGCACGCTCGAGGCCGGCACCGCCAGCAATGTCACCTTCACGCCCACGCTCTATCGCCAGCGCCTGTTCAGCGCCCGGGTCGAGCCCCTCGACCTCGGCGAGGAGGGGCCGGGCGTGCTCGTGGCCCTGCGCGAGCAGACCGAGCAGGTGATGATCGAGCGGATGCGCTCGGACTTCGTGGCCAATGCCAGCCATGAGATCCGCAACCCCCTGGCCTCGATCCTGGGCATCGTCGAGACGCTGCGCGGGCCGGCGCGTCACGATGCCAAGGGCCGCGAGATGTTCCTGGAGCTGCTGGCGGGCGAGGCCGCCCGGATGACCCGGCTCGTCGACGACCTGCTCTCCCTGTCGCGGATCGAGCTCGCCGCCCGTCAGCCGCCGACCGAGCGCTGCGAGCCCAAGGCACTCCTGGAGCAGGTGATCGAGCGGATGTACGCGGTGGCGGCGGGCGCCAAGGTGCGGCTCGTGGCTTCCATCCCGGCCGACCTGCCCCTGATCGTCTGCGATCCCGACCAGCTGCATCAGCTCTTCGTCAACCTGATCGACAACGCGATCAAGTATGGCGGCGAGGGGCAGATGGTGCGGATCACGGCCGAGGCCGTGGCGGCGGCTCCGGCCGCTGCCGGCCCTGCGGCCGGCCGCCCTTGCGTGCGGGTCGCCGTGCAGGACGAGGGCCCCGGGATCGCCCGGGAGCACATCCCCCGCCTCACCGAGCGCTTCTACCGCGTCGACAGCGCGCGCTCGCGCAAGCTCCGCGGCACCGGCCTCGGGCTCGCCATCGTCAAGCACATCCTGCGCCGCCACCAGGGCCATCTCGCGATCCAGAGCGGGCTCGGTCAGGGCAGCACCTTCACGGTCTACCTGCCCGCGGCCGACTGACACCGGGCGTTGTCGCTGAGCTGTCACGAACCGGCCATAAAAGCCGCAACCACCGCTGCCACTCCCCGGAGCAGGCATGCACAGGCATTTGGAGGCACAGATGCAGCGACTCTTCCTCGCGACCGCTGCTGCGGCGGTCATGGCTGGCGTGGGCAGCGCCCGGGCCGCCGAGACGGTCCAGATCGACGGCTCGAGCACGGTGTTCCCGGTGACCGAGGCGGTGGCCGAAGAGTTCCAGAAGGCGAAGGGCAGCAAGGTCCGCGTCACCGTCGGCATCTCCGGCACGGGCGGCGGCTTCAAGAAGTTCTGCCGCGGCGAGACCGACATCTCGAACGCCTCGCGACCGATCCTCAAGGAGGAGATCGAGACCTGCAAGGCGGCCGGCGTCTCGTTCGTCGAGCTGCCGATCGCCTATGACGCCCTCACCGTCGCCGTAAGCCCGCAGAACGACTTCCTGAGCTGCGTGAAGATCGCCGACCTGAAGAAGATCTGGGCGCCCGACGCACAGGGCAAGATCACCCGCTGGAACCAGGTCGACCCGAGCTGGCCGGACGCTCCGCTCACCCTCTATGGTGCCGGCTCGGATTCAGGGACGTTCGACTACTTCACCGAGGCGGTGGTGGGGAAGGCCAAGTCCAGCCGCGGCGACTACACCGCGAGCGAGGACGACAACGTCCTCGTTCAGGGCGTGGGCGGCGACAGGAACGCGCTGGGCTATATCCCGTTCGCCTATGTGGCCGAGAACGAGGGCAAGCTGAAGGTCGTCGAAATCGACGGCGGCAACGGCACGTGCGTAAGTCCCAGCGCGCAGACCGTGCAGGACGGGACCTACACCCCGCTCTCGCGCCCGCTCTTCATCTATGTCAGCACGAAGGGCATGGAGAAGCCGGCAGTGCGGGAGTTCGTCGAGTTCTATCTGCGCGAGGGCGGTGCGCTCGCGACCGAGGTCGCCTACACGGCGCTGCCGGAGGAGGCCTATCGCAAGGCGATGGAGCGCTTCGCCGAGAAGAGGACGGGCACCGTGTTCGGCGGCGTGCCGGAAGTCGGCCTCAAGATCGAGGAGCTGCTCGAGCGCGAGCTGCAGGGGTGACGCCGCAGGCGCGACCCTCACGCAGCTGATCCGAGACGGGGGATGGGGCACTGCTCCATTCCCCATTTCTAGGCCGACCGGCATGGCTTCGACGATCCTTGGTCACATCAGCAACGTCCGCCGCCGCAACCTGCGCGAGCGGGTGATCGAGTTTCTCCTGTTCCTGGCGGCGTTCTCGTCGGTGCTCGTCACCACGGCGATCGTCGTCATCCTCGTCTACGAATCGTACACCTTCTTCCAACACGTCCCGATCAGCCTGTTCCTGACCGACACGATGTGGACGCCGCTGTTCGAGCAGCCGCGCTACGGCATCCTGCCGCTGCTTTGCGGCACCCTGCTGAGCACCGCCGTGGCGCTCATCGTGGCGATCCCGCTGGGCCTGGTCGTCGCCATCTATCTGAGCGAGTTCGCACACCCGCGCATGCGCGAGGTGGTCAAGCCGTTCCTGGAGATCCTGGGCGGCATCCCGACCGTGGTCTACGGCTACTTCGCCCTGCTGGCGGTGACACCGCTGCTGCAGACGATCATCCCCGGGCTGCCGACCTTCAACGTGCTGAGCGCTGGGATCGTGATCGGGATCATGATCATCCCCTACATCAGCTCGGTGAGCGAGGATGCGATGCGGGCGGTGCCCAACGGGCTTCGCGAGGCGTCCTACGCCACCGGCGCCACCAAGCTCCAGACGGCGTGGAAGGTCGTGGTGCCGGCCGCGATCTCCGGCATCGCCGCCGCGTTCGTGCTCGGCATCTCGCGGGCCGTGGGCGAGACGATGGTGGTCGCGATCGCGGCGGGCCAGCAGCCGAACCTCACGCTCGATCCGACCCAGCCGGCGGCGACGATCACCGCCTACATCGTCCAGGTGGCGCTGGGCGACCTGCCGCACGGCAGCATCGGCTACCAGACGATCTTCGCCGCCGGGCTGACGCTCCTGGTGATCACGCTCTTCTTCAACGTGGTCGCGCACGTCCTGCGCACGCGCTATCGGGAGGCCTACTGATGGCGACGCAAGCCGTCCTCGCAGGTGCGCCGCGGCGCCGGACCATCGACACGGCGGCGGCGACGCGGGCCAACGTCGCCCGGCGCAAGCGCTGGGACCGGGTGTTCGAGGCCGTGGGCCTCGCCGCCACCCTGGTGGGCGTGCTCGTGATCGGCGCGCTCCTGTTCAAGCTGTTCTACGATGGCGCGCCGCGGCTGTCCTGGGAGTTCTTCACCAACTTCCCCTCGCGGCGGGCAGCACAGGCCGGCATCCTTTCATCCTGGGTCGGCACGCTGCTGGTCATGTTCGTGACCGCGATCATCGGCATCCCGCTCGGGGTCGCAGCCGCCACCTATCTCGAGGAGTACGCGCCCAGGAACCGGATCACGGCGCTGATCGAGATCAACGTCACCAACCTCGCCGGCGTGCCCTCGATCGTCTACGGCCTCCTGGCGCTGGGCCTCTTCGTCTACGCGCTGGGCTTCGGCCGCAGCGTGCTCAGCGCGGGGCTGACGCTGGCGCTTCTGATCCTGCCCGTGATCATCGTCGCGACCCGCGAGGCGATCCGGTCCGTGCCGCATACCGTCCGCGAGGCGGCCTATGCCTGCGGTGCCTCGAAATGGCAGGTCACGGCCGACCACGTCATCCCCTACTCGCTGCCCGGCATCATGACCGGCATCATCATCGGCCTTGCCCGGGCCATCGGCGAGACGGCACCGCTGATCACCATCGGCGCGCTCACCTTCATCGCTTTCCTGCCGACCCCGCCGCTCAGCGCCGAGCCGCCGTTCGTCAGCTTCGCCTGGCTGTTCGACGGGTTCACGGTTCTTCCGATCCAGATGTTCAACTGGGTCTCGCGTCCCGGGGTCGGCTTCCAGGCGAACGCCGCCGCGGCCGGTCTCGTCCTGCTGGTGGTGACGCTGCTCATGAACGCCGGAGCCGTCTACTTCCGCTACCGCCTCCGCAAACGAATCACCTGGTGAGGACTTCATGACCCAAGCCGCCGTGAGGACCGCGGTCCCGGCTCCCGGCCTCACGCCATCGGCGGGGCCGGCGGCGAGACCGAAGGCCGAGGTGCGCAACTTCAGCTTCTACTACGGAGCAAAGCAGGCGCTCCGGAACATCAACATGCCGATCGCGGACGGCTCGGTGACCGCGCTGATCGGTCCCTCCGGCTGCGGCAAGTCCACGCTGCTGCGTGCCTTCAACCGCATGCACGACCTCACCCCGGCTACCCGTTACGAAGGCGAGATCATCCTCTACCCGGACAACGTGAACATCGTCAGCCCGAAGGTGGACCCGATCGAGGTCCGCATGCGGATCAGCATGGTCTTCCAGAAGCCGAACCCGTTCCCGAAGTCGATCTATGACAACGTGGCCTACGGCCTGCGCGTCCGCGGGATGCGCAACCGCAGCGAGCTCGACGGCCGGGTGGAGGCAGCGCTGCGCGGTGCTGCCCTCTGGGAGGAGGCCAAGGACCGCCTGAAGGAGCCTGGCACGGCACTCTCAGGCGGTCAGCAGCAGCGCCTGTGCATCGCCAGGGCGCTCGCCACCGAGCCCGAGATCGTGCTGTTCGACGAGCCGACCTCGGCCCTCGACCCGATCGCCACGGCGAGCATCGAGGACCTCGTGATCAGCATGGCCGGCGAGGTCACGGTCCTCATCGTCACCCACAACATGCAGCAGGCGGCTCGGGTGTCCCGCAACACCGCGTTCATGTATCTGGGCGAGCTGGTGGAATTCGGCCCTACCGACGAGCTGTTCACCCGCCCGAGGCAGCAGCGCACGAGCGACTATCTGACCGGCCGGTTCGGCTGAGGAGAGCGGCGATGAACACTCCCAATGATGCGCTCGAGCACAAGCATATCGTTCGTGCCTACGACCAGGAGCTGTCAGCACTCACCCACCAGATCGCCGCCATGGGGGCCGCCGCCGAGAAGCAGGTGGCCAACGCGCTGACGGCCCTGGTCGAGCGCGACTTCGACGTCGCTTCCGCGGTGATCCAGGGCGACGGGGCCATCGACGAGCTGGAGGAGCAGGTCGATCAGGCCGTGGTGAAGCTGCTCGCCACCCGCCAGCCCATGGCGGTCGACCTTCGCGTGATCGCCATGGCGCTCAAGATCAGCAACGATCTCGAGCGCATGAGCGACTACGCGGTCAGCATCGCCAAGCGCTCGCAGCGCCTGGCCGAGCAGCCGGAGCTGCCGGCCATGCTGCGGGTGCCGCGGATCGGCGAGCTCTGCCTCGGCATGTTCAAGGACGTGCTCGATGCCTATGTCGACCGGGATGTCGACAAGGCTCGGGACATCATCGAGCGCGACAAGGAGATCGACGAGCTCTACAACAGCCTGTTCCGCGAGCTCGTGACCTACATGCTCGAAGATCCGCGGACCATCAGCCGCTGCATCGACCTCCTGTTCATTGCCAAGAACCTGGAGCGCATCGGCGATCACGCGACCAACATTGCCGAGAAGATCGACTACATGATCCACGGCACGCAGATCAACCGCCCCCGCCACGAGCTCGACGGATGAAGCCGCTCGTCCTGATCGTCGAGGACGAGCCGCCGCTGCAGAAGCTGCTGGCCTACAACCTGGAGGCCGCTGGCTTCGAGGTGGCGCAGGCCTATGACGGCGAGGAGGCGATCACCCTTGTCGAGGAGCGGCCGCCCGATCTCCTGCTGCTGGACTGGATGCTGCCGCAGCTCTCGGGCCTCGAGCTCTGCCGCCGCCTGCGCCGGCGCCCCGAGACGGCACACCTGCCGATCATCATGCTCACCGCCCGCGGCGAGGAGCACGACCGGCTGCGCGGCCTCGACCTCGGGGCCGACGACTTCATCACCAAGCCGTTCTCGCCGGCCGAGCTCGTGGCCCGCATCCGGGCCGTGCTGCGGCGCGTGCGGCCGGCCTTCGCCGAGCAGCTCCTGGCCTTCCACGACCTGCGCATGGACCTGGCAGCACATCGTGTCTTCCGCGGCACGCGCGAGGTCCACCTCTCGCCGACCGAGTTCCGGCTGCTGCGCCACTTCCTGGAGCATCCCGGCCGCGTCTTCTCGCGTGCCCAGCTCCTGGACCGGGTCTGGGGCTCCGATCTCGAGATCGAGGTCCGCACGGTGGATGCCACGATCCGCCGCCTGCGCCGCGCCCTCAATGCCGGCGGTGAGGCCGACCTGCTGCGCACCGTGCGCGCCGAAGGGTACGCCCTTGATCACAAGTTCGCGGCCGCACCTCTCGAGGAAGCGCTAGTGCCCTGATCTGCCACGGCTTTGCTGCTCCGCGGTTCCACGCATCCACACAATGCTGCGATGCAGCATCGCCTGCTTGTACCGTTCGGCCATCGTCCGCATCTCGACATCCGTAGGCCCAGGAAGAGGCCTCGAGCTCAGGGAGGTGGCGGCTGCCTTGGGGCGTCGCCGGCAAATCCTCCCGGTTGAACGGAGCACTGTGCTCCGCACGGCACCGGGTGCGTCGGAGATCGGATCGATGGACCTGCTTCAGAACATCTACCTCGCGTGGCGCCAGTACCGCGAGTTCCATGCCAACCTCAACCGCCTGCAGCGGCTGCCCGACGGCGAGCTTGCCCGGATCGGTGCCGCCCGCAGCGACATCACCCGCCTCGCCTACGAGGAGTCCGAGCGGAGCGTGGACGAGCTGGTGCGCGAGCGCCAGACCACCCCTGGCACCGGCCACGGCGGGCTCGCCGCTAGCGCAGGCTGACGGGTGCCGTGAGCGCCAGCGTGCCGCTGCCCAGGAAGGCCCTGGGCAGCGCCGCCAGCGTCTCCAGGCCGCCGAAGCCCTCGTCCATGAGCCGCATCAGCCGTGCCCAGGCCGGGCGCGGCCGCGGCCGGGGCTCCAGCGCCAGCGGCGCGTCCGGCGCCAGCTCCAGGGCCTCGCGTAACGCCGCCAGCGCCTCGTGCAGGCCGCCCAGCCGGTCGACCAGACCGCGCTCGGCGGCCTCGCGGCCGGTCCATACCCGGCCCCTAGCGATCTCCTCGACCCGGACCGGGTCGAGGTCGCGGCCGCGCGCCACGTTGTCCTTGAAGTCGCCGTAGATGGCGTCGATGAGCGAGACCAGCCGCGCCCTGGCGGCCGGCGTGTAGGGCTCGTTCACCGACCACATGGCGGCGTTCTCGCCCCGTGCCACCTGCGCCCAGGTCACGCCCAACCGTTCCCACAGGCCCGTCAGCACCGGCTTGGCGGCGACCACGCCGATCGAGCCGGTGAGGGTCGCGGGCTGGGCCAGGAGCGTGGTGCCCTCGACGGCGATCCAGTAGCCGCCGGAGGCCGCCGTGTTGCCCATGGAGACGACCACGGGCTTGCCGGCGGCCACGGCACGGCGGAGCTGGCGGGCGATCGTCTCCGAGGCCACGGCCGAGCCGCCGCCGGTGTCGAGCCGGAGCAGGATGGCCTCGACCTCGTCATCGTCGACCGCCTCGGCCAGCGTGCCGGCCAGATCCTCGGCCGCGATGCCCGAACCGAGCCCGCCCTCGCCGCGCCGGATCATGCCCGTGCCGCGCACGAAGGCCACGCGGGCCGCCGCCTCGCGACCCTTGGGCCGGGCCTCCCAGTAGTCCTCGAGCGACACCGTGCGCGCTTCCGGCCCCGCCTTGGCCCTTGCCGCCGACAGCGCCTCGTCGAAGTGGCGGACCTCGTCGATCAGCCGGGCCCCTTGTGCCTCCGCGGCCGTGTAGGGCCCGGCCCCCATGAGCCGGACGGCGTCCTCGCGCGGCAGCTGGCGGCCGGCGGCGATCCCGTCGGCCAGCTGGCTCGCGAGCTCGCCCACGATCCCCTCCAGCATCTCGCGGTTGGCAGGCGAGATCTGGGCCTCGCTGAAGTTCTCCAGCACGGTCTTGTACTCGGCCCGCTTCTCCACCTCGAGCCGGATGCCCAGATCGTTCAGGAGCTTGCCGACGAAGGGCAGCTCGGCGGCGATGCCGGTCAGGCCCAGGAGGCCCGCCGGCTGGAGCTCGATCCGGTCGAAGGCGGCGGCGAGATAGTAGCCCTCGTTGCCCGGGGTCAGCTCGCCGAACGTGTCGGCATGGGCCACGGCGAACTTGCCGCCGGCCCGGAATCGTTCCACCGCCTGCCGCAGCTCCTGGGCCACGGCGAAGCCATGGCTGGTGTCGTCGACATGGGCGATCAGGCCACGCACGCGCGGGTCGCCAGCGGCCTGCTCGAGCGCCAGGGTCACGTCGCTCACGGTGAGCTTCTCGCCGTCCAGCCCCAGGCTGGCGATCCCGCGCGTCGGCAGTGCCTCGGGCAGCTCCTCGCGCAGGTCGGCCACGAGCAGGATCTGCTCCGGCAGGGTCGGTCCGGCCTGACGCATGAACCAGGCCACGGCGGCGGCACCAATGATGCCGACCAGGAGGGTGAGGAAGCCGATGGTCGCCAGGAGGCCGACGAGGAAGCGCCTCACTCGACCTCGTCCACCGGCACGATCCAGGGCTCGGCAGCCCCGGCCTCGGCCCACTCCCGCATCGCCGGCAGGGCCAGCATGTGGTCGCGGTAGGCGGCCTCCACGGGACCGAGCTCGACCTCGTAGGTCATGAAGCGGAACACCACCGGCGCAAACATGGCGTCGGCCACGGTGAAGTGGCTGAAGAGGAACGGCCCGTTGCCGCCGAAACGGTCGCGCGCTTCGCGCCAGATGGCGGAGATCCGCTCGATGTCGGCCATCGTGCCCGGGGTCCGCCCACGGCCGGGGAGCTGCTTCCTGATGTTCATCGGCATGCTGTTGCGCAGGTCGCGGAACCCGGAATGCATCTCGGCGCATGCCCCGAGACAGAAGGCCAGGGCAGCCCTGACCTCGGGCCAGAGCCGTGCCGCCGGGCGCAGCCGGGCCACATAGTCGCAGATGGCGAGGCTCTCCCAGACCAGGGTCCGCCCGCCGTCATGCTCGTGGACGAGGGCCGGCACCTGCCCCGCCGGGTTGGTGGCGCGCACGCGCTCCTTCCAGCGCTCCTCGCCGAAATGGATCAGCTCCTCCTCGAACGGGATCTCGGCCATCTTGAGCGCCAGCCAGGGGCGCAGCGACCACGATGAGTAGTTCTTGTTCCCGATCAGAAGCTTAAAGCGCTCCAATCCCGTAACTCCCTGACCTCATGCCGCAACCCGCTGCCGGCGCTCGCGCAGGCTCGCGGTCTTGAGCTGCCCGCAGGCGGCCAGGATGTCACGGCCGCGCGGCGTGCGCACCGGGCTCGCATGCCCCGCCGCCTCGACGATGCCGGCGAAGGCGCGGATGCGGTTGTTGGAGGAGCACTCGAAGGGTGCCCCGGGCCAGGGATTGAAGGGGATCAGGTTGACCTTGGCCGGGATGTCCTTGAGCAGCCGCACCAGCTCGCGCGCATCGGCGTCGCTGTCGTTGACGTCCTTCAGCATCACGTACTCGAAGGTGATGTGCCGCCGGCTCGGGTAGCGGCGGCAGGCATCCAGCAGCTCGGCGATCGGCCATTTGCGGTTGATCGGCACCAGCTCGTCGCGGAGCTCGTCGCGCACCGCATGGAGCGAGATCGCGAGCCCGACGGCCAGATCCTGCCCCAGCTGCTCGATCCGCGGCACCACGCCCGAGGTGGAGACCGTGATCCGCCGCCGCGACAGGTTCAGCCCCTCCTCGGCCATGGCGAGCCTGAGCGCTGCCACCGTGCTCTCATAGTTGAAGAGCGGCTCGCCCATGCCCATGACGACGATGTTGGTGAAGAGGTGGCCCTCACGCCCGGTCGGCCACTCGCGCAAGGCGTCGCGCGCCACCAGCATCTGCGCCAGGATCTCGCCCGTGCCCAGGTTGCGCACGAGCGGCATGGTCCCGGTGTGGCAGAACTTGCAGGTGAGCGTGCAGCCCACCTGGGTCGAGATGCACAAGGCACCCCGGTCCTCCTCCGGGATGAAGACCGCCTCCACCTCCTGCCCGTCCGGGAAGCGCAGAAGCCACTTGCAGGTGCCGTCGGCGGAGCGCTGCTCGGCGGCGATCGCAGGCCGTGCCGCGGTGAAACCGGCCGCCAGCCGCAGGCGCGTCTCCTGCGGCAGCGTCGTCATGGCCGCAACGTCGTCGGCGCCACGATGATAGAGCCAGTGGAAGAGCTGCCGTGCCCGCAGCCGCAGCTTGGCATCGGGCTCGCCCACCTCGCGCAGTGCTTCCTCGAGGCCAGCCTGATCGAGCCCGATCAGGCTCTTGGGGGCGAGCTCACTTGCAGGCATCGCGCATGGCGTCGTAGGCGCTGGCGAAGCCGGCCAGCGAGTAGGTGTCGGTCGAGCTCGTATCGCGCACCGAGGTGCCCTTCACCGTCATCGTGCTGCCCCGGCGCATGGCCACGATCAGCGCCTTGTCGTCCGAGTCCGTCCGTGCCCAGGCATGCTCGCCCTGGGTGAACAGGTCGAACTTCTGCGGGCCGACGGCGACCTCGACGTTGGAGTTCTTCCGGTAGGCGTAGCCCGGCTGCACGCTCACCTGCTCGGAGGGCGGATCGCCCGGCAGGAGTGCGACGAGCACGGCCGGATTGCCCCGCTTGCTGTAGTTGCCCTCCTGCTTGGAAGGCTCGCTGGCGATATAGCACACCTTCCCGCCGTCGTTCTCGACCACGTACACCGTCCAGTCCCGATGGCTGGCGAGGAACTTCGGTGTCTGCGCCAGGGCCGTGCCCAGGGTCGCCAGGGTCGCGAGAAGGCAGAAGGCCAGAGTTCTCGGCTTCGAGAGTACCATCATCCAGTCTGTCGCTGCGCGGGGAGGGTGAAGGCCACCATACCGGGTGATGCCGCGAGCGCAAAGCAGGGAGGCGCTCATGCGGCGTCACCGTCCTGTGGCCGGCGGAAGACGCCGCCATGGACGTGCGGCGGCAGCGGCGCCCCCGCACCCGCCCGGACCGGCCGGTCGGCGAAGCGGCCGTGGCAGAGCATCCGGTCGTACATCACGATCGCACCGGCCACGGCGAGATTGATGCAGAACCGGGTCGGGATCCGCACCACATGGTCGCAGCGCGCCAGCATGGCGGGCGAGAGCGAGGAGCGCTCGGGCCCGAACACGTAGGCCGCGTTGAGCGGATGGCGGAAGCTCGGCAGGGCCACGGCCTCGTCGATCAGCTCGCAGCCCACCAGCCGGCAGCCGCGCGGCAAAGCGAGGCTCGCCACGTCCGGATAGTCGTAGACCGGCAGGGCCAGCTCGGCCTTGGAGGTGTCCGAGACCGAGCGGCGGACGTCGTACTCGGCATTGACGAGGAAGACGAAGCTGGCGCCGAACGCATGCGCGGAACGCACGAGGTGGCCGAGATTGATCGGCTTGCTGATGCCCTCGGCACCGACCGCGAAATAGCCGCGCATGGGAGGATCGTGCATGGCTCCTAGGTAGGGAGCGCCGCCGCGGCGACAAAGCCTCAAGGCTTCCGGTCGGGCCCGGGCCGGCCTATTTTCGCGATGCAACGTAACTTGGGGCAGCGGAGACCCGGGAGAGCCCTCATGCGCGCCATTCTCTGCCGCGAGCACGGCGGGCCCGAGGGTCTCGTCCTCGCCGACCTGCCGGTGCCCGATCCGGGTGCCTGCCATGTCGGCCTGCGGGTCCGTGCCGCCGGCCTCAACTTCGCCGACCTCCTGATGCTGCGCGGCAAGTACCAGGAGCAGCCGGCACTGCCCTTCGTGCCGGGGCTCGAGGTGGCGGGCGAGATCGACCGGGTCGGGGTCGGGGTGGACGGGCTCAAGGCCGGGCAGCGGGTCATGGCCGTGCTCAGCCATGGTGGGCTCGCCGAGCGCGCCGTGGCCGTCGCCAGCGACGTGGTGCCCCTGCCGGACCATATCGACGACGCCACGGCCGCCGGCTTCGCCATCGCCTACGGCACGGCGCACGGTGCGCTGCGCTGGCGCGCCGACCTCCATGCCGGCGAGACCCTGCTGGTGCATGGGGCGGCGGGCGGCGTCGGCCTCACCGCGGTCGAGGTCGGCAAGGCGCTGGGGGCCACGGTGATCGCCACCGCGCGGGGGGCGGACAAGCTCGCGGTCGCCACCGAGCCACGGTGCCGACCACGCGCTGGACAGCGACGGCTCTGACCTGCGCGAGCAGATCAAGGCGCTCACCGACGGCCGTGGGGTCGACGTGGTGTTCGACCCCGTGGGCGGGCCGATGTTCGACCTCTCCCTGCGGACCATCGCCTGGGAGGGCCGGATCGTGCTCGTGGGCTTCGCCTCGGGCAAGGTCCCGCAGATCCCGGCCAACATCCTCCTGGTCAAGAACGCGGCGGCCTTTGGCTTCTACTGGGGCAGCTATCGCAAGCACGACCCGGAGCGGCTGCGCGCCAGCTTCCGCGAGCTGTTCCGCTGGCACGCGGAGGGCCGCATCCGCCCCCGCGTCACCACCCTTCCCCTGGAGAAGGCGCCCGAGGCGCTCCAGGGCCTGGCCGACCGGAGCACAACCGGAAAGGTCGTGCTCACGATCGACTGAGGCCCGTCCAGGGCGTAGAGCAGTGCCGGCCAAACTGCGCCACCTCGATCCGGTCGACCTCCACCAGCACCGGGGCCACGCCGGCCTCGATCATGCCGAGCTCGCGCGCAGCGGCCTTGGAGAGGTCGATCGCCCGGCCGGGCACGTAGGGGCCGCGATCGTTGATCTCGACCTCGACCGAGCGGCCGTTCTCCAGGTTGGTCACGACAGCCTTCGTACCCAGGGGCAGCTCCATGTGGGCTGCCGTCAGCTTCTGCTGGTCGAAGCGCTCGCCGCTGGCCGTCTTCCGCCCATGGAAGCCTGGGCCGTACCAGGAAGCCTCGCCCCGTTCGACATACTCGGGTGCTTCACGAGCAGCGCCCATGATGAGCGCAATCGCTACTATCCCGGCAGCACTAATTGCCTGCCGGCACCATGTTATGGTTGTCATCTACGATCCTCGCCAAACTGTTCACACCGGGGCCTCCCCGAACGTCGTTGCGGCTATACCTACCGGATCATCGCTGGCCGATGGCTCGACGGTGACGTCGTGTCGCAATGCTGTGGCTCCGGGAACAACGACCTTGCGTCTGCTAGGAATGACTGCATAGTGCTTGCTAGGTCGCTCGGACGCTCCGCTCCCCCGCTTGCCCGGCAAATTCGCCGGAAACTTCGGAACTTTCCTCGGGGCTGGGCGTTGATCCGAGCGTGACGACAATGATGGGCACAGGGACCGAGATGGGCATCTTCCGCGAAGACGTCGCCGCCATGGTGCCGCATCTGCGTGCGTTCGCGCGCAGCCTCACCAGCGGGGACATCCACCTCGCCGACGATCTCGTTCAGGACACCGTCCTCAATGCCCTCCAGGCGCAGGACCAGTTCACGCCAGGCACCAATCTCAAGGCCTGGATGTTCACCATTCTCCGCAACCGTTTCCGCAGCCTGATCACCCGCAAGCACGTGACCGCCGAGGTCCCCGACGACGACCTCGAGAAGAAGTGGCTCACGCCGGCGCATCAGGAGAGCATCGTCGAGGTGACGGCGTTCCGTCGCGCCTTCCGCGAGCTCAGCACCGCCCATCGCGAGGTCCTGGTCCTCGTGGGCGTGCATGGCCTGTCCTATGAGCAGGTGGCCGAGATCTGCGGCTGCGAGGTCGGCACGGTGAAAAGCCGTGTGAACCGCGCCCGCAACCTCCTGAAGAAGATGCTGCTCGAGGATGCCTTGCCGGTGCGGAGCGAGGCTCTGCCCGTGCGCGGCGTGAAGCTCCGCCCCATCGGCGATGTGCCGGCCGGCACAGCGTGCCAGCAGCCCCGGGCCTACAGGGAGCCGGAGCGCAGCTACAAGTTCATGTAGTGCCAGCCTCGTAGCGACAACCAGAGATCGTGGCGCCTCAGGGCGCCACGATTCGTTTTGGAGGGTGTGACCTGTGCCAGCGATGCCGAGCCGGCTTCCAGCGAGGAGGCCGTCCGGGTGCGCGCGTTTGGGGCTGCCGCTCCTGGGCGTGGTCGATGGGCGCACGGACGGAACGCGCCGACCGCGGCATCGAGACCGGCGCTGGTTTTCGGGCGCCAAGCCGGACCGCCGGGCGTATCATCGCAGCGGTGCCAGCGGAGGTGCCGCCATGCCCGCTATCCGTCACGTCGTCCTGGCCCTCCTTGTCCTGGCTTCTCCGGCGCTGGCTGCCGAGGCGACGCGGCCGATCGACTGCCGCTGCCGGGCCAACGGCCAGAACTTCTCGCTCGGGGAGCGGACCTGCCTGCTGACCCCGGACGGATACCGGCTGGCCAAGTGCCGGATGGTCCAGAACGTCACCTCATGGCAGGTGGAGCCGGACGGCTGCGTCGTCAGCGAGCTTCTGCCCGAACGAACCCAGCAACGCTAAAACCTTTGTTGCTCAACTACTTGCCTGCCCCGCCAGAGGGCCAGGACCGCGGCCGTGCCCAGACCCCAGGCGCCGTTGACGAAGGGGCCGATCAGCACGCGGGGCCACTGGAAGCCGCCGCCCATGGGCTGGCCTTTGAGCGGCTGGACGATGAACCAGCTGACGAGCGTCGGTGCGAGGGCGCCGAAGACGAAGGCCAGAAGCCAGAATCTGGGCTCCGGTGATCGTCGCGGCAGGATGAAGGCGAGCACGATGCCCCAGAGCCCACCCCAGAAGGCGGCGGAGATGATGGTGGGCACGCCCAACGGCGGCACGGGATCGAATCGCCAGGGCATGGAGGGGATGATGCCCAGCAGATGCAGGAGAAGGATCGCCGCCTGGTGGAAGACGAGGACGCCGACGAATCCGGCGATGAAGCCGCTCGTGGCCTTTGCCGCATTCATGAGCCTCGGTCCTTGCAGCTTCGCCCGCGAGAGGACATAGGCTGGGCGGTGCGCGGGGCGAAGGGCCCCGGCCTGCGAGTGGCTGCCAAGGCCGGACCAGGATGACGACGATCCTCGAAGCACCGGCAAGGTCCGGGACCCTGACCGCTGAGGAGCGGCCCATGCGCCCGGCGATGCTGGCCATCCGGGCCGCCGTCGACCGCTACACCCGGATCAGCCGCGAGCCCGCTCTGCCCGGCGAGGAGGCGGTTCAGCCGGAGCGCTTCTGCGACGAGCTGCTGGAGAGCCTGTTCGCGGACGGTGCGATCGAGCCCGAGCGGTTCTTCGCCTGGGCGACGCGGCGCTATGGCTGGCCCGGCCTCCTGCACGTGCTGGCAGGGCGTCGCGCCTTCCTTCTCGGGCGGCAGGCCGAGGCTGCCGAGCATGCGCGGCGCGCCATCGGTCTTGATCAGCTCGACCTCTATGCCCAGCGCCTGGCCGCCCTGGCGACGCCGGAAGGTGCCCGGCAGCTCGAGGCCACCGAGGCCTGGCTCAAGGACCGCTTCTGCCCGCGCCCGTTCGAGGTGCTGGAGACCCGCTCCGACGGCAGCGCCAACACCTGCTGCAACGCCTGGATGCCGGCTGCGATCGGGAACATCGAGGCCGCGTCGGCCGAGGCCTTGTGGAACTCGCCCGCGGCGCAGGAGATCCGCCGGTCCGTGCTCGACGGCGACTACCGCTACTGCAGCCGTACCTTCTGCCCCAAGATCGCCGCCCGTGCCCTGCCGCGGCGGGACGAGGTCACCAACGCCGGGCACCGCGCCATCCTGGCCGAACGCCGTACGGTGATGCCGCACCGGCCGCGCCGCCTGCTCCTCTCGCACGACCGCTCCTGCAACCTCTCCTGCCCCTCCTGCCGCAAGGAGCCGATCCTGGCCGGCAAGGCCGAGCAGGAGCGGCTCGACCGGCTGGCCGAGGAGGTGCTGCTGCCGCTGATGCGGGACGCCCGCACGGTCAAGGTGACCGGCAGCGGCGACCCGTTCGGCAGCCACCATTTCCGCTACCTGCTCAAGGGCTTGGGCCGGGCGGGGGCCAGGCGTCAAGCTCGAGATCCAGACCAACGGCCAGCTCCTGGACGCCCGCGCCTGGGACGATCTGGGGCTGGAGGGGCGGGTCGACAGCATCTGGGTGTCGATCGACGCCGCACGCGCACCCACCTACGAGCAGCTCCGCCGCGGCGGCTCGCACGCCCGCCTGCTCCGCAACCTCGACTTCATCGCTGGCCTCCGCCGCGAGACCGCTTCCGCTACTTCCAGCTCGACGCCGTGGTCCAGGCCGCGAACCTCGACGAGCTGGCGGAGATCGTGGCGCTGGCGCGCGAGCTCGGCGCCGACCTCGTCAGCTTCCAGCGCCTGCGCAACTGGGGCACTTTCAGCGTCGCCGAGTTCGCAGCCCTGGATGTCGCCTCACCGGCCCACCCGCGCCACGAGGCGCTGCGCGCAATGCTCACGCAACCCTGTTTCGCCGGGGCCGACATTGATCTCGGTAACCTGCGCCCGTCGGCGCGCGGCTGAACCTGACTCGCGCCCGAGGCTTATTCCGACGTCGTAATTCTACCTCTGGTATAGATTTTGTTAACCCTAAGGTGCTAACAAGAGGTTCGTGAGCAGCATCCGCGCCGTTCAGACCGGCGGGCGACGGTGATGGCTGGAGCCCTGGCCAAGGGGAAATAGGCGAGCATGCAGGCCGTGGTCGAGTACCTGTTCGGCGCCGCGTCGTTCGTGCCACACGGTTTCTGCCTGCTCTGGCGGCCCGATCTTGTGGCCCTCCACGCCGGCGCCGACCTGGTCATCGCCCTGGCCTACTTCTCCATCCCATTGGGCATGTTCATCGTCCAGCGGCGTCGTCACGACCTGCCTTTCCGAGGCATGTTTCGCCTGAGCGCTCTGTTCATCGTCGCCTGCGGCATCGGGCATCTGATCGATGTCTTCACTCTCTGGTACCCGGCCTATGGGCTCCAGGGCCTCGTCAAGGCGGTTACCGCGGTGATCTCGGCGATCACGGCCGTGGCCCTGTGGCCGATGATCCCGCGGGTCATGGCCCTGCCCAGCCCGGCCACCCTCCAGGAGGCCAACACCCAGCTCAGGGCCGAGGTCGCCGAACGCCGTCAGACGGAGGCGGAGCTCATGGTGGCCCGCAGCGTCGCTGAGGAGATCGGGCACACCAAGTCAGCGTTCCTGGCTTCCATGAGCCACGAGCTGCGCACGCCGCTGACGGCCGTCCTTGGCATGGCCGACCTGCTTGCCGACGAGCATCTGGACGAGAATGCCAGCCGGTATGTCGCAGCGATCCGCCGCTCGGGTCGGCAGCTGCTTGCCATCGTCAACGACATCCTGGATTTCCAGCGTCTCGAGGCCGGCCGGTTGCCGCTGCACGAGATCGATTTCAAGCTCGACGAGGTGCTGGAGGATGTGCGCTCGGCCATGCTGCCGATGGCGCATGAGCGCAGCGTCATTCTCACCGTGGCCCCGCCGGCCGACATTGTGGTGCGTGGAGACGCAGTCCGCCTGAAGCAGATTCTGTTTAATCTTGTCGGTAACGCGCTCAAGTTCACCATGCGTGGCCGGGTCGACGTCCTGGTCGAGCTCGAGGACAGGCCGCAGGGAGGCCTGAACCTTTGCATCGAGGTTCGCGACACCGGTATCGGTATATCTACCCAGGATCTTGGCCTGCTGTTCCAGCCGTTCATGCAGGCAGACGGGTCGACCAGCCGGCGTTTTGGCGGCACCGGTCTCGGGCTTACCATCTGCAAGCAGCTCGTCCTGCTGATGGGCGGCTCCATCACCTGCGAGAGCAGGCCCGGCGAGGGCAGCACGTTCCGGTTCGAGGTGCCGCTGGCACGCGGTAAGGTTCCTGTTCCTCTGCGCTCGGGTGCCTCGGCAGCGGCAGAAGCTCCGCTCGACATCCTGCTGGCGGAGGACGCGCTGCTCAACCGTCAGCTCCTGGCCGACGTGCTCGGGCGCCGGGGCCACCGGCTGGTGGTTGCCGAGCACGGGGCCGAGTTCCTGGAGCGTGCCAGCGAGCGCCGCTTCGACGTCCTGCTGGTCGATATCCAGATGCCCGTGCTTGGCGGCGAGGAGGCAATTCGCGACCTTCGTCGCAGCGATGGGCCGAACCGCGACACGCCAGCGGTGGCGCTGACCGCCAACGTGATGGACGACGATCGGGCGCGCTATCTGCGGGCCGGCTTCGACGCGGTCCAGCACAAGCCGATTGCACCGGGGGAGCTGTTCGCCACGCTGGCGAGCCTCGCCGAATCCGGTCGGGCCCGGAGAGCCGCGACCGAGGCAGATGTACGGGGGTCGGTGGGCATGGCAGCCGGTGACGAGCAGGGCGTTACGCCCGAAGTGGCCCCGGCCGTCGACTGGTCCTTCGTTGCCATGGTGCTCGAAAGCATGCCTCCCGCCGCAGCGCGCGACTTCCTGGTCCGTGCCCTGGCCGATGCGCGCGAGGGCCTGGGCGACTTCGGCGATCCGTCCTTGGGCGCGGACGGGCAGCGCCGGCTGGCGCATCGGCTCAAGGGCACCGCACGCAGCTTCGGGCTGGTGGCAGTGGGCGATGCCGCAGAAGCGGTTGAGCACGCGGCCAAGGATGGGCTGGACATCCAGTCGAGCCTGGCCCGCTACCTGGCAGCACTCGATGCCACTGCGCGGGAGCTTGCGACGCCTCACGCTGCCGCGTGACCACCTACCACGCGGATCCGGCCGGCCGGCGAATCGTCGGCGAGTGCGCCTTCAGGTCACCATGGGCAGGGGCAGGGCGGCCCAGCATGGTCGGGTAGTCCATGTTGGCGTGGCTCTCCAGCCCGAGCTCGGCGATGGCCCGCCGCACGGCCGTGGCGTCCGTGTGCTCGGCGGCAGCGGTCATCAGCCGCTGGCCCGCGACCTCGACCTCGGCCGTCTCCGCCCGGCAGGCCGTGGCCATGAACAGGTGACGGCGCTTGGCGACCCGCACCGTGGCGATGTTCCGCTGCCGTGGCTCCACGACCTCCTTCAACAGCGTCTCGGCATCGTAGTGCTCGCGGGCGAGGGGCTCCGAGAGGGCAAGCCTCACCAGGAGCTCGCGCTCGACCAGGGCGGCCGGGATCGGGAAGGGGAGGCGGGTCGCCGGGTCCCAGAGCTGGAGGCCGTCCTGCTCCTTCAGCAGGTCCTTGATCTCCAGGGCGTCGCCGCGGAGCTTGATGCTGTGACCGGAGACCCCAAGCGGGATCAGATAGATCTCCTCCTGGCGCTCCTCGTTCTCCGGCGAGGGCAGGCCCGGGAACGAAGGCGCCCAGGCCCGGAACTCGAATGTCGGCGATCCGGGCAGCATCCCTCTCCTCCGGCCGTGCCAGCTGGCCTTTGAACCCGGAGGGTGGGAAGAGGGTTCCGCGCCGATGCCTGCTCAGCCCGGGGCTGTGATCAGGCAGCCAGGCCCAGCGCCGCCTCGAGCTGGTAGCGGAACCCCGTGGGCTGGAAGTCGAGCCGGGCCTGGCCCTGGAGGTCGTAGGCGACCGCCTGCTCGACCAGGACGGTGCCGAAGCCGTGCCGCTGCGGCGGGCTGACGGCGGGTCCGTCCTGCTCCTGCCACTCGAGGTGCAGCCCCATGCCCGCGCTGTTCCGTGCCAAATCCCAGCCGATCGTGACCCGCCCCTCGGGCACGGACAGGGCCCCGTGCTTGGCGGCGTTGGTGGCGAGCTCGTGCAGGACGAGGCTGAGCGTCAGCGTCTCCTTGGGCGTCAGGCGGATGTCCTGGCCCACGATCTCGACCCGGCCGGCATAGGGTCGGAGCTCGGCCTCGACCAGTGTGCGCAGGCTCGCACCCTCCCACTTGCTGGCGGTGAGCAGGGTGTGGGCATGGGCCAGCGCCTGGAGCCGGCGGGAGAGAGCCGCGCGCGCCTCGGCCAGGCTGCGGCCGTCCGCGAAGCTGCGCGCGGCGATGCTCTGCACCACGGCCAGCGTGTTCTTGACCCGGTGCGAGAGCTCCTGGAGCAGGAGCTGCTGATGCTGCTCGGCCGCCTTGCGGGCAGTGATGTCGCGGAAGACCACGAGCACGGCGAGCCTGCCGTCGACCTGCACGGCGGCCGAGGCAACCTCGGCCGGCAGGCGCTCGCCGTCGAGCCGGCGAAAGGTGAGCTCGGTCAGATCGTTCTGTGCCCCGGGGGCGACGAGCCGGGCCACCCGGGCCCGCGACAGCTCCTGGCTGGCCTCGTCCACGATCTCATCGGAGCCAAGGCCGACCAGCTGGTCGGGGCTGGTGGCACCGAGGAGTGCTACGGCCTGGCGGTTGGCGAGGACGATCCGGCCGGCCTGGTGGACGTAGACGGCGTCGGGCGAGGTCTCGACCAGCGTGCGGTAGCGCTCCTCGCTCTCGCGCAAGGCCGACTCGGCCCGCTTGCGCTCGTCGATGTCGATGCAGACCCCGACCCACTCGCGGATGGTGCCGTGCTGGTCGCGCACCGGGACGCCACGCGCATTGTACCACCGCCACCTTCCGTCCCGGATCCGGAGCCGGTACTCGACGTCGTAGGCGCGGCCGCCGGCGAGTGCCGCCTTCCAGGCGGCACGGGTGGGCGACCGGTCCTCCGGGTGCAGGGCCTCGAGCCAGCCCAGCCCGCGGCCCTCGCCCACGCTCTGGCCGGTGAGGGCCCGCCAGTCGGGATTGTCCTCGACCATGCCCCTGGCGTCGGTGCTCCACACCACGGACGCGAACGCCTCGACCAGTGCCCGATACCGGGCTTCGCTGGCGACCAGCTCGGCCGTGCGCTCGGCCACCCTGGCCTCCAGCTCGGCATGGGCGCGGGCCAGCTCGCCGCTGGTGCTGCGGTGCCGGTCGACCTCGTCCGCAAGGCGGACATTGACGGCCTCGAGCTCCCGCGGGCTGCGCAGGGCCAGCGCCTTGGGCATGACCGGGATGAGGAGGGCTGCCGTCGCCAGCGAGATCAGGGCGCAGGCGGCCTTGAGGAGCCCCTCGACCCCGTAGTCCGGCCGCCACATGGTCCAGATGGCCATGAGATGGGTCAGGCCGCAGGCGGTGATGAAGGCCGCGAACATCACGAACAGCCATGGGAAAGGCAGCTCGCGCCGGCGCCGGGCCAGGACCAGGAGTGCGATCGGGATCGCGAAATAGGCGACGGCGATCAGTGCGTCCGAGACCACGTGCAGCCACAGGATCTCGGGGAACCAGAGGAAGCAGTAGCCATGGGGTGCGAAATCGGCGGAGAGAAGCCGCTGGAGGAAGCTCATGACCGCCCCATTTCCGACGTGATGATGGGCTGCATGGGGTCGCTCCGATCACCCAGGGCGATCGGGGGACGAAGTAGGCTCAACGTGTAGTAGTATGCCCGGAATAGGCGCGCTACCGCAACGCAAGACATGCCTCGTCGAACGCATGCACAACCATGGGAGGCACGATGCCACAGTTTCTCATACTCGCCCATGACGGCAGTGACCCCGAGGCCCCCGCCCGCCGGCAGGCCGCACGCCCGGCGCACCTCGAGGGCATCAGCCCTCGGGTAGAGCGCGGCGAGATCGTGGCCGGCGGTGCCATTCTCGACGACGACGGCCGCATGGTGGGCTCGGCCGTGATCGCCGACTTCCCGAGCCGGGCCGAGCTCGACGCGTGGCTGGCAGCGGACCCTTACGTGACCCAGGGCGTGTGGCAGCGGGTCGAGGTCAAGCCGTACCGGCTGGCGGTGATGGCGAAGCCGCGGAGCGGCTGACGGCGCACCCTAATAGCAGCCGGCCAGCCTGGCGCGCTGGACCACCAAGGCGAGCACGGTGTCCAGCGTGGGCGTGGGCACGTCGACGAGGCGGCCCATCTCCTGGACGGCGCTGACGAGGGCGTCGATCTCCATCGGCCGGCCGCGCTCGAGGTCCTGGAGCATCGAGGTCTTGTGCGCCCCGATCCCGGCCGCACCCTCGATCCGGCGGTCGACGTCGATCGCGAAGCGCACACCCAGCTTGGTGCCGATGGCCTGGGCCTCCAGCATCATGGCGCGGGCGACGGCGCGGGTGCCGGGGTCGGAGGTGATGACGTCGAGCGTGGCGCCGGTCAGGGCACTGATCGGGTTGAAGGAGAGGTTGCCCCAGAGCTTCACCCAGAGCTCGTCGCGGATGCGCGGGCGGACCGGGGCCTTGAGGCCGGACGCGACCAGGAGGCGGGCCAGGCGCTGGGCGCGCTCGCTGATCTCGCCCGAGGGCTCGCCCAGGACGAAGCGGTCGCCGGCGACGTGCTCGACGACGCCGGGCTCCACCAGCTCGGCCGCGGGGTAGACGACGCAGCCCAGTGCCCGCTCGGGGCCGATGCCGTTCCACTGCCGGTCGCCGGGATCGACGCTGGCGAGGCGGCGGTCCTGGAATGGGCCCGGAAGGCGGTAGAAGTACCACCAGGGGACACCGTTGACGGCGAAGACGACCGTGGTGTCGGGGCCGAGCAGGGGCTGCATGCGGTCGACGAGGCCGGGGACCGAGTGCGCCTTGAGGGCGACGATCACATAGTCCTGGGGCCCGAGCTCGGCCGGATCCTCGGTGCAGGTGGGGTGGACGGTGAAGCTGGAAGCGCCGCGCAGCTCCAGGCCGCGCTCGCGCATGGCGGCGAGGTGGGGGCCGCGCGCGATCAGGCTCACCTCGTGCCTCGGTGCGGGCCAGATAGGCGCCGAGCAGGCCGCCGATGGCGCCGGCACCGTAGACCGCGACCCGCATCAGCCGAGGCCGAGCTTCTGGGCGAGGCCGATCCGCTGCAGCTTGCCGGTGGCCCCTTTCGGGATCTCGGGCAGGATGACGATCCGGCGCGGCACCTTGAAGTCGGCAAGCCGGCCGGCGGCGAAGCCCCGCAGCTCGCTCTCCTCGGCTGTCGCTCCGTCGCGCAGCACCACGGCTGCCGCCACCTCCTCGCCCAGCTTGTCGTGCGGCATGGCGAAGGTGACCACCTGCGCCACGGCCGGGTGGTCCATCAGGATCTCGTCGACCTCGAGCGGCGAGACCTTCTCGCCGCCGCGGTTGATGATCTCCTTGAGCCGGCCGGTGATGCGCAGGTAGCCCTCCTCGTCGAGGATGCCCTCGTCGCCGGTGCGGAACCAGCGCCGGCCATCGGCCTCGAAGAAGGCCTTGGCGTTGGCGTCGGGGTTGCTCTCGTAGCCGGGCGTGACGTCCGGCCCGGAGATGACGACCTCGCCCGGCTCGCCCGCCGGCACGAACCGGCCCTCCTGGTCGGCAGCTGCGGACGAGCGGGCCCGCGGCGATGCCGACGCTGCCGGGCTTTCGGGCGCGTGGCGGGAGCGGGTTGCTCGCCATCTGATGCGCGGCCTCGGTCATGCCGTAGGACTCGATCACCGGGCAGCCGAAGGTGGCTTCCAGCTCGCGCATGACCTGGGGCGGGAGCGAGGCGGAGCTGGAGCGGATGAGGCGGAGCTTCGCGCGCCCGATGGCCTCGGCGTTGCGGCCGGCGCGGGCCAGGATCGCCTGGTGCATCGTCGGGACGGCCGTGTACCAGGTGGGCGCCGCGTCGCCGAGCCAGGCGAAGAAGCGAAGGGCGTTGAAGCCGGGCGTGCAGTAGACGGAAGCGCCGGCCGCCGCCGAGCTCAAGACGGCCGCGATCAGGCCGTGGATGTGGAACAGCGGCATGATGTTGAGGCAGCGGTCGTCCGGGGTGAGCGCCAGCGCATCGCCGATATGCCGGGCCGAGGCCGCGAGGTTGCGATGCAGGAGCGGCACGATCTTGGGCCGCGAGGTGGTGCCCGAGGTGTGGAGCACGAGGGCGATGTCGTCGGGGCCGGCCTCGCCGCCTTGGGCAGCAGGTTGACCTTCGCCTTCGGCTTCCGGGTGCAGCTCGAACTGGCCGGCAGGGGCGCCATCGGGAACACGCAGGCGTAGCACTTGCGCGCCGTGGCGGCGGGCGGCCGCGATGGCGGGGCCGCTCTCGGCCTCGGTGACGACCAGCGCCCGGGCCCGGAGGTCGGTGAGGTAGAAGTCGAGCTCCTCCTCCCGGTACGCCGGGTTCAGGGGTGCGGTCGTGGCGCCACAGGCGATGGTGAGGAAGGCCGTCGCCATCTCCGGCCCGTTGGGGAGCACGATCGCCACCCGGTCGCCGCGGCCGATGCCGAGCTCGTTCAGGCGCTGCACGGTGGCCCGGGCCAGCGCGCGCAGGCCCGAGAAGGTGAGCGGCGGGCGGTCGGGGGCCAGGATGGCGGGGGCCTGATCCGCCCCGTGCCGGAGCAGTGCTGAGACGCTGTTCGCCTGGTCGGGCTCGCTCAAGGTTACGGCCTCCTGGGGCCACCGCAGAGGGTTGGCGCAAGAGGCCGCGTGGTGCCATCCTCCGACCAGAGGCGCAAGAGTGCCAAGAGACCAAGATCGGGGACGCACGGCCATGACCATCCTGCTCGGTGCCATCGCCGACGACTTCACCGGGGCCACCGACCTCTGCAACACGCTGGTCAAGGAGGGGATGCGGACGGTCCAGACCATCGGCGTGCCCCCGGCGGGGCTGGCCATCCCTGAGGCGGACGCGGTGGTGGTGGCGCTGAAGTCGCGCACCTGCCCGCCAGGCGAGGCCGTGGCGCTGTCGCTGGAGGCACTGGCCTGGCTGCGGGCAGCGGGTGCGCGGCAGATCCTGTTCAAGTACTGCTCGACCTTCGACAGCACCGAGAAGGGGAACATCGGCCCGGTGGGGGATGCGCTCCTGGAGGCGCTGGATGCCGGGCTCACCATCGCCTGCCCCGCCTTCCCCGAGACCGGCCGCACGATCTATCGCGGCCATCTGTTCGTGGGCGACGCGCTCCTCTCCGACACCCACATGCGCGACCACCCGCTCACGCCGATGCGCGACAGCAACCTCGTGCGCCTGCTCGCCCGCCAGTCGCGGCACGAGGTAGGCCTCGTGCGCTGGGACACGATCGCCCGGGGTGCCGCTGCCGTGCGGGCACGGCTGGCCGAGATCGCCAAGTCGGGCTGCCGTTACGCCATCACCGATGCGCTGGAGGACGAGCATCTGCGCACGCTCGGAGCGGCGTGCAGCGAGCTGAAGCTGATCACCGGCGGCTCGGGGATAGCGCTCGGCCTGCCGGCCAACTTCAAGGCGGCGGGGCTGCTGCGGGGCGGCGGGAGCCCGGACGCGCTGCCGGCGGTGGAGGGCCTGTCGGCCGTGCTCAGCGGCTCGTGCTCGGCCGCGACGCGGGGGCAGGTGGCGGCGATGGCGAAGCGGCGGCCGGCGCGCAAGCTCGACCCGCTGGCCGAGCCGGCCCCGCAGGTGGAGGAGGCGCTGGCCTGGGCCGAGGGTCGGCTGCGCGAGGGGCCCGTGCTGATCTATGCGACGGCGTCGCCGGAGGAGGTTCAGGCGGCCCAGCGCCAGCTCGGAACGGAGCTCGCGGCGAGCCGGGTGGAGGGCATGATGGCGGCGATCGCCGGCGGCCTCGTCGAGCGCGGCGTGCGCCGGCTGGTGGTGGCGGGTGGGGAGACCTCGGGCGCCGTGGTCCAGGCATTGCAGGTGCAGGCCTTGCGGATCGGGCCGCAGATCGACCCCGGCGTGCCGTGCACGGTGACGGTCGGCGAGCGGCCGCTGGCCCTGGCGCTGAAGTCCGGCAATTTCGGGGCCGAGGACTTCTTCATGAAGGCACTGGAGACCATGCCTTGAGCGGGAACAGGGCCGTGAGCGAGAGCGCCCAACGCGAGGCCGTCTGCCGTTTCGGCAAGTCCCTCTTCGAGCGCGGCCTCACCTTCGGCAGCTCGGGCAATATCAGCGTCCGGGTCGAGGATGGCTGGCTGATGACGCCCACCAACGTCAGCCTGGGCGATCTCGATCCCGCCAGGCTCGCCAGGCTCGACGATGCCGGGCGCCATATCGGCGGCGACAAGCCCACCAAGGAGACCTTCCTCCATCAGGGCATGTACCGGCGGCGCAGCACGGCCGGTGCTGTGGTCCACCTGCACTCGACCTATTCCGTGGCGGTAAGCTGCCTCGACGGCGTCGACCCGGCCGACGTGATCCCGCCGATCACCGCCTACTACGTCATGCGCGTCGGCCGCCTGCCGCTCGTCCCCTACTACCGGCCAGGCGACCAGGCGCTGGGGCCCGCCGTCGAGGCGCTGGCCGACCGGCACCACGCGGTGCTGCTGGCGAACCACGGGCCGGTCGTGGCCGGGAGCACGCTGGATGCGGCCGTCTACGCGATCGAGGAGCTGGAGGAGACCGCCAAGCTGTTCCTCCTCCTGCACGGCCGGCCGATCCGGCCGCTCACGGCGGAGCAGGTCGCCGACGTGCGGGAGCACTTCCCGAGTTGAGGGTTAGAAGATGCGGACCCGGCTCTTCTCGCGGGCTACGTATGATCGCCCACCCGATCCAGCCGTGTCGTCCTGCGCCAGCGCAGGTCGCCTGGAAGTCGTCTATCGCCCACGATTTTCAACCATACTCAGGTATGATTGCTGTTGACGCACAAACTCGATGATACTTTAATAGCGAATTATGGCTGGCCCTCTGATGAGAGGGGGGAAAGTCGATCTTGATTGCAGAGGTCTCCTCTCTGGCAAGGAGATGATCGCTGTGCCGAAGTATAGCGGCCTCTTACATTAGAGCCAAGACCCAGCGCATCACCGATTGATCATGGAGCGGTCTGCTGCATTGTCATGCAGGCGCTTTCTTGGCTGTGTTCTGCGAGTGAGAACGAGACCTGAGGACGCGGCTCAACGATAAGGCTGGACACGCCAACCACTGTCCCTTTTCCAGGGCGTAAGACATGAGCGTTCGTCTCCCGATCAGCTCGGCAGTAAGTGCTTGGCTGAAGGTCGCGCATGGCCGGAGACGGCGCTGAAGACGACGGTCGAGAAAACTCTGATACGCGGGTTGGCTACCGCAGGACCCTGTTCCGTCTCGGGGCTGCCTCGGTCTAGGAGCGGACGTCGGTGATCTGTCCCATAGTGGTGCGCGAGGGTTCCCCTCCGTGCGCCGCCCCCGGCCATGCGCGATCCTGTTCAGATGTGGATGCTGCCGTTCTCCTTGCTGATGGTCTTGGTCGATGATCGGCTCAGGCGGCAGCCTCCTTGGGCTGGACCTGGCATGCGATCGCCCAGGCGAAGGCCGCCATCTCGCGGGCGACCGCGGTAGTGACCACGTTGACGTTCTTGCCGGCAGCCACAAGCCGCCGGAAGCGGGCGCAGAGCCGGACCTGAGCCTTCCAGGCGATTGCCCGCACCGCTTCCGGCACATCATCGAGGCGAGCCTGGATCGGGCTCGTCACCCGCGCTGGGAAGCGGTAGCTCCAGGCTCCCTCGACCAGCACCCGCCGCGCTCGGCCGTTCCCGGCCTTGGTAATGCCGCCACGCTCGACCTTGGCGCCGCTCGAATGCTCGGATGGCACCAGACCGAGCCAAGCCATGAGCTGCCGGGGGGTGGTGAAGCGGCGGAAGTCGCCGACCTCGGCTGTCAGCACCACCGCCGAGAGGAAAGCGATGCCGCGCATCGCCTGCAAGGCAGTGACCACCGGCGCCATCGACCAGTCCGGCACCAGTTCCCTGATCTGCTGGCCCAGACGGTCGCGGCGGCGCTCGGCCTCTTCGATCGTATCGATCTGCTCCTGCAGCACGATCTGCTGGGCGGGATGGGCGAAGCGGAGCCCGGCCAGCCAGCGCCGGTGCGCCGGCGACCAGGTCTTGCGGCCGGTGAACACCCGCTCGTGGCGCAAGAGAAAGCCCTGGAGCTGCTGCCGCGCCCGGCGTACCGCCTCCATGGCAGCCGTGCGCGCCCGGACCAGGTCGCGCATCGCCTCATGCACCGGATCGGGAATCCACACGGCAGTCAGCTCGCCGGCACGATGCAGCCGGGCCAGCGCGACTGCATCGCGCCGGTTCGTCTTCACCCGGTCACCGGGCCTACGAGGGACCAGCGAGGGCGCCACCACCGTGCAGTCGTGCCCAAGAGCCGCGATCTGCCGCTGCAAGCCGTAGCCACACGGGCCGGCCTCGTAGCAGACCTTGAGCCTGTTGTGCTTGTCGGCCAGCCGCTCGATCAGGCGCCGCACGGCCTCGGGCTGGTTGGCAATCTCACCATGGAACCGCACCTCGCCCTCGCGTCCGGGCTCCGCCACCGCCACCGCGATCTTGGCCTTGTGCGTATCCAGCCCGACGCACACCGTCCTATCCTCTCCCACGGCTCGTCTCCCATGTCTGAGGCTCGGCACCGGCCGATCCGGTGCAATCCTCGTCCAACGACATGATCAGAGACGAGCCACCCCAATCCCCGACAGGGACATGGGGTCTAGGCGAAGTCTCGCCACGCAAGCTCTCAGCATCCGACCAAACCGGTCCGCGAGGACCGAACAAAGACGGAGTGGAGCTATGGCGACTTTCAATTTGGGCGCCGGCAACAATGATTTCCCCGGGCCGGGCCAGGATAATTCCGGCAATGACACCATTCGTGGCGATGGCGGCAACGACACGCTTCGCGGCGATGGCGGCAACGATCGCATCTTCGGAGGAGCCGGTAACGACAGGCTCTTCGGCGGAGAAGGTTATGACGATCTCTATGGCGGCGCAGGCCACGACAGGCTGACCGGCGGCCCGGGCCAGGACTACTACATCTACAACAGTGCCGGTGAGATCCGGGGAGACAAGATCACCGAGTTCGAAGATGGTGAGAAGATCGACCTCTCGAACGTGACCGGTGTCAATACCTTTGCCGGCCTCAAGAACGATGCCGGTCAGGGCGAGGTCGTCCAGATCGAGGCCAACAATGGCGGGTTCTTGACCTTCGAGGTCGATCCGGTGGGGCAAGGGAACGAGAACGAGGTACGGTTCGAAGTAGATCCCGTCTTCGCCGGCAATTTCTTCGGCGGCGACTTCATCGTCTAGTTGAGCGCCCGTGCGGATGTGGGCCGCGGCGGTCGACTGCCGCGGCCCACATGCCGACGAGAGTGATCCGAGTGCTGGGGTCTATGCTGCCGTGCGGCCCACTGTAACGTTGCTGACGCCGATCGACGAACCTCCGCCGCGACCGTCCGGCCCGGAACGCAGCCGGCTGCGGCCCGACAATCCCGCGGCCCTGCTCCGCCAGGCCAAGGCTGCAGTGCGGCGGGAGCTTTGGGCAGTCGGCGCCTTCAGCCTGTTCCTCAATCTGCTCATGCTGGTCAGCTCCATCTACATGATGGAGGTCTTCGACCGGGTGATGAGCAGCGGCTCGCGCGAGACCCTCTTCTTCCTCACCCTGATTGCCCTGGGCGCCACCGCCGTCTTCGGCCTCCTGAGCAATGTCCGGCGCAAGCTCCTGACGCCGGATCGGCGACTGGCTCGAGCGCGAGCTCGGCGGCCCGGCGATCGACGCCAGCGATGGATGCCCGGCTCAGGGGCGGTGGCCGCGATGGCGGGGCGGCGAGCCGGGCGCTCGCCGACATCAAGACGTTCTTTGCCAGCGAGAGCGTGGTTGCCTTCCTCGACGCACCCTGGGCGCCCGTGTTCCTGGCCGTCGATCGGCCTCCTGCACCCGGCGCTCGGCTTGTTCGCCCTCGTCTCGGCCGTGCTGCTGCTCCTGTGCGCGCTGGCCAACGAGGCGCTTGACCCGGTCCGGTACCGCGGCCGCATCGGCGGCCGCTCGCCGGGCGCAGCGGCTGGGCGAGGAGTTCGTCAGCCTGGCCGAGCCGGCCGCCGCCATGGGCATGCGCACCGCGCTCCTGCGCCGCTGGCACGCCGCCCAGCAGGAGGCCAGCGCGCTGGCGCTCGCGGTCGGCGACCGGAGCGCGGCGCTCGTCAGCCTGGCCCAGTTCCTCCGCTACGGGCTGCAGCTCGGCATCATGGGCCTGGGCGCCTGGCTCGTGCTCGACCGCTCCCTGACCTCGGGCGGGATGATCGCCGCCTCCGTCCTGCTGTCCCGCGCCCTGGCCCCGGTCGACCGTGCGCTGCCGGCCTGGAAGGCGTTCGTCAGCCGCGCGCGCCGGGGCACGGAGCCTGACCGAGCTGTTCCAGCGGGCGCCAGGCACGCCAGCGCGGCAGAGGCTGCCGCGCCCGCAGGGACGGCTTGCCGTCGACGGACTGACCTTCATGCCGCCCGGCGCCGAGGCGCCGCTCCTGCGCAACATCTCCTTCGCCCTGCAGCCCGGCGAGGTGCTGGGCATCATCGGTCCCTCGGGTGCCGGCAAGTCGACCTTGGCCCACCTGCTGGTCGGCATCTGGCGGCCGCAGCGGGGTACGATCCGCCTCGACGGTGCCGCGCTCGAGCAGTGGGACGACGACGAGCTCGGCCGCCATCTCGGCTTCCTGCCGCAGTACCCGAGCCTGTTCAGCGGCAGCGTCGCGGACAACATCGCCCGGATGGGGGCGCCGGACCCGGAGGGCGTCGTGGCCGCGGCCGAGCTTGCGGGCGCGCACGAGGCGATCCTGCGGCTGCCGCTTGGCTACGACACCGTGATCGGCCCGCAGGGCCAGCGGCTCTCGGGCGGCGAGCAGCAGCGCATTGCGTTGGCCAGGGCGCTCTACGGCGAGCCCGCGCTGATCGTCCTCGACGAGCCGGACGCGCACGCCGACTCGGCCGCAGCCCAGCTTCTCCAGCGCGCGATCCTCGACCTTAAGGGGCGGGGAGCGACGGTCGTGCTGATCACCCACCATCTCCCCAGCCTGCGGGTAGTCGACCGGCTCTTGCTGCTGCGCGATGGCGAGGTCGCGGCTTTCGGGCCGCGCGACGAGGTGCAGGCGGGGCTGACCGCACCGCGCCGTAATGTCGTGCCGATGACCGGGGCGAGGCTGCAGGTCGAGCCGTCACTGCAAGGCCGGTGTTCCAGCCGCCGGCCCCGCCCCCGGGTGCCGTGGGAGAGGCGCCGTGAGCTGGGCTCCGGAAAGCCTTCGGTCTTGAGGCCATCTGGATCGCCCTGTGGACGCGAGCGCTCGCAGCTCCCCTGGACCGAGCTGCTGCTCGGCAGCGTCCTGATGGCACTGCTCCTGCTCGTCGGTCAGACGGCCGGCCAGCACGCACGGACCGGCGTTCGGCTCCAGGGCAGGCGCCGACGTCGCTGCGGGCGGTGACGCGCCGGCAGCGGCTTCTGGGCTGGGCGATCGTGCTGCTGTTCTTCGGCGGCGGCGGCCTGTGGGCCTGGCTGGCCCCGCTGGCGAGTGCTGCCGTGGCGCCGGGCGTCGTGAGCCCTGAGGGCAAGCGGAAGACGGTGCAGCACCTCGAGGGCGGGATCATCCGCGTCATCCACGTCCGAGAGGGCAGCCGGGTGCGGGCGGGCGATGCCCTGGTCACGCTCGAGGATGTGCGCGCGCATGCCGAGTACGACGTGCTGCGGGACCAGTATCTGGCATTGCGCGCGACGGTGGCACGGCTCGAGGCGGAGCAGGCCGACGCACCGCGGCTGACCTTCCCGGAGGACCTCGCTCGCCGCAGGCAGCGGCAGCCCCGGCACGGCAGTGCTGGCGACCGCGGCCGGCCGGCAGGAGCCCGATCCGGACGACCAGCCCAGCCTGATCATCCTGGAGGACCTCGCCACGCCGGGCACCGGAGCCCGGGGTCGAGCGGATCCTCGCCACGCAGCAGGCAGCTGTTTGCGGCCCACCGCGCGGTTCGCGAAGGGCGGCGGCGGATTACGTGCGCAGCGCGTCGCCCAGCTCGAGGCGGAGAACGACAGCCTGGCGCAGCAGATCGCGGCCGAGAGCGTGCAGCTGACGCTGATCGAGGACGAGATCAAGGGCGTGAAGGCGCTGGTCGAGAAGGGGCTCGAGCGCAAGCCACGGCTCCTCGCCCTGCAGCGTGCGCAGGCCGACATCCGAGGCCAGCAGGCCGCGTTCGCGCGGCAGGATCGCGGCGAACAGGGAGGCGATCGGCCAAGCCCAGCTCGAGAACATCACCGCCGAGCAACAGGACCGGCAGGAGATCAACCGCGAGCTCGACGAGGCCCGCAAGCGACTGGACGAGGTTCGCAACCGGCTGCCGTCGACCGAGGACGCCCTAGCCCGCACCGTGGTGCGAGCGCCGGTCGACGGCGAGGTGGTCGACCTCAGGACCACGACCGTGGGCGGCGTGCTCAAGCCGGGTGAGCCGATCCTCGACCTGATGCCGAGCCAGGCCGAGCTCCTGATCGAGGCCAGGCTCCAGCCCACCGCCATCAAGGACGTCCGTCGTGGCCTGCCGGCCCGCGTGGTGCTCACCGCCTACCCGCAGCGCAACCTGCCGATCATCCACGGCGTGGTGCGCGAGGTCTCGGCCGACCGGCTGGTCGACGAGCGCACGGGGCAGCCCTATTTTGCGGCGCAGGTCGCGGTCGAGAAGGGCGAGCTCGGCACGTTCGACGGCGGGGACGTGGCGCTCCTGAGCGGCATGCCGGCCGAGGTGATGATCCTCACCGGCGAGCGGACCTTCCTCGATTACCTGCTCCGCCCGTTCTACGACGCCATCCGCAGGGCTTTCCGAGAGCGGTAGGTAATTTCCGGGGCGGCACGAACGCCCTAGCTTCCTGCCCCCGCGCGGGATCAGCGAGAACGATACGGCGCGAACCACCCCAGCCCGTCTTCGGTGCGGCCGCGGGGGCGGTACTCGCAGCCGACCCAGCCCTGGTAGCCGAGCTTGTCGAGGAGGTCGAAGAGGTAGGGATAGTTGATCTCGCCCACGTCCGGCTCGTGCCGCTCGGGCACGCCCGCGATCTGGATGTGGCCGGTGACGGGCAGGAACTCGCGCAAGTGGGCGGCGAGGTCGCCTTCCATGATCTGGCAGTGGTAGAGGTCGAGCTGCAGCTTCAGGTTGTCGAGGCCGATCTCCTCGATGATGGCGCGGCCTTCGCCCTGGCAGTTGATGAAGTATCCCGGCATGTCGCGGCTGTTGATCGGCTCCAGGAGCAGGTCACGGCCCTGGACGCGGCACATCTCGGCGGCACGGCGGACATTGGCGATGTAGGTGCGGCGGCAGGCGGCGCGGTCCGAACCGGCGGGCGGGATGCCGGCCATGAGGTGGAGCCGCGGGCAGTCGAGGGCCTTGGCGTAGCGCAGGCCCGTCTCGACGGCTCCGGGGAGCTCGGCCTCGCGGCCCGGGAGCGAGGCGAAGCCGCGCTCGCCCTTGTCCCAGTCGCCGGGCGGGAGGTTGAAGAGGGCCTGGGTGAGGCCGTTCTCCTTCAGCTTGCCCGCGACGTCCTCGGGCGGGAAGGCGTAAGGGAAGAGGAACTCGACGGCCTCGAACCCGGCGGCCCGGGCCGCGGCGAAGCGGTCGAGGAAGGCGTGCTCCTGGAACATCATGCTGAGATTGGCGGCGAAGCGCGGCATGCTGAGGCCCCCGATAGGTTGCGGACGAAGCTAGTGCGCGGATGGCTCATGGGAAACGTGGCGTGAGCGCGCCGGGTGGCGCGGACGCGGAGCTGCCGCGCGCGTGGCTCCTGATGGGCCACAAAGTGGGCGACAACGCGCAGCTTCTGGCCCTGGCCGAGGCGCTGCATCTGCCGTTCGAGCAGAAGCGGCTGGTCTATCGGCCGACCGAGCTGATCACCAACGTGCTGGCGGGTGCCAACCTGCTGGGGCTGGTGCGCGAGCGCTCGGACCCGCTGGAGCCGCCCTGGCCGCGGCTCGTGCTGACGGCCGGGCGGCGCAACGAGCCGGTGGCGCGCTGGATCCGCGAGCAGGCCGGCGGGCGGGAGCGGGTGAAGCTGGTCCATGTCGGCCGGCCCTGGGCACGGCTCGGCGAGTTCGACCTCGTCGTCACCACGCCGCAATACAGCCTGCCGGATGCGCCCAACGTTCTGCACAACGAGGCGCCGCTGCATCGGGTGACGCCGGAGCGGCTGGCGGCGGCCAGGGAGGCCTGGGCACCGCGGCTGGCCCACCTGCCGCGGCCCTACGTGACCGTGATCCTGGGCGGCAATTCCGGGCCCTACAGCTTCGACCGCGAGGCCGGGGCCCTGCTCGGCCTGGAGGCGAGCCGGCTGGCCCGGGAGCTGGGCGGCTCGCTCCTGATCACGACCAGCGCCCGCACCCCGCGGGGCGCCATCGAGGCCCTGGAGCAGCAGCTGGGCGTGCCGTACCAGCTGTTCCGCTGGCGGCCGGATGCCGTGGAGAACCCCTATCTCGGCTACCTGGCCCTGGCCGACCGGCTGATCGTCACCTGCGACAGCATGTCGATGCTGATCGAGGCGATCGCGACCGGGCGGCCGGTGCTGGTGTTCGATCTGGCGCGCGGGCCGGGCTCGCGGCGCCCGCCGCTGCCCGCCAACGGCAGCATCCGCCGGGCCGGCTGGCAGGAGCGGCTCAGGGGCATCAGGCTGCAGCCGGTCTGGTACCGTCTGGGCCAGCTGGCGGGGCCGGCGCAGCTGCGGCGGGACGTGGGCGTCATCCACCGCCGCCAGATCGCGGCCGGCCGGGCGGCCTGGCTCGGCGACGCCATGCCCGATCCCGGTGCCGTCGCACCCCTGGCCGACACCGAGCGCGCTGCGGCCCGGGTGAGGGCGCTGCTTGGCCTACCGCCAATGTGACGGCCCGCCAGCCACGGCATGCTTGATGCGGATTTGCGGGTGCTTATGTGGCGTGCACGAGCCACCCCGCCTTGGTGGCGAGCGAGGACACCGACCATGTGGCTGAGAAGCAAGAAGTCGAGCATGCCGGATGCCGCCGACGCGCTGCCGGGCCGTGACGCACCGGCCTTCCGGCTGGCCGAGCGGCACTTCGTGAGCGGCCGGCCGCTGCTGCCGCCCTATCCCGAGGGCCTGGAGCAGGCGATGTTCGGCCTGGGCTGCTTCTGGGGTGCCGAGCGGGTTTTCTGGCAGCAGCCGGGGGTGTGGGTGACCGCGGTCGGCTATGCCGGCGGCCGGACGCCGAACCCGACCTACGAGGAGGTCTGCTCCGGACGCACCGGTCATAACGAGGTGGTGCGGGTCGTGTTCGACCCGAGCCAGGTGAGCTACGAGCAGATCCTGAAGCTGTTCTGGGAGAGCCACGACCCGACCCAGGGCATGCGCCAGGGCAACGATGTCGGCACCCAGTACCGCTCCGGCATCTACACCTACGGCGACGCGCAGGCCCGGGCGGCGCAGGCGAGCAAGGAGGCCTACGAGGCCATGCTGCGGCGGTCCGGCTATGGCGGGATCACGACCGAGATCCTGCCGGCCCCGGAGTTCTACTTCGCCGAGGACTACCACCAGCAATACCTGGCGAAGAACCCGCGCGGCTATTGCGGCCTTGGCGGCACCGGCGTGAGCTGCCCGATCGGCCTGCCGGAGCCGGCCGTCGCCTGAGTGGCGAACAAAATCGGATTCCGGCTTTACCAAAAGGTAAGAACTGCGGCGGTATAAGAGGCTCGTGACCCGGTGCACTGCGGCTCACCGATAGCGGCGATCCCGGGTCACTGTCCTCCCTGACGTTGTGATGCCTCCTCTTGATTAGGGCCGCCGGGCAACCGGCGGCCCTCTTTCCCAGCTCTAGGACCAGCAGATCCTATTGCTGGGCGCAGAGGCAGATGATCCGTGCCTGCCAGGCAACGTCGGCGATCGCGATCGCCCGGTCCTCGCCGCTGCTGCTGAAGCTGCCGAGCGAGAGGCGCTGGGCGGTCTTGCGCAGGAAGATGCCGAACTCGATCTCGCCGCTGCGCAGGCGGACGATGATCTTGTCGTGCCGGCGCACGCTGCTCTCGGGCGAGACGACGACGACGTCGCCCGCGCGCAGCATGGGCGGCGCCACGTCGCGGTCGATCTCGATCGCATAGAGGGCCGATTCCGAGAAGGTCGGGAGCTCGATGTCCTCCCAGGACCCGGCCGGGCGGGCGAAGCCGGCGGCGTCGAACGCGTCCTCCTTCTCGGCCTGGGACAGCCGCACGCAGCGGACCCGCCGCCCCACGCCCTCGCCGTTGGCGGCCGCCCCGTCGTCGAGCAGGGCCACGAACTCGCCCATCGTGGTCTGGGTCGCGTCCAGGATCTTGGACAGGCTCTCGGTGCTGGGCCAGCGCGGCTTGCCCTGCTTGGTCGTCCGCTTGCTCTTGTTGAACGTCGTGGGATCGAGGCCCGCTCGCTTGGCGAGGCCCGAAGCCGATAGCTGGTTCTTTGCCGCCAGCATATCGATGCCGCGCCAAATCGCCTTATGCGTGAGCATCGTCGGACGCCCCTCCCTACCCCTATGAGAGAAGTATCTTTTCATTGTAGCGTCGTGTCATTAGGCTTATGATCCCACAACTGAGGCGATCTGCCGGTGCCATGCTGCCCAAGCTCTCCAACTGCGTCCCCCTGGCCCGCCAGGCATGAGTGCCGCCGCGTTCAGCCTCGCGGTCGCCCAGGAGGCGCTCGTGGTGTTCGAGGACCGCAGCGACGCGCGGCTTCTGCGCTGGCTGCGGCCGGGCTTCCGCCACTGCTTCTGCCTGACGGGCGGCGATCGGCGCTGGACCTTGTGCGACCCGCTCAAGTCGCATCTCGCCATCGCCAGCATCGACGGCCTGACCGCCCCCGACCTCGCCGTTCGCCTGGGCACCCCGGGCCGGCGCGTGCTCCACGGCATGCTCGGCACCTCGGACCGCCAGCCCCAGCCTCGGCCTGCGCCCGCTCACCTGCGTCGAGATCGTCAAGCGCCTGATCGGCCTGCAGGCCCGCTCCGTGGTCACACCCTACCAGCTGTATCGGCGGCTGCATTCGGCCGGCGGTGGGAGGGTTGGAGTTTATCGAGATCGGGCTGGGCGAGAGCGGCTCCGGGCTGGTCGGGTGAAGCAACAGGTACCTCTCGACATCACGGCGAACCTTGCGCGCGGATTTCTGCTCAAGTGTTCCGACACTCGCTTTCGCCAGCCCCCGCCGGAATCACGGCTGGGCCAGGAGGCCTTGCCGTCCTCAGCTGTACCCGATGCTGAGGTCGCGCGCTCTGCCTGGCCGGGAGGAGCGGTGCAGGCCGGGCTACATCACCCCAGCGCGTGCCAGGGGCGGCGGGGTCCAGCCGCGGCCGGGGGCGGCGGCCAGGAGCTCCTGGGTGTAGGGATGGATGGGGTGGGCCAGGACCTCGGCGGCGTGGCCGAACTCGACCACCTCGCCGCGGCGCATGACGGCGATGTAGTCGCTGATCTGGGCCGCCACGCGCAGGTCGTGGGTGATGAAGAGGATGGTGAGGCCGAGGCGGCGCTGGAGGTCGTCCATCAGCTCCAGGACCTGCTTCTGGACCGAGACGTCGAGGGCGGAGACGGATTCGTCGGCGATCACGACCTCGGGGCCCATGGCCAGGGCGCGGGCGATGCCGACGCGCTGGCGCTGGCCGCCGGAGAAGGCGCCGGGGCGGCGCGGATAGGCCTCGCGCGGCAGGCCCACCAGCTCCAGGAGCTCGAGCGCCCGGGCCTTGGCCTCGCCCGCGTTCAGGCCGCCCAGGCGGCCGGCGCGGCTGATCACGTCGCCGATCCGGTGGCGGGGGTTCAGGGAGCCGAACGGGTCCTGGAAGATCATCTGGATGCGGCGGCGGGCGCGGCGGAGCGCGCTGCCCTGGAGGGCGCTGAAGTCGAGGTCGCGGACGAGCACGCGGCCGCCGTCCGATGCGATCAGGCGGATCGCGGCCTTGGCCAGCGTGCTCTTGCCCGAGCCGCTCTCGCCGACGATGGCCAGCGTCTTGCCGGGCGGGAGGTCGAGGCTGACATCCTTCAGCGCCTTGACCTCGCCGAAGCGCTTGGCCAGCCGCTCGACCCGGAGCAGCGGCACCTCGACACCCAGTGGCGCGTCGCGGCGTGCAGGCACCAGGCTGGGCACCGAGCCCACGAGCTTCTGCGTATAGGGGTGGCGGGGAGCGTTCAGGACCTGGCGGGCATCGCCGGTCTCGACGATCTTGCCCTGCTGCATCACCGCGATCCGGTCGGCGACCTCGGTGACGACGCCGAAATCGTGGGTGATGAAGAGGATGCCGTGGCCGTGCACCTCCTTCAGCTCGCGCACGAGCTGGAGGATGCGGGCCTGGGTGGTGACGTCGAGGGCGGTCGTCGGCTCGTCCGCGATCAGGAGCGCCGGGTGCATGGCGAGCGCCATCGCGATCACGACGCGCTGGCACTGGCCGCCCGAGATCTGGTGCGGGTAGCGCTGGGCGATGGCCTCGGGGTCCGGCAGATGGGTGGATGCGAACAGCTCCAGCATGCGGTTACGGCGCTCGGCCCGGCTGAGCTCGGGCGCGTGCAGCTCGAACACCTCCTCGAGCTGCCGGCCGACCGGGATCGCCGGGTTCAGGGCCGCCATCGGCTCCTGGAAGATGTAGGCGACCTTGGAGCCGCGCAGGGCCCGCAGGCGCGACGGGCTGGCGGTGGTGATCTCCTCGCCCTGCAGCCTGATCGAGCCCTTGGCGATCCGGAGGCCCGCCGGCACGGCTCCCATCACGGCCGAGGAGAGCACCGACTTGCCGGAGCCGGATTCGCCGACGACGCAGACGATCTCCCGCTTGTGGACCTCGATGCTCGCCCCTTCGACGGCATAAGGACGGTCCGCGCCTTTGGGCAGGGCCACGCTGAGGTCGCGGACGGAGAGGATGGTCTCGCTCATGCGGCCCGTCCGTGCTGGCGCTTGCTGATCTCCTCGAGCCCGTCCGCCAGGAGCGAGAGGCCGAGGACGAGGCTGGAGATGGCGGCCGCCGGGAAGATGACGAGGTGGGGGAAGACCATGGCCATGCCGCGGCCCTCGTTGACCATGCCGCCCCAGTCGGGCGTGGGCGGAGGCAGGCCAAGGCCCAGGAAGCCCAGCACGCCGATGGTGGCGGCCGTGTAGCCGAGGCGCAGGCAGAGATCGACCATCACCGGCCGGAGCGCGTTGGGCAGGATCTCGACCAGCATGATGCGGAGATCGCCCTCGCCCTGGGTGATCGCCGCCTGGACGAAGTCGCGCGAGCGGAGGTCGATGGTGAGTGCGCGGACGAGGCGGAAGATCGCCGGCGCGGAGGCGAAGGTGACGGCCAGCACGATGTTGGTGCCCGAGGCACCCAGCGAGATGATGATGATGACGTAGAGCACCAGCACCGGGAAGGAGAGGACGGCGTTGGCGAGGAAGGAGAGCACCGCATCGACCCGGCCGCGATAGAAGCCGGCGAAGAGGCCGGCGAAGATGCCGACGGCGAAGGCGGCGGCAGTGGCGGTGGTGGCCCAGATGAGGACGGTGCGGGTGCCCCAGATCATGCGCGAGGCCACGTCCCGGCCCAGCATGTCGGTGCCGAGCCAGTAATGCGCGCCGCTGATCGGATCGATGCTGTTGGGCGGCAGGAGAGGGAGATAGTTGGCCAGCGGGTCGAGCGGAGCGACGATCGGGGCGAAGATGCCGACCACCAGCCACAGAACGGTGAGCAGCCCGCCGATCAGGGCGGGCGGGCTGGTCAGGATACCGCGGACCCACCTCATGCGGCGGCCGTCGCAGCGCTGGAGAAGTCGATCCGCGGGTTGAGCCAGGTGTAGGCGAGGTCGGAGAGGAGCTGGGTCACCACGACCACCACCACGCTGACCATGGCGCAGGCCTCGATCAGGTAGATGTCGTGGTTGAGCGAGGCCGTGTAGAGCAGGATGCCGAAGCCCCGGTAGGCGAAGAAGACCTCGACCACGATGGCGTTGGAGAGCAGCCAGGGGACGTAGAGCATGATCACCGTGACCGGGGCGATCAGCGCGTTGCGGAGCGCGTGCTTGAGGACGATGCGCGGGGTCGAGGCACCCTTCATGAGGGCCGTGCGGATGTAGGGCTGGGACATGACCTCGACCATCGAGGCCCGGGTCATGCGGGCGAGATAGCCCACGCCGGCAAGGCACAAGACCATGACCGGCATGACCATCTCGGTCCAGGAGAAGCCGCTGGTCATGGCCGAGGCACCGGGCAGAAGGTTCAGCCAGAAGACGAAGATGGCCGAGAGGAAGACGGCACTCGCGAACTGCGGGATCGAGGTGGTCAGCACGGAGAGGATGGAGACCAGGCGATCGACCCAGCCGCCCTCGCGGATGCCGGCCAGCACGCCCAGCCCCAGTGCCACCGGCACCATGACCAGGAGCGAGATGCCGGTGAGGATGGCGGTGTTCCACAAGTAGGGCGGCAGCAGGGTGATCACCGGCTCGCGGTAGTAGACCGACTGGCCCCAGTCGCCCTGCATGAAGGCCACGAGCCAGCGCAGGTAGCGGACGATGAACGGGTCCAGATAGCCGTTGTCGCGCAGCCAGGTCTCGCGCTGGTCGGCGGCCGAATAGGGGCCCAGCACGTGGACCGCCACGTCCTGGATGTTGAGCTCCAGGGCCGCGAAGACCACGAGCGAGACGACGATCATCGTCCCTGCCAGGAGGGCGAGCTTGCGCCCGAAGAAACCGATCATGGCGCCCCTCCTCCACCGGGCCGGCCGTCCCGAACGGCCGGCCGGCCCGTACCCATTCCGCTCAGCCGATCCAGACGTCGGTCATCTTGAAGTACTCGGCCGGGTGCATGACGAAGTTGTGCACCTTGTTGGAGGCGGCCGTCACCTTGTTGACGAAGAAGGGCTGGACCATGACGGCCGAGTCCTGGATCGTCTTTTCCACCTTCTCCATGACCTTGCTGCGCTCGGCCGGGTCGACGATCGCCATCGCCTGATCGAGGGCGGCGTCGAACTCGGGGTTGCTGTAGTGGGTCTCGTTCCACACCGCACCCGAGCGGTAGGCAAGGTCCAGCGTCATCACGCCGAGCGGCCGGTGCGCCCAGAAGGTGACGCCGAGCGGCACCTTGTCCCAGATCGGCCAGTACTGCGCCTCCGGCAGCACGTTGAGGCGCAGATTGATGCCGGCTTCGGCAAGGTTCTGCGCCAGGACCTGGGCCGCATCCTGCTCGAAGCGGCCCTGCGTGTTGCCGACCGCGATCTCGAGGTTGAGCTTGCCCGCCTGGCCTGCCTCCTCGAGGAGCTGCTTGGCCTGCGCCACATCGCGCTTGACGGGCGGCAGCTTGAAGTATTCGGGCTGGATCGCCGAGACGTGGTGGTTCTCGCCGACCGTGCCCTGGCCGCGCAGGGCGAGGTCGAGGATCCGCTGGTTGTCGGCCGCCAGCACGAACGCCTTGCGGACGCGGATGTCGTCGAACGGCTTCTGGTCGACCTGCATGCGCAGGACGATCGTCATGGCCGAGGGGCCGGAGATCAGCTGCACGTTCGGCAGGCGCTTGGCCAGGTCGAGCTCGGCCACGGTGACGCGATAGACGGCGTCGACCTGGCCCGCCGCCAGGGCCCCCAGATGGGCGGTGATGTCGCTGCCGAGGTCGATGTACTGGATTTCGTCGAGATAGGGCGCCTTGCCCCAGTAGCCCTCGCGACGGGTCACGCGGGCGAGCTTGCCGATGCCGAACTCGGCCAGGCTGTAGGGGCCGGTGCCGATCGGGTTCTTCTGGAAGTTCGCACCGGTCTCGTCGAAGCTGCGATGCACGATGGAGCAGGTGTAGGCGTAGAGCTCCTCGGGGATCGAGAGCTTCGGCTTCTCCAGGTGCAGCTTGAACTCGTGCGGGCCCACCTTCTCGAAGGTGGTGCCGGCGAACTGGGTGCGGTTGACCGACTTCGACTCGGGGCGGAGCCAGCGCTTGAAGTTGGCCTCGACGTCGTCGGTGGTGAAGTCGTCGCCGTTCGACCACTTCACGCCCTGGCGCAGCTTGAAGGACCAGACCTTGAGATCGTCCGAGGGTGTCCAGCTTTCGGCGAGGTAGGGGTGGACCACGTTCTCCGCATCGACCTCGGTGAGGTACTCGATGACGTTGCGGGTGATGTTGCTGGCCTCGATCCAGTTGTAGTTGGCCGGATCGGTGATCTCCTGCGTCTTCATCGCCATGCGCAGGATGCCGCCCGTCTTGGGCTCCTGGGCCATAGCCGGGCGCAGGAGAACGCCGCCGTCCAGCCAGGCCTTGGCGCTGGCGACCGAGACACCGAGCAACGCCACGGTGCGCAGGAACGAGCGCCGGCCGATCAGCCCGCGGCGAGCCCGGTCGGCGAGCTCCGGGACCCACGGGTGGAGGGGCGAGCCGTCGTTGTTGCGAAGCCTGGTCACGTTCGTGTCCTCCCAACCTTGAGCCTGTCGAGCCGCACCACCGTCGCCTGCCGCCGGGCCTCCGGCAGCGCCTGCTGGCACTGCGGGTCGGCCGCGAAGCGGCGGATCAGCCAGGACCGGAACGTCGCCACGGCCTCGTCGCCGAGATCGTCCGGGTGCAGCATGAGGTAGTAGCCATAGCCTTCTTCGAGCATCACGTCGAATGGCCGCACGAGCAAGGACCGTTCCAGCTCGTCCGCGAACAGGACGGGGTCGAGGATCGCGACCCCGTCGCCGCTCTGGGCGTAGCTCGCGGCAAGCACGGCGGTGTCGAAGACGAGCCCGCGGTCGACCTGAAGCCCGGCAAGGCCGTGCTGGACGGCGAACCGCTCCCAGAGGTCATGGCGCGGCCGGCCCTCGATCTTGACGTGCAGGAGCTCGTTGCCCGCGAGAAAGGAGGCGAGATCGGACCCGGCCCAGCGCAGGGCGACGGCGGGGTGGCAGACCGGCACCAGCCTTTCCGGCCAGAGCAGGTCGCTGACCAGGTCGGTCACCTGCGGCTTCGTGTAGACCACGGCGAGATCGGGGTCGCGTGCCACGGGCCCTCGCTGCGGGCGGGTCTCGATCTCGAGGATCACCTCCGGGCAGGCTGCACGGAAGTCGCGCAGGATCGGGACCGCCAGCTGGTGCGCGAAGGAGGACGGCATCGGCAGCCGCAGCACGCGCCGGCCATGCGCCCGCTCGCTCACGATCTCGTTGAGCAGGTTCTCGAGGCGGTCATAGGACTTGGTGACGGCGGGAAGGAGGGCGCGGCCGGCGTCGGTGAGGACGAGCCCGTGCGGCCGGCGCTCCAAGAGCTGGACACCCAGGAGCCGCTCGAGGTGGATCACGTGGCGGCTGACGGCACTCTGGGAGACGAGCAGGCTGTTGGCGGCAGCGGTGAAGCTCAGGTGGCGGCCGACGGCTTCGAAGGCGCGGAGGGCGTTCAGCGGCAGCCAGCGTCGGTCCAGCGCCATCGCCCGCCGCTTCAGCCGATCCGGGTCCGGGCGAGCATCTCCTCGTCGAGCGCGTAGCCCATCCCCGGTGCCTCGGAGAGCACGATCCATCCCTCCCCATCAACCCGGAGCGGCTCGGCCATCATGTAGTCGCGCCGGTCCAGACCCCATTCCGGTGGGTCGTAGGGGTACTCCAGCCAGGGCGCGTCCGTGATAGCGGCGGTGAGATGCGCGTTAGCGACCACGCCCATGCCGTTGGTCCAGGTGTGAGGCGTGAAGATGAGATTATGCTCGGCCGCCATGAAAGCCACCCGGCGCAGGCCGGTGATGCCGCCGACCAGCGCCGCGTCCGGCTGCAGCACGTCGAGGCAGCCGCCCGCGATCAGCTCGCGGAACTCGGTGAGCTCACGGGTCATCTCGCCGCCGGCGATCCGCACCGAGGTCGCTTCCCGCAAGCGCCGCATGCCATCCCGGTCGGCCCGGTGCAGCGGCTCCTCCATCCAGTAGACGCCCAGGCGCTCCAGCTCGCGGGCGACGGCCAGGGCGTCCTTGAAGGTCCAGGGAGCCTCCACGTCCCAGGGCAACCGCCAGCCCTGGTTGCAGTCGACCATCAGTGCCAGCCGCTGCCCGACCCGTGCCCGCACTGCCTCCAGTGCCTGGATGTCCTCACGCCAGTCGCCACGATGGAAGCGGACCTTCATGGCCCCGAAGCCCTGGGCGAGATAGGCCTCGGCCACCTCCGCCATCCGCCCGCCGTCGCGCAGCGTGCCGGAGGAGGCATAGGCCCGCACCCGGTCGGAGAGCCCGCCCAGGAGCTTCCAGCAGGGCTGGCCGGTGATCTTCCCGGCAAGGTCCCACAAGGCGAGGTCGAGCGGCCAGCAGCGGCCGTAGTGGAAGTTGATGTGGGAGAGGACGCGGTAGTGGCGCTCGATCGCCAGCGGGTCGCGGCCGACGAAGAGATGCTCGTGGCCGGCGAAGCCCAGCATGAGGTCGCCCGAGCCGAAGCCGACATGGCCGTCGTCCGTGGTGACGCGGACGATGGTGGCATCCCAGAACGTGCGCGGGCGCGTGTCCCAGCTGGCGTGGAACGGCGGGTCGAAGTGGAGGCGGTGCTGGGTGATCTCGATGGAGGTGATGGTCGGCACTGGCCTCACTCCCGACTTGACCCGCGGGAGAAGCCTATCTAGCCCGGCCGGTCATGAGCAAGCTTGATGCCGTGCCCACGCAACACGCCTTGGAGAGTGATCCTTCCAGCGCGCAAGCCAGGCTGGGGCGGGAGAGAAAGGTGCGCCGGCTCAAAGCGGCAACCGCTAGCGGAACAGGCACCAGCGCAGCGTCGACGCGGCCAGCTGAAGGGCCTATTTGTTGTCGGGCCGGAGTTCTTCGAGCCGCTACCGGATGACGAGCTGGCACTCTGGGAAGGTCACGGCGATTGAGGGCAGCTCAGGCGCCCTAGTGCGCAGTCCGAATAGCTGACGAGCCTAATAGATCATCCCGAGCTCGAGCTGCGCCTCCTCCGACATCATCGAAGGGTGCCAGGGCGGGTCCCAGACCAGGTTGACCTCGCAGCCGGCGACACCCTCGACACCCTTGACCTTGTCCTGCACCTCGATCGGCAGGCTCTCGGCGACCGGGCAGTTGGGGGAAGTCAGGGTCATGTCGACCAGGACCTTGTTGTCGTCCTCGACGTCGACCTTGTAGATCAGGCCAAGCTCGTAGATGTTGACCGGGATCTCAGGGTCATAGCAGGTCTTCAGAGCATCGACGATCTTCTCGCCCAGCTCGTTGACCTCGGCGGTGCGGGCGCGCTCGGCCGCCGTGGCCGGGTCATCGGCCAGGAGGGCGTCGGCGCGGTCGAGTTGGGTGTGGGCCTGCTCGGTCATTGGAACATCTCCGTCACCCGCCGCAGGCTTGCCGCCAGCGCGTCGAGGTCGGCGTGGTTGGTGTAGAGGCCGACCGAGGCGCGGGCACTGCCGGCAAGGCCGAAGCGGGCGTGCAGGGGCTCGGCACAGTGGTGGCCGGTGCGGATCGCGATCCCGTCCAGGTCGAGCATGGTCGCGATGTCCTGGGGATGCACGCCGTCGAGGGCGAAGGTCATCACCGAGGCCTTCTCGCGGGCTGTGCCGATCATGCGGAAGCCCGGGATCTGGTTCAAAGCACGGGTGCCGTAGGCCAGCATCTCGCGCTCATGCGCCTCGATCGCCTCCAGGCCCAGGCCCTCGACATAGTCGATGGCGGCGCCCAGGGCCACGATGCCGGCGATGTCGGGCGTGCCGGCCTCGAAGCGGAACGGGATCTCGTTGAAGGTGGTGCCCTCGAAGCGGACATGGTCGATCATGTCGCCGCCGCCCTGGTAGGGGGGCATTGCTTCCAGGAGCTCGGCCCGGGCGTAGAGGACACCCACGCCCGAAGGTCCGTAGAGCTTGTGGCCGGAGAAGACGAGGAAGTCGCAAGGCACCGCCTGCACGTCCACAGGCCGGTGCTGCACGGTCTGGGCGGCGTCGACCAGCACCGGGATGCCACGGGCATGGGCGAGGTCGACGATCTCCGGGATCGGGTTCACCGTGCCCAGCACGTTGGAGACCCAGACCACGGCCACCATCCGCGTGCGCTCGGAGAGCCGCTCGCGGAAGGCGGCCATGTCGAGCTCGCCCTCGTCGGTCACCGGGGCCACGACCAGCCGGGCACCCGTCGCCGAGGCCACGAGCTGCCACGGCACGATGTTGGCGTGGTGCTCCATCTCGGTGATCAGGATCTCGTCACCGGGCTGGAGCCGGGGCCGGAGAAAGCTCTGCGCCACGAGGTTCACGCCCTCGGTGGCGTTGCGGACGAAGACGATCTCCCGCCACTCGCGCGCGTTCAGAAAGCGCTGCACCTTGCGCCGCGCCTCGTCGTGCTTGGCCGTGGCGCGCTGGCTGAGCTCGTACACGCCACGATGGATGTTGGCGTAGTCGTGCTCGTAGAAGTGCTTCAGCGCGTCGATGACCGCGCGCGGCTTCTGCGCGCTGGCCGCAGTATCGAGATAGACCAGCGGGCGCCCGTTCACCTCCGTGCCGAGGATCGGGAAGTCCTGGCGGATGCGCTCGACGTCATAGACCGGTGCCGGCACGTCGGCGCGGCGAAGCGCTGCCATCACTCCAGCTCCTTGAGCGTAGCGCCGCCCGGCAGCCGGGCCGCCACCGCCTGGCGCGCCTGACGCTGCACGGTGGGGTCGGCGAAGCGGCCGATCACCTCGGCCGCAAAGGCGAAGATCAGCAGGCTCTCGGCACTCCGCCGGTCGAGGCCGCGCGAGCGGAGATAGAACAAAGCGACCGGGTCGAGATCGCCCACGGTCGCCCCGTGGCTGCACTTCACATCGTCGGCGTAGATCTCGAGCTCGGGCTTGGTATCGATCTCGGCCTCGTCCGAGAGGAGGAGGTTGTCGTTCTTCTGGAAGGCGTTGGTCTTCTGCGCGGCGCGGTGGACGATGATCTTGCCGGCAAAGACCGCGTGCGCCTCGTCGGCGACCACACCTTTATAGAACTGGTCCGAGTGGCAGTTGGGCTTGAGGTGATGGATGCGGATCAGGTTGTCGACCTGCTCCCGCCCGTGCGGCATGTAGGTGCCGTTGAGCTGGCACTCGATGTCCTCGCCCAGGAGCCGGACCTCGCTCTCGTTGCGCACGAGGACACCGCCCAGCGTGGCCACGGTCTGCCGGTATCGCGCCCGGCCGCCGATCTCGACGAAGGCCTTGCCGATATGGCTGGTGCCCTCCTTCGGCAGCTCGAGCCGGTCATGCTCCAGCACTGCCTCCTCGCCCAGCCGGATCTGGCTCACGAGGTTGGTCAGGCATTGGCCTTCGCCGACGCCGACATGGCTCTCGATCAGCTTCAGGCTGGCACCGGCACCGAGGCGGATGACGTTGCGCGGGTGGGTCATCACGGCCGCGGGCTGGCCCACGGTGATGAACAGGAGCTGCAAGGGCTCCGCGAGCACGACGCCCTCGTCGAGCTCGATCCAGGCGCCGGAAGAGGCGAAGGCCGTGTTCAGTGCCGTGAAGGAGCGGTCGTCCTGCGCCTCGTCCAGCGCTGCCCGCACCCGGTCCGGGATCTGCTGCAGGGCGCGGCCGAGGCTCATCACCCGGGCCCCGGCGGGCAGGCTCTCGACATGCGAGAGCTCGGGCATGATGTGCCCGTTGACGAAGATCAGCCGCCGCGCCTTGGGGCCGCCTGCGGTGAGTGCCGCCACGTCGTTCAGGCCCACCGAGACCTTGGGCGCCAGCGCCATCGGCTGGTTCGCGATCCTGGTGACGTTGGTGTACTTCCAGGCCTCGACCCGCTGGGTGGGGATGCCGCCGGCCAGGAAACGGTCGAGGCTCTCGGCCCGCAGCCGGGCGATCTCGCGGCTGGCGGCACCGGGAAGCCCGCCGCCCGCTTCCGCAAAGAGGGCGGCGAAGGCCGGCACCGGCTCGATCGTGCGGGCGCGTGCGACGGCCATGGCTCAGGCCCCCGCCGCTGCCACCTGCCCGGCGCCGAGCCGGCCGGTATAGCCCGTGGTCTCCAGCTCCTGCGCCAGCTCCTTGCCGCCCGAGCGCTCGATCCGGCCGCCGGAGAGGACATGGACCTTGTCGGGCACGATGTAGTCGAGCAGGCGCTGGTAGTGGGTGATCACGATCATGCCGCGCTCAGGCGAGCGCAGGCGGTTGACGCCGTCGGCCACCGTGCGCAGCGCGTCGATGTCGAGGCCGGAATCGGTCTCGTCCAGCACCGCCAGCCGCGGCTCCAGCATGGCGAGCTGGAGGATCTCGTTGCGCTTCTTCTCGCCGCCGGAGAAGCCCGCGTTCACGTCGCGCTTCAGGAGCTCGTCCTTCACGCCCACGATCTTGGCGACCTCGCGCACCTTGCGCATGAAGTCGGCGGCGCTGATCTCCTCCTCGCCGCGCGCCCGGCGGACCGCGTTCATGGCCTGGCGCAGGAAGTACATGTTGGCGACGCCCGGGATCTCGACCGGGTACTGCATGGCGAGGAAGAAGCCCGCCGCCGCCCGCTCCTCGGGCTCCATGGCGAGGAGGTCCTCGCCGGCGAAGGTGACGCTGCCGCCCGTGACCTCGTAGCCCTCGCGGCCGGCCAGCACGAAGGCGAGCGTGCTCTTGCCCGAGCCGTTCGGGCCCATGATCGCGTGCACCTCGCCCGGCTTCACCGTGAGGGTGAGCCCGTCGATGATCTGCTTGCCGTCGACCTCCACCTGGAGGTTCTTGATCTCGAGCATTTCTAAACCGTGCCTCGAACTGTCGCGAACCGGCCGCCCCCTTCCCGGGAGGCGGACCGGCCTGCTTTCCACGTGTCTGCGAGTTGGCCGCCGCGGGGTTGCCTACCCTACGCTGCCCTCGAGCGAGATGCCGAGCAGCTTGCGGGCTTCGACCGCGAACTCCATCGGCAGCTCCTCCATCACCTCACGGCAGAAGCCGTTGACGATCAGCGCCACCGCGTCCTCCTCGGAGATCCCGCGGCTGCGGCAATAGAAGAGCTGGTCGTCGCTGATCTTGCTGGTCGTGGCCTCGTGCTCGCACTTGGCGGTTCGGTTGCGGACCTCGATATAGGGCACCGTGTGCGCCCCGCATTTGTCGCCGATCAGCATCGAGTCGCACTGGGTATGGTTGCGCGCACCCTCGGCCGACTTCATCATCCGCACCAGGCCGCGATAGGTGCTGTCGCTCCGGCCCGCCGAGATGCCCTTGGCGATGATCCGCGAGCGGGTGTTCTTCCCGATATGGATCATCTTGGTCCCGGTATCCGCCTGCTGGCGGTTGTTGGTCACCGCGACCGAGTAGAACTCGCCCGTCGAGCCCTCGCCCTGCAACACGACCGAAGGATACTTCCAGGTGATGGCCGAGCCGGTCTCGACCTGGGTCCAGCTGATCTTGCTGTTCACGCCCCGTGCCGCACCGCGCTTGGTGACGAAGTTGTAGATGCCACCGCGGCCTTCCTTGTCGCCCGGGTACCAGTTCTGGACGGTCGAGTACTTGATCTGGGCATTGTCGAGCGCCACCAGCTCGACCACGGCGGCATGGAGCTGGTTCTCGTCGCGCATCGGTGCCGTGCAGCCCTCGAGGTAGCTGACATAGCTGCCCTCGTCGGCGATGATCAGCGTCCGCTCGAACTGGCCCGTGCCGGCCGCATTGATGCGGAAGTAGGTCGACAGCTCCATCGGGCAGCGCACGCCCTTGGGCACGTAGACGAAGGTGCCATCGGAGAAGACGGCCGAGTTGAGGGCCGCGAAGAAATTGTCGCCCTGCGGGACCACCGAGCCCAGATAGCGGCGCACCAGATCGGGGTGATCCTGGACGGCTTCGGAGATCGAGCAGAACACGACCCCGAGCTCGCTCAGCTTCTTGCGGAAGGTGGTGGCCACGCTGACGCTGTCGAACACATAGTCGACCGCGACCCCGGCCAGGATCTCCTGCTCCTTGATCGGGATGCCGAGCTTGTCATAGGTGCTGCGGATCTCAGGGTCGATCTCGTCCAGCGACTTGGGCCCTTCCTTCTGCTTGGGGGCCGAGTAGTAGCTGATCGCCTGATAGTCGATCGGCGGGTAATGCGGCTTCTGCCAGGAGGGCTCCTCCATCTGCAGCCAACGCCGGTAGCCTCCGAGCCGCCACTCGGCCAGCCAGGCCGGCTCCGCCTTCTTCTCGGAGATGAAGCGGACGGTAGCCTCGTCGAGGCCGATCGGCGCCCGATCCTCCTCGACATCGGTGACGAAGCCATACTTGTAATCGCCGCCGGTATAGTCGCGTACCGTCTCAAGCGCCGTTGCCATCACCCGCTCCTCGACAACCTTTGCCCCGCCGCCCTCACGCCCGCACCACGGGCCGCTGCCGCTCCTCGGGCAGCAGGAAGGCTTCCGGAATCCCTTGCGTCATCTCCGCCAGCGTTACGCGCTGCAGCGCCTCGCGGATCGCGTCGTTCACCCGCTGCCAGTTCGCCCGTGCCGGGCACATGGCCTCGATCCCGCAGTCGTTCCCCTCCTCGAGGCAGGTGGTGAGCGCGATCGGCCCGTCGACCGCCTCGATCAGCTCCGCCACCGTGATCGTGCCTGGCGCCCTGGCGAGGCCATAGCCGCCATGCGCACCCCGGTGCGATAGGAGAAGCTCCGCCCGGGCCAGCATCTTCAGCACCTTGCTGGCGACGGGCTGCGGGATCTGGGTCGCCACCGCGATCTCGGGTGCGGCCTGGAACCGTGCCGGCTCGCGGGCGAGATGGGTCACGATGACGATGCCGTAATCGGCAAGCCGGCTCAGCCTGATCACGTTAAGCCTCGGTGCGCACACAATGTGGACCGGTGCGGTCCTCATTCGCAGAAATGCGCTCTTGACCAGGGATGTCAAGCCGGAGCGGTGGCGTTAGCGGCTTGTTCACCAATACCAGCGAGACTGCGGAAACGAACCCGGAGATCGCACCACGATGCAGGCCGCCAGCGCCGTCATTCTGGCCTTTCCACGCCGCGTGCCGTCGGCCGCAGCCGACGAACTCGAGCTCCTGCCGGAGCACCGGCTCACCTCCGAGCCGGCTGCACCCTCGCGGGCCGGTGTTCCCGCTGTCGAGGCTGCCCGGCCCATGGTCGCCTGGGCGCCCAACCTGCTGCTGGCGGCACCCTTCTTCCTGTCGCCGCGCGGCGGTACCGTCGGCGATGCGCTGGGGGTGGCTCTCGCGATCCTGGTCTTCACCGCCGCAGCCTGGGCGGCACCACAACTTGGCGGTGATCTCGAGCGCTGGCATCGTTTCGGGCGCCGGCGCGGGCTTCTCTCCCATCCGCCTGTCCTTTTGATGTTGGGAGCACTTGCCGGTGGGCTGGCGCTCGGTCCGGCGGTGGCAACCTTGGTGCTGCTGTTCGGCTTGCTCGAGCTGGCGCGCTCTCGCCTGTCGCTACCGAGCCGGCTCGGGGTCGCCGTCGCGGCAGCCGGCCACCTGCTGCGGGTGGAGGCCGGGGCTGCCGTGCTCGGGCTCGAGCTGGCGCCGGAGATGCGGCTGGCAGTGCTGCTGCTCAGCCTTTTCCTGCCTCTCGCCTCCTTGCCATGGCAGCGGGGCGCTCGCCAAAGCCTGGATCGAGACTTCGTCCTCCTGACGCTGCTCGTGGGGACGGTGGTGCTCTACTCGGCCGCCCTGACGGCCGATCCGTGGCTCCAGCGTGCGGCGGGGGTCTCGCCGCTGCTCAGCGTCCCGCCGCTGATGCTCGGCCTGCTGCGCTGCTGGCATCTGGGCCAGTCCGGCAGGCTGGGGAGCGACAGGCCCGACCCCTGGACGTTCGCTGCTGCCGCCGCTTGGGCAGGCGTGCTGGTGCTGACGGTTGCACATCCGAGCCTCTGACCTTGATCGCCTTTCAATACGCCGGACCTGCCCATCGCCTCCCGCTGAAGCTGGCCGAGCCTGGGTACGCGCCGGATTCGGCGGGGTGACCTGGCGGTGACGGCGCGGAGACCGAGGCAGCACTCGTCTCACCAGAGCTGTCCGGAGCAGAGGGCTCGCGCGGTGAGCCACGAGCTGCGGCCACGCGACCATCGGCTAGGGCGACCGACCGGAACTTTCCCGGCGAGGTTTGGTTCTCCGGCTCGTGCGTGTTGCAGTGCACAAATTCGTTGGAGAGCCAATTGGTCGAGACCGCAACGTCCATCGCCCGGGCAGTCGCCGCGCCGCGGCAGCACCTTCCCAAGCGCTCGAGCACCGCGGCGCGTGTAGCGGGCGCGGCTGCCGCGCTGGCGGCCGTTGCCGTCTTCAACACCTGGCGAGCCCGCAAGACCGAGCAGCGGCACCCGCCGGGCGGGCGGTTCGTCGAGGTGGATGGTGTCCGGCTGCACTATCTCGAGCAGGGCGAGGGCCCACCCGTCGTGCTTCTGCACGGCAACATCGTTTCCGCGGACGACTGGGTGTTGAGCGGCGTCCTCGACCGGGTGGCCCAGCGGCACCGGGTGATCGCGTTCGACCGACCGGGCTATGGCTACAGCGACCGGCCGCAGGGCTCGGCATGGGGTGCAGCGGCGCAAGCCGATCTCCTGCTCCGTGCCTTCGAGGCACTGCGCATCGAGCGCCCGGTCGTGGTCGGGCACTCATGGGGTACCAACGCGGCCCTGGCACTGGCCCTGGCCGATCCGACGGCCATTCGCGGGCTCGTGCTGCTGTCGGGCTACTACAACCCGACGGTGCGTGCCGATGCCCTGCTGGTCGCTCCGGCTGCGGCTCCGGTCGTGGGCGACGTGCTGCGCTACACGGTCTCGCCGCTGTTCGGTGCCGCTACCCTGCCGCTGCTGGTCAAGGGCATGTTCGCGCCGCTGCCGGTGCCGGAGCGTTTCAGGAGGGGCTTCTCGCACGGGATGGCGCTGCGGCCGTGGCAGATCCGGGCGGAGGCCCAGGACGGCGTCACCATGGCGCCCGGTGTGGCCGCGATGCGGGACCGCTACCCGGAGCTACGCATGCCGGTCGCCATCATGGTGGGCAGCGAGGACCGCGTCGTGGATGTCGGCCGGCACTCGATCCGGCTGCACGAGCAGATCCCGCACAGCGAGCTGCGCGTGGTGCCCGGCGTGGGCCACATGGTCCACCACGCCGTCCCGGACGAGGTGGCGCAGCTGATCGATACCATCGCGAGCGGCCCGACCGGGCAGCGAAAGCTAACGACACGCTCCGCCGCAGCGGCGGGCTCGGGTTTTGGGGCTGGGATCGGAGCGGCGGCCTAAGCTTACCGTCCCCTCCCACCAGGTCGGTCATTGCCGCCGTGATCAGGCTCGCGGCGGCAGCGAGGCTTGGTCGACGGACGAACTCCTCCGTGTTCCTCAGTCCGCCGACATGCCAAGCCTTGCCCAATGACAGTGCGGGCGGGGCGAGCCGGTGTTCGTGGAATGGTGGAACGCGGTCCCCAGCCGATGGGCCGCTCAGCCCGGGCCCGGGGGCAAGGCTGCCAGCACGTCATCCACGCTGGCGATCTCCACCTGCTCCGCCAACCGCAGCTTGAGCATCTTGAGCGCTGCCTCGTGGGCCTCCTCGACGCTGCTGGCGACGGCGTCCTCGGCGATGACGCAGCGATAGCCGCGGTCGACGGCACCCATGAGGGTGGCGAGCACGCACATGTCGGTCTCGACACCGCTCAGCACGACGGCCTCGGTGCCGAGATGGCCCAGCATCGCGTCCATGGCGATGCCCTCGAAGGCGGTGTAGGCGGTCTTGTTGATGGTCCGCTCGGGTGCGGCGAGGCAGTCGAGCTCCGGCACGATGTCGAGGAGCTTGGGGTCGAGCTGGTCCAGCACCACGTCGCGCCAGCGCTCATAATAGCGGCGCCAGCTGCGGGGCGCCGCTGCCAGGGTCGGCGGGGTCGTGAAGCGGGTGAAGACGGTCCGCTCCGGCATCGCCCGGGTGAGGCGAAGGGCTCCGGGCAGCGCCTTGTCAGGTGCAGGGCCGGCCCAGGAGCAGCCCTCCCTGAACAGGCGCTGCATGTCGACGCAGATATGGACCACAGCCCGCGGCAGCGGTCCGTGTGGCAGTCCGCTCAATGGTTTGGCTCCGGCGATTTGGCCCGCCCCTCCAAACGCCAGAACGCGGCTTTGGTTGCAGCAACCGCGTCCGGCGACGTCGTGGGCGTTGACCCGGCCCAAAGATCGTATACGATCATACGCGTAGTCCAGAAAAAGGGGCTGCCCGGCACGCCTGTGCCAGGGCCGCCAGACGGAGACGTCGGTTCGTGCCGGGAGGCCGGCACCCCGGGAGCCCAGCGCTCCCGGGCGCTTCTCCGGGATGTGCGTGGGGGTCGGGTGGCCATGAAGATCACGGACGTCGAGGCGCTCTATCTCCGTCTGCCGGAGATCAAGGCCAGGACCGACAGCTCGCAGGACGCGCTGCTGATCCGCGTCAGCACCGACGCCGGCATTACCGGCTGGGGCGAGGTCGACGGCTGCCCATGGGTGGTGAAGGCGATCGTCGAAGCGCCGATGTCGCACACGATCGTCACAGGATTGCGGCAGATCCTCGTCGGCGAGGACCCGATGGAAATCGGCCGCCTCTGGACGAAGATGTACGAGGCGACGCTCTATTATGGCCGCGAGGGGGCGGTGATCCAGGCCATGGCCGGGATCGACCTCGCCTTGTGGGACATCAAGGGCAAGGCCCTCCAGATGCCGGTCTGGCAGGTGATCGGCTCCCGCTACCGTGACCGGCTGCGGGTCTATTCCTCGAACATGATGCAGTTCACGCCCGAGGCTACGGCCGACCGGGTGAAGAAAGCCCAGGACGACGGCTTCACGGCGGCCAAGTTCGGCTGGGAGCCGTTCGGCCGGTCCGATCTGGCACTGGACTTGCGTTTCCTCGATGCCATGCGCAAGGCCGCCGGCGACGGGTTCGATCTGATGCTGGACGTGGGGCTGGTTTGGGATGCCACGACCACCGTCCAGCGTGCCAAGGCGTTCGAGCCCTACAACCTCTTCTGGATCGAGGAGCCGCTGCACCCCGACGATGTCGAGGGCTATGGGATCGTGGCCCGGCGCATCAGCCAGCGCCTCGCCGCCGGCGAGGAGGAGTGCACGGTGCGCGGCTTCCGGCGGCTGATCGACCAGGGCGGCATCGGCCTCGCCCAGATCGACCTCACCCGCTGCGGTATCACCCAGGCGCTCAAGATCGCGGAACATGCCCAGCTCAAGGGCATCCCGGTCGCCAACCACAACTTCACGACCGACATCAACACCGCGGCCTCGCTGCATTTCCTGGCCGCGGTTCCGAACGCCCTCGTGCTCGAGTACTGCGTCGAGCCCTCGGAGATCAGCCGGGCCCTGGCGCAGGATCCCTTCAAGCTCGAGGACGGATGCTTCAAGGTGCCTGAGGCGCCGGGTCTCGGCGTCGAGCCGAACATGGAGGTGGTGGAGCGCTACCTCGTGCGCGGCTAGGATCGGACGCGGCCCGACAAGCCGCGCCGTCGGAGTTGAACCGTCGCCTCAAGTAGGCCGAAGGCCGTTAGGCGACGAGAGGTGAGAAGGAGGGAAAGCCCCATGCGCGCGCTTGCCACCGGATTCTTGTGCCTCGCTGCCGCCGTTGCCGTCACGCGCCCCGGCGCGGCGCAGGAGCCCAAGTTCTTCATGGAGACCCAGCCGCAGCTCGAAGCCTGCGGCGACGGCTCGCTGGCCAGGGTGAAGAAGGACGGGATCGTGCTGGGCCAGTCGGGCATCGCCCCGCACTCCCTGCTCGACGCCAGCACCAAGGAGGCGAGCGGCATCGACGTCGAGATCAACGATGCCGTGCTCGACTGGCTGGGCGTGGAGAAGCGCACCATCGAGTGGATGCCCTGGGGCTCGCAGATCCCGGCCCTCCTCTCCAAGCGCACCGACGTCATCGCCCAGAACATCCACGTCAACCCGGATCGGGTGAAGGTGATCAGCTTCACCGGGCCGGCCTGGTGGTACGGGCCCATGGTGCTGGTCCAGAAGGGCAATCCCGACGGGATCAAGTCCTACGAGGACCTCAAGGGCAAGACCGTGGGTGCCATCGGCGGCTCGGCGGCCGAGGCCTATCTGGTCCGGATCGGCGTGCAGACCCAGCCCTTCAAGTCCGAGGTCGAGGAATTGCAGAGCCTCGATCAGGGCCGGATCAAGTACGTCGTCGAGGACGACGTGATCTTCTCCGAGTTCCAGAAGTCGAGCCCGAACGCCAACATCGAGCCCCTGTCCGACATTGCTACCCCGGACGACATCATCTATGGCGGCGGCTACGGCTATGCGCGCTATGGCATCCGCAAGGAGGACTGCGAGCTGCGGGAAGCCTACAGCCGGGCGTTGGCCGAGCTGCGCGGCAACGGCTTCGTGAGCGCCGTGCTGAAGAAGTACGGCCTCAGCGACCGCAACCTGTTCTGGTTCAAGCTCCAGCCCTGATCTGACCAGCCGGAGCCGGGCATGCCCGGCTCCGACCTCAACCCTCGGCCCGGATCTGCTGCATGGAGCTGTTCAACCCCGGGGTCGCGGTGGCGAGCCTCGGGCCGTTGCTCGCGGGCATGCTGCTCACCGTCGAGCTCACCGTCCTCGTCATCTCCCTGAGCCTCGTCCTGGGCTTGGTCGTGGCGCTGGCCCGCCTCTACGCCCCTCGGCCGGTGGTCTGGCTGGTCATCGCCTATGTCGAGCTGATGCGCGGCACGCCGCTCCTGCTCCAGCTTATCTACATCTACTACGTGCTGCCCGAGCTCGGGATCAGGCTCGATGCCTTCTCGGCTTCGGTGCTGGGCCTGACGCTGAACTACTCGGCCTACATCTCCGAGGTCTACCGTTCCGGCATACAGGGCATTGCGAAGGGCCAGGGCGACGCTGCGGCTGCTCTCGGCATGACCCGCCCGCTGGCCCTGCGCCGGATCATCCTCCCGCAGGCGATCCGGCTGGTCATCCCCTCGCTCGGCAACTTCCTGATCTCGCTGTTCAAGGACACCGCCCTCTGCTCCGTGGTCAGCGTGCAGGAGGTGCTGTTCACGGCCCAGCTCATCGCCGCCCGCAACTACCAGTACTTCACCCTCTACACGGTCGTGGGCGCCCTCTACTTCATCGTCGGCTTCGGCGCCGCGCGCCTCGTCGACCAGCTCGAGCGCCGGACCCGTACCGGCTACCGCCGCCGGCGGCCCGCCCGCGCATGACCGTGGTCCCGGTCCGGCCCATGGTCGAGGTCGAAGGGCTGCACAAGTTCTTCGGCTCCTTCGAGTGCATCAAGGGGATGAGCCTTACCGTCGAGCGCGGCCAGGTGGTCTGCATCATCGGCCCCTCCGGCTCGGGCAAGTCCACCTTCCTGCGCTGCCTCAACTGGCTGGAGGTGCCGGAGCAGGGGCTGATCCGCATCGACGGCAGGCCTGCCTTCCGCGACGAGGCCGGCCGCCTGCAGCGCCCGCGCGAGATCGCGGCGATCCGGGCCAAGGTCGGGATGGTGTTCCAGTCCTTCAACCTGTTCCCGCACCTCACCGCCCTGGGCAACGTCATGGAAGCTCCGGTCCAGGTGCTGCGGCTGCCGAAGGCCGAAGCCAAGGAGCGGGCGCTTGCGCTGCTGGCCCAGGTCGGCCTCAAGGACCGTGCCCAGCACTATCCCGAGGAGCTGTCCGGTGGCCAGCAGCAGCGCGTCGCCATCGCCCGGGCGCTAGCGATGGAGCCCAAGGCGATGCTGTTCGACGAGGTGACCAGCGCCCTCGACCCCGAGCTTGTGGGCGAGGTCCTGGGCGTCATGCGCGACCTCGCCGCGCGCGGGATGACCATGCTGGTGGTGACGCACGAGATGGGCTTCGCCCGTCAGGTCTGCGACAGGGTGGTGTTCATGGACCACGGCGTGATTGCGGAGGAGGGTGCCCCGGCCGAGATCTTCACCCGGCCCAAGCACGTGCGCACGCGTCAGTTCCTGAAGGAGCTGCTGGAGCGGTGATCCTTGCGCCGGCGGCACAGCTTCGCCCACCTGCCACGTGTCCGTGAACAATTCGTAGAGCCCGGGCAGGGGAAAGTGATTGGTGTCGACGATGAACAAGACCGAGCTTCAATCACTGAAGTCTACATCACGCGGTGCAAACCAGGGCGACCCAACCCTAATGTCTCGGATTGCACGATCGAAGGCATCTTCGGTGTTGTCGGCATAGCCGCTGCCCAACAGGTAGGTCTTCAAGCTGGGCCGTGTGCGTTCGTAATAGTCACGGAAGACGACCACTACCTCTTGCCCGTCACTGCGCTTCACGACCTGCGGTGTGCCGGCGATGGCGCCCTCGATGTTGTCGGCAAGGCTCTCTCGCGCGCTGCCTGCCAAACTCTTTCCGCAACATCGGCCATCAGGGCGTATTCCGGATCATTCGCGTCGAGCCGCGAGGAACGATACCAGGTCCAGCTCCTCGCAATAATCGAGCACGTGCCACTTGAGCAGCCGCATCAGCTCCTCCTCGTCGCCGCGGGCCAGCGCGTCGCGCAGCTCGGTGTGCTCGGCCACGACGCCGTCGAGGTCGCGCTGCAGGGCGGAGAGGCCGAAGATGATGGTGAGCTGGCGGGCCAGGGGCTCGAAGAGGCGGAGCAGGGTCTCGTTGCCGGCGGCGCGGCAGAGCGTGCGGTGGAAGTCGGTATCGAGCCAGGCGATGTCGTAGCCGTCGCCGCGGGCAGCGGCGTCCGCCATGCGGCTGCATAGCTGGTCGAGATCGCGGAGGAGGGCGCTTCGGTCGGGGAGGGCGAGGACTTCGCGGACTGCGAGCCGCTCGAGCTCCAGCCGCACCTTCAGGATGTCGCGCAGGCGGGCCTTGTTCACCTCCATGAGGCGCATGCCGCGATAGGGCGTGTTGACCACGATGCCCTGGCTCTCGAGCGTGCGCAGGGCCTCGCGCACCGGCACCCGGCTGACCCCGAGCTGACGGGCGAGATCGGCCTCGACCACCCGGTCGCCGGGAAGGATACGGCCCTCCGCGGCAGCCCGGACGATCGCGTCCGCCACCTGCTCGACCAGCGTGCGCGGGACCAGCGGCTCCAGGATCGGTGCCTGCGCCGGGCGCCGGAGGGCGGCGGAAGGGCGGTCAGCAGTGGTAAGCACGGTCATGCCCTGATCGTAACCCATTGGTTGCAGGGCTCAAGGTGCGTAGACCTCGCCCTCGCCCTCGATGCCGCGCAACGTGAACTGGCCCAGCCGGCGCATCGGGCGCGAGACGAACCTGGCGAACGCCGCCGACGCCACGACCGGCACTGCCAGCTCCTTGGTCAGCGCCTCGAGCCTGCTGGCGTGGTTCACGGCCGGGCCGATCGCCGTGAAGTCGAGCCGGTGGCGGGTGCCGATGTTCCCGAACTCGACCTCGCCCAGATGCAGTGCCAGCCCGAAGTGCAGGGGCGGGCGGCCCTCACGGACGAGCTCCTCGTCCAGTTGGCTCGAAGCGGCAAGCGCAGCGTCGGCCGCGGCCAGAGCCCGATCGCAGACGGTCCCAGGATGGCCCTGGCTCGGGAACACGGCAAGCAGCCCGTCGCCCATGAACTTCAGGATCTCGCCGCCGGCCTCCTCGACCGCACCGCCGACGGCATCGAACCAGCGGTTCAGCAGACCGATCACCTCGCGCCGGGGCAGGTGCTCGGAGAGGGCCGTGAACCCGCGCAGATCGCAGAACCAGATCGCGGCCTTCAGCGTCTCCACGTCGCCCCGCTCGACCCGGCCCTCGTAGACGCGACGGCCGGCGGCGGGCCCGAGATAGGCCGCCAGCAGGTCGATGGCGATCCGGCGCAGGAGGGCGCGCTCGGCATAGGGGCTGAAGAGGCGCGACGCTTCGTCGAGGGCCTGCATGTCGTCGTCGCTGAAACCGTCCGGCGCCCGGGTGGCGAACGAGGTCACGGCGGTCCGGGTGGTGTCGAGGAAGGGGAGCGGGAGCATGCAGTAGTCGGTGCCGCCCTCGGCCACGAGATCCTCGAGCAGGGGCATGCTGCCGGTGCCCTCGACCGCCAGCCGGCGGCGGAAAGGCTGGCCGGTCTCGTCGACGATGTAGGTCGGGCTGCTGAGATAGGATGGGCTGGTCAGGACACCGGCCCGCGCCCGCCTCTCGCGGACGAGCGTGCCGTCCTTCCAGATGAGCTGGAACCCGCTCGCCTCCGGGTGGAGGGTCTCGAGGCCCAGCGTCGCCCGCCAGACGGGCAGGCCCGCTTCGACCAGCTGCTCGCAGAAGGCCTGAAAGAACCCCGGCATGCCGTCCGGGCCCACCGTATTCCCGATGAGCCACTGGGCAAGCTGCGCGCGCAGCCTGGCCGCGAGGGGATGGTCGTGCTCCATGCCCGAAAGGTGGGCGCATGCGCGCCGCGGTCCAGCCACAACATCATCAGGTAGTGTCGGAACGGGTGGAAGGCGGACAGTCCGCTTGAGAGCGGTTGAAGCTGTCGACAGGTGTCCAGGCATGATAGCGTCTCAACAAAATTGGAGGCGGTCATGGTCGGCGGCGGGTGTCACTGCGGGGCGGTTCGGTACGAGGCGGACGGCGAGGCCCTGCACCACGCGATCTGTCATTGCGAGGACTGCCGCCGGGCCGCGGGTGCCCCGATGGTCGCGTGGATCGCGTTCCGGTCGGATCAGGTGAAGATCACCGCTGGGTCAGTAAAGGTGCGCGCCTCGTCCGAGCATGGCCGGCGGCACTTCTGCGGCGAATGCGGCACGGGCCTGTTTTATACCAACGAGGCGGTCCTGCCTGGCGTTGTCGACATCCAGAGCGCGACGCTTGATCATGCAGAGGATCATCCGCCGGGCGCTCACGTCCAGTACGCTGAGCATCTCGGTTGGACCGAGCAAATGGAACACTTGCCGAAGTTCGACCGATACCCGGGTTGAAGCGACCCCAGGCTCGAACGTCCTCTATGGTCGAAGGCAGGAATTCAACCTGAGGCACTACCCATCGTCAGGGCTGGATTGCCGGCCTCAGAGGCCGGCCTGTCGCCGCTTCTGCAGATTGTCGAGATAGACGACGAGGGCGATCAGCAGCCCTTCGACGACCATCTCCCAGAACGGGTCGATGTTGAGCAGCACGGCACCGTTGCTCATGGTCGTGAACAGCACCGCACCGACCACCGCACCCAGCACGGTGCCGCGTCCGCCGAACAGGCTGGCGCCGCCCACGACCGCGGCGGCGATGGCCTGCAGTTCATAGGCGTTGGCCATCGAGGGCGAGGCCACGCTGAGCCGCGAGACCAGGAGGATCCCGGCCAGGGCGGCGAGCCCGGAGCTGATCGCATAGGCGGTGATGGTGATGCGCAGCGTGTCGATGCCTTGCCGCCGCGCGGCTTCTGCGTTCGAGCCCAGCGCATAGAGATAGCGGCCGGTGCGGGTGAAGTGGAGCAGGTAATGCACCGCCAGCGCCACGGCGAGCATGGTAAGGAACAGGTTCGGGATGCCCAGCACGTCGCCCCGCGCGAACTCCTTCACGCCGGGCGGGAGCCGGCCGACGGTCATGCCGCCGGAGAGGAGGAGGGCCAAGCCGCGATAGACCTGGAGCCCTGCCAGCGTGATGATGAAGGCCGGGATGCCGAGCACGGCCACGGCCACCGCGTTGCCGAAGCCGATCGCGAGCCCGGCCAGGAGCGTGAGGCCGATCGCGAGCGGCGTGCCGTAGCCCAGGAGGAGAAGCTGGGCAAACAGCACGCCGCAGAAGGCCACGACCGAGCCTACCGAGAGGTCGATGCCGGCGATCACGATCGTGCACAGGACGCCGATCGCGACGATTGCCGCGATCGAGACCTGCCGCATCATGTTGCTGATATTGCCCTCGGTGAGGAAGTTCGGCGCCGCGAAGGAGAGGACGATCCACAAGGCTACCGTGAACGAGAGGACGTAGGTCTCGACCGGCAGGCGGTGGAGCAAGGTCCGCAGGCCGCTGCCTTCGTCCATCGTTCGGGGCAGCGGGGCGGTGCCGCCGCCCCGGCCCTGCAGATCGGCGATGCTCACTTGCCGAGGAAGGGCGTGAGCTTGCGCTTGGTCACGTCGAGCAGGCCGGCATAGGCCGGGTCTTCCATGTTCGCCTTGGTGACCGCGCCCACGCCGGTGTCCACGTTCTTGGGCAGACGGACCCCGTGGGCCGCCGCATGGCCGTACCAGACGCCGGCATAGCCCATCATGTAGGGGTCCTGGATGATCAGCGCGTAGATCGAGCCCTCGTTGAGATGCTCGACCTCGCCGGCGTCGGCGTCGAAAGCGACGAGGCAGAGCTTCTGGCCCAGCTTCTGCTCGCTCACGGCACCACCGGCGCCGGTGCCCATCTGCGCGTTGTCGGCGAAGAGGCCCACAAGGTCCGGGTCCTTGGTCAGCATGTCCGCCGTCAGCGCCATGCCCTGGGCCTCCTCGTTGTTGGCGACCCGGTTCCCGACCAGCGAGAGATCCGGATAGGCGGCAAGACCGTCCTTGAAGCCCTTGTCGCGCGAATCGAGGGATTCGTGGCCGGCCATGGCGGTCAGGAAACTGACCTTCCCGGCGATCTTGCCCGTGCGCTCCTTGATGCACTGGGCCATGGCGTCGGCCGCGGCCTTGCCGCCGGCTTCGTTGTTGGTGGTCAGGAAGGAGGCGAAGCTGTCGGTCTTCGCACCCGAATCGATGACGATGACAGGAATACCGGCATCGGTCACGGCCGCGATCGGGTCGCCCAGCGCCTCGAAGATCGTGGGCGAGATGACGATCGCCGCCGGCTTTGCCCCGGCAGCGCTCTCAAGGATCGAGATCTGCTGCGCCGCATCGTCCTTGGGCGAGCCCAGCTTCTCGATCTTGAGGCCGAGGTCGGCGCCCGCCTTCTCGGCACCACGGAACACCCACTGCCAGTATTCGGAGGTCGTCGCCTTGACGATGACCCCTACCGTCTCCTCGGCCCGTGCCGAGGTGCTCGCCAAGGCCAGGGCGGCTACCGTAGCCGCCAGCACGATCTTCCTGGACATTTAGGGGCGGTTTCCAGAACCCTGTAGCTCGTCAGCCTCTCGGCATCCGACGTCCCTGGCGCTCGTTTTCCGTGCTTCGGGCACAGGGAGGCGAGCATGGTGTCGAGGGCGGCGGCGTTGGTGGCGGAGATCATCGACCGGATCGAGGACCGGCGGTACGGGACCGGGCGGCCACCCTTACCGACTATCGAGGTCGTCGAGACGCTGCGCTTCTTCGTCCGCGAGGGCGTGCAGTGGCGGGAGCTGCGGGCTGCGGCCGGGCGCGCGTGCGGCTCCACCCTGCGCCGCCGCCTGGACGGCTGGAGCGCTACGGCCTTGCTGCACCAGGTCCATGTCGCCCTGATCCGGATGGTGCGCTCGGGGCCTGAGGCCGCCTCTTGGGACGTCGTGGTCGACAGTTGTTCGGTCCGCGCCAAACGTGGCGGCGAGCTGACCGGGCCTAATCCCACCGACCGCGGCAAGGCCGGGACCAAGTACCATATCGTGGCCTCGACCGACGGCCTCCCGCTGGCCGCCGTCCCCTCGGCCGCCAACGTCCACGACACGCGGCTCTTCCCGCACTTGCTGCGCTTGGCCCTGGCCGTTTGTGCTGCGATCGGCAGGCTCTACGCCGATGCGGCCTACGCCAGCGCGGACAACCGCAAACTCTGCCGGCAGGACGGCATCCAGCCCTTCATCCGCGAGGTGGGCGAGCCGCACGGCTCGGGCCTCGGCGCGGTCCGCTGCGTGGTCGAGCACGACTGCGCATGGTTGCTGGCCAACAAGCGGCTGGACCGCCGGCAGGACAGGCTGGGCCGCATCATCCTGGCCCTCCTGACCGCGGCCTGCATCTTCATCATCGCCAACCGCCTTAGGCGTTCTGAAAACCACCCCTTAGCCTTCCTTCCTGGTTCAGCCGGTCAGGCTGCCTGATCTTTGCTTTTATATCCGGTCATGTAATTGATGAGATCTTCCTGGCTGGTCTCTCCTGCTTGTACCGTGTGGACGATCGCTCCGCGGAACATCACCGCTATTCTGTCCGCGACCTCCAGGATCTCGACAAGATTGTGGCCGACATAGATCACGCCGGCAGCGGCGAGCTCACGCGCATGCCTGACGACGTTCTCGCGCTCCATCACCGCGAGCGCTGCCGTGGGCTCGTCCATGATGACCACCTTGGCCCGCCAGTAGATCGCTCTCGCTATGGCGACCGCCTGGCGCTGGCCGCCGGAGAGCCTGGCGACGGTCCGGGCCTGAGGCGGGATGCGGCTCCTGATCCGGTCCAGCAACGTCGCGGTCTCGCGCCGGATCAGGCGGTCATCGACATACGGGCTGATCCCGGCCAGGCGTCGCACAGGCTCGCGGCCGAGGAAGATGTTGGCGCCGACGGAGAGGTCGTCCGCCAGCGCCAGATCCTGGTAGACGGTCTCGATCCCACGCTCGCGCGCCTCGCGCGGCGAGAGCAGGTCGATCCGCTCGCCGGCCAGATGGATCGTGCCGACGTCCGCACGGTAGACCCCGGCGACATGCTTGATCAGCGTGGACTTGCCGGCACCGTTGTCGCCGACCAGCGCCAGGACCTCGCCGCGACGGAGCTCCATATAGACGCCGCGGAGCGCATGGACCGGGCCGAAGCTCTTGCGCAGCCCGGCCAACTCGAGGATTGGCTCCGCCAGCCTCCATCTCAAGGCTCGAAGAGCTCGGGGCACTCGGCGGCAACCCGGTGGAAGGCGTCCATGGCCTTGTCCAGATGCGCGCGCATCGCCGAGGCGGCGCGGTCCGGGTCCCGGGAGGCCAGGGCCGCAATGATCCCGCGGTGCTCCGCCAGCGTCTCCTCGTTGCGAGCGGGGTTGGGGAGCAGCATCCGTCGCGCGCGCTCGAGCGGCGCCCAGGCCGCGTCCAGGATATCGGCTGCCCGCCGGTTGCCGAGCTGGGCCATGATCACGGAGTGGAAGCGGAGATCGAGCTGGAAGAACTCGGCGACGTCGTTGATGTCGCCGGCGACGGCCTGATAGGAGGTGATCCGGGTCAGCTCGCCCAGGAGCTCCTCGCCCACGCCGAGTGCTATCTGCCGGACTGCCGCCGCCTCGATCGCCCGGCGGACAAAGGCCGCCTCGTCGACATCCGCGATCCGGATCCGGGCCACGAAGGTGCCGCTCTGGGGCAGGACGTCGACCAGCCGCTCCTCCGCCAGCCGCGCGATCGCCTCGGCCACCGGGTGACGGGACACGCCCAGCCGCTCGCAGATCTCGGCCTTCTCGACACGACTCCCCGGCGGGCGCTGCAGCCGGATGATCTCGGACCGCAGATGCTCGTAGACCACGGCGGACTTGGACCTGCCACGGGGGAACAGCGTTGCGGCTACCCTCAAGCCCGTGCCATCCCCTACCGCGTGATCTGACATGTTAGATGGGTGACATGTCAGTTCTCCGCCGTCGAGATTCCTCCTTGCTGAAGCCTCGTCTGAAAGGGTGAGAGCTCCTAGAGCAAATCGCAGGCTGATTGGGACGGTCTATGGTAGCTTCCTCATGGTGGAGGAGAGAACCATGCCCAGAGCCTATTCAGGCGATCTGCGCCGGCGTGTGGTTGCGGCGGCGCTGGAGGGAGGGCAGTCGCGCGAGGTAGTCGCACGACGGTTCGCGGTCGGACGCTCGAGCGTGTATCGCTGGGTGGAGACGGCCCAGACCGAGGGCCGGCTGGAGGCCAGGCCGATGCGGGGCGGGCCCAGACCCATGATAAGGGATGAGACCGAGGCCGCGCTCAAGGACATGGTCAAGTCCGACAATCACCTGACGCTGGCCGAGTACCGGGACCGGCTTGCGGACAGGACCGAGATACGGGTGCATCCCTGGACGGTGGGGCGGGCCCTCAGGCGTCTGGGGCTCACGCGAAAAAAAGAAGACCTTGCGTGCGATCGAGCAGGACGAGGCCGCGATCTTGGAGGAACGCCAAGCCTGGCCTGAAACGATCGCTGGGATCGCTGTCGAGCGCTTCGTCTTCCTCGACGAGAGTGCTGCCCGCACCGACCTCGTCCGCAGCCACGGCTGGAGCCCCTGCGGCGAGCGTGCCCCCGGCACGGCACCTTGTGGTCATTGGGAACGCGTCACCATCCTGGGGGCGCTTGGGCCGGAGGGGATCGTCGCCGCCATGAGCATCCCGGCCGCCACCGACGGGGCGGTGTTCTGCGCCTGGCTGGAGCAGGTGCTCCTGCCCGAGCTGCGCCGCATCAGACCCGACGCGGTCCTGGTCATGGACAACCTTGCCGCCCACAAGACCCAGGCCGTGCGTGCCCTCCTCGACGGCTCGGGCTTCGCGTACCGCTATCTCCCGCGCTACTCGCCGGATCTGAACCCGATCGAGCCCGCCTGGGCCAAGGTGAAGGGCCTGTTGCGCAAGGCCGCGGCACGGACCGTCGACGGCCTCCATGCCGCCCTCGGCCCAGCCTTGGCCGCCATCACCAAGGACGACGCCAGAGGCTTCTTTCGCCATGCCGGTTATGCCTGTCCCAACTAGCCTGCGGTTTGCTTTAGAGCCGCGCGATGCGCAGCAGCCAGTCGATCAGGCGGCGCTTGGCAGGCGTGTAGGGAGGGTCTGCAAGCCGTGCGAGACTGACGCGGGCGACGCGGACATGGACGCGCATGTTGGAGAAGGTGTCGAACCCCGCCCGGCCGTGATAGCGGCCGAAGCCGGAGGCGCCGACCCCGCCGAAGGGAAGGGCCTCGATCGCCGCCTGCACCACCGTGCCGTTGACGACCAGGGCGCCGGCGCGGGTGGAAGCAAGGAAGCGCCGCTCGGCCTCGCGGTCGCGGGTGAAGAGATAGATGGCGAGCGGTGCCGGCCGCGCGTTGATCCACTCGATCGCAGCGTCGACGCCGTCGACCCGCACGAGCGGCAGGACGGGGCCGAAGATCTCCTGGCTCAGCAGTGGCGAGCCGGGTTCCGGGTCCGCGGCCACGGCCAGCGCTCGTCGCCGACCGGGGCCATCCGCTCCGAGCGGCTCGATACGCTCATGCTCGATGAGCCGGTCCAACCGTTGCAGCTGGCGGTCCGAGACCAAGGCACCCGACGGTGCTTCGGGCACGAGCTCACGGTAGCTCTGCGCCAGCGCCTTGCGGACCGCGTCAGCCGGATGGCCAATGACCAGTGCCGTGTCCGGGGCGACGCAGGTCTGGCCGGCATTAAGTATCTTGCCGGTGACGATCGCCCGTGCCGCCTCAGCGAGATCGGCGTCCGGCAGCACGACGGCAGGGCACTTGCCGCCGAGCTCCAGCGTCACCGGGGTCAGATGCTCGGCCGCGGCCCTCAGCACGTCGCGTCCGCGCTCGGTGGAGCCGGTGAAGAGGAGGTGATCCCACGGCTGCCGCACGAAGTCGGCGGCCACCTCCGGCCCGCCCAGCACGGTGCGGGCCACCTCGGCACCAAGGGCGGCTTCCACCAGGGCCGCCAGCTCCTCCGCCGCTCGTGGTGTGATCTCGGAGGGCTTCAGTGCCGCCCGGTTGCCCGCTGCAATCGCAGCCACAAGCGGCGAGAGGGCGAGCTGCACGGGGTAGTTCCAGGGACTCACGATCCCGACCACGCCCAGCGGCTGCGGCACGACCCAGGCGCGGCCGGGCCAGAAGGGCAGGTCGACGGGGACACGCCGCTTCCGCGCCCAGCGCCGCAGCCGCCGGCGCGCGAAGCTCGCGGCGTTGGCCACGGCAAACACCTCGGCGAGCAGCGTCTCCTCGGCGGCCCGTCCGCCGAAGTCGGCATCGACCGCCCGCACGAGGCGCTGGCGGCGATCGATCACGGCATGCTGAAGGGCGCGAAGCAATTCCTGCCGCTGCCTCAGCTCGAGACCGCCCGCCCGCCTGTCGATGGCCCGCAAACCGGCATAGGCGGCAGCGGCGGCCGAGGGCTGGTCAGGAAGCATTCTCCACCATCGGACTGGTCGTGGTCGCCCGAGCATGCACGAGCGGCGCGCCCACCGCAGCCGTGCCGGACGCAACCGCGGCCTCGATGGTCGCGGGCAGCGGCGAGAGCCAGTCTCCGGCGAGCGTCACGTTGCTGTAGGGCCGGCGTGGCGTCCGCAGGCGAAGGCCGGCCGGCTGGCTGATCGTGGCACGTCGCTCCTTGACCACGCGGCAGGCCGGCATCGCGGCCGGCAGCCGAAGGCCAACAGACGCGGCCGCGCGCTGGACCTCGGGCCAGATCCGGGCGGCAAGTTCGGCTGCCGGCAGGTCCACGGCGGTACGGGCGGCCGAGATGGTGACGCTCGCCATGCCCGGCCGGAACAGCACCCATTGGGCCAGGCCGCCCAGAAGGCCGACGAAGCGCACCGGGCCAGCCTCGATCGGGAAGTGAAGGTTGACGATGGGCTCGAACCGTTGCGGCAGGTCCAGGCCCGGCAGGAGCCTTGCCAGCGCGTGGGCCGGAAGGGCCAGGACGACCCGGTCGTCCTGGCCCAGCGTCACATCCTGGTCCCCGAAGCCGAGCTTGCGGGCCCGTCCGCCCTCCACCTGGAGGTGTCGCAGGCGGTGGCCATAGGCTGGGACGACCCCGCAGCGCTCGAGGGTGCGTAGAGCAGGCTCGATCAGGTCCGGCCCCAGGCCGCGCCGAGCCACCAGAAGCCGAGCGCTCCCGGGCAGGAGCACGCGGCGCAGGACCCGTGCCAGGCGGTTTGCCGACGCCTCCTCGGGTGGGGTGTTGAGGGCGGCGACCGTCAGCGGTGCGATCAGCGCGCGCGTGAAGGTGCTCTCGCCCATCACCGACGTAACGGAGCGGTCGGGGCCGGGCAGGCCCAGCCGGATCAGCCTTGCGAGCTGGCCCGACCCCAGGCCCGGCGGCCGCTGCGCCGGCCGCAGCCAGGACCAGGGCGAGAGGCCGATCCGGTGCGCCTCGCCGGTCGCGAGATCGAGCACCGGCAGCCCGTCGGGTTCGGGCTCGACCCAGCTCTCCCGGGCGTCGATGGCCTCCAGGAAGCGCAGCGCATGGCGGTTGGCCCCGAGCAGCACGTGGGTGCCGTTGTCGCTCGCGGCACCGGTCCCGTCCTCGACCGCCCGGCAGCGGCCACCGGCCTGCCGCGTCGCTTCGTAGAGCGTGACGGCGTGGCCTGCCCGTGCCGCGGCCAGGGCTGCGGCAAGACCTGCGATCCCGGCGCCGACGACATGCAGGCGGCCGCTCACGCCGGTTCCTGCAGGGCCATCCAGGCGAGACGCAGCTTCTCCGCCCGGCCGAGGCGGGTGCGGGGACGGGCCGGGTGCCAGCCCTGGCGGCGGAGTCGCTCCAGCAGAGGGCGGTAGCTCCAGAGCATCAGCAGTGCCGGCCGCAGCCGTCGCCGGTCGAGTCCGGCGAGCATGGCGTCGACCTCGGCGAAGACGGCAGCCGCCTCCTCGGCGAGCTGGGTCCAGGCGCGGGCGAAGAGGGGGTGGCCGACCACGGCGGCGGCACTCCGGTCGGGGATGCCCAGCCCGGCGAGGCGGGAGACCGGCAGATAGAGCCGGTCGCGCGCCGCGTCCTCCTCGACGTCGCGCAGGATGTTCACGAGCTGGAGCCCGCGGGCGAGACGGAGCGCGAAGGGGTCGGCCCCTTCGGCACCGAAGATGCGGACCGCGAGCAGGCCCACCGTGCCGGCCACGGCCCGGCAGTAGCCGTCGAGAGCGGGCTCGTCAGCGAGCCGCACGCGCTCGGCGGCATCGGCGGTAAGCCCGTCGAGCAGCAGGCCGAGCTCGGCGCAGGGCAGGTCGAACCGCCGGCAGGCCCAGGCAAGCTCGCGGCCGAGCGGGGTCCGCGGCTCGCTGCCGAGCCTGGTCAGCTCCTCGCGCCAGGCACCCAGGAAGCGCTGGCGCTCGGCTGCCGGAGCATGGCCGTCCGCCAGATCGTCGACCGTGCGGCAGAAGGCGTAGAGGGCGTGCATGGCACGCCGGCGCTCGCCGGTGAGCGAGCCCATGCCGAGGCGGAAGGAGGAGCCGGAGCGCCGCACGATCGCCCGTGCCAGTGCTGCGTCCTCGCTCACCTGTCGCAGGAGACCTGCCCGCAGGACATGGAATGCAACTTCTGCCCGGCGCACGGCGACCCGCGACGGCAGCGGATCGCGCCGGCGCAGACGCGCGCTCAGGGCTCGCCCGCAGGCAATGGTGGCCGCCGCCTGCGCCGCGAGCCGGCGGCTCCGCAGCCGTGCCGGCAGGTCGCCGGCAATCGCGAGCAGGGCATCCGCCTGGTCCAGGGCGGCATCGAGGATGCGGCGGCGTGCTGCGGTGGCGTGAGGTGCGAAGAAGGCTGCCTCGCCGCCTGCCTGCTCGAGCCAGGGCAGCGGCAGGTAGACCCGGTCGAGGCGCTGGCGGTCGGGGCCCAGGTCCTGGAGGTGGTTCAGGATCTGCAGGGCGGTGCAGAGCGCATCCGCCGGAGCCACGGCAGATTCGGGCTCGCGGTGGAGCCGAAGGAGGAACCGGCCCACGGGGTTGGCCGAGCGGCGGCAATAGTCGAGCAACTCCTCCCAGTCGGCATAACGCTGCTTGACCGCATCCTGCCGGAAGGCGTCGAGCAGCAGCCGGGCCTCGGCCATGCCAGTGCCGCTGGTCCGGTCGACCTCGGCCAGGGCAGCGGCCGCGGGCTCGGCGGGATCTGCCGTCACCAGAGCGGTCTCGAGAGCGGCAAGGCGCGCGAGCTTCTCCGCAGCCGGCCTGTCCGGTGCGTCGGCGACATCGTCGGCCAGGCGGACGAAGCGGTAGAACGCTAGAACCGGTGCGCGGAGAGGCCGTGCCAACAGCAGGGACGCGACCGGGAAGCTCTCCGACCGGTGGTCCTTCGGGCTCACGCGGCACCTCGGGTCGCGTAGAGGCGGCCCTTCCAGCTCGCCTGCGGGGTGCCGAGGAGGGCCGTCCACTGGATCGCCAGCCCGGTCGCTACGGTCGCCGGATGGAGCGGGATCGTCCACAGGCTCTCACCGGAGCGGAGCGTGATCGCCGCGCGGATGCCGAAGGAGAGCAGCGTCGCCAGGGCGGCCGGCCAGATCGGGCCCGCGCCCAGAAGAGCCACGACGAGCAGCACCGGCGGCAGGATGTGCCCGCCGGCCAGGAGAACCGTCCAGACCGGCAGGGCCAGCGGCCGCGCCATGCCTTCCGTGGCGTTCTTCAGGAAGCCGGCCCAGGCCTCCTCGAAGCCCGGATACATCCGGCAGGAGGCGAGCCCGGTGCCCGGAACGAGATCGGTGCGATGGCCCTGCTCGCGGAGCAGGCGGGCCAGCCTGAGCGCGTCGTGGAGGCAGGCCCGGATGGCGGCATGGCCGCCTGCGGCATGGTAGGCTTGGCTGTCGACCAGCACGAGCTGGCCACAGGCGGCTCCCAGCGACGGCTGCGTCGTGGCCCGCATGCGGCCGAGCGGCAGATAGCCCAGCAGCAGGAGGTTGATCATCGGCACGGTGAGAAGCTCGCCGAGGCTGCGCATCAGCTGGCGCGGGACACCGCTGACCAGCACCGTGCCGGTCTCCTGCATGTGCGAGACCAGGGCTGCCGCGGCGTGCGGCTGGAGGCGGACGTCGGCGTCGATGAAGAGGAGGTGCGTGCCTCGGGCAGCCTCGGCGAGGCGCTGGCAGGCGTGGTTCTTGCCGGCCCAGCCCGGCGGCAAAGGCGGTGCCGTTTCCAGCCGGACGCGCGTGTCCTCCGCGGCATGGCGGCGGACGATCGCGGCCGTGTCGTCGGTCGAGCCGTCGTCCATGACGACGATCTCGAAGGGGACACCTTCGGTTGCTCGGGCAGCATCGAGTGCCGCGCCGATGTTCGGGGCCTCGTTGCGGGCCGGGATCAGGATCGAGACCAAAGCACCCGGCACCGGCCGTGGCCGCGGCGCCCGCAGGACGAGGAGATTGGCGAGGCCAAGCGCGGCCGGCAGCGCTGCCAGCACCAGGGCCACGATGCCGAGTGCGATCACGCCACCGGCTCACGGTGGGCGGGGTTGAAGCTCCGGCCGCGGAGCATGGCCCTGCCATGCCGCCAGAGATCGTAGACCCCGCCGATGCCGGGCCTGCCCTCCAGGAGCACCCGAAAGCGCTCCGGCTCGCGCGTCATGGCATCGGCCGCCAGCCGGTCCATGGTCTGGGCTAGGCCCGCCTCCAGCCGCGCCAGCCTTGCCGGGCGCGGGAGCGCCAGCAGCTCGGCACCGTGCAGCGGAGGGCCGAAGGCCGCCAGCGCTTCCGCACCGCGCTCGGTCCAGAAGGCGTACTCGATCGCGAGCGGCAGGAACGTGGCGCCGGGGGCTCTCTCCGCCAGCCGGGCGACACCGGCCCGGAGGCTCAGCGGGCGCTGGCGGGGATCGGCGAAGCGCCCCTGCGCCGTGACCCACAGCGCCCGCTCGGGCCGGGCCAGGATCGCGGCACCGGTGCGCAGGAAGGCGGCGGCACCGTGCCTGCTCTCGAGATCCAGCCCGAAGGCGCCGATGCGGGCGAAGAAGCCGTATTTCTCCAGCATCGCGGCGTCGATCGGAGCGTAGCACTCGTGCCGGCCGAACAGGTGGCGGGCCAGCAGGATATAGACGGCGGCGTCCCACCAGGCCGGGTGGTTCGAGTAGACGACGAGCGGGCCGCTGCCAGCCTCGGGGAAGCCCCACCTGGCGACGCGAAGTGCGTTCAGATGGCGGCGGAAAAAACGCTCGAAATAGAGGCCCATGAAGGCCCAGGCCGCGGGCGAGCGCCGCGGGATGGATGCCTCGGGGCTCACGACGCCTTCCGCAGATCCGCGCCGCGGGCGTCCTCGTCCAGGGCCGCGGCGGCGATCCAGCCCGACATCATCACCATCGGCATGCCCGGCCCCGGATGGGCGGCACCGCCGGCGAGGTAGAGCCCCTTGATGTCCCGGCTGCGGTTGCCGGGCTTGAAGGCGCCGGCGAACTTGCCGTGGCTCGCAAGGCCGTAGATGGCGCCGTTCAGGACCTTGTAGCGCTCGTGGATGTCCTGCGGCGTCAGGTGCCGCTCGACCACGATCCGCTCCTCGATGTCGTGCAGGCCTGCGGTGCGCTTCAGCTTGTCGAGGATGATCTTGCGGTAGGCCGGCAGCATTGCGGTCCAGTCATGGTGCGGCCGCAGGTAGGGCGTGTGGACCAGCACGTAGAGCGCCTCGCCGCCTTCCGGCGCCACGCCGGGCTCGGTCACGGCGGGTGCCGCCAGATAGCAGGTGGGATCGGGTGCCGGCTCGCCGCGCTTGTAGATCCAGTCGAACTCCTCCTCGGGGTCGCGCGAGAAGACGAAGTCGTGGTGCGCCAGATGCTCGTAGCGGCGGCTGAGGCCCAGATAGAGCACCACGCCCGAGCAGGCGGGCTCGTAGCCCTTGCGGTCGTAGCGCCGTGCCGCCGCACCGCCCACCAGCTCCCGATAGGTGCGGATCGCGTCCATGTTCGAGACCACGGCGTCGACCGGGGTCTCGCCGGCCGCCGTCTGGACCGCACGCACGGTGTCGCGCTCGATCCGCAGGCCGGTGACCTCCTCGCCGGTGCGCAGCTCGCAGCCCAGCTCGCTCGCCAGACGCACGAGAGCGGTGACCACGGCGCGGGTGCCGCCGATCGGGTACCAGACGCCCTGGGCCGTCTGCATGTGCGCGATCGAGCACAGCACGGCCGGCGAGCCGTAGGGCGAGGAGCCGACATACTGGGTGAAATGGTCCAGCATCTGCGCCAGACGCGCGTCCTTCACCCGCGCGCGGATGGTGCCGGCGACCGAGCTGCCCATGCGGAGCGAGAGCACGTCGCGCAGCGTGCCGGGGTTGAGGTTGCGCCTTCAGATCGAAGGTGTCGAGCATGTCCTCGACCGGCTTCCAGAAGAAGAACCGCTCGGAGACGTCGTGGAGGTGCCGGGCGAGGTCCTGGAAGCGGAGATAGCCCGGGCCGGCACCGGTGCCGGGTGCGAACCGGTCCATCGAGGCTGCCATGGCCGGCAGGTCCGCGACCAGGTCGATGCGGGTATCGTCGTCGAAGAAGCAGCGCCATTGCGGGTCGAGGCGGACGAGGTCGAGCCGGTCCTCCATCCTGAGCCCGGCCTCGGCGAAGATGCGCTCCAGCACGCGCGGCACGGTGAGGATGGTGGGCCCCATGTCGAAGCGGAAGCCCTGTTCCTCCAGGACCGCGGCCTTGCCGCCGAGCCACGGGTTCTTGTCGAAGAGCGTCACCCGATGGCCGCGTGCCGCGAGCACGCAGGCAGCCGCAAGGCCACCGAGCCCGCCGCCGATCACCGCCACCCGCATGCCGCCTCCCCGCTCTACGAGCCGTCCAGAAGCTTGTTCGTGCTTTTGCGGTCCCTGGATCATGAGCCGCCCAGCAATCGCCGCACATGGATGACGATGGTGGTCCTGCCCTCGCCGATCTGGACCAGCGCACGCTCGAAGCTGGGCGGTGCCATCCGGCCGACATCGTTGCTGAAGCCGTAGGGCTCGCGCGGGATGCCGGGCGGGATGGTGTCGAGGCGGCCGTTGCCGTTGAGGTCGTGATAGCTCGCGATGGCATAGCCGCCGGGTGCGATGTCCTCGAACACGAACTCCTCGATGGGGGCGGTTGGCCGCCGGAGACCGCCGACCGGGCAGCCCGCCTCGTCGAAGCTCCGGTTGCAGACGGCGACCCGTACCATGCCCTCGGTGCTCTGCAGGCCTTCGGTGCGGACGACCAGGGTCGCCCCGGAGGCGGGTGCCGCCAGGAGTGCGGGTATCAGGGCCAGAAGCACCCTCACGCCGCTTCGTCCATTCCGGCCGGGAGCGGCATGCGCTCCAGGTGCATGGCGGAGGCCGCTTCGCCCAGGCCCAGGTCCTTGAGCAGCAGGCGGGTCGTGATCCGCGCACCCTCATAGATCACCGGCAGGCCGCTGCCCGGGTGGGTGCCGCCGCCGACGAGATAGAGACCGGGTGCGAAGCGGTTGTGCGGACGGAAATAGAGCATCTGCCTCAGATCGTGCGAGAGGTTGAAGGTAGCACCCTCGCCGACGGCGACCTCGTCCCGCCAGTCGGTCGGTGTCAGCACGCGCTCGTAGCGGATGCGGCTTTCGATCCCGTGCAGGCCCAGAAGCTCGAGCCGCTTCAGGACCAGGGCGCGGTAGCGAGGTGCGGTGCTGGCCCAGTCGATGTCGGCCCGCAGGTTCGGCACCGGGACCAGGACGTAGAGGCTGGTGTGCCCGGCCGGCGCCATCGAGGGATCGGTGGCGCCGGCGTGCTGGACGTAGAGCGAGGGCTCCTCGGGCAGGATGCCGGTCTGGATCTCGCGGATGTTCCGCTCGTAGTCGCGCGCCAGCAGGATGGTGTGGTGCGCCAGCGGCCCGACCCCGCCTTCCAGGCCCAGATAGAGCATGAAGGTCGAGCAGGAGAGGCGCGCACCCGCGATCTTCCGGTCCGGCCAGCGGCGCCGGGCCGCCTCCGGCACCAGCTTCGGCACGGCGTGGGCGAAGTCGCCGTTGATGACCACGGCATCGACCGCAAGCCGCTCGCCCGCGACCATCACGGCCGTCGCCCGCCCATTCTCCATCTCGACCCGCTCGGCAGGCGTGTTCGAGGCGGATCTCCACGCCCATGCGCCGCGCCAGCCGCGCCATCGCCTCCGAGACCGCGCCGCAGCCGCCCATCGGGTGGAAGATGCCGTGCTCGTGCTCGAGGAAGGAGAGGATCGTGAACAGGCTCGGGCAGCGGAAGGGCGACATGCCCAGATATTTGGTCTGGAACGAGAAGGCGAGCCGGACCCGCGGGTCGGCGAAGTAGCGGCGCAGGTCGCGCTCGACGGTGAGATGAGGGCGCAGCAGCGGGAAGGCCTTGAGGAAGCCTGGTGCCAGATAGCCGGCGAGGCGGTCGAACGGCCGCTCGAGCACCGGGCGGAAGGCAGCGAGCTTGCGCCGGTTCTCGTCGAGGAAGGGCCGCACGCCGCGAGCGTCGGCTGGCGAAAGCCGGGCGATCGCGGCCGCGAGGCGCTCCGGGTCGGCCGCCGCCTCCAGCTCGCCGCCGCTCTCGAAGAGGAGCCGGTAGAGCGGGTCGAGCCGCCTGAGCTCGACATGGTCCTCGAGCCGCTGGCCGCAGGCGGCGAAGATCTCGCTCAGCACGCGGGGATAGAGGAAGAAGGTGGGCCCGAGATCGAACCGGTAGCCTTGCGGTGTCGCGAGCGTGCGGGTGCGGCCGCCGACGGCTGCCGCCTTTTCCAGCACGACCGTCCGCACGCCGGCCCGCGCCAGCAGCAGGGCTGCCGCCAGCCCGCCTGGTCCGGCGCCGATCACGGCCACACGGCGGCCCATCCGGTCCCTCCCTAGCTCAAGTCCTATAGCACGCACCGGGTCCTACGTCCGGCCTTGGCAGGTAGATCAGAGCGCGGCCCGATCCACGAGCACCGGGCTTTGTGATGGCGGCCCGCTCGTGCCACAATCGCCGGTGCGGCGGAGGCATCAGAACCTGACCGCCGATGGCTACGGGGGTTACTCGTGATGCAGCATCGCGCCCAGCCATTGCGGAACGGGCTCCTGGCCGAGCTGGCCGAGCAGGACCGCCCGCACATCCTGCCTTATCTGGAGATCGTCAATCTGCCGCGCGGGATCCTGGTCGAGGTCGGCCAGGAGATCACCCACACCTACTTCCCGATCGACTGCATCATCGCGCTGACCGTCACCATGCGCGACGGCGGCACGGCCGAGACGGCCACCGTCGGGCGCGAGGGGATGGACGGGTACATCGTGGCACTGGGCGATCACCGCCCTCTCGTGCGCAGCATGGTCCAGGTGGAAGGGATGGCGGCACGCCTGCCGCTGGCGCCGCTCGAGGCGGCCTTCGCCAAGAGCCCTGCCATCCGTGACCTGCTGCTGCGCTACGTGCAGGCGATGATGGGGCAGGTGATGCAGTTCGCCGCCTGCAATGCCCTGCACGTGGCCGAGGCACGGTTCTGCCGCTGGCTGCTCATGCTGCGCGAGCGGGTCGGCACCGACACCTTGAACCTCACCCACGAGTTCCTGGCCGAGATGCTGGGTGTGCAGCGGCCGACCGTTACCCTGATCGCCCGCACGCTGCAGACGGCAGGCCTGATCCGCTACCGGCGCGGGCTGGTGGAGATCGTGGACCGGGCCGGGCTCGAAGAGACCAGCTGCGAGTGCTACGGAATCGTGCGCGCCAACTATGCCCGGCTACTGCCACGATCTTTCGCTTAGACTGTATCGGATCGTACAGACCGGGACTGTTTTCTGCACTACCCGCGATGAAGGGCTTGGCCGTGAAAGGCCGCCGACGGCGAAGCGGCGACGCCGGCCCTTGTGGAGTTGGGCGATGACGCAGGGTTCTGGGCACGACGGCGACGCGAACCTGCGCGGCCTGAAGGTCCTGATCGTCGAGGACGAGGCCGTGGTCGCCTTCGACCTCGAATACATCCTGCGGGACCTTGGCTGCGCGCCCGTGCCGTCGGTGGGCTCGGTGGCCGACGCCTTCGACGCGATCGCGACGGAACGCCCCGACGTGGTGCTCCTCGACGTCCGCCTGACCGACGGGTCCTCGGCACCGTTTGCGACCCATCTCGAAGCCCAGGGCATCGCCTACCTGGTCGTCACCGGCTACGATCAGGCCCAGCTCGAGCCCGCGCTGCGCAACGCCCCCCGCGTCGCCAAGCCCTACCAGCCGAGCGAGCTGAAGGCGGCGCTGGCTGCGGCGGCGGCGGCGCGGGTAGCGCAGGGGTTGCTGGATAGCCCATGTTCCCCTCAGCGTTCCGCCTAGCCCTGGACGACCCCTGCTCGCAGGAGATAGGATGGACTCGTCGTCTGCCGAAGCTTACCGACCCTGCCAGACCGACCGCTCGATCAGGTAGATCGTGCACGGATCGCCGCCTCACCGTGCTGAGCTGACGGCGCTGGCGAGCCCTCGATCCGCTGTTTCGGACTGATGGCGCCGACGAAGCTGACAGCCCGAGAGAGACGTCATGCTATCGAATTCGACGGCCCGACACAAGTTGCCGTGCGTTCATGGCGACCCGGCGCGTGCTCGAGCTGGAAGAGGCGCTCGGACGGCCTGGGCGATCTGATCATCGCCAGCGGCGCTGAAACAGCTGCTGGCGACCCGGATCCCTCGTCGAGATTCTCGATGCCGCGGGACGCCCGGCTGTGGCTGGCCGCTCCTTAATGCCTGCGAGCGCATTCGGCCTATGCGGCGGATAGTGACTTCGATGCCTTCTGGCGGACACACGGCCTCGATGCGTTCCTGCGCAATCTCGAGATCGTCGGCGAGGCCGTGAAGAAGTTGCCGCGAGCTGCTTGCCCAGTGCCGCATGTGCCGTGGAGCGACGTGGCAGGTTTCCAGAACATCCTGGCGCACGCGTCTGCAGGGTTGGCCTCACGCTGGTCGAGACATCGGCAGCATGAGCTGCCGGCGCTGAGGAGACGCTAGTCAGCTTAAGGCCATCGATGACGAAAGCTGAGCTCGACCCCGTCACCCTGGCCGTCATCGAGAACGGCCTGGTCCAGGTCTGCAACGAGATGGACCTGGCGTTCTCGCGCGCCGCGTTCAGCCCGGTGATCGCGGAGGCCAACGATCGCTCGGACGGGATCTATGCCGCCCAGACCGGCGAGCTGATCGCGCAGGGCGAGCTCGGGCTGCCGGTGTTCGTCGGCACCATGCAGTACTCGACCCGGGCCGTGATCGACGCCATCCGCGAGGGGCGTGCAGCGCCGGCCGAGGAGGGGGACGTCTTCATCCTCAACGACCCCTATCTCGGCGGCACGCATCTGATGGACGTGAAGTTCGTCGAGCCGTTCTTCCACGAGGGCCGGCTCTTCTGCTGGCTCGCCAACACCGGCCATTGGCCCGACATCGGCGGCACCGTGCCCGGCGGGTTCTCCGCCAATGCCACCGAGGTGCAGCAGGAGGGTCTGCGGCTGCCGCCGGTGAAGCTCTATCGCAAGGGTGAGCTCGACCAGGGCCTGTGGCAGGTGATCCTGGCCAACATCCGGGTGCCGGAGCAGCGCGTGGGCGACATCCGGGCCCAGAAGGCGGCGCTGAATGTCGGCAAGCGGCGCCTCTCGGCCCTGCTCGAGCGCTACGGGGCACCCACCATCGAGGCCGCCATCGCCGAGCTGCGGGCCCGCGCCGAGCGGCAGATGCGCAAGCTCATCGAGCCGATCCCGGACGGCACCTACGAGGGCACCGCGGTGGTCGACAGCGACGGGGTGGTCGACGAGCCGCTCCTGATCCGGCTCAAGGTGACGAAGGCGGGCACCGATCTCGTCTTCGACCTTTCCGGCTCCAGCCCGCCCTGCCGAGGGCCCGATGAACAGCGTCATCGCGACGACGCGCTCCTCGGTCTGGCTGGCGGTCAAGCACATCTTCCCCGAGGTGCCGATCAACGCCGGCATGTTCCTGCCGCTCCGGGTCCTCGACCCCGAGGGCACCTTCCTCTACGCCCATTACCCGCGGCCGGTGTCCGGCTGTGCCGCCGAGGTGAGCCAGCGCATCGCCGAGGCCGTGTTCGCGGCCCTGGTCAGGGCGATCCCGGAGCGCGTCACCGCGGCTCCAGCCGGAACCTCCGGCAACCTCGTCCTGGGCGGCTGGGACCCCGAGCGCGGCCGCAACTACGTCATGTACCAGATCACCGGCGGCGGCTATGGCGGCAACGCCGAGCATGACGGGCTCAGCTATGGCTGCTCCACCATCGGCATCTCCAAGTCGGCCCCGATCGAGGTGCTGGAGCAGCAATTTCCCGTGCTGTTCAACGAGTACGCTCTAGCCGAAGGCTCGGGCGGGGCCGGCCGCCACCGGGGCGGGTTCGGCCTGCGCTACAGCCTGACGATTACCGGCGGCGAGGCCACGACCTCGTTCGTGATGGACCATGGCCGGGTCGGCCCGCAAGGCGTCCTGGGCGGCGAGGACGGCCAGCCCAACCGCATCCGCATCCGCTTCCGAGACGGACGCGAGCACCACCCGCCCCATCTGTCCAAAGCGCAAGGGATCCCCGTCACGGCCGGCGATACGATCGAGGTGACCACGCCCGGCGGTGGCGGCTACGGCGACCCGGCGGAGCGCGAGCCCGCGCTCGTCGCCCGTGATCTGGCTCGGGGCTATTACGCGGCCAGCGAGATCGCCGAGCGGTTCGGGAAAGACCCGGCGCCCTCCTGAGCGGCTGGCATGAGCGGCAGATCCTGCTGCTGCCTGAGTGACGTCCCGGTCTCCAGAAGATGCTGCCGGTGCGTGTTGAGCAGCACCAGCCGGCGCTCGGCCAGCTGCAATGCCGCTTCCGCACCCGCCACCACCATGCCTACGGCGGAGAGGCGCGTCACGATCTGGCGATGCCTCGTCAGCTGGACCTCCGCCCGGGCGATCTCCCGCTCGGCGTCGGCTACCCACGGCAGCCGCCAGGCCGGCATCGCCTTGGGCTGGATGAGGACGGCGGCGGGTGTCGCTTCAGCATTCGGGCTGAGCTTCAGCACGGCGGGTAGCGGTGCCTTCGGGCGCCTGGGCTTGCGCCAGGTGACCGGGGGTGGGCTGCGCAACGAGCGCGCCTTCTCGCCCTCGCCCAGAAGCATCTCCTTCAGCTGGTTGCGGGCACGGTTGATCCGGCTCTTCACCGTGCCGACCTCGCAGCCGCAAATCTCCGCAATTCTCTCGTAAGGCAGGCCGTGGATGGCGTGCAGCACGAGCGCCTCGCGGTGGTTCGGGCTCAGATGTGCGAACGCAACCTTGAACTCCGACACTTCCGGCTGCTTTTCCTGGTGCGCCGGCACCGTGGCCAACCACTCCAGATTGTCGCTCGCGACTTCAGACTTCACGTGCTTGCGGCTGATCACGCTGTGAAAGCGGTTGTGCAGGATCTGGAACAGCCAGCCCTTGAGGTTGGTACCCGGGGTGAAGCTTTGCCACGCCTGGAGTGCCAGCATCAGCGTGTCCTGGACCAGATCGTCGGCGAGGTCCGGGTTGCGGGTCGCGAGGGCACGCGCGTAGGCGCGGAGCTGCGGCACCAGCGGCAGCACCTGCTCGCGCGGATCGGTTTCCCGCCTGCTCATCCTCCGTTCCCTCCCACCGCCAGCAGCCGTCGCAGCGTGTCGGCACCTTCCTCGTAGCTCTGGGCCCGCTGCTCGAGCGCGCCCGCACCCCGCACGTCGCCGCGCTGCCGCAAGTCGGCGGCAACCCTGCGTGCCAGAAAGGCCTGCTCCTCCTGCGCGCGCAGGCCGCCATAGAGCGCCCGTTCCCATGCCTCGGTCTGGGAAGCACGCATCGATTCGAGCGTGAAGGCATGGCCGGTATGGCAGCGATAGCGCAGGAGGCCACCGTCCTGGATCTCGTAGATGGTGCCGTGACAGTCGGGGCAGGTCAGGGGCGAGGGCACGCCGAACCTACCGGCAGTGTCCCCAATCTCCAGGGCTGGGATCATCGCCTCCAATCTGACATCCTCCGGCGGCTCGACCGCCGGTGGCCTTGGTGTGGCCGCGAGCTCGACCAGGAGCCCGGCCATGCGCCCAACGGGAAGCACGTGATCGACGGTGACATGCTGGATCGCGTTCAGCGGCATCTCGGGATAGAGCGCGTCGGAGGGCTCCTGGACGATGGCCAGCCCGCCGCAGTTCTTGACCGCGAGCAGCCCGGCCGTGCCGTCATCGAGCATCCCGCTCAGGACGACCGCGATCACGCGGGTCGAGCAATGCACAGCGGCCGATCGGAACAAGGGGTCGATCGCCGGGCGGGCGCGATTCTCGCGCGGCCCCCGCCGCACATGCAGTGATCGCGGCCCACGAGCAGGTGCCGATCGGTGGGTGCCAGCAATACGTTGCCGCGCTGGTGTGTCTGCCCTCAACGGCCGAGACGACCGGCAGGCGCGACGCGGCCCCGAGGATGTCCGGCAGCAGGTTGGGCTCGCGCGTGCCGCGATGGATGACGACGAAGATCGCAGCCGGCAGGTCGGGCGGGAGCGCACCGAGCAGGGTGCGGATCGCGTCGAGCCCCCCGGCCGACGCGCCGATGACGACGATGTCACGGTTCTCGTGCCGGAAGCGATCGTGCCCCAGCCCTGTCACCGCCCTGCCCCGTGCGGCGTGCCTCATGGCAACGGGGCTTCGGCAGCTCGGAGAGGGAACGGAACATCTCCTGCAGCTTGGTCAGGATGGAGCGTGCGACGTAGGGCTTGCGCACCAGCGGCCGCTGGGCCAGCCCGTCGGGCAGGATGCTGCGGTCGTAGCCGGTCACGAACACGAACGGCACGTTCCGTCTCGCCAGTGCCTCGGCGACGCTGAAGACCCGCTCGCCACCGAGATTGACGTCGAGGACGGCGCCATCGAGCGTTTCCTCCTCGGCCATGCACATGGCCTCAGCAAGCCTCGTCGCCGGCCCGACCACCACGTAGCCGGCGCCGCGCAGGATCATCTCCAGATCCATCGCCACCACTGGCTCGTCCTCGACCAGAAGCACACGCTTCGGGCCTGCCTCCGTTCCCATGCCATTGCCCCTGACGCGACGTATCTCAATAAAGCGTCACGATGGGGAAAGGTTGCAGCCGCCTCACAAAGGAACGCTGATTGTCGCCTGTAGCCCGGTCGGGGCGAAGTCGAACGCTACCTGGCCGCGAAGCTCGCCCCGAATCTCACGCTCGACAAGCTCGGTGCCGAACCCCTTCCGCTCGGGAGTCTTCGTCGCCGGCCCGTTACTCTCCTCCCAGCGCAAGACCAGGCCCGGCGTCGCGCTCCCATTGCTCTCGACCTGCCATTTCACTGCGACCCGACCGGCCGCCGCCGAGAGTGCCCCATACTTGACCGCGTTCGTGGCCAGCTCATGCACGACCATGCCCAGCGCCAGGGCGGCCTTGGCGGGCAGCAGCGTCGACGGGCCCTCGATCACGATCCCGTCCTCGCGACCGAGCAGATGCGGCTCCAGCTCCTGGCGCACCACCTCCTCGAGCGACACCTCGGCCCATCTGCCGGCGCGCCACAAGTCCATAAGCCCGGGCCAGCGCCTCGATCCGGCCCCTGAAGGTGGTGGCGAAGTCGGCGGGGGTGGGATTGCGGGCCAGTGTCTGCGACACCATTGCCAGCACCACCGCCAGCATGTTCCGCACCCGATGGTCCAGCTCATGGATGAGCGTCCGCTGCTGGCGCTCGCCTTCGACCAGGGTGGTGATGTCGACGAATGTGAGCACCACGCCGTCGACCTTGTCCTCGCCGCTACGGTAGGGCAGCGCCCGCATCAGGAATTCCGCTTTGCCGTCCCTGCGGCTGACCCGCCTCTCGATCATCGTCCCGGTGTCGAGCACGGCCCGGATATCACCATGCAGGTCCGTATGGTCCAGATCGCTGGTCATGTCCGCGAGCGGTCGACCACGGTCGGTGGGGATCAGGTTGAACAGCCCGGCAACAGCGGGCGTGAAGCTGCGGATGACAAGCTGCCGGTCGAGGAAGATGATCGCGATCTGGGTGCTCGCGAAGAGGTTGCGCAGGTCGCTGTTGGCGCGATCGAGCTGATCGATGTTGCTGGTCAGCTCCTGGTTGACGGTGTGCAGCTCCTCGTTGACCGACTGGATCTCCTCCTTGCCGGTCTCCAGCTCCTCGTTGGCCGACTGCAGCTCCTCGTTGACCGAGACCAGCTCCTCGTTGGCCGATTTCAGCTCCTCCAGCGCCGTCTCGTATTCCTCGATCGTCGACTGCAGGCGCTCGCGGGTGTCGCGCAGCTCCCGCTCGAGCTGCTCCACCGGCGGCTCGATGGCACCCGCGTGGCGCAAATGCGCAACGTCGTCGGGACTGAGGAGCGGGCCGGTGTCGACGAAGAGCACCAGGAACAGGGGATCGTCGTCGCGCTCGGGCAGCGGCTCGACCAGGACGTCGATCAGCTGGATCCGGCCATCCTCGACCTCGATCGCGATGCGTTCGCGGCGCGTGGGGTTGCGGGTCTCCATCGCCTGCTGGAGAGCAGCCCGAAGGTCGAGGCGTACTCCCTTCCGGGCCATGGCGAGGAGCTGCCGGCTGGGCTGCCCTGCCGCCGCCTCCAGGTACTTGCCGGTCCGGGACGAGTAGTAGACGACGTCGCCGTCGCGGTTGACCAGGACATGGGGCGGCGCATAACGCTCGAGCACGCGGGTCTCGACCGACCGGCGCACGCTCAGGCTGTTCGCCGCCGGCTCGTGCTTGTGCTCGAGGCCGCCCCGCAGACGCGCCGCCGATGCCAGAAGGGGGAAGGCCAGGTGGGTGGACCCGTGCTCGCGGCGCTGGAAGATGCGGTGCTTCTTGTCGAGGGCGGTGAACAGGTCGCCGTGCTGGCTCACGTTCTCGGCATTGCCCAGGAACAGGAACCCGCCTGATCTCAGCGAATAGTGGAATACCGGTATCACCTGCCTTTGCATGTCGGCGCTGATGTAGATCAGCAGATTGCGGCAGGAGATCAGATCGATGCGCGAGAAGGGCGGGTCGCGGATGACGCTGTGCGAGGAGAAGACGCACATGTCCCGGATCTGCTTGGAGAGATGATAGCTTCCCCCTTCTTCGGTGAAGAAGCGGCGCAGTCGCTCGGGGCTCATCCCGTGGAGGAGTGCCGCGGGGTAGCGGGCGGCCCGTGCCACGTCCAGTGCTATGTCGTCGATGTCGGTGGCGAACAGCTGCACCTTGGGAACCGCCCGGAGCGTGTCCAGCCGCTCGCGGAGCAGGATGGCTATGGAGTAGATCTCTTCTCCCGTGGCACAGCCCGGGCACCAGACCCGGATCGTGTCGCCGGCCCCCTTCCCCTCCAGGAGGCGCGGCATGACGAGCTTCTCGATGGCCTCGAAGGCCTCCGTATCGCGGAAGAAGTCGGTGACGCCGATCAGCAGGTCCCGGAAGAGCAGCGACACCTCGTCCGGCTCCTGCCGCAGCCGCGCGATGTAGGTGTCGATGGAGCTGAGCTGCAGGACCTGCATCCGGCGCTGCACGCGGCGCAGGAACGTCCGCTCCTTGTAGCCGGTGAAGTCGTGGCCAACCTGGTTGCGCAGGATATCGCAGATGGTCTTGCGGGCACCGCTGGTCTTCTCGGGCGCACCGCGGCCCTCGGTGAGGTCGGCGATGGAGGCGAGCCCGTTGGCGTAGTCGACGAGCTTGGCCGGGATCTGCTCCACCGGCAGCACGAGGTCGATGAGGCCGGTGGCGATGGCGCTCGTGGGCATGCCCGAGTGGCGCGGCCTGGAGCCGTCGACGCCCTGGGCCAGGGTCAACCCGCCATGCTCCTTCACGGCCTTGACGCCGAGCGTGCCGTCGGTGCCGGCACCGGAGAGGATGATGGCTATCGCGCGCTCGCCGTCATCCTGGGCGAGGCTGCCGAGGAAGACATCGACCGGATTGCGCTCGCGCTTGGCGGGATTGGCCTTCTGCACCTGCAGCCGGCCTTGCTGCATGCTGACGAGCGCGTCCGGGGGTATCACGTAGACATGGCCGGCCTCGGCCGTCTCGCCGTCCACGGCCTCCCGCACGGGCAGGCTCGTGCTCCTTCCCAGAATCTCGGCCAAGGCGCTCTCGCGGCCCGGTGCCAGGTGTGCCACCACGACGAAGGCCATGCCGACATCGTCCGGCATCTCACGAAATAGACCTTCCAGCGCCTCGATCCCTCCGGCCGACGCGCCGATTCCGACCACGAATGAAGGTTTTGCCTGTGCCATCCCAGACCCGAGCCTGCGCTCCGAATGCAAACAGTAGTCCATGTCGCAGCGCTGCAACAGCTTTCAACGCCGTGTAACGGACCTGCATCGCAGGTAAGGTAGCCGACAGCGTCGCCGCTCACGCCGTCGTCAATGGAAACGTGCGAGGAGGCCACCAGTTCAAGGGCTGTTCAGCCAGGAACGGGACCGATCATGCGTCTTCTCGGCTACTGCCTTGCCGCCCTTGTCGGCAGCGGCTGCGCCCATGCGGCCCCGCAGGGAACGGTGCGGACCGAGGCCGCTACCTTCCGGGTGGTCGAGGTGGCAGGCGGGCTCGAGGAGCCCTGGGCCCTGACCTTCCTCCCCGATGGCGGGATGCTGGTGACCGAGAAGAACGGTGCCTTGCGGCTGATCGAGAACGGCAGCCTGCGCGAGGCTCCGATCGCCGGCACGCCCGAGGTCATGGGCCGCGACCAGGGCAGCCTGCTCGACGTCACCCTCGACCCCGGGTTCGCCGAGAATCGCAGGATCTATCTCTCCTATTCCCACGCCGACGGCGAGCTCACGACCACCCGGGTCATGCGGGCCCGGTACGCGCCGGAAGGCCTCGCCGAGCAGAAGGTGATCTTCGAGGCCAAGCCCCTGATCCCCAGCACCAAGCATTTCGGCTCGCGCTTCGCCTGGGGCCGCGACGGCACGCTCTACCTCACCATGGGCGAGCGCTCGACCCGCCGCGAGCTGGCGCAGGACCTCTCCACCCACCTGGGCAAGGTGCTGCGGATCACGACCGACGGTGCGGCCCCGCCGGACAACCCCTTCGTGGGCCGCGACGGTGTGCAGCCCGAGATCTTCAGCTACGGCCACCGCAACCCGCAAGGTCTCGCCTTCAATCCGGCCACGGGCGAGATCTGGGAGCAGGAGCACGGTGCTCGCGGCGGTGACGAGATCAACGTCCTAAAGCCCGGCGCCAACTATGGCTGGCCCGAGGTCGCCTACGGGGTCAATTACAGCGGAACCACCATCGGCAGCGGCCGGCAGACCGCCCCGGGTGTCGAGTTCCCGCTCTTCTACTGGGACCCGTCGATCGCCCCGTCCGGCATGATGTTCTACACCGGCGACCGGTTCCCCGGCTGGAAGGGCGACCTCCTGGTCGGCGCGCTCAAGTTCGAGCTGGTGAGCCGCCTAGACCTCGACGCCGACAACAAGGTGGTGAAGGAGGAGCGCTTCCTCGAAGGCGAGCTCGGCCGCATCCGCGACATCCGCGAGGGACCCGACGGCCTCATCTACATCGTCACCGACGAGAACCCGGGCAGCGTCTACCGGCTGGAGCCGGCGGCGGAGGCGGGTTAGGCGGCTTCCCGCTCCTGAACGACGGCCACCTTCTCGCTCTCGACCGGCTTGGCGACCGGCTCGGGCCGGGAGTTGGACCTCCATCTCGGCCCGGAATGGCTTGCCGAGGCAGCCGGTACCGCTCCGAATTTCCGTACGCAGCGAAGGACGTTATCCGCAACCGACAGGGACATCGAACACTCCTCCTTTTACGACGTCGCCGCCCAAGCACGATGTCGAGCTGCTCGTCGCCTTGCCTTTACTTCTCAAATATTCTTGACGATTAAGTATGGCTTATAACACAAATTCCAAGAGCCCGAACTGTAATATAAATCACTTGCCAAAGTGATGGTCTTGTGCACTCTGGGCGCAATGGACCTGAGCTAACGCAGGAGCACCGGGACCTGACCGGGGCGGATAACCCCGGCCGAGCCTGGTGTGCAGCAGAGCCCTCACTCCACCTCGACGATGGCCTCGATCTCCACCGTCACGCCGAGCGGCAGGCTGCCGACGCCGATGGCCGAGCGGGCGTGGCGGCCTTTGTCCTCGAACACCTCGACCATGAGGTCGGAGCAGCCGTTGATCACCTTGGGCTGCTCGCCATACTCGGGCACGGCATTGACCATGCCGAGCAGCTTCACCACCCGCCGCACCTTGTCGAGGCTGCCGAGCTCGTGCCGCATCACCGCGATCAGGTGCAAGCCCACCAGACGGGCGTGGCGGGCGGCCTCCTCGGTGCTGACGTCGGCCCCGACCTTGCCCTTGAGCATCTGCCCGTCCGCGGTCACCGGGATCTTGCCCGAGAGGAAGAGCAGGTTGCCGGTGCGGACGGCGTTGACGTAGGTCGCGACCGGCGGGGTCACGGCCGGCAGCTCGATGCCCAGGTCCTTCACGCGCTGCTCGATCGACATGGGTTTCCTCCCCGTTGCGGCCAAAGGCGGCCGGCAATCTAGTCGCGCGCTTGCGCCCGTCCAGCCTCGGCACCGGCCGGGGATGCGGCCAGGCGGTAGCCCAGGCCCAGGAGCAGGGCCTTGCCGCGGACGGTGAGATCGCTCGTGAGCCGTGCCGCCAGCCCCGCCTGGGCCGCCTCGGCCTGGATGCGGTAGCAGGTGCCCCAGGGCTGCTCCTCGACCGTCACCATGACCGGGCGCTCGATCGCGAGCAGGGCGCTTGCGAGGGCGACGTCGCGCAGCCGTGCCTGGACGAGGCCCGCATCGTGCTCCGGTGCCAGGTGGAAGGAGGCGGCCGTACCCGCCGGGGGCCGGCTCCGCTCGGCACCGCGCCAGCGCAGCTCGTCGACCCAGAATCCCGCCTGGGCCAGGGCGCGGCGCAGCGCCTGGTAGGCACCTGGGCTTACGGTCCAGCCCTCCTCGCCATAGCGGGTGAGGCCCAGCTCGCCCAGCCGTGTCAGACGGAGCCGCAGCTCCAGCGTGGGCAGCGGGACCAGGCGGGCCAGAGCCTCCTGGTCCAGCCCGTCATGCAGCAGCATCGCCTGGATGCAGAAGAGATCGTCGGTCTCCAGTGCTGCCGGCAAGGTCGGAGCCGCCGGGGCACTCGTGGGCGGTGCCGGCACCAGCTGATGCGGGAAGCCGAGATCGAGCTCGTAGGCCGCACCCAGGAAGCGCCAGGCCCAGCTGCCGCAGCCGACGATGGTGGGTGCCTTCCGCTCCATGAGCGCTTCCAGCAGCGTGCGCAGCCGCTCGAGCCCGGCAGGCGTGCGCAGGAACATCCGCTCCAGCCGCGGCACGACGAGAGGCTCCCTGGCCGCGACCTCGGCAGGGGGCGCCTCGGGGCCCAGCACGCGCAGCTTCCAGTGCTCGGACAGGAGCCGAAGCGCTCCGGCGGCCCCGCTGCCCGGCGGATCGAGCACGGCGATGCGGCTGGGCGAGCCCTGGTTCTGCAGGGCACCGGCAAGGGCCCGGGTCAGCGCCTCGGGGTCGGCGGGCTCGGGTGCCGGCACGGCATCGGCGGCGGGCCGGCCCCAGCGCTGGGTGAGCGCCTGCAGGCGGCCGCGGGCGGTGCCCGGCTCCGGCCCGGCGATCTCCGCGGGCGGCACGAACCGCCATGCCAGCTGGCTGCCGCTTTCGGTCACGCCACCTCCGCCGCCAAGCCCAGGAAAGGCCGCATTTCCCCACCTCCGTTTCGCCCGCGGAAACGATCTGTTGTGGCGCTGCCTTATGGCGGCACCCGCGGATTGGTTCTACCTCAGCCGCCGACGGCCGGCCCGGACAGGAGATGCCCGCATGACCAAGGTGCTTGTGCTCTATTACAGCAGCTATGGCCATATCGAGACCATGGCCTACGCCGTCGCGGAAGGGGCACGGGAGGTCGACGGTGTGGAGGCCGTGGTCAAGCGGGTCCCGGAGCTGGTGCCCGAAGAGGTGGCGCGGAACGCGCACATGAAGCTCGACCAGCCGGCCCCGATCGCCACCGTGGACGAGCTGCCCCAGTACGACGCCATCATCGTCGGCTGCGGCACCCGCTATGGCGGCATGGCCTCGCAGATGCGCAATTTCTTCGACCAGACCGGCGGGCTGTGGATGAAGGGCGCCCTCATCGGCAAGGTGGCCTCGGCCTTCTCGAGCTCGGCCACCCAGCATGGCGGCCAGGAGGTCACCCTCCTCACGGCGATCCCGTTCTTCCTCCACCAGGGCATGGTCTATGCGGGCCTGCCCTACTCCTGTGCCGAGCAGATGGGCCTGGACGAGATCAAGGGCGGCAGCCCCTACGGCGCCACTACGATCACGGGCGGTCAGGGCGAGCGCCAGCCGTCCGAGCAGGAGCTGCGCATGGCCCGCTTCCAGGGCCGCCACGTGGCCGGCATCGCCGCGAAGCTCAAGGGATGACCGCCGCGGCCGTTGATCTGCGCTCCGGCCGGCGCATGGTACTGCCGACCGCGGCCAACCGTTTGTAGGTTCCGGGGCGGAACGTATACGGGCGGAGGTGGGCGGTGGGACTTCTGGTCGACGGCAAGTGGCAGGACCGCTGGTACGACACCGGCAAGAGCGGCGGCCGGTTCGAGCGCGCCCAATCGGAGTTCCGGAGCTGGATCACGGCCGACGGCAGGCCCGGGCCCAGCGGCGAGGGCGGCTTCGTCGCCGAGCCCGGCCGCTATCACCTCTACGTCTCGCTCGCCTGCCCCTGGGCGCACCGGACGCTGATCTTCCGCAAGCTCAAGGGGCTGGAGAAGGCGATCGGCGTCTCGGTCGTGCACTGGCTGATGGGCCAGGAGGGCTGGACCTTCGCTCCCGGCCCCGGCTGCACCGGGGATCCGGTCAACGAGGCCGACTGCCTCCACCAGATCTACACGCTGGCCAAGCCCGGCTACACCGGCCGGGTCACCGTTCCGACGCTGTGGGACAAGAAGCGGCACACGATCGTCAATAACGAATCGGCCGAGATCATCCGGATGCTGAACTCGGCCTTCGACGGGATCGGTGCTGCCCCCGGCGACTACTATCCGGCGGAGCTCCGGGGCGAGATCGACGCCGTCAACGCCCGCGTCTACGACACGGTCAACAACGGCGTCTACAAGGCGGGCTTCGCCACCACCCAGGACGCGCACGAGGAGGCGGTGGCCGCCCTGTTCGAGACCCTCGACTGGCTCGAGGAGCGGCTCGGCCACCGGCGCTACCTCGCGGGCGAGCGGATCACCGAGGCCGACTGGCGCCTGTTCACCACCCTGGTCCGCTTCGATCCGGTCTATGTCGGCCACTTCAAGTGCAACCTGCACCGCCTGGTCGACTACCCGAACCTGTGGGCCTACACGCGCGAGCTCTATCAGCGCCCCGGCATCGCCGAGACCGTGAACTTCCATCATATCAAGCACCACTATTACGAGAGCCACAGGAACATCAACCCGACCGGCATCGTGCCCGTCGGCCCGCTGATCGACTTCGCGGCCCCGGTCGACCGCCGCGCTCCGCTGCCGGTCGAGGCACCGGCCTCGAGCTGAACCGTTCCCTTGCCTAGTGGCCACGTGCCGGGCTAGCAGCCGCGGCCGGAGCAGAGCCCGGGAGAGGGGTCGATGAGGATGGTTCGCCTGGCGCTGGTCGCCGCCGCCGGCCTTGCGGTTGCCGGGTGTGCGGGAGGCAGCGGAAGCAGCTCGGGGCCGATGCGCCCCGCCGTCTCCGTGGCGGACGAGGTCAGCGCCATCGACCGCTCGCTCCTGATCGGGCGCTGGGCCTGCCGCGAGCTGAACCCGTACCCGGGCCGCCCGCCCATCACAGCGACCATGGAGCTCGCCGCCGACGGCGGTGGCCACAATTCCGGCGTGGTCGACATGGCCCAGCAGGGCGGACCCATGCCCGGCCGGATGGCGATGGACTTCGCCTATCGCTGGAAGGTCGAGGGCGATCGTCTCGTGGTCAGCGACATGCAGTCCAACATCCGCGCCGCCGACGAGAATGCCACGAGCGGGATGATGGCCGGCATCGCCCAGTTCGCGATGCGCACCTTCGGCAACCAGGCCCAGCCCGCCACCAGCAACGTCCTCAAGCTGGACAGCCAGGAGCTGGTGCTCCGCAGCGCCGACGTGGAAGAGGCGCCGGTCCAGAGCTGCAGCCGCACCTGAGCTAACAGCTACCGGCCGTAATCCGGTCCAGGACCCGGGCAACATCGACCAGCCGCTCCGCCGCGGGGTCGAAACGCTCGCCGGCGGCCAACCGCAGAGCCCAGTCGGCGGCGGCTCGTCCGCCCCATTCGTCGGGCGGGGTGGCGAGGGGCTCGCGGGCGGTGCCGCGATAGCGCTCGGCGGTGAAGTCGTAGAAGGAGCCGTCGACATTGTGGAGGGCAGCACCGCCCGCGGTGCCGTGGAAGGCGGCGGAGATGACGGCATCGCGGCCGGCGTGCAGGCGCCAGGAGCACGCGAGGCGGACGACGGTGCCGGTCGCGAGCTCGAGCGTGGCGACAGCGTAGTCCTCGACGCGGCCGCCAGGGGGCTCGCCGGCAGTGAAGAGGTTGCCGGAGACGGTGGTGACGTCGGGGAAGTCGAGCGTCCACAGGGCCAGGTCGACCAGGTGGACGCCCAGGTCCATGAGGCAGCCGCCGCCGGAGAGTGCCGGGTCGTAGAACCAGGGCTTGTCGGGGCCGTAGGCGTTGTGGAAGGCGAGGTCGGCGGCAAAGACCCGGCCCAGCTCGCCGGCACGGACGAGATCGCGGATGCGGCGCATGCCATCGGTGAAGCGGTAGGAGAGGTCGACCGCGAGCAGACGGTCGGCACGGCGGGCGGCATCGACGGCGGCTTGGGTTTCGGCGGCCGTGCGACCCAGGGGCTTCTGGCAGAAGACGGCGACACCCCGCTCCAGGGCTCGCATGGACTGCTCGGCGTGGAGAGCGCTGGGGGTGGCGATCACGACGCCGTCGACACCGGTGGCGAGGAGAGCGTCGAGGTCAGAGACCAGCCGGGCAGAGGGGGCGAGACGCTGGGCCTCGGCGGCCATCTCGGGCGAGGGGTCGGCAATGGCTGCGGCCTCGACCGCACCGGTGGCGAGGATGGCCTGCATACGGTGGCGGCCGATCCAGCCCGTGCCGAGGAAGCCGATGCGGGGCTTCATGCGAAGGTGACCAGGGCCTTGAGGAAGCCGTCGGGGCGGTCGCGGGTGGCGTCCAGCGCCTCTCCCAGACGGTCCAGCGGGTAGGTGTGGGTGTAGAGCGGGTCGGGGTCGAGGCGGCCGGTGGCCACGGCGTCCACGGCGTCGCGGATGCCTTGGATGTAGACCGCCTGGTCGCGCTCGTGGGCGTTGATGACGTCGAGGCCGCGCCAGTTCCAGAGCTGCATGTTGACCTGGCGCGGGCCGTCCTGGTGGTAGCCGGCGATGATGAGGCGGCCGCGCTCGCGGGTGAGCTCGGCGGCGAGGTCGAGCGGCCACTGCTTGCCGACGGCCTCGATCACGACGTCGCAGAAGGTGCCGCCTGTAAGGCCCTTCACCTGCTCGATGATGCGCCAGTGGTCGTCCATCGAGATGGTCTCGGCAGCACCCATGGTGCGGGCCACGTCGAGCGAGAAGGAGCGGCGCGAGATCGCGATGACGCGCGCACCGGTGCTGGCGGCGAGGCGGGTGAGCAGGGCGCCGAGGAAGCCGATGCCGACGATGGCGACCGTGTGGCCGGGCTCGATGCCGCTGCGGCGGAGGATGTTGAGGGCACAGCCGAGCGGCTCGCCGGGGAAGGGGCGGCCGGCGAGGGCCGGCGGGAGCGGGACGACGGCGCTCGGCGGAGGCGAGGTCGTACTCGGCATAGGCGTTGTAGGAGAGGACGGCGACGCGCTGGCCGAGCGACACGCCCTCCACGCCTTCACCAAGGGCGTCGATCGTGCCCCAGCCCTCGTGGCCGAGGCCGCCGGGCTCGGTGGGGAAGCGCATCCAGTCCGGGCCGGCCCAGGGGCCGAGGTTGGAGGCGCACACACCGCAGCCTTCGAGGCGGACGCGCACCTGGCCGGGGCCAGGGTCGGGGCGTGGAACGTCGATGACGCGGACCTGCCCCGGTCCGGTCAGAACTGCGGCTCGCATCGGGCGATCTCCTCGGGCGCCCGCCCCACGGTCTGCCGGTAGATCAGGGGATCGGTGGCGCCCTCGCTGCCGATGACCAGAACACGGCTGGCGGCGTCGAGGTCCAGGGCCCGGCGCAGGTCGGGATCGAGGGCAGCGGCGATCAGGCCGGCGGTGGCGGCACAGCCGGATTCGCCGGCGACGATCGGTGGGTCGCCGTCCTGGCCGGCCGCGAGCACGCGCATGGTCTCGGCGGCCGCCTCATCGGGGAGGGCCAGCACGTCGTCGATCGTGACGCGCAGAACCTCCCAGGCGGCCGGTGACGCCTCGCCCGCGGCAAGGCAGGCCATGAAGGTGTCGGTGCTGCCCTCGATCGAGACGGGTTGGCCGGCGACGACCGCCCGGAAGATGCAGTCGGCGCGCTCGGGCTCGACGACGATGAGGCGCGGACAGTTCGGGCCGAGGCGTTGCCAGAGGACGGCGGCGACGGCTGCGGCGAGCCCGCCGACGCCGGCCTGGACGAAGGCGTGGGTGAACGGCTGCTCGCCTTCGGCCTGCTCCAGGATTTCCTCGGCGAGCACGCCGTAGCCCTGCATCACGAGCGCTGCGACCTGCGGTGCCGCCTTCGGTCGAGGTGTCGGCGACGAGGTGCCAGCCGTTGGCGGCGGCGTCGGCGGCACAGCGGCGGACGCTGTCGTCGTAGCCACCGGGGACGCGGCGCATCTCGGCACCGTAGCGGGCGATGCCCTCCTCGCGTGAAGGGCTCACATGCTCGTGGATGTAGATCACGCAGCGGCAGCCCGCGCGCTCGGCACCCCAGGCCACGGAGCGGCCGTGATTGCCGTCGGTGGCGGTGGTCACGGTGACGTCGGCGACGTCGCGCTGGCCCTCGAGCAGGCGGGCCACGGCATAAGCACCGCCCAGGGCCTTGAAGCTGCCGAGGCCGAAGCGGCCGGCTTCGTCCTTGTAGCGGATCGCGCCGAGGTCGAGCCGGCGGGCGAGACCGGCCAGCGTATGCAGCGGTGTCGGCGCATAGCCCGGCCAGCTCGCGATCTCCCGCCAAGCCGCACCGATGGCATCGAGCCCGAGGATGGCCCGCTCACCAGCTCCAAAAGAACCCCTGCGCCGGGCCGGCGCGTGGCGGGCGGGGAAGCGTTTGAGGTCCATGGTCAGGCTTTCTGCATCGTCGGTCGTCCGCGCCGGACCAGCTCGCTGGCGACGATGACGAGGACGTTGAAGGCTACGATCAGCATCGCCAGCGCGTTGAGCTTGGGCGAGAGATGGAAGCGGAAGTCGCTGGCGACGAGGACCGAGAGGGGCTGGACGCGGCCGCTGGTGAAGGCCGAGACGGTGTATTCGGCCGAGGACAGCACGAAGGCCACGAAAGCAGCGGCCAGCACGCCGTTGCGCATGAGCGGCAGGGTGACGAGGCGGAAGGCCTGCCAGCCGGTGGCCCCGAGGTCGGCGGCGGCCTCCTCCAGGCGCGGGTCGAGGCGGGCCAGGACCGAGGCCACGATCACGGTGGTGAAGGGGAGGATGATCAGCGACTGGGCGATCCAGACGGTGAGGAGGCTGCGGCTCATGCCGATCTCGCCCAGGAACATGACCTCGGCGATGGCGAAGACGATCCGGGGCAGGAAGAAGGGCAGGCAGAGGAGCGCCAGGAAGAGCGGCTTGAGGGGAAGGTCGTAGCGGACCACGGCCAGGGCGGCGGCCGAGCCCAGGACAGAGGTGAGGATGGTGACCGGGAGGGCGATCAGGAAGGTGGTGCCGAGCCCGGCCAGGATGCGGGCGTCGGTCAGGGTCTCGCCATACCAGCGCAAGGTGAAGTGCTCGAGCGGGAAGGTCATCAGCTCGCTGGAATTGAGGCTGAACAGGCCCATCAGCAGGATGGGCGCGTACATGAAGGCGTAGACCAGCCAGACATAGGTGGTGAGCAGAGGCTCCAGGCGGTCGCGCATCAGCGGGTGACCGCACCCTGGCCCAAAGGGCTGCGGGCGAAGACGAGGACGGCGGCGGCGACCAGGATGGCGAGCGTCGCCAGCAGAAGCCAGGCGAGGGCCGAGGCCATGGGCCAGTCGAAGGCGGCGCCGAACAGGTCGTGGATGGCGCTGGTGATGGTGACGCCGCTGCTGCCGCCGACGAGCTGGGGGGTGAGATAGTCGCCGGCGACGAGAACCAGGACCATGAGGGAGCCGGCGAGAAGTCCCGGGCTCGTGAGCGGGAGGATGACGCGGCGGAAGGCCTGGGCACGGGTGGCACCGAGGTCGAAGGCGGCCTCGATCAGGCCGTCGTCCAGCGCCTCGCAGGCGGCCCACAAGGCCAGGACCATGAACGGCAGGTAGTTGTAAGTGAGGACGAGGACGGTGGCGAAAGGGCTGAAGAGGAGCGCCCAGATCGGCTCGTCGATGAGGCCCAGCCATTGGAACAGCGAGTTGAGCACACCTTCGGCGCCCAGCATGACGCGCCAGGCGAAGATGCGGACGAGATCGCCCGTGTAGAGCGGTATCAGGAGCGCTGTGAGCAGGGCCGACTTCAGCAGACGCACCCGCTTGGCGATGAAGAAGGCGAGCGGGTAGGCGATCACGGCCGTGATGAGCGCGATGGCAGCACCGTAGGCCAGGGCCTTGAGGATGAGGAAGCGGTAGGTCTCGCTGCCGACGGCCTGGGCATAATTGGCGAGCGTGAACTCGCGGATCACCACGGCGAAGTCGACCTGCCAGAAGCTGTAGAGCAGCATCAGCCCGAGCGGGACGGTGCAGAAGACGAAGACATAGAGCCCGATCGGCAGGGCCATGAGGATGGCGGCGCGGCGGCGGTGCATCAGGCGGCCTCGGCGTCCAGCCGGCCAGCGACGATGCGCAGAGCCGAGGCGGGCAGGAACAGCTCCAAAGGCTGGCCGATCGTAGGAGGAGGCAGCTCGGCGCCGCGGGCGCGGAGAAGAACGGCGCCGGCTTCGACCTCGATCACCCTGCTGCCGCCGATGAACGAGCTATGCCGGACGATGCCGTTGACGGCGTGCGCCGGACTGGAAGGGATGGAGAGCAGCACCTTCTCGGGACGGATGCACAAGGAGGCAGCCGCGCCAGGGCTCAGTCCAGGGCTTGCAGTGGCAGTGAAGCGGCCGAGGGACGTGTCGATGGTGGCGGTGTCCGGTCCGACCTCCAGCACCTCGCCCGGCACAAGGTTCGCGGCATCGATAAAGTCGGCGACGAAGGCGTTGGCAGGCTCGTTGTAGATCGCGTCCGGCGCTCCCTGCTGCTCGATGCGCCCGCGGTTCATGACGATCACGTGGTCGCTGAGCGCGAAGGCCTCCTCCTGGTCGTGGGTGACGTGGAGGAAGGCCAAGCCCAGGCGGCGCTGGATGTCCTTGAGCTCGACCTGCATGTGGCGCCGCATCTTGAGGTCGAGAGCACCCAGGGGCTCGTCGAGCAGGAGAAGGCGTGGCTCGTTGACGAAGGCGCGGGCGACGGCCACCCGCTGCTGCTGCCCGCCCGAGAGCTGGCGGGGGTAGCGGGATTCGAGGCCGTCGAGGCGGACGGTGGCGAGAGCGGTGCGGGCACGACTCTCGGCATCCGGCAGGCGGCGGAGACGGAGGCCGAAGGCCACGTTCTCCAAAACGGTGAGGTGCGGGAAGAGGGCGTAGTTCTGGAAGACGGTGTTGACCGGCCGGCGGTTGGCCGGCCGGTCGTGCAGGGGCGTGCCCTCGAGCAGAAGCTCGCCCGCGGTCACGCTCTCGAAGCCTGCGATCATCCGCAGGATCGTGGTCTTCCCGCAGCCCGAGGGCCCGAGGATGGTCACGAACCCGCTCGGCCGGCAGCGCGAAGTCCACACCCCGAACCGCCTCCACGTCGCCGTAGCGCTTGACCAGCCCCCGCGCGACGAGAAGTGAAGCCCCCGCCGGCCCGGCGGTCAGCTTGCCTTGACCTCGTTCCAGATGCGCACCCACTGGCCGTAGTTGGGCGGATTGGCCTTCCAGACGAAGCTGTCCATGACGGACAGGTCCTGGATGAAGATCCGCTCCTGCTCCTCGGGACTCAGCATGTCACGCGCGGAGGAGGTGCTCTGCGCGTAGGGGCCGCCCAGCGCCAGCTTGTGGCCGTAGTCGGGGCCGAGGAGGAAGTCGATCAGCTTGTAGGCGGCTTCGGCGCGCTCGGCCGTGGTCTCCTTGGGGATCGCGAGGGTGTCGCACCAGCCGATCACGCCGGCCTTGGGCTTGGCGAGGCCCATGTCGATGCCCTTGGCCTTGAGGTCGTAGTAGGGCGGCACCCAGGAGAAGGCGGCCACGACCTCGCCGGCGGCGAAGAGGTTGGTGAGGTCGGCGATCGAGTTCCAGTAGGTGCGGAGCAGCCGCTTCTGCGCGATGCAGGCCTTCTTGCATTCGGCGAGCTGCTTCTCGTCCATGGTGAAGATCTGCTCGCGCGGGATGCCGAGATAGAGGGCGGCGATGGTCAGCCCCTCCAGCGCGTAGTCGCGCATGGCGAGCCTGCCCTTGTACTTCTCGCCCTCGAACAGGATCGACCAGTCGGGCTCGCCTTCCACGAGGTCGGCGCGATAGACGAGCGGGTTGATGCCCCAGTAGAACGGGACGCCGTAGGTCTGGCCGTCCTTCTTGCCGAGCGAGGTCGCCTTGAAGGGCTCGTACATCTTGGCGGCGTTGGGGGCCTTCGCGAGGTCGAGCGGCTGGAGCAGGTCGGAGGCGACATAGAGCTCGACCTTGTCGAGACCCGGCGTGATCAGGTCCCAGTCGGCGCCGCCGCCGGCCTTGAGCTTTGCGAACTGCTCGTCGTCGCTGCCGATGAAGCCCTTCTTGATGTCGAGGCCGGCGGTCTTGGCGAAGTCGCCCACATACTTGTCGTAGGCGAGGTTCTCCCAGGTGAGCCAGGCGATCTCGGTGGCGGCGGCGGGCCGGCGCGGCAGGCCCGCGGTAGCGGCGAGCCCGGCTGCGAGGCCCAGAACGTGCCGTCGGCCGAGTCCACTCTTGTGCATCTCCCTCCTCCTTCCCGGGCGGCTCAGGGCCGCGCGATGATGCCGTAATGCTCCGGCCTGCGGTGGAGCCGGAAGTTGAAGATGTGCTCGCGGATCTCGCGGCAGCGGTCGAGGTCGACCGTGGCCGTGATCAGCTCGTCCTCGACCGTCGTGCTCATGGCGACGATCTCGCCCGTGGGGGCCACGATCGCACTCTGGCCCAGCAGCATGCAGCCCTCCTCCAGCCCGGCCTTGGCTGCGGCCGCGACCCAGAGCCCGTTCTGGTAGGCGCCGGACTGGAGCGAGAGGAGGTGGTGGAAGGAGTTGAGGTGGTCGTGCTGGGGAACCGGCGGATAGTGCGTCGGCGTGTTGTAGCCGAGGCAGACCAGCTCCGCGCCCGAAAGGCCCAAGACGCGCCAGGTCTCAGGCCAACGGCGGTCATTGCAGATGCACATGCCGAGCCTGCCGTCCACGGCGTCAAACACCGGAAAACCCAGGTCGCCGGGGGTGAAGTAGCGCTTCTCCAGATGCTGGAAGGCGCGCCAGGGCTCGTGCTCGGCATGGCCCGGCAGGTGGACCTTGCGGTACTTGCCGACGATCCCGCCGGTGGAGTCGACCAAGACAGAGGCGTTGTAGCGGACCGGGGCGGGGCCGCTTCGGTCGAGCTCGGCATAGCCGAGATAGAATCCGATCCCCAGCCTCGCCGCCTCCTCGAACAGCGGGGCCGTGGCCGCATTCGGCATCTCGGTCTCGTAGAAGCTGTCCAGCTCCCGCTCGTCCTCGATGTACCAGCGGGGGAAGAAGGTGGTGAGCGCCAGCTCCGGGAAGACGACGAAGGCGGCGCCGCGGCTCTTGGCCTCGCGCAGAAGGGCCAGCATCCGGCGGACGGCGGAGCTGCGAGTCTCGGCACGACCGATCGGGCCAAGCTGGGCCACACCGACGACGTACCGACGCGCCATGCCACCCTCCTGCAGCCATGCCGACGAAAAATTGTTTGCACGCCCCAAGCGGCAATGCAAGGTCGGCACCGAAGAGGCGGAAAGGATTTTTCGTGCATCCATGACCGAGGACGACGAGGCAGCGCCGGGCCTGCCGCTCGAGAGCCGAATCCTCGAGGTCTACGGGCGGCTGCCGGCCGGCGAGCGGCGGCTCGCGGACGTGGTGCTGAAGCGGGTGCGCGACCTTGCCGGCTACACGGCCGGGGAGCTTGCGGTGGCGGCTGGGGTGTCGAACGCGACGGCAGCACGCTTCTTCCGCCGGCTCGGCTTCGAGGGCTACGCGCAAGCGCGCCGCGGAGCACGGCCACGACCGGGCTGGGGCTCGCCGCTCGAAGCCATGCACGGCGAGGAGCCAGCCACCAGCCTCGGTGCTGCCGTCGGCCGCCACCTCACCAGTGACGTGCAGGTGCTGACGGCCACGCTGGAGGCGCTGGATACCGGCAAGCTCACCCAGGCGATCGACCTCCTGGCCCAGGCCCGCAAGCTGCGGGTGGTCGGCTTCCGCAACAGCTTCGCGCTCGCAACGTATGCTGCGGGCGTGATGTCCGGGATCAGGCCCGACGTGCGCCTCCTGCCGAGCGTCGGCCTCAACCTCGCCGAGGACCTGGCCGGGCTCGCCGTCGGTGACCTGGTGCTGGCGGTAGGCTTCCGCCGCCGGCCGCCGTTGCTGAGGCGGATCATGATGGCCGCACGGGAGCTGGGTGCCGACGTGCTCTACGTCACCGACCACACCGCCACCGCGAGCGCTGCCCCGGCGACGCTGACCTTGCGCTGCCACAGCCGCGGCTCGGCCATGTTCGATTCCTACGTCGCGGCCGTCAGCCTCCTCAACCTGCTCTGCTCGGCCCTCGCCTCCCGCCTGGGCCCGCGCGCGCACGAGCGCCTGTCCCGGATCGAGCGCCTGCACCGGGTGCTGGAGGACATCGAGCCCTGATCGGAGCCCATCAACTGCCGGGCGGCACGTCGAGGCGGCAGGCAATGCCTTCCAGGCCGGGCACGGCGGGATAGCGGCGCAGCACATCCGGGTCGTGGCCGGGGATGATGTGGTCGACGCTCGACGCCAGCACGCGCATCCGGTCGTAGCCGCGGAGCGTGGCCTCGACGTCGTGGACGATGATGAAGGGCCGGTACTCGAGGAAGTTCTCGTAGTAGTGCGCGGCGTCCGAGGCGAGCACGACCCAGCCGCGGCGGGTGCGGACCCGGACCGCCTGGATGCCCTTGGCGTGGCCGCCGATCAGGTGGACGGAGAGGCCGGGGGCGACCTCCTCGTCGCCGGCGTGGAAGGCGACGCGCCCGGCGAAGACGTGGCGGACCATGCCGCAGACATGCTCGACGCTGTAGGGATGGCGCAGGGTCTCGTAGCCCATGCAGCGGCCGGTGGCGTAGGCCATCTCCGCCTCCTGGAGGTGGAGGCGGGCCTTGGGGAAATGGTCGAGCGTGCCCGCATGGTCGTAGTGCAGGTGGGTGATGATGACGTCCTCGGCCATAGCACAGTCCACGCCGAGCATGGCCAGGCCTTCCCGCGGCAGGCGCTCGATCACCCGGTTGCGCTTCGTGCCCTCCGCACGGTCGAAGCCGGTGTCGACGACGAAGCTGCGCTCCGCGTTGCGCACCACCCAGACGTAATAGTCGATCGGGTACGGTGCCCCGTCATGCGGGTCGAGCCCGAGGAAGCTCTCGCGCCGCGTCCGCTTGCCGAGATGGGCGTAGCGGACCGCAAACACCTCGTACGTATCTTCCACGACTTGATGCCCCCCTTCGGATACCGGCGCGTACGACAGGTGCTGCCCGGGCTCCCACCGTGATGTGATTCAAATCACCGCCGGCGGCGCTATGGTAGGCCATTCTCACTGCTGCCGCGGCCGCCCGTGCTGTTCATCGTTGGTTAATCTCGGTGTTGGTAACATGCGGGGTGCGCGCTCGCAGCGTGGAGGGCAGGCGATGTCTCTCACCCTTACCGCTAAGGCCCCGTTGCCGGGACCCAGCAGACCCGAGATCGTGGCCGGGGCCAGCAGCTGGCACCTGGCAGTCGTCCATCACGAGCCCGACAACCGGCGGGTGCCGAAGCATTACCGCCTCGATCGGCGCGCATGCCTCGACCTGCTCCTGGCGGTGAAGCGGGCCTGGTGGCGGGTCGATTTCGGCCGCAGGGCGCGGACGGCCTCGCCCGGGATGCATGTCGAAGGGCTCTATGTCTCCTCGCCTTTGGTCGAGGTCGAGCACGGCTTCTTCGGCGAGCATGTCCGCGTCCTGGGCGTGAAGCTGCGCAAGGAGCGGAGCGTGCGTGCCTTCCGCGAGGCGCTCGTGGCCTCGATGCGGCTCGGGCGGCAGCTTTCCGCCGATCTGGCCCGGAACTCCCGCAGGCTCGCCTGGCCGGCCGAGACCGGCACGGCGCGCCCGCCGGCCCTGCCGGTGCGGACCGCCCTGCGCGCGCGCTGCATCATTCCCCAGCCCGAATCCTGGCGCCCGATCGCGGCACCGCGCCGCGCGGCGCCGGCGGGCAACGTGCTGATGCTGGCATCGGCAGGCCGCACCGGCCCACGTCTCATCCCCGGACCGGGCATGGCCACGGAGAACGAGGTGGCCGCCGGCGGCGATGGGCATCCGCACGCGGCCTGAGGTCAGGCGGGCGCTGCCAGCTGTGTCAGCCATGAGCTGGTGACCGCGAGGTCGGCCTGGGACAGCCCATGCCCGACCGGCAGGGTCCGATGCGTGACGACGGCCCCGGCGTTGCCGAGCGTGCGCGCCAGCCGGGCCGCGTTCTCGGCCGGCACGATCGGGTCGGCGGCTCCCGAGAGCAGGAGGACCGGCGTGCCGCGCAGGTCGGCAGGCGGCGGGTCGCGCAGCGGCACCATGGCCCGCAGCAGGGCGGCGCCGGCCAACACGCCCGGGTGCAGCAGGAGCAGTGCCGCCGCGATATTCGCACCGTTGGAGAAGCCGATGGCGATCGGAGCCGGCAGCCCGTAGGTCTCACGCGCTTCCGTCACGAACCGGGCGAGCTCGTCCGCCCGGTGCCGCAGGTCGGCCTCGTCGAACACGCCCTCGGCCAGCCGCCGGAAGAAGCGCGGCATGCCGTTCTCCAGGACCTTTCCGCGCGGCGAGAGGAGGGCAGCACCTTGTGCCACCGCCCGCCCGAGCGGGAGCAGGTCGGTCTCGTCCCCGCCCGTCCCGTGCAGGAGCAGCAGGGCCGGCGCAGCAGGCCGGGTCGCGGCCTCGAAATGATGGACGAACGAAAGTTCGGTGCTGGTCATGGTGATCTCGGTTTGCGTCACTCGATGAAGCTCCCTCCCCCATGCCTGCGGCACGAAGGAGGGAGGCAGGATCACGCCACCGGCGGCAGGGTGGCCTCGATCTCGCGGCGGCGGGACTCCAGGAACGGCGGCAGCTTCAGGGCCTGCCCCAGCGTGGCCACCGGCTCGTCCGCGGCGAAGCCCGGATCGTCGGTCGCGATCTCGAACAGGATGCCGCCGGGCTCGCGGAAGTAGATCGAGCGGAAATAGTTGCGGTCCTTCTGCTCGGTGGTCGGGAGGTGGTGGTCCCGGGCCAGCTTGCGCGCCATTGCCGCCTGCACCTCGTCGCTGGCGGCACGGAAGGCGATGTGGTGGACCGAGCCGCCGCCCATCCGCCCGGCGAGGAAGCCGCCGGCGGCCTGGATGTCGACGACGCCACCGATGCCCGTGTCCGCTGCCTTGAAGCGCAAGGTCGAGCCCTCGTGGCCGGCCTCGGCGAAGCCCAGGACGTCGGTCAGGATCGCCGCCGTGGGTGCCACCTCCTCGATCAGCAGGCTGACGCCGTGGAAGCCGCGGATCGCGTGCTCGGCCGGAACGTCGCCGCCGCTCCAGGCAGGCTCGTTCTCGGCCCCGGGGACAGCGACGAGCGCAAGCTGCATCCCGTCCCGGTCCTTGAAGGAGAGCACGGTCTCGCCGAAGCGCTTCACCGCCGCCTCGTGCGGGACACCCTGCTCGATCAGCCGGTGGGTCCAGTAGCCGATCGCCTGCTCCGGCACGCGGAACAGCGTCTCACGGGTCTGGCCGACGCCCAGCCGGCCCGGTGCCACATGCTCCCAGGGGAAGAAGGTGAGAATGGTGCCGGGCGAGCCGGTCTCATCGCCATAGTAGAGATGGTAGGTGCCGGGATCGTCGAAGTTCACCGTCTTCTTCACCAGGCGCAGCCCGAGCGTGCCGGTGTAGAAGTCGACATTGCGGCGCGCCGGGCCGGAGATCGCCGTCACGTGGTGGATGCCGTTCCGCTGCATGACCCATGTCCTCTTTCGGGCGACTCCATCGCCCTTGCCGTGCCGCTCAGATGGCCCACCGCCGGGAGCGGCGCCAGGGCCTGTTCATTGCACGCGTGCAAGCTCGATCTTGCAGGATCGCTGTTTGATCGGCATCTGTGGAAGCCCCATCCTCCGGGTCACCAACCACCGGCCACGGAGTTCCGGCCATGATCGACAACCGTCTTGCCCCCTATGGTGCTCTTGCCCTGCGCGCGGCCCTGGGGGTCATGTTCATCGCCCACGCCTACCTCAAGGTGGCGGTGTTCAGCGTGCCCGGCTTCGAGGGCTTCCTCGGCAGCGTCGGCCTGCCGACCATCCTCGCCTGGCCCATCATCCTGGCCGAGGTGATCGGCGGCGTGGCGATCCTCGCCGGCTTCTACGGCCGCCTCGTCTCGCTGGCGCTGCTGCCGATCCTCCTGGGTGCCCTTGTCATCCACGCCCCGAACGGCTGGGTCTTCAACGCCCCCAACGGCGGCTGGGAGTATCCGGCGTTCCTGGCCATGGCTGCCCTGGCCCACGTCCTGATCGGCGATGGTGCCCTGGCCGCTCGCCCGGCCACCCTGCCGGGCCTCGAGGCCGGCCGCACCGTGCCGCGCCCGGCCTGAGCGCTTCACCATGGCCCAGCCGCCCAAGGACCTCGCCTGGGACGACTTCCGCCTGGTCAAGGCGGTGGCCGAGGCCCGGGGTCTGACCGGAGCCGCGGAGCGGCTGGGCGTGAACCACTCGACCATGTTCCGGCGGCTGGGGCAGGTCGAGGCGGCGCTGGGGAACAAGCTCTTCGAGCGCCACCGCACAGGCTATGCGCTCACTACCGCCGGCGAGGAGATGCTGGCGCTGGCGGAGCGGATGGACGAGGACATTGCCGACTTCACCCGCAAGCTCGCCGGCAAGGCCCTCTCGCCCGCCGGCGAGCTGCGCGTGACCACGAGCGACACGCTTCTCGTCCACCTGCTAACGCCGCTCTTCGCCCGCTTCCAGGCCCAGTGCCCCGACGTGCGGCTCGACATCGTGCTGGGCAACCAGCCCCTCAACCTCTCCAAGCGCGATGCCGACGTGGCGATCCGCGCCACCGACAGCCCGCCCGAGACCCTGGTCGGGCGCCGCGTCGCCCGGATCGCCTGGGCGCTCTACGGCCGGGGCATGGACTTCCCCGGGCCCGAGGCGGTCGGGCTCCAGCAGCTTTACGGGCGGAGCTGGGTGGCGCCCGGCGAAGGCCTGGGGGCCCTGAGCGCGACCCGCTCGATCACCGAGCATGTCCGCCCCGAGCGGATCGCCTACCGCGTCAACACCGTGCTGGGCCTGGCCGAGGCGGTCGAGGCCGGCATCGGCATCGGCCCGCTCCCTTGCTTCATCGCCGACGCGAGGCCGGCTCTCGTCCGTCTGGCACCGCCCGAGCCCGGCTGGGCCGCCGACCTCTGGCTCCTCACCCACCCCGACCTCCGCCACGCCGCCCGGGTGCGCGTGTTCCTCGACTTCCTGGCCGGCGAGATCGCAAAGCAGAGGGCGTTCATCGAGGGAGAGGGCAGCCACCGGATCGGTCTATCGGGACCGGGCTGAAACAGCGACTGGCGCAGCGTGATCCGGCTGAAACAGGTGCCGTGCGATCTCTTGGGGACCGGGCGAAGGGCGGGCCGTCGCCGGAGCTCAGGAGCGTATCGTGGTCAAGATGGTCGGCGACAATGGCATCGATTTCCTCGTCGGCACGAACGGTGCCGATGAGCTGCATGGTGCCGGCGGCAACGATACCCTGCGCGGCGGATTCGGCGGCGACAGCCTGTTCGGCGATGCCGGCTCGGACTCGGCCGACTACCGTGATTCGATTTCCGCCGTGGAGGTCCATCTGAGCGGCGGCGGAAGGCTGGGCATCGGCTACGGCAAGGGCGGAACGGCCGAGGGCGACCTGCTGATCGGCATCGAGGGCGCCCAGGGCGGAGGCGCAGGGGACAAGCTCTACGGCACGGACGGTGCCAACCTCTTCGACGGTGGTGCCGGTGCCGACGAGATCCGTGCCTACAAGGGTGCCGACGGGATCACGGGCGGAGCCGGCGGCGATACGATGTGGGGCGGCGAGGGTGCGGACACCTTCCGCTACTCCTTCGGCGACAGCAACCCCGGGAACCAGCGCGACCTCATCAAGGACTTCAGCCACGCGCAGGGCGACAGGATCGACCTGGGCATGATCTTCGGCCCGGTCTCGCCGTCGCTCTACGCCTTCACCTTCGTCGGCAAGGACGATGCCGATGACCCGGGCGAGGTCGGCTATCACTTCAGCGGCAACCGGACGATCGTCGAGGTGAATGCCGACAGCGACGCAGCGGTCGAGCTGGAGATCGAGCTCAGCGGCAAGATCGACCTTGCCGCCGGCGACTTCCTCCATTTCTAGCGTCGGGCCGCGCGGATCACCGCCGCTCGGGCGCGAGAGTTCCTGCCTCTGGCACCCTGGCCTGGATCAGGCGGCCCGGCGCGGAAGCTCGGGCTCGGCAGGCTCGGTGGGTGCCGCCGCTGGCGGCGGGGCGGGAGCGATCGGCCGCCGTGCCCGCTCGCCGGCCGAGAAGACGCGCAGCAGCTTGCGGGTGAGCTCGGGATTGCTGTCGGGCCGGCCGGTGACGATCACCTCACGCACGGCAAAGGCCAGGGCGGCCAGGACCAGCACGCCCTTGAACACGAGAAAGCTCAACGTCATCGGCGACCTCCTTCCGGCCTCGTGCGGCGGGCGCGATCACCAGCCACTCGCCGCGCCAAAGCGGCCGCACTACAATCGAGAGGGTCGGGTCGGTCTGTCGTGCCCGTGACCCAGATGCGAGGTGGCCATGGACCCTATAGCCCTCCCGCCCGACGGGATCGAGGCCGTCATCGTCCCCCGTGCGCATGACATTGGCGGGTTCGAGGTCCGCCGCGCTTTGCCGGCGCAGGAGCGGCAGATGGTGGGGCCGTTCATCTTCTTCGACCAGATGGGGCCGGGCGAGTTCCTGACCGGCCGCGGCCTCGATGTGCGGCCGCACCCGCATATCGGGCTCTCCACCGTCACCTACCTGTTCGAGGGCGAGATCCTGCATCGGGACAGCCTCGGCAGCGCCCAGGCGATCCGGCCCGGCGACGTGAACTGGATGACGGCCGGGCGCGGCATCGCCCATTCCGAGCGCACCGATCCGGCGCTGCGGACGCACAGCAACCGCCTGTTCGGGATCCAGTCCTGGGTGGCACTCCCGAAGGTGCAGGAGGAGGCCGCGGCGGCGTTCGTGCATCATCCCGGAGCCACGCTGCCGGTCGCGGACGAGACGGGCATGCATCTGCGCCTGATCGCCGGCACCGGCTGGGGCCTCACCGCACCCGTGGCGGTCTCGTCCCCGCTCTTCTATGCCGACGCGGCCCTGGCCCCGGGGTCGTCGCTGCCTCTGCCTGACGAGCACGAGGAACGCGGGGCCTACATCGTCGAGGGCACGGTCGAGGTCGCGGGCACGCGCTTTGAGGCCGGCCGCATGCTGCTGTTCCGCGCCCGCGACCGGATGAGCCTGCGGGCCGGGCCCGAGGGTGCCCGGCTGCTCCTGCTGGGCGGGGCCGCCATGGACGGGCCGCGCTTCATCTTCTGGAACTTCGTCTCCTCCTCCCGGGAGAGGATCGAGCAGGCCAAGGCCGACTGGAAGGAGGGCCGTTTCGGCAAGGTGCCCGGCGACGAGAAGGAGTTCATCCCGCTGCCGGAAGCGCGGGTGCGGGCAGCCGCCGTCAGCGAGGGATCGCCCACGAGCTGAGACCCTCTCCCGCGCAGGCGGGAGAGGGCCTGGAGCTCAGGCCGAGCGGCTGAGCAGCTTCACGAACGTGTCCGACGAGATCACCGGTGCGAAGAAGTTGTTGATGCGCTCCATGGCAGCCGCCTCCTGCTCGGGCTTCTGGCAGCCGCAGGCATCGCCGATCACGATCGGCAGGTAGCCATTGTCGCGCGCTGCCCTTGCATTGCCCTCGATGCACCAGTCGAGGTGGATGCCGGTGAGCACGATCACCTCGATCCGCTTGCGCGACAGCTCCAACGGCAGCTCGGTGCCGACGAAGGCCGTCTGCAGCGCCTTCTCGAAGAACTCGTTGTCGCCCGGCATCCGGAGTGCCGCCAGCTCGTCCACGAGCTCGTCGTCCCACTTCTTCTTCTCGGGCGTGAAGTTCAGGCCCGCGGTCCAGGTC